>CAWHKI010000279.1:0-9746 GCA_963829765.1 uncultured Isosphaeraceae bacterium | reverse complement strand
TTTTATTGCCGCGACGATTACGTATTGCTGACACTACTTGGGGCGAACCGCCCCGAACCGTCCTGATCCGAGATCGAACATGGTTGATTTGACGATTGGTGACGGCCAGGGATCGGCGGCCCCGAGTGGGCTTTTGTTTTTGAACGCGGCTCTCGGAGCGACCTTGGTCGTTACGGCACCGCGAGTGAGGTTTAGCGGCGTGCACATCCGCGGGATATGACAGCAGTCACCAAAGTGCGACTCCGATTCGCCAAGTGTGGTGATCTCCGCCTGATCAGCCATCGTGATATCATGCGCTGTCTGGAGAGGATGCTGCGCCGCGCCGGAATCCCCATCGCCTTCACCCAGGGCTTCAACCCCGGCCCAAGATGACCTTCGCTCTCGCGTTGGGGCTGGGGATCGAGGGTCGTTGCGAAGTGGTCGATCTCGAACTCTTCGAACCGCTCGAACCCCGCGAGGTACTCGCGCGGTTAAACGCGGCGGCTCTCGCCGGATTTGACTGGATCGACGCTCATTCGCTTCCAGCCGACGCAAAGCCGCCGCACGCCAGGACGGTCGAGTACAGTTTTCCGGTTCTCGATGAGCGACGTCTCACGACGCAGTCGAATCTGCAGTCGCTACTTGCCAGTGAACGATGGCCCTTGATTAGGCGCAGGCCCAATCGCGAGTCAACCTTCGACTTGCGCCCCGAATTGATCGCCGCCGAGCTGACGGCCGATGGGCTGCTCCGATTCCGCTTGAGAGTGTCTCCCGACGGTTCCGTGCGTCCCGAAGAACTGCTCGAGGCCCTCGCGCTTCGCGACCTTCTGGACCACGGAGCCGTCCTGAGACGAACCGATGTGGAACTTTAAGTCCCCAAACCGAACACGGTCGCCGATCCGTCGGCGCCAGTCTTGAAAAGAGATCACATGAAGAAAGAAATGCTAATCAATGTGCTCCAGCCCGAGGAATGCCGCATCGCAATCATTGAAGACGGCATCCTGGAGGAACTTTACGTGGAACGAACGAGCCACGAAAGCTATACGGGCAACATCTACAAAGGTCGCATCGTCAACCTCGAGCCGGCTATTCAGGCCGCATTCGTCGATTTTTCCGTGGGCCGAAACGGTTTCTTGCATGTTTCCGACGTCGAGCCTCAGTACTTCGACCGAACAGACAACGGGCTCGACGAATCGGATTCAGGTGCGCGCGAGCGGAAACGGGACCCGCGGCGTGGTCGTGGTCGCGATGACCGCCGCGGTTCACCGCCGCGGCCGGAACCGCCTGCCTCTTTGCCAGGAGGGGGCCCGCCGGCCCCACCGCGGCTTGAGGATCGGCCTCGAGAGCGAGGACGGGATCGCGATCGCGACAAGGACAAAGGCCGTGAGCGTGAACGACCCGACCTATCGCTGAAAGGTCGGCGCGACCGATCCGACCCGGCACCACGTCGGTTCGGCGAAGGCTTGGTCGAGCCGCCCGATCCCAGGTTAGAACCGGACCAGCCGGCCGAACCATCTCCGGCGCAATCCCAATTCCGGTTGGAGGAAGCCTCTCCGCACGCTCTTTACGAAAGCGCCAACCCGATTACTCCCGCGTGGCCGGAAGCCCCAGAGCGGACCTGGAAACAGGAAGGCACCTGGGCGAGCGAGCCGGAACCAGGGTTCGTCTCGGCCCCTGAGCCGGGTGTCGACCGCGAGCCCACTCACGACGAATCCGAAGAGCCCTTCAGCGGGGAGCTTCGCCCGGTTGAGACCTTTGATCCGGATCTGCCACCCAGTCGGACTCAACGGCCGCGCGGTCCATCCGGGCCGATGCACCGCGGCGAGACGGAAGGTCAAGACCGAGGACGACATCGCCTTCCTCCTCCGTCACTACCGTCTGATTTTGAGGAATTCCCGCGAGGCGATGAGCCGCCGCGGCGTCGCGGCGGGAGAGCGGCAATCCGCTCCCGAGGGGGAGAATGGGAAGAACCGCGCGAGACACCATCCGGCCAGGACATCGGGCCGGACCGTCCCGCTCACGGCCTGCCCGCTCAAACTGACTTCGAATCCGAACGGCGACGCCCCCCCGCGCCAGAGCGCCGGCCAGGTATCGAGAGTCGGCGCCGCCGGGAACGACCGAGCCCCCGCGTGATCGCGGCCGTGACCGGGAACGCCCCCAGCCTCACGATCGGGCAGGTGAACCAGGCTACGTCCCACGCCGCGAGCGGTTACGCTCAGGGGACACGGCTTTCGGTGCCGAATTGTTCCCTCCCGCCGGAGAATGGCCGGAACGCGAGGAGGGCCCTCTTCTCGGCGGTGAATCCGATCCCCGCATGGCCGAGCTCGCGGCTGAGGACGAGACAGACTTGTTCCCGGAAGCGGCTCCCGGCGGTCCCACCAGCTCGGCCCGACCGGAAGGCCGTCGACGACGACGACGCGGACGCGGACGCAGGCGCGAACGGCCCGCCAGCGAGCTGACGTCCTCCTCGCCGATCGACGAGTCCCAAATCGATTTCGAAGATTTCGCCCCGGCTGGTCCGTCGGCAAGGCCCTTTAGCCACGGCCGCGCTCCTGCCCCACGCGACGAACCCGTGGCCGACCTCGATGATCTCGATCTGGGGGAGCTCGGGGAAAGCGAGCGGGAAAGTTTTGAGGTCGACGATTTCGCCGGTGTCGAGCTCGGCGTTCTGCCCGGGCCCCTCGTCGAAGAAGAAATCGACCTCGAGCTTGAGCAAGAGATTCGGCGGGAAATCGAAGAGATCGAGGAGCTCGAGCGAGAGATGGGCTTCGAGGCCCGGCCGAGGTTCGGTCCCGCGGAGGCGAGGAACCGGCTCGGGGCGGACGATCCGGCCGAGGCCGGGGATTGCTCAAACCGCCGATTCAGGAAATATTCCGGCGCGGTGACGAGGTGCTGGTTCAGGTGATCAAGGAAAGCATCGGGACCAAAGGCCCTACGCTCTCGACTTATATCAGCATCCCCGGGCGATATCTGGTGCTGATGCCAGGGCTCAATCGCGTCGGCGTCTCCCGGAAGATCATCGATGAAAACCAGCGCCGCGAAGCTGCGCGAGATCATGAACGAGCTCAATCCTCCCAAGGGCCTGGGCTTTATCGTCAGGACCGCGGGACTGGAGCGAACCAAGCGCGAGCTGGCCCGAGATCTTGCCTATCTTTTACGGCTCTGGAAGGTGATCCTGAGGCGGATCAAGAAGGCCAAGGCCCCGGCGCCGATTTACCAAGAATCGGACATGATCATTCGGACCATCCGAGACATTTTCAACTCGGAGATCGACACGATCTGGATCGACGAACCCGCGGCTTTCGAGCGAGCCCAGGATTTCCTCCGGGTGGTGATGCCCCGGTTCGTCAACCGCGTCAAGCTCTATGACGAGAAAGTTCCGCTCTTTCACAAATACGGCATCGAAGACGAAATTGCCAAGATTCAGCGCCGGCACGTGCCGCTGCCCGAAGGGGGCTCGATCGTCATCGACCAGACCGAGGCTCTCGTGGCCATCGACGTCAACTCGGGGAATTTCCGTGTCGAAGACGACGCCGAGCGCACCGCCTATGAAATGAACTTGCGCGCTGCCAAGGAGATCGCCCGGCAACTCAGACTGCGCGACTTGGGGGGCGTGATCGTCAACGACTTCATCGATATGCGCGAAGAGCGCCATCGGCGCGGCGTGGAGCGAGCCGTCCGCGAGGCCATCAAACGCGATCGGGCTCGTACCAAAGTGCTGCGGATGAGCGCCTTCGGCTTGATCGAGATGACGCGCCAACGCATTCGCCCCAGCCTGAAACGCTCGGTTTACGAAGATTGCCACCATTGCACCGGCGCCGGTGTCGTGAAGACGGCCGAGAGCATGGCCATCGACGTCATGCGGCTGCTCGCCCTGGCCACGCACCGCGAAGAGATCCGCAAGATCGCGGTCTCCGTGCACCCCAGTGTGGCCGCGTATCTGGGCAATCGGAAACGAAAGGAAATCGCGAGGATCGAATCCGAATGCAACATGACGATTCAGATCGGCTTTGACCCGAGCAGCGCCGGCGGAACACCTGAAGCTCGAGTGTTTTGACGCCAACGGAAACGAGGTCCGGATGATTCCGGCACCAGCCTCAACTCACAAACGCGGGCATTAATGACTTCGGTCGATTGCCGCGCGCGGGTCAATCCTGGTGCAAACCGCGATGGCTCGCCGCGATGATCGCGTCCGCTCTTGATCCAGCCCGCCATCCTCGCCTCCGCTTTCCAGGAATCGCGCGATGACTTTCCAGCCTGCCTCCGGTTCCGCTTCATCGACCACGCCGCCTCCGCGGACATCCGCGACTGCGCGACATGGTCTGTGAAACGCGTCTCGCAATCCACGATCTGATCTACCCGCTCTTTGTTTATCACGGTAAGAACCTTCGCCGGGAAATCCCGTCGATGCCCGGCCAATACCAGTTTTCGCTCGACCGGCTGGGCGAAGTTTTGGCCGAAGCATCCGAGCTGGGTATCCCGGCGATACTTCTCTTTGGAATCCCCGAGCACAAAGACAGCCGCGGCTCGGGCGCCGCGCGACGACGGGATTGTTCAAGAAGCCATTCGGGTTGCCCGCCGAATCGCGCCGGAACTCTTGGTCATCACCGACTTATGCTTCTGCGAGTACACCGATCACGGGCACTGTGGTCCCCTCACCGAAATCCGCGGCCGCCTCGACGTGGACAACGACGCCACCTTGCCGCTCTTGGCCGACCAGGCTGTGAGTCACGCCCGGGCCGGCGCCGACATGATCGCCCCCTCCGGAATGATGGACGGCATGGTGCAGGCTATCCGGCGGGGCCTCGATCAGGCGGGATTCGCCAATCTGCCGATCATGTCTTACGCGGCCAAGTTCGCCAGCGGCTACTACGGACCGTTTCGCGAGGCCGCCGAAAGCGCCCCTAGCTTCGGCGACCGCCGTTCTTATCAAATGGACCCGGCCAACGGCACTGAAGCCCTCCGTGAAGTCGGCCTCGACCTGGCAGAGGGGGCAGACATCGTCATGGTGAAACCAGCCCTGGCTTACCTCGATATCATTCTGCGAGCGAAACAGACCTGCGGTGTTCCCGTGGCTGCCTACAATGTTTCGGGCGAGTATGCGATGGTCAAGGCCGCGGCCGCCAATGGCTGGATCGATGAGAGACGGGTTGTGCTCGAGACTTTGACCGGCATGAAGCGGGCTGGCGCAGACATGATTCTCACCTATCACGCGCTTGATGTCGCCAAGTGGCTGCGACTGGGGTAAGCGATGATGCGTACTCGAGGGACTTCGCTTGGCCAAACCATTCGATGCGACCACCTGTCCGGAGTGCTTGAAGATCACCTCCCAAGCGGGATTCTTTACCACCAATTTCGGTATAATGTGATCCGGAACTGGGAACGGCAGGTCGATCAAATTCTGGCTGGCGACATCGCGACTTTGCCGCTCGCACCGATTTCCGGAGTGTCACCCACGCAATTGCCCGCGGTGATCAAACGAATGGAACAGCGGTTCGAGATGGAAGCCGAACCTCAAGAAATTGGAGATTATTGGGCGGCCACGTACTTACTGATGGGCTTGGTTTACCCACGGAGGATGGCAGAAAGCCTCCTTCAAGGAGTTCGGAAGATGAGAGAATCAACGACTTATCGGGCGATCCTGCGCGAAGGTCGAGCCGAAGGAAAAGCCGAAGGAAAAATTGAAGAAGCGAAGCGGATTCTTTTGCGCCAGGGGCGGCTGAAATTCGGACAACCGAAGCCCGGCATCAAGGCGAAGGTCGAGGCAATCGCCGACCTTGTCCGACTCGAGCACCTGAGCGATCGCATCCTGGTTGCAGCGAGCTGGGATGAATTGATCGAGGGAGCCTGATCCGAGAAACCGTAGAGGTCTGATTTCGATAAGAATGCGGGGACGGGAGGCACCACCGGGTTAACCATGGATACAGCGACACCTGCCCGATCCAGGCCCGACTTCCGACCTGTCCGCCAGCCACGAAGCTTTCGTACGGGCCAATCGTGTGATTCCGGGCGGCGTCAACAGTCCCGCCCGCGCATTCGGCGCGGTCGGCGGCGAGCCCCCGTTCATGGCCCGGGCTTCTGGGGCCTACCTGTACGACATCGACGGCCACTCATACATCGATTATATCGGCTCGTGGGGCCCGATGATCCTGGGCCATGCGCATCCGCAAGTTCGATCGGCGGTGGTCGAGGCGCTCGATCTGGGTTCAAGCTTTGGCGCACCGACAGTGAGAGAAATCGAAATCGCGGAGACCGTGGCAAACGCGGTTCCATCGATCGAGAAAGTGCGGTTCGTTTCGTCGGGGACCGAGGCGGCCATGTCGGCGGTACGCGTGGCGCGAGGGGTCACGGGCCGGTCGAAGATTATCAAAATGACCGGACATTACCACGGCCACATCGACTCCCTTTTAGTCCAGGCGGGATCGGCGGCGACCACGCTCGGCAACCCCAACAGCCCTGGCGTGACCGAGGGGGCCGTGCAAGACACGATCCTCTGCCCGTTCAATGACGTGCAGGCTGTCTCGGATGTTCTAAAACACTGGCCCGGGCAAGTTGCCGCCGTCTTGCTCGAGCCGATCGCGGGCAACATGGGCCTGGTCCCGCCCCAGCCGGGGTATCTCGCCGCGCTCCGCGAATTGACCGAAAAAGACGGCTGCTCTGCTCATTTTCGACGAGGTCATGACGGGTTTTCGAGTCGCTTACGGCGGTGCGCAGGCCCTGTACGGAGTCACGCCCGACCTGACGGCGCTCGGTAAGATCATTGGCGGCGGCCTGCCGGCGGCGGCCTACGGCGCATCGGCCGCGATCATGGACCACGTTTCACCCGTTGGGCCCATCTTTCAGGCGGGCACGCTGTCAGGGAATCCGCTCGCCATGGCCGCCGGCCTGACAACCTTACAAGTGCTTCGTGACACGCCCCCTTACGAACACCTCGAGGCAATATCCGCTCGCCTGGCTGAAGGGCTCGACCGCGCCGCCACCGACGCCGGAGTCCCACATGTCGTCCAGCGCACCGGCAGTATGCTGACCCTCTTTTTCCACGATGGCCCCGCGCACAATTATGACGATGCTCGCCGTAGCGACACCAAGCTCTTCGCGCGTTTCTTCTGGGAGATGCTCGCCCGCGGCGTCTATCTGCCATGCAGCCAATTTGAGGCAGCCTTCGTTTCGGCGGCCCACACCGAGGACGACATCGATCAGACGGTCGAAGCCGCCGCCGATGCCCTGCGTGCCTGCCGGAGCTAGCGCCAACGCGGATCGCCGCGATCGATGCCCCCCCACGCCTATCACCGTTGTCGTCAGGCCCGCGCCAAGCTCTTACTTGGGGACCGGAACCCTTTCGGACCCGGCTTGCATCCTCCCCGAACGTGACGTCACGCACGTAATGGCAACGATTCTCGATCGACCAGTGGCCTCGTGCCCATCGGAACAACTGACCCGAGCCCGCGAGCTTCCTAGCTTTCTTCGTGTTTTCGTACTTTCGTGTTTTCGTGAGCGATCTGAAGGAACTCCCGTGGGCCATGACTTCGAGCCGCTTTCCGCGAGGATCATCGAGGCGGCCATCGCCGTGCAACGCGCCTCCGCGTCGGCTTGCTCCTCAACTTCAACGCCTCGACGCTCGTCGTGAAACGAATCGTGCTGGGATGAGATCGAATCGATCACGAAAGCACGAAGTAATTGGCTCCCTCATTCGGCGGAAATGTCCCGATGGATGACGTGCGGTGGAGAGAGGGATTGAAGGAATAGGACACTCAGGATGAGCATGACGTTCGCTCCAACTACCAGGGCCCCGACACACGACAAAGTGTAGACCAGGGGGTTGATGCCTGGGACGAGGGAGAGCCCAACGGAGGTCACTATCATAAACAATCCGAACACCAGGGAACATTTCCCAAGATAACGGTTAGCGGGATACCAGACGGCCTGGTTTTCCAGCGTGGCTTGGACGCGAAAGCCGTACCATGGATTCGGCGGCACCCTTTCCAAGATGAGCGGAACGCCGGTCACTACAGCGATGAATCCAATGAGGACAAACCCGAGCACAGTCCACCACGAGATCGGCTCCGGCTGTTTCTTTTGCTGCGATGCTTTATTGCGGTGCGCGGCAGCGGGAGGCACGAAAAACAATCCGCTCACGCGAAGTTTTCCGTCGATGGCCACCTTCATGTCGAGTGTCCCTTTTTCGAAGCGGCAGAGGATGAAAACCACCTGGTACGACTTTACCCGCTCAACGCGCAGCGCGCCCCGTTCCCTGAAGGGACCCAGTTCCCCCTCGAGTTTGGTCAGCAAGCCTGGCAGTTTTTCGGCTGGAACGCCGGCTGACATCGCGGCGTCGAACCTCGCGGCGGCCTTGTCAAACTGCCGATCGAAGAAGAGTTTGGCAAATTCTTCCGCCGCAACAACTGGCTTTGTTTTCGGCACCGCTGCTTCAGCCGCAATCGCGGTGATGGCGAAAATCGCCATAGGCCATATCGCAATGAGAAGGAAAGTATTTCGTTTTAAGGTTCGGCGCACCGCGGAACTCCTGCCATACAGAAAGAAAGTGATCGGGTCCCTCATTCGGCGGATCCGATAAGCGACGTGCGGTGGAGAGAGGGACTGAAGGAATAGGACGCTCATCAAAGTCATCCTGTTTGTCCCCGCGATTTGGCGCAGGGAAGGGCCATGCCGGCGGCATCGGATGAGGATCGTCGCGGTACACAATGTAGGAGTAGGCGACGACGGTAGTCACGCTTGCCAGGCCAGCCAGAATCAACAGTGCCAGCATCCAGGTCGTCCAGATGATTCCGGTTGCGGCGATCAGCAAGCCCAGCACAATGGAGACCCAGCCAGATAGACGATGGGTTTTGTTCCACGATTCCTTGCTCGCCAGGGTCCAGGGTGTGATCACTCCCACGCACCAGTTGGGTCGAATCTTGCCAAGAAAATTCCCCACCACCATCACGAGCACTCCCATTCCAACCAGGGCTGCCGTGGTAACGTTCACGGGACGTCCCCACGCGGCCATTGCCATTGCGGCATAGAGCATGCTCAGCAGGAAGATGCTCGCTATTCGGAAAGCGCTATAAACTCCACCGGCTGTTTGGTGATTGAGAAGGCCTGGCACGCCCAGCGACAACGTATACACCATAACGAATAAATACATATAAATAACAAGTGACACGAGCAGTAGCAGTAGCAGTCCGGTGAACTTGCCGCCGTAGTCGTCAACTTCGCCGTAAGCATTCCAATGCGTCGGAATTGTGTCAGGTACACGCGACCAGCTCACCGCCGCGACGAGAAACATGCCGGCGATCAATGCCAACTGCGGCAGTTCAATGCGCCACTGAACTTTCATGTTTGCGGTTCCGGGGATGTTTCGGTTTTTTAGGCCCACGCGGCGACGGTTCCTTGGGCGGCTTAACGGCGTCGAGAAGTTCCAGCATGGCGGCAAGCGCCTGCTCGACGACCGACACGTTCAGACTGTAGAGAATACTCGTGCCGTTCTTTTCGGCGACGATCAAGCCGGCATGTTTGAGGACGTTGAAGTGTCCCGATAAGGTGGACCGTGACAACGGAAACCGGTCGGCGATTTCCCCGGCGGTCATGTCCCGCTCCCGCAGCAGCCGCAAAACCTCACGTCGAGTGGGATCGCTCAGAGCTTGGAAGACCGCATTCATCGCATTCTCTTTTGGTATTTCGCTAAATAACGAATCATGCTCGCTAGGCTACTCGGTCGAGAATTGGATTGTCAAGCGTAATCCGCGCGCCAGCGGCGGCTCCGTGGT
>CAWHKI010000278.1:0-19549 GCA_963829765.1 uncultured Isosphaeraceae bacterium | reverse complement strand
CACGCTTCGTGTCTTCGTGGCCAAGATTCTCGACTAAGCCATGGGCGTTCACTAGAAACGGAGTCGCTCTGGCTCGACCCCCGGCGTGATTCGCGGGCGATCAACGGCCCTTCAGTCCGAACTACCTTGCTGCAAAAAGCTTATGGCGGTCAGCCATGTGCCGTTTTCTGCGCGGTGTCTTCTATGAATCCCCAGACGTCAAGCCCCCGCCGAGAAATTCCTTTGGTTTGTTGGTTGGGCTGCTGCATTTACGGACGCCGATCGCTACGGGAGGCAGCCGCGTTTGCGATGTTGCCTAACTCGCGAGGCGGCTGCGGAACAGCGTCCCGTTGTTTTTCGATATCGCTTAAGGATCGTGAGACCCCGGTGTGGTCGAGCTGAGCCTCTGTTCTGTTCTGTCTTCTCAACCAGGAGGAGAATGATGCTAGCGGGGTCCAGGGGGCGGCAATGAGCCCCCTGGTCGCCGGCAGGACGGCGGCGAAATCCCGGCAGGGATGCCTCGCACGCAAGCCCGACTGGCGCACAACCCGCCAGTCGGCTGCAAGGCCCGCCACTCTCGCAGTTACCACGTTGGCACCTCGCGGTTGAATTCACCTCCTGGTTTGTCACAGTTCGTTCCGAGCGACAACGGCTGGCGGCTTCATGGTATGGCCGACATTTCGGGTCGGCTCGACCTTCTATCCGTGTCGAACCATCCTGGCTCGAGTACCACTTACTGCATTCGTCAACCGACGACTCGAAGCCAGAACTGGGAAAGCGAGCCCTTCTGTCCGACGGCTTCCTCGTGGGACGCCCGGCATTGCATCGGTCGCTCCCTCCAGCCCTGTCCGCTCGTGACTCACTGAGCAAACCTCCGAATTGTTCCCGTTCCTCGCCCCCTTTGACCTCCAGTTCCAGTCCGATTCACGACGCTATCCGCTTCGCACCGCTAACTCGGAACCGGGCCTTCTTCTTCGTCTCCGCTCCCAGTGGCACCTTGCCGGTCTCCAGGTACTTCCACAAGGCCACCAGTAGTTTCCGAGCCAACGCAACGATCCCGATCTTGCGGAGTCGCGAGTTTCCCCCGGCGAACCGGCGTTCATACCAGCGACTCAGTTCGCTGTGGGGCTGGAATCTGCGCCAACACCAGGCCAGCTCGATCATGATCCACCGCACCCGCCGATTGCCGGCCTTGCTAATACCCTGCTCACGCTGACTTTCCCCGCTGTTGTACGGGGTCGGCGTCAAGCCAGCTAGGCTCGCTAACTGCCGGCGGTTGTGGATCTCCCGCCAACCGAAGAACTCCCGAACTAGCAGCCACGCCCCGTTTTCGCCGATCCCCTTCAGTTCCAGCAACTGACGCACTTGGTCGCCCTGAGGCGTCTTTGCGTCACGGATCTGTCGGGTGCGCTCGGTCTCCATCGCCCGAATTTGCGTGTTCACCATTTGCCAGCGCTCGAACTCCCTGAGAATGCGTTCCCTGAGCGCGAGGGGAACAGCCGAGCCGTCCCACTGGCGGAGCTGGTCGAGCCTTTCCACAAGATCGACGTCAACGGTGACGCTCAAGCCCACGGTCGCAAGCAGGCCCTTGATCCGGTTGATGTGTTCGGTTCGCTGGGTTTTCAACACGATCATCTCGCGATGGAGCTGACGGCGTGCTTCGTCCTCGGCACTCGGTACCTTGACGATACCCCAGAGCTTCTTCTCCCCGTTAAACCAACGGATGAGCATGCCCACCAACTTGGTATCGTCGAGGTTATCGGACTTGGCGCGGCGCCGGCGGCGATCGACCTCGATCGACGACGCGTCGACGACGAGGTTTTCGATTTTCTTGGACGCGAGGAAACGATGGAGCCAAAAACCATCACGGCCGGCCTCGTAGCACGAGACGACGGGGGTCGTCTCGGGTAGTCGGAGCCGGCGCTTTGCTTCATTGATTTCCCGCATCAGGGCCTCGAGATCGCGTGCGGAAATGGTGCGGATTCTGGGCTTCTGAGCAGCCCCGATAGTCAAAGCGAGTTTCCAGGACTCGTTGCCGAGCTCGAAGGCCAGGTAAAGGACGGGGGAAGAGGGCGTGGTAGAATCAATCGCGTTGGTCGTTGACATTGCTAAGCTCCGGAAAAGAGGAACGTAACTGACACACTCGGAGCTTAGCGTCAGCGACTCACGTTAGAAACCAGCCCGCAGGCATAGTATCTGTCCTTTCGGCCCCGGGCGAGGCCGGCGGCTCCCAGCCTTCCGCCGATTCCGGTCCAACCTCTGGCGTCGCCGCCCGGCGGCGTCTACATTTGAGCGTGTCCGACCAGGGGTTCCGGCCGGTCCGGGTCGAGCACTATGTCATGCTGGTGGATCGGACGGGGCGGCAACTCCGCGCGGACAAGCAAGGGGCGATTCCGGATCACCTGGCCCCGATCGCGGAGCGGCTGGGGCTCAATCGATCGAACTAGATGGATACTGTGCGCGGCTTCGGCCGACTGTTCAAGCAGGCGGCGTGCCGATAGAAGCATCTCACGAAAAGGAACGAAAAATGACTGCAAAGAAGGGCACGCGAAAGTCCGCCAAGAGCACCAGCGAGATCGGCAAGACGTCCAAGGGATTCACGGACGATGAACGAGTTGCGATGAGGGAGCGGCTCCAAGAGCTGAAGGCGGAGGGGCGCCGCGGCCCGCGCGGACAAGGCGGACGGAGAAGCGCCGTTCTCACGCAGATCGCCGCGATGCCGGGACCGGATCGCGTCTTGGGCGAGCGGCTCCACGCGATCATCAAAGCCAACGCACCAGCCCTCTCGCCAAGACTTTGGTACGGGATGCCCGCGTATGCCAAGGACGGCAAGGTCGTTTGTTTCTTCCAGAGTGCGGCCAAATTCAAGACGCGGTACGCCACGTTCGGCTTCCAGCATGAGGCGAACCTCGACGAAGGCACCATGTGGCCGGTCGCCTTCGCGCTGAAGGAGTTGGCCGCTGCCGAAGAGGCAAGGATCGGCGCGCTCGTGCAGAAAGCGGTGAGCTGAGCACCGACTGACCCGATGGTGACGGAATGCGCGCCTTATTCGAGCATTCCGGCTTTGACGTCCTCAATACCGTTGTTCCTGCGGTACGCCGACAATGATTTGCTTGGCTTCATTATACATGCCGGCCGGGACACCGACAAAGGTCGCCGCCGCGGCCTTGACGATTTTGTTGTCCCCCGACGTGTTCCAATAATCGCGCGGCTTGGAGAAAAGTGGGTGCCGATCTACCCAGGTGACCGTCTTGGCCGGCGCGACTTGTCGCGTTCCATCGGCGGCAATGACGGTCGCATCGCTGTCGACCGGACCGGCCAGGCCGGGCTCCGTAGTGACGATCGGCTTGTGCGCGCTGCCGTTTGACAACCGGCCGCCATGCCGTAAGCCAAAACCAGCGAACCGATTGTGAACCAGCGTTTTCCACGCATCGTTCCTCGAGCCTCCTCTTTCAGAAACGCGCGATCGAGTGAGACCGTCAGCCATACACCGGGTCTCTACCAATGAATCATACCTGACAGAGTTGCGCGAGAGCGGCAATCAACGCCAAACGGGAAGTCGGAATGTGACGCACCAATAGCGTTTACCGCTTGCACCGGTCGCGCAAACCGCTCCGATCTGGGAAAAGCTGCCGAAAATGTTCCGTACAACGTGATTCGTCGCGGGTGACTACTTCAGGGCAACACGTTATAATCATTCGGGTAAATGCCGATCGCACCTGCCAGCGAACCAGGCAGCCCTCGCACATGGATCACGAAAGCCGCTTCGCCAGGTAGCTTCAAGACCGATGAGATTGCGCCTGAAACCAGAATTCGTCGCTCACGACCTGGAAACAACAGGATTGTTGGCGGAAACCGACCGAATCAAAGGTTTAACCTTCTCCAAATCGATCACGTGCCTTCATTACTGGTGAGCGTTCGATCTGGGGCAGAGGCGTCGACGGCACTGGCCGGAGGAGCGGCCATCATCGACGTGAAGGAACCGCTCCATGGCCCTCTGGGTCGGGCGCCGATTGCCGTCTGCGCGAAGTACGAGCAGTCCTCCCCGCGGGCATTCCCGTCAGCGTTGCTCTCGGCGAGCTCAACGATTGGTCCGATGGGCACGCGACGGTCATCCCACGCGACGCGTGGACGGGCATTACCTTCTGCAAGATCGGACTGTCGCACGCGCCTGCCGACTGGATCAACCGCTGGCGAATCATCCTTCGCGAGCTTGCGAGCGACACCGAGCTTTCGGCGCCTTCCTGGGTGGCCGTGGTCTACATCGATTGGCACGCCGCACGGGCGCCTCATCCCGAGTCGATCATCGACGCGGCCAGCGCGATTGAAGAATGCCGGGTTGTTCTGTTCGACACCTGGGACAAGTCGGGACGTTCTGGAATCGACCTTGACTGGCAACCGCATTTCGATCGCGTGCGTCGTTCGGGACGATTGGTCGCGTTGGCTGGCTCGCTCGATGTCGAGGCGATCCGGCGCCTAACTCCGATGGCACCCGACATCGTGGCCGTGCGCGGCTCCGCATGCACCGGCGGGGACCGTCTCGGACCAATCGATCGCGAGCGAGTGTCGATGCTCGCGCGAGCCGCTCGGGAGCGATCCGGTCAGTTAGCCGGACAGACAATTTCAGACCACTCGTCGCTCCCGGCGGGAAGCACGGGTTTGGGGGCTGGTTCCGCTTAGAGCAAGACGGTAAACCCTTCCTGCGTGAAATGGGCGTCATGCGTCAGAATTTCGCTGATTCCCTGACGACGCATTGCCTCCATTGCAATGCAGTCAGTCAGGCTGTATTGCTTGTCAGGGCGAGCTTGGTACAGTGTGAAACCGGCTTGAAAGGACTGGTCGGACTGAGGAAGCACCCGGATTTGGGGGTCTGTTGTGATTTGATGAACGCGTCGGGCCGCGATGCTGCGAAGCCGGGGGGTATGGCGGAAGGCGGCGAGGAACTCGCTGAGGAATTCCTGGGTGGTGACAACCTCGGCAGTCTGAAGGGCGTGGCTCACTTGAGTGCCGTCGTGTGCCATTGGTCCCTTTGGTGGGAAAGAGCGATCCAATACAGGGAATCGGCAAAAACACGCCTCATCTGGTGGGCCGCTTGGGCGTGCCATAGATGTAATGGTCGTGCTGCTCAGCAAGGTCGGTCGGTAAGGCGTCCCAAACCTCCGGCGGAATCGAGCGGTTCTCCTCCTCGATGACTTCCCATATGGGCTTGTGCACGTGGGCGGGCGACTCCTGGGCGGCGGGCGACTCCTGGCCGGCGGGCGACGGCGATGGCTGCTGCTGACGCCGTAGATAGTCCCGAACCGCGGCAGCAACCATATCGTGCTCGCTGGCGAAATGCCCGCTCAGGACTTCGGCACGGATCGAGCTTTCCAGCTCGGGAGGTAAATGAATGGTCATGTCGTTATGCTCCTTGCCTCAAGCTTACCACGCCGGAGGGCTTTTGCCAAGTTCTACCGGCTTGTATCATCGTTAAGGATGACGAAGTAGTTCACTCGAGCGTCGACGGGAAGTTCGGCGAAATTCTGGCCGTTGACGACGGGGAGTACCAGGGAAATCAAGCCGCATCCTCCAAGATAAGCTCCAGCCACTCTCAGCCAGATCCCGGTTGAAACCAGGATACGCGCCCGATTGTTCCTGCTGAACTCGCGAGGCAGTCCCATGGGCGGGCCGCAGGCACCGCAGCGACAGCAACAGCGACGTTCAGCGATCTGGACGCTGGTCTGGATCACCGCGGCTTTGACGGTTGGTGCCGGCTCGCTCATTCCGTGGGTTGCAATGGCTTGCCACCAGGAGGACATTGAGGCCATTGAGTCACCCCTTGTGCTTTCGGTCGCTCGCCAGCTCGAGTCTGGCCCGCGGGGTCTTTATGGCCCCTATCGCGGACGGTACCCGCTCGTTCTGATCCACGCCCCACTTTATTACCGACTGGCCGCGCTCTTTGCCTGGCCACTCTACCGCGCCGGGCTTGATCCCGTGACGGCGGCCCTGACCGCGGGGCGGCTGCTGTCTGCACTCGGTTTCCTGGCGACGCTCGCGGCGGCGTACCGACTCGCACGCTTAGGCGGCATGCCGGCCCGAGCAGGGATGTGGGCCAGTTTGCTTGTCGCGGGTACACCGATTTATAGCGGTATCCCTTTTGAGGTCAGGCCCGATATGCTGGGCATCGGGCTCGAAACAAGCGGCATCCTGCTCGTGCTCATGGCAATCGAACGCGTGCCGGTGCGCGTGTTCAAGCTCAATGGCGCCGCCGTTTGCTTCGCGGCGGCGATTTGCATCAAGCAGCAATACCTGGTGGCGCCAGCTGGTCAGTGCGTTGTTGATGATCGAGGCCTGGCGGCGCGGACGCCTTGGCCTCGCGCGATCGTGCGCTTCGCGTTGATCGCGTCGACGGTCGCTTCGCTTTATTGCGGTGCCGAGGAGTGGACTCAACGGCGGTCGCATGTCGCAATCGATCCTCATCGCCGCCCGGAACGTAAGCCAGGTTCATCCGGCGGACTGGTACGTCGCCGGAAATCTTTTGCTCGCACTCATCTGGAAGTGCGTGGGCCCGATTCTGCTGTTCGCGGCCGCCGGACTCGCGATGGTATCGACCCGCCGCGGCCCGCCGCGCGGGCGCTCGCGATCGCGGGCACCACCGTGATCGGCGCCGTGGTGATACTGGTGGTGATCCAATTCTTTATTGTGAGAATCTCGATCAGCGCATTGCTCGTGCTCGGATTGATATTCGTAATCACCGTGATCATTCCGACGTGTTTGTTGGTGGACCGTTCCGTCGTGGGAGAACGATGGGACGCGAATCTCTGGGTTTACTGGTTTGGCGAGATGGCCCTGACTCTCATCCTGTGGCGGCTCAGCACGGGAGGTTGGTTTAACTACGCGATCCAGGCGGTCGTTATCGTTTGTGTCTTGACGGGCCGCGCCATCGGCGCGCGCTTTTGAGAGTGCGTCTTCATGGCGGCCGCTTCTTCCCGCGGCGCTCGCCGCGCTGGCCGTACCGGCGTTTGCCTTCACCGATGTGAAACAGATTCTGAGCAAGCGCACGGTCGAAAACGCCGCCCTGGCGCGGTTGTTGGAGCAAATTCGACGACCAGCTCGGGAGATCTTTTTTGTAGACCTCCCCGGCGTAAACCGCCTCCACGGGCGCATCGATCTGGTCTATGATCCCTGGCTCTACCCGGTTTTCGAGTCGGCTGGTCTGGCTGAACCGCGATTGGTCTGGCTCGAGCAGGCCCTCGCGACGGGAGCAGTGCGGATCGTCGCTGCCACGTCGGCCGGCGCCGAGATCGACGGCCTGACGCGAACGCTCGCGGGCCTCGGCTACCACCGGGCCGGACGCATCGGCCCGTATTTCGTATGGGCCCGGCAAGACGGGGGAACCGAACCCATCACGGATCGCTGACGCCACCGCGGCCCTTTCGGTTGACTGCGCCAGGTGTTACACTCGTGAGACCTGACGAATAAACCCGCTCAAACTTCGGGGTGAAAAGGCCGCGGAAGCAGCCCAACTGGGCATTCAGCCGCAAGTGAAGGAATACCGCCAATGCTGGCGATCGGTCGTCGAATGCGGGGCCTTGGCATCTGCGTCGTGATGGCGTGGGTGATGCTCGAGATCATCACTCCGGCGCACGCTCAACTCACTCCGACGGAAGAAGAGCGCCTGCAAATTCTCAACGAGCCCGACGCGCTCCAGAAAAAAGCCGCTAAAGACAAGGTCCGGCCTCCGTTTGAGCTTTTCCTGTCGAGAGTCGCCCCGTTCGATGTCCTCCCCTACGTGAAGGCCAACCACTGGTGTACCGTTTTCTTCGAGCTCAGGGCCAACGAAGACGACTACGATGGATTTCTGCAAACCGACCCGATCCCAATGCTGTCGGGATCGCAGCGGGTATTTTATCGTCGCGACTCGCGGCTGTTGAAGGAAAAACGAGCCGCCCTGAGTCTTCAGCTCATGATTCCCGCGGCAAACGGCCAGGTCCCCAAGGAAATGGTCGTGGAGATGATCCGCCCGAATGCGCTGCGAGCTGACGCCAACTGGCAGGTAACCATGACGACTCTTCCCCCCCACCAACTGCTGGTGCTGGTCCTGAGCAAGGATGCCACGAACAAGTTCGCGGCCTGGAATCGAATGTCGGCGGTGGTTCCCACCGCGGCCGATCGCGAGGGGGGCGATCTCGAAAAACTGCGTTATTACCGGCTCGTCCTGCCGATGGACCACGACAAGCCGGCGCTTTCCTCTCATCCGCTGACCTGGACGACGATCAGCCACGCCATCTGGGACGGCTATGTTCCCGACGACCTGTCGGTGTCGCAACAGCAGGCCCTGCTCGACTGGATCCACTGGGGCGGACAGTTGATAATTTCCGTCGGCGCGGGACAGTCGTTCTCGCTGCTGCGTGAGAGCTTTTTGGGCCCGTATTTACCGGCCGACGCGACCGCCGAAACCATGCCGCTTACCCAGGATGATCTGGGGCCCCTCTCGCGGTCGTATGCTCCCGCCGCCTCGGCGGGCGGTGTAGACGATCAAAGCGAGCCCGTGCCGCAGACCGAGGAGGAATTGATCCAGCGGTACTTTTATCGCTATCAGGCACCTGTGCCGATCCGTCCGGCACCGAATCGGCCGCTTTATCTGTCGGTCCTGAAGCCCAAGCCAGGGGCGACCACCATTCCCCTGGGCGAGGCGAGCCCTCATCTGCTGGCGATCGAGCAGCGCGTGGGGCGTGGGCGGATCACGATGCTCACGATCAACCCCAACGAAGAGTCGCTCCTGGCCTGGCCCGGGCTCGATACGCTGGTTCGCCGTGTCTTGCTCAGGCGACCGGAGGACCCGCTTATGCGCGGAGGCCCACAATGGACGGCCCGTCTTGACACCGCTCCAAACCAGTCGTTTGCGCGCCGCCGATCTGAGCTGGTATCGAATCATGAGTCGCGACGCGGACCGCGGCGCACGCGGCCCCGGCAAGCCGCCGCCTGGTCCGGAATCGGGGATCGCCGTTGCTCCGAACGCTGCTCCGTATCAACTTCGGGCGGGGGCGATGGGGCGGTTGCTGGGGACGTTTCAAGACCCGGAAGCCGCCGAGGCCGAGTTCAACCGCCAGGCCGGCGTGGCCGAATGGCGCGACGGAACAAGGCTTCCCAAACTGTGCAATGAGTTGCTCGATCAGGCGTCGGGCATCACGATCCCCAGCTCGAATTTCGTCTTGCGAGTCATCCTGGCCTATCTGATCGCGGTGATACCGCTTAACTGGCTGATTTGCCGGTTCGTTTTCAATCGCCGGGAATGGACATGGCTCGTTGTCCCGCTGGTGGCGCTCGCGTTCGCGGTCGGCGTGGAACGGGTGGCCGCGCGCGATATCGGCTTTGACACCGCCGCCGACGAGATCGACTTGCTCGAAATGCACGGGGACTATGCCCGAGGTCATCTCACCCGGGTGGTGTCCGTGTATTCCACCGGGCGATCGCGCTTCACCATCTCCTATCCCAATGATCCGACTGCGATCGCCTTGCCGTTCGACAGCGGCGTGGCAATCCGTGGTGAAGCCGTGTCGAGCTCGACGTTCGAATCCTATCCCGTCCCGTCCCTCGTGGGTTTTGCCGTCCAGCCCCGTAGTCTTTCCATGTTTCGCGCCGAGCAGATGCTTGCGCTCGCCGGTCCGATTCGTCTCGAGGAGAAGGAGGGCAAGCGTCGGCTGGTCAATGAGAGCGAGATCGAGCTCCGAGACGCGGTCCTGATCGATCGGGCAAACCACTCCCAAGAGCGTGAGCGCTGGCTGGGAACCATCGCCGCGGGCGCGGCCGTTGTGATCGACGGCCCGGACGGGGAACAACCGCCGGATCGCATCTCGGCCGGCCCCGGCCCCGACGCCGACCCGTTCTTGGCGGAATTGCGAACGAATTGGGAACCAGGAGAGGAGAACCAGGGCGAGCTTCGACTTGTCGCCTGGGCGGCCGGGACGACCGCCGGCCAGGTGATCGAGCCGGCCGTCGATCGGCTGCGCGGCTTCACCGCGGTCGTGGTCCATTTGCGAAGCGGCCCTCCGCCCAATCCCGCGGGCTGGCGGTATAACCGCCTCGCAGGCCGCGACCCGGCCCTCGAAGCTCTCTATCTGGAGCAGACAAGAGCAGCAAAGCGTCGAACCACCCGCAGGCCAGCTCGGGGAACGAGCTCAGGCCGTTACAGGCCACCACAAGCCACCGCGCCGGAGCGCAAATGAAACGGAAGATCCATCGCAAGCCGCTGCTAGAACCGGAGTACGACGATTCATGATCGAGGTGATCAACTTCACCAAACGGTATGGAGACTTCGTCGCCGTCGACAACTTGAGCTTCGCGATTGGCAAGGGCGAGATCTTTGGTTTCATTGGGCCCAACGGCGCGGGCAAGAGTACCACGATTCGCTTCCTGGCGACCTTGCTGCGGCCGACCTCGGGAGAGGGCCGAGTTGCGGGGTTCTCGGTCACCGCCGAGCCAATGTCGGTCCGCCGCAATATCGGTTTCATGCCCGACGACTTCGGCGTCTACGATGGCATGAAGGTGTGGGAGTTTCTCGATTTCTTCGCCGTCGCCTACGAGATACCGCGGTCGTATCGCAAGAAGATCATCGGCGAGGTGCTCGACCTTCTCGACCTGACCGACAAGAGAGACGACTACGTCAACGGTTTGTCCAAGGGAATGAAACAGCGGCTCTGCCTGGCCAAGACGCTGGTGCACAACCCTCCTGTCTTGATTCTCGACGAGCCCGCCTCCGGCCTCGACCCCAGGGCGCGGCTGGAGATGAAAGCGCTCTTGAACGAGCTCAAGCAGATGGGTAAGACGATTTTGATCTCGAGCCATATTCTCTCGGAGCTCGCCGACTTTTGCACCTCGATCGGCATCATCGAACGCGGTCAGATGCTGGCCGCCGGCAACATCCGGGAGATCCAGGCCCGCATCCGCACCCATCGCGTGCTCAAGGTCCGCGTGCTCGACGAGTCGACCGAGCGGGCCGCCGAAGTCTTGCGCGGCAGCTCATCGATCCGCTTGGTCGAGACTTATGACCACACCCTCACCGCCGAGTTCGAGGGTGAAGACCACGACATGGCCGGGCTTCTCGATCGGCTCATCTCTTCCGGAGTGGCGGTCCTGTCGTTCGCCGAGGAACCTCTCTCCCTCGAGGAAGTCTTCATGATGATCACCAAGGGAATCGTCAGTTAAGCTCAACGAGAGAGACCGAACATTCGCATGTTATTTCGCGACAACCCAGTCCTGATGCGCGAGCTGCTGGTGACGCTAAGATCGCCGCGGTCGTTCGTGCTGCAGATGCTCTATATCTGCGCGCTGGGCGCCGTCGTCTATTTCCAGTGGCCGGCGGGCCAGGAAGGACTGCGCCAGGTCAAACCGGGCGTCGCGCGGGGGCTCTTCGACCTGTTTTTCCTCGGCCAGTTCTTTCTGGTGGCCCTGATGGCGCCTACGTTCGCCGCGGGGAGCATCACGGGAGAAAAGGAACGAAAAACTTACGAGCTGCTCCTGGCCAGCCCACTGCGACCCTCCACGATCTTGGTCGGCAAGCTGCTGAGCTCCCTGTCTTATCTGGTGATCCTGATCATCTCCAGCCTGCCCTTGATGATCCTCTGCTACCTGCTGGGCGGGTTGCTCCTCTCTGAGATCACGCGCAGTTACCTGGTCTTGATTTTGGCGGCTGGGACCTTCGGGCTCGTCTCGGTCGCCTGTTCGAGCTATTTTCGCCGCACCAGCTCGGCCCTGGTCGTCAGCTACCTGGTGATCTTGCCCCTGGCCGTCATGTGCGCGATGCTGACACGAACCGACAACGTGACGGCGCGTGATTTTGTCTCGATCGCGATCCTCCCTCCCTGGTGTCTCGCCGCGTGGACCATCTTGGCGATCATGATTAATCGGCGCCTTCTTCACCCCCCCGACGTCGGCAGCGAAGGGAAAGACGTCATCGATGAAGAGGAAGAAAAGAAATTCGCCATCGGGGTCGTGATCGATCGCGACCTGTTCCCGGACAAGCTGTTCGCGCCCGCCAAGCGGACCGACTTGATGCCGGACGGCACCAACCCCGTCCTCGACAAAGAGCTCCGGAGCGAGATCTTCAGTCAAGGGACATTGATGCTACGTGTCGTGATCCAGGTGAGCATGCTGCTGTCGATCCCGCTCATGGCGGTGCTCTTGTTCCTTCAATCCGATAAAGCGGGTTATTATGTCGCCTATGTGCTGACATTCAACATGTTGGTTGGGCCGGTTTTTTCATCGGGCAGCATCACCCAGGAGCGCGAGCGGCAAACCTTGAGCCTGCTGCTGACGACCCTGCTCGGACCGGGCAAAATCGTGTTCGCCAAGCTGGTGGCCGCGCTGCGAGTGTCAATGGTGCTGACGTTCCTGCTCACCGAGCAGCTTTTTCTCGCCTACATTTTGCTCCCCGAGCTCGCGCGCGATTCTGGACGCTGGTGGTTTACTTGCTCATTATCGCCACCACGTGCATGGCCACGTCGACGATCGGCCTCATGTGCTCGGCACTGGCGCGACGCACCGCAACCGCGATGGTCATGACTTACCTGACGCTTCTGGTCCTCTTTGTTTTCCCGATGGGAATCCAGAATTATCTCCAGATCTTTCCCTGGGTCACCTCGGAGCAGTTGGCGGCGATTTCCGTCACCAGCCCATTTTCCGCCGCGCTGAGCGTGCCGATGCACGTGACCCGAGGCGATGTGTTGATCAACCGGCCTCTCCCCATCGCCGATCAGGTTTTCATTCCCATCACGGAGAATATCGGCATCCCCGTTTATTTGGCGTTCCTGGCCATTTATCCGGTGCTGGGGCTGGCCTTCTTTGCTGTCGCCTACCTGGCATTTCGCTGGAGGTGGTGGCGGGCCGGCGGGCTCGGTTAAGTTGTTTGCCCTTCCCGCCCCAACGTTCCGTCCTCGAGATACCACATTCGGTCCGGCCCGCGCACCAGGGCGCTCGCCATGGGAATCACATGGATCGCGCCCCCTTCCGCTGGCCGTGCACCCAGACTTTCACCGCGTATTGCACCTCGATCCGCACCTTGCCCGCACTCTTGTCCGCCTTGAAATCCGCGACCTCGAAGACCAGCGGCGTCAGCGAGTTGGCGTGCCCCTAGCGCATGCTTGCCAGACGCTCTTTCCAGTAAGCCTTGAAACCGTGAAACGACTCGTACGACGTCGAGGTTTTTCCGGCCGTGCTTAGAAGGAGCCACATTCGCCGGAAGTGCGGTAGTTGATGTGAGAGTGCACCATAATAGTCGCCCAGCGCTTGCTCGGGAGTCATTGGAACCGGGCGCTCGAGTGTGATCAAAATCGGGTACGAAAGGACGACCGCCACCATGCCCCCGACAACGAGCGTCAGCAAGGCCGTCCCGATGAGCTCGATGCCCAGGCCAAAATACACGATGAGCAGGATGAAGGTCACCCATAAACCGACGACAAGCATGGTCGGCCCCCATTCGGCCTGCCTTGACCAGACTTGTTCGACCAAGGCCGAGGGTTCGAGCGTGGGCTGATTGGTAGACTGTTCGGTCTTGCGCGGTCGAGGCGGTCGGTCAGAAGCCTTGGAAGAAACGGGCGGGCCCTGCGGGATCGGAGCCGGAGCGCCCGGCTCGACAGAGCTCGGGCCGTCGGCCAGGGCGAAGGTCTCGCCGGAGCCGGAGGCAGGGCCCACGGAGGGCGTGGGAATGGCTTTGGCTTTCGCCTTCTTGTCGTCCTGAAACAGCCCTTCGGCGGCGGCAATCTCGCCCTGCTCGCGTCGGATACGGTCGCGTGGATCGTCTTGGGCCATCGAACTCAACCCAGAAAGCCACCATCCACTTCCAGCACGTGCCCCGTCACATAGCTGGCCAGCGGCGAGCAGAGAAAGAGGACGGCGCCAGCCACCTCGTCCGGACGTCCGAATCGCCCCAAGCCAATCGATTTGAAAAGCTGATTGCGAGCGGACTCAGAGACCAAGGCCGCCATCGGCGTTTCGATTATACCCGGAGCGACCGCGTTGACCCGGATCGAGCGGCGGGCACACTCGCGGGCGAGGACGCGTACCAAAGCATGCACACCGGCCTTGGCGGCCGCGTAGTTCGACTGGCCATGAAACCCCATCTTGGCCGCCAAGCTGCCGACACAAACAATCGAACCACCGTCGCGCATCGCCTCCAGTCCATACTTACAGCAATGAAAAACGCCGCTCAGGTTAACGTCGAGCACCTTGCGCCATTCTTCCAACGTCATGTTGCCAATCGAACGATCGCGGATGATTCCGGCGTTATTGACGAGGATGTCGATCCCGCCCCACTCCTCGCGCACACTCTTCATCATCCCTTGCACGGCGACAGGATCGCTGACATCGGCGACGCGGATGATGGCGCTGGCTTTTCGCGCAGATTCAGCTCATCACCAATCCTTTGCGCATCTTCCGCGACCTGACCGCCGCTTGAGTCCGGATGGTTGATCACCACCCGCGCTCCCGACCGATGGAGCGTGCGCACGGTCGCGGCCCCGATTCCCTGCGATGAGCCGGTGACAAGAGCGGTCAAGCCAGTGAGATCAATCGAAATGCTCATCGGGTTGATACCTCGATTTAATGAAAAACAATGCCCTGATCCGTGATGCGATAGGGCAGGATTTCCTCACTGCAAGCGCTGCCGCGGTGTTTGGGGATGGCCAGGGCCCGGCCGTAACGGCCGTCGTGCCGGGTCCTGCCCATGAGGATGATCGTGTTGGCATTGGCAAAAATGTCGCCCTGGGCAATTGGCTGGGTCATCAGCTCTTCGAGCATGACCTGGGGCGTCGTGTAGAGATAGAGACACCCAATTTTGCTCTGGTCGTACCGGTGGTGCAAGACCGCCTCGGCGTTGGCGCGGAAGCGCTCGCGAAACCATTCCCGCGCGGCCCATTCGTCGTCCTTGCGGAGAAGTTGATGATAGATGTACTCGAAGAATTCGAACTGGATCGACTCGCTGAACCGATCGGCCGGCTCGAGGCCGTCGAAAACGACCCGCCGCGTGCCGCGCGAAGTGTTGATAGAAAAAACCGGCCGAGCGCGCAGAATTCGCGCCAGATCGCTTTTCCACTGGTGCCACTGGTCGGCCCCGAGGTCGGCTTGGGTCACGCGCCGGCCTGCCCGATCAAAGGGGTGAAAGTAATCGCCGATCGCGGCCGTGAAATTCCAGGCGTTTTCGAATTCAGGGTTCGCCGTCAGCGGATATTCTTGCAGCGCCCAACCAAACAAACGTTCGCAGTAGGCCGAGTGATTCTGGGAATCGCCGCGGCTGGTCAAGTCGCAAAGCACCCCGCGGCGACCTTCAGCGGTCGAGCCGGCGTTGGCCCAGTGCAGCCCGAGTTGCGTCTTGCCCACCCCGGTCGCCCCGGCGACCACCGTCAACGTCCCGGGGATCAGGCCTCCGCCGAGACCGCGGTCGAGCTCTGCAATTCCGAAAACCTGCCTCATAAGTTCCCGTTCCGGTTTCGCACCCTTCGGCAGTTCGCATCCGCGCTCACCAGCCCCTTTACTTCCGCGGGCGATTTGAGACATCTTGGGAGGGCGAGCCTCCGTGCGAGCCGAGTGCCGATGCCGGCTCGGACAGAGCCTCGCCCCCCTTGGATACCGCGAGGCCTCTCATTGTGGATCGGGCCGCCGATTGCGACAAGAGGCAGGCATTCTCGCGGGTGCGCCAACGGATTCTGGCACTTGGACCCGGCCGTTTCGCTTCCCTATCGTCGACACGCTCCGCTGGCACTCGTTCCGACGCTCCTGCGTCGGAATGCCGCCTTCGACGCTCTGCGTCGTCTTCTAGAAACCGTTCGAAAGGCAGACTCACTCGACGAAGCCTCATGCAACACCTCGTGGACAAAACTTTGCGGTGCTTGTGCAACTCAATCGTCCCAGAAACCGCGAGGCTCGATACCTCGACTTGCGTGCTGTCAGGCCAACGATCGCAGGGTCACACACGACGCTGAGCGTCAAGGACGGCATTCCTACGCGGAGCGTAGGAACGAGTTGGGAGACGTTCGCGGCATGTTTCCCGCCCATCAGATTCAGCCATCGCCTGAATGCCAGAATCTGTTCGCGCGCCCCCGTTCTCACCGCTTCCACCAGCCCTGAACCCCGCGATCAATCGCGGCCATTAGGCGCAACCAAGCCCGCGTAAAACCGTGGCCTGCGGTCGGCGATCCGGTCGATTTCGTGCCGGCCCGGTACGCGCACCAAATGCTTCCGCCGCGCAATTGCCGGGTCGATGTCGGCTTGGAGGACTTCCTCGCCATTCCGACCCGGCCCTGGCCAAAACACGCCCCTTCGGGTCGACGATCGAGCTGGCTCCGATAAATCGAAACCCGCTCTCCTCGCCCACGCGGTTGACGGCCATCACATACACCGTATTTTCCATGGCACGCGTTGGGATCATGTGCTCGGCGGCGCACTCGGAATGCGTTGGCCAGTTCGTCGGCAATACCAGCAGGTCGGCGCCCAAAAGCGTAAGAATGCGAGCCGTCTCGGGAAATCCCGCGTCATAACAGATGTGCATGCCGACCTTGACGCCCCCCGCATCGTGAACCGCGAACGGCCGGTCGCCGGGATCGACGAACATGTCGACTCCCAAAAACGGCAGATGAACCTTGCGATAACGACCGACCACTCCGGTCGGCCCCGCGAGGACGCAGGCATTGAACAACCGGTCGCCATCGCGTTCCAGCAAGCCGAACACGCAAAAACACTGGTGACGCGCACAGGCCGCGACAACTTTGGCCACGTAGGTGCTATCTAACGAGACGGCGTGGGCGAGCCCCTCCTCGCGGCTAGAAAAACCGTAGCCGGAAAGAGCACACTCCGGAAAAACAACCAGCTTCGCCCCGCCCATCGCCGCCGGCTCCAGCCAGTTCAAGATCTGCTCGAGGTTGGTATCGAGCCGGCCAAGTTTTGGCTCCATCTGCACAGCGGCGACGCGGTACGACGCGGAATTCGGCTCCATCTCGGCTCCTCAGCGGGTTTTGTCAGTTGTCTCTTGTCGCTGAATCTACAAAACTCATTATGTCAATTCAAGTAAGCCGCGGAATAGCTCGATGCCAACCATCGCCGCCGTGTTCCAATATTAACCCGACGCGCCGGCAGGGGACGCATGCCGCCGCCGCATCGGTATATCAACCCGATGTGCCAGCGAGGGGACGCATGCCGCCGCCGCGAGTGCCTCGCGGCAATCCTCGCTGGCGCGTTGGGTTAATATGGTGGCCTCGACAAGCCCGGCACGCGAGAGCAATTCGGCGGTCGGTTCTTAGCTTAGGAACGGGCCTGTAATAAATTCCCTGATTGAACTTGTGCGTGCCGCGGAGCGGCAAGAGGACCACTCCCACGCCGGAGCGTGGGAGAGAGAGTTTTTGGGTCGCCAAGCATCCCGCCTCGAATCAGGAAGTTATTTCCGCCCCGTTCCTTAGCGGCGGCGCCTTTTGAACAGACTCGCCGCGTCGTCGCCAGTACCCACCAACTCAACCAAAGGAATGACTTCGACGCGATCGGCAAGTGCGTACCGACGTTCACCGGGATAGACCACGACAAGGCGATCCAGATTCAGATCGTTGAGCGGCGATGCGCATCGAGGGCGTCAGGGTGGGTGCGTCGCTGCGCTTGCATTCGACGCCGATGCGGCGGCCATGCTTGAACAAGAGCATGTCGAGCTCGGCACCCTGGTGAGTGGCCCAGAAATACGCTTCGTCCGGCGCAGCGCCTTGAGTACTTCTTCCACCGCGTAGCCTTCCCACGAAGCGCCGACTTTGGGATGAAGCTCCAGCTCTCGCCGGTTGGCGATACCTAAAAGCGTGTGGAGCAGGCCGCTGTCGCGTACGAACACCTTGGGGGCCCTGATTTGTCGCTTGCCGAGATTCTCGAACCACGGTGGCAGTTGCCGAAGCACGAACACGCCCGTCAAGAGATCGAGGTAACGGCGGACGGTTGGTTCACTGATGGCCAGCGCGGCCAGCTCGGCGCCGTTCCAAATTTGGGCGTGGTAATGGGCCAACATGTGCCAAACCCGCCTTAAGGCGACGGCCGGAACCTGAATGCCCAGTTGAGGAATATCTCTTTCCAAGAAGGTCTGAAGGAATTGACGACGCCAGGCGACAGAATCAGCCTCGGTTCTGGCCGTGTACGCCAGCGGGAACCCGCCACGCAACCAGTGGCGTCGTTGAGCCAGGCCCAGGTCTCCCAAGCGAAAGCCTTCCAAGTGCACGGTTTCTACACGTCCCGCCAAGGTTTCCGAGGAATGGGTGAGCAGATCGGGTGAGGCACTGCCCAGAATCAAAAATTGCGCTGGCAGCGGCTTTCGATCCGCCAGTACCCGCAAGAGAGGGAATAATTCCGGCCGCCGCTGAATCTCGTCAATGATCACCAGTCCTCGCAACGGTCGCAGCGCGATGTTGGGCTCGGACAATCGGGCCAGGCTCTGAGGGTCTTCGAGATCGAAGTAGTTAATCGACGCGGCGGGAACAAACTGCCGCGCCAGCGTTGTCTTGCCGCATTGCCGCGGTCCCAAAAGCGCCACCACACGGCTGCGGCGGAGGGCGGTGCGCACCAGGCGTAGGTCGGTTTGCCGATCGATCATGACCGTCTATGCTATACCATGAAATTCTAACAGCCAATGTGGGAATTTCATGGTAGCAGTGGAAGGCACGATTCCTAACCACGGAAGGCGCGGAACGACACGGAAGAAATCATCTAAAAGCTTGATGCCGCGAAGCCGCTTCAGCCAATCCCAGTTCAGGTCGGTCCAGAATACAGATCACGAAGGCCCGAAACGTAGTCGCTTCCCGCGGCGTCGTTGCCGCCGGCATCGTGATCGGCATTGACCAGCGAGCCCGATTCGCCTTCGACATTGTACACGACGCAGGCATCCATGCCCGCCGTCGTATACGGTCCAGCCACCGAGGGGTCAACAGTGGCCGAACCGAAGAGCCGGAAAAACGTCACCCACAAAACCTGACTACTGCGCGGGCAATTTGGTGGTCATGCCTGTCATCAATAACCCCGAACCGGTTAGTGGGGCCACGCGCCTCTTAAAAGGACACCGAGAAAATCCAGCGTTACGACACCCCGGTACTTGCCGGACAATAAATCTTGAACAGAAGCAAACGAAGGTAACGAAGGGGGGAGCTGAGCCTACGGCGGCTGGCAGGCTCAGACTACCGTGGGAAGGATTGCCAATCCGTCCTACAACCCCTCTGCCCCTGGTACATTTCCACCGGCCGCTCGCTTAACACAAATGTCCCAACCCTAAAGTCTTACCTGCTCCGTATTCACATTCTTTGGTTTCTTCGTTTCCTTCTGTTCAAATTCCTAGTTCTCATTGCTTCCGTTCCGTCTCAATGTTAGCCGCCCGCCACGGCATTCGAGCATTCGGTTCTGCTTTGGATCAGTCGATCAACGTGACCTCGTTCTGCTCGACGTTCTCCAGCACGTCATTACTGGTAACCAGGTACCAGTCGTCGCCTGAGCCGACCGTGCCGAAGATCTGATCGACCGCTGTGCTGGCAATCACCGTCGTGCCCGGGATCAGGTAGTTGCCGTCGTTGGTGCCACTTGGGGT
>CAWHKI010000277.1:0-48593 GCA_963829765.1 uncultured Isosphaeraceae bacterium | reverse complement strand
ACGACGATCGCACGATCCGCCGCAATCTCGTATTGCTCCTTCGATCCGAAGGCTACCAAACCCTCGAGGCGGCCGACGGCGACGAGGCCCTCGCTCGGATCAAGAGCGATGTACCCGACGCCGTGCTTTTGGATCTCAAGATGCCCGGCCGTGGCGGCCTGAGGTCCTGGCCGGTCTCGGGCCGCGCTCGCCGACTTCCGGTCATCGTCGTGACGGCGCTGGGGGCTCGGCGGCAGCCATCGAGGCCATGCGCCACGGCGCCTACGACTATTTGACCAAGCCGTTCGATCTCGACGAGGTCTTCTCACGCTCAAGCGAGCCCTGAAACAGCGAGCCTTGGCGACGAGAGGTAAGATCGCTGCGAGCGCATCGGCGCTGACGGAATATCCCCCGACGACGACGCGAGCGCCGAGCCCGAGCTGATCGGCCATAGCGCCGCCATGCGCGAAGTCTACAAGTGATCGGGCTCGCTGCGGCGACGGACGCACCGGTCTTGATCCTGGGCGAGAGCGGTACCGGTAAGGAACTGGTCGCGACCGCGCTTCATCGGCACTCGGATCGCCGCGCCGGCCGTTCATCCGCGTCAATTGCGGGCGCTGCCGGAGGGGCTCGTCGAGAGCGAGCTTTTCGGCCATGAACGCGGTGCCTTCACCGGCGCCGACCGGCAAAGGCCGGCCGGTTTGAACGCGCGCCGGCGGCACGCTCTTTCTCGATGAGGTCGGCGAGCTGCCGCTCCCGGCCCAAGTCAAGATCCTCCGCGTCATCCAGCAGGGCGAGTTTGAGCGAGTCGGCGGAACGGAAACCTTGCGCATCCGACACGGCTCATTTCGGCCACGCATCGCGACCTCTCCAAGGAAGTCGCCGCCGGCCGTTTTCGCGAAGACCTGTTCTACCGCCTGAACGTCGCCCGAATCGTCGTCCCACCGCTCCGCGAGCGCCGCGAGGATATCGAGCCACTGGCGGATACATCCTGAAGCGCATCGAACAGTCGCACGGTTGGCGCAGCTCTCATTCTCGCCCGAGGCCATGCTGACGATCAAGGTTCGCCCCTGGCCCGGAAACGTGCGGCAACTGGAAAACACCTTGTCGCGTGCTGTCATCGCCGCACGCGGCCGGACGATCCTGCCCGAACACCTCGAGGCCGACGAGTCCACCGACCCGGTGATCACCGCCGCCGGCGAAGCGGCCGACTCCATGCCGCTTCGAGCCTTGCTCGCAGAGGTCGAGCGGCGGCCATCCAGCGAGCCTTATCCGCCTGCGGCGGCAACCGCACCAAGACCGCCGAAAAGCTCGGCATCAGCCGCCGCCAGCTTTTCGACAAAATCCGCGAATATGAGCTACATCTCTGAGAGCAACTTCCTCTTGTGGAATTCCGGCAGACTGTCATAATCCCGTACGTTTTTCGCAATCGACCGAGATCTGTCAGGCCGTCGGGATCCGATCATGTTAGCTCACAGAGTGATTGGTAATTTCGCTCTATCCGCGATCGTGGCATCATCGGGTTGCGGAACGATGGCCAATCTCGACGGCCGTCCGCTGCCAGCGAAGGACCTTGCGGGGCAAGAGACGACAAAACCGTTTGGCGGGGTACGCAGAGATATTGTCTGGTTGAAGTCAGGGCAGGCCCCAAGCAATTTGAAATACGCGGCCGATCTTCCCCTCTCGTTCGTCGGCGACCTGGTGACCTTGCCCAAGACCGTGATCGGAACGCACTCCGACAAATTGCTCGACGGTACCGGCACCGATCTCACCGTGTCGCCCCAAGCCGCACAGGCTCGGGCGGCCTCGGCACCTTAGCGGTTGAGCCCCTCGGCAACGAGAATGTTCATTCGGTCGCGATGATTCATCGCTCGACCTTGAGTAGAGCCCTGGCGATCATGATCGTGTCAAGGGCGATGCTTCTGGCCGCGCTGCCACCGCTCGACAAAGCGGCGATAGTCTTCGGGCGTGTCGATGCCGATGCTGGGCTCGGCGACCAGACCGACGGCAATCGGATGGCCGGCTTCGAGCACTCGAAGCTGCTCGAGTTTTTCGGCGGACTCTAGCGGCGAACGGGGAAGCGACCCGAGATTGAGCAGGAACTCGCGGCGGTAGGCGTACAGGCCCAAATGCAAATACGCGACCGGTGCCGTGGCCGTTCCAGGATCTGGAAGGCCGTCGCGATGGCACGGTATCGGGCTGCGCGAAAAATAAAGGCTCGCCCGCGTTGGTTGCAAACGACCTTCACGCAGGCCGGGTCGCGATAAATCGACTCGTCGCGAATGGGCGTCGCCAGGGTGGCCATAGGAGCCTCGCGGTCGTTGGCGAGCAAGTCGACGACCAGGTCGAGCGAATCCCCCGACATCTCTGGCTCGTCCCCCTGTAGATTGACGATGATTCCGGCTTTATCGAGGCGTGCCGCTACTTCGGCCACGCGGTCGGTGCCGGTCGCGTGGTCAACGCGGGTCATCATGACTTCGCCGCCAAAGCGTGTCACGGCGTGCGCGATCCTGTCGTCGTCCGTGGCGACGATGATTCGTTGTAACGATCGCGACCGTCGTGCCGCCTCGATCACATGGAGGATCAAGGGCTGCCCGGTTTCGGATAAAAGGGCTTTGCCGGGGAGGCGGGTCGAAGCGAAACGGGCTGGTATCACGCCGACAATTTCCATGTTTATAAAGAATATCTCCCGTGACACGGTCCGATAGAAGAGGCACTGATCGAGACTCGCTCTCGAACAGGCCCGGCGGTGGAATGGTTTTACTCTAGGTCGTCTCATGATGGGACACAAGACCGAGTGAGGCGACTGCCGTCTGATCCGCACGAGCCCACCCATAACGGATTGGGCGTGCGGACCAAAACACCGGCGCGATAGGAACCGCGCCGGCGGGGAGTTGACCAGCCTGGTCAAACGCCCCATCGATCGAGTGGAACGATTCCGCGCGGTCTCCACAGGATGTCAGAAGCGAATCGCCGTTCCTGGGACCGAAGCTGGGGAGGTTCCCCAGTTCCCCGCTTGTGCAATTCCAAGGGACGTCGATTCTCCGCACTCGGGTGACCCATCTCGAGAGCAAAGGGAAAATATGTGCCTGAATCTAACAGATAGTGGCATCATCCCCTAAAGCTCGAGGTGGTTTGTCTCTTCAACTATTGCTCGCGCTCTGTTTGAGCAGTCTTGGTCAATGGATGAGGCTGCTCACCACGTCTTGTTCCGTGCGCCGAGTTGAGTCGGTTGCTGGTGCAAGCGTGCCAAGGAAGGAGAGCGTTCACAACCGATTCGCGGGGCGGCCTAAGCCAATGGTTTGGCGGCCGTCTGGGGAGACTCGTCTCATGGGCTGGTTCGGGAACCACAACCGTCGCACCAGGCGGCGATGCCATCGACCTCTGTTAGAATCGCTCGATGACCGCTGTCTTTTGTCGACCTCGGTCGCCAGCGGGCTGACCGATCATTTTGCCGCGGGCCCACATCGGCGGCCAGGCGACGGTTCACCACGTTCACGACGGCGGTTCGCATCGGGAGAAAGCGGGCATTAAGATGGGGCATCACGGAGCGAAGCTACGCGAGCTCGAACGGCCGGCCGGCGCGGTCGAGACCGGGGCAGCCACCGCTTATGACCCAATGATCGGGGCCGCCCAGGTGCGTTCGACTTATGGTGTCCAGGGCACCGGAATGACGGTCGCCGTGATCGATACCGGGGTCGACTACAACAACCCGGCGCTCGGTGGTGGATTCGGGCCTGGCGATAAGGTCATCGCCGGCTATGATTTCGCGGACAACACCCCCGATCCGATGGCGGTCTACTCACAACACGGCACATCCGTCGCCGGGTTGATCGGCTCGGACGACCCCAACGACCTGGGGGTCGCCCCCGGTGTGAACATCGTCGCCCTGCGTGTGACCGACAGTTCCAACACGGCCAGCTTGGCCAGTGTCGCCGACGCTTTGCAATGGGTCATCAATAATCACGCCGAGTACAACATCACCTCGGTGAATATGTCATTGTCTGACGGCGGTAACTATGCCCAGAACTGGTTTGCCAACGATGGTGGAGACGGCCAGCTCGTCACTCAGTTGATCGGGCAGCTCTCCGCCATGAATATCCCCGTCATGGCGGCGACCGGCAATAGCTTTACGGGCCAGCAAGGCGAAGGTTTCGCCGCGATCGTTGCCGGCACGATCAGCGTGACGGCGACCGATCTCTCGGGCAATCTGCTGTCTAATGCCCAGCGGCTGGGCACGGCGATTGGGGGGGCCTCAGCCACGACGATCGCGGCCCCGGGCGAAGGCTTGAACGCCCCCAGCGGCGACTCCGGAACGGCGACTGTGGAAGGAACAAGCTTTGCCACGGCGCTGGTAACCGGGGGCGTGACGTTGCTCCAAGAGATTTATGAGTCGCGGTTCGATGCTTTACCGACTGTCGCCCAGATCAAAGACTGGATCCAGGAATCCGCCACGCCGGTCTACGACCCGGTCACGGGCATCACGGTCGGTGAGCTGAACCTGCAGGCCGCGGCAGCCCTGATTCCCTCGGCCAGCCCGGCGCAGCTTCGCCCGCGCCTGCGACCCCGGTGGTCGCGCCAACGACAATCGCCCCGGTCACCGCACCGGTTGCGACCACAACAAGCAGCACCGTGACGGCACCGATATCGTCCGTCACAACGACGACGACCAACACGGCCACGACATCGGGTGCAAGCACGGCGGCAACGACAAGTCAGGCGACGACCACGGCCACGACGGCATCAACGGTGTCTTCCTCGGCCGCTCCGCCGGCCACCAGCACGACTGACGTGCAGGTGTACATCAATGGCCAGCCATCCAACACGGTTCGATTAACACAGACGAATGCGACGGCTTCCATCAGCCTGTCGACGCTGGAAGCACTTTTCGCGTCCTCGACCATCTGGACGTCTGGTGGCGCGAGCGGCAAGGGTTCGAGCCAGCTTCAAATTTGGAATGCATAGTCGGCTTTCGTCTTCTCCGTTTGATGAAAAGATGCATGTCTGCCGGTAGCCGTGGCGATCCGTTTGGTCGCCGCGGCTATCGCGTTTTCGAAAGTTCAGGCGCGGGAAAAGAATGGGTGGATCGGGGGAGGATAATTCGTCCGTCGATTCCACGGGGCCGGACTCGTACAATGAAGAATAGACACCACCGAAACGAGGTGGTTGCGTGCAGGGGGTCATTAAGATTTAGGGGTGGAAAGACGCGACGGGAGGGAATTGACTTGTCGGCGAACTTGAAAACGGCACTGGTGACAGGCGCGGGCAGTGGGATCGGCCGAAGCATTGCAATGACGCTGGCTGAGATGGGATTGCGCGTGGCTCTCGTGGGTCGCGACCGAGAGAAGCTGGAACGAGCCAGGGCTGATTTCGTTAATGGCAAGGATTCGGCCTTCGTCGCTCCCTGCGATATTACCGACCGAGCCGCGGTCGAGGGCCTGGTCCGCCAGGTTGAGACCGCGCTGAAATCGATCGACGTGTTGGTTTGCAATGCCGGCACCAATGTGAAAAATCGCAGGCTCGAGTCGTTGGACCCGGTCGACTGGGACCGAATGATCGCCACGAATCTGACGGGCTCGTTCAACTTGGTCCACCATGTGCTGCCGTCGATGCGTCGGCGCAAGAGCGGGCTGATCATCCAGATCTGCTCGATCGCTGGCATTCGCGCCAGCACGCTTGGAGGTGCCGGCTACTCGGCCTCAAAGTTCGGCCAGTCGGCGCTAGGTATCGCTCTGGCGCGTGAGGAAGGCCCGCTCGGCATTCGCTCGTCGGTGATCTATCCCGGCGAAGTCGAGACGCCGATTCTCGACGCGCGACCGGTCCCGGTTGGAGCGGAGCGGCGCTCCGTGATCCTTCAACCCGACGACGTCGCCGCCGCCGTGAAATTCTTGGTCGAGCTCCACCCGCGGGCCCATGTGCCCGAACTGGTAATCAAGCCGACCGTCGACGACTTCTGCTGAGACCGAGCCGTCGGTCACGGGGCTGCTTTTCGAACCGGTTCGCGATAGTTCATCTGACCAGCCTCGATGTCACCGCCAGCGAATTCATTGAACTCAATATAGAGCAAGTGACGGAGCAACTTACTTTCCGTTTGAAGCTGGTCTGGTGTCCCGGCGTCTTCGACCTGGCCATTCTGCAGGAGGATGACATGGTCGCACGAGCGAAACGTAGACATCCGATGAGGCACGATGATCAGGGTGCGACCGATCGATAGGCGAGACAAGGTGTCGTCAAGAAAGTGCTTGGTATCATCGTCAATCGGCGTCTTCGGCTCCTCGATAATCAGGATCGAGGGATCGTGCAGGTAGGCCCTCGCCAGCGCGATTCGGAACTGCTCATCGGGCTTGAGATAATGACCGAGAGGACCAATCGTCGTGTCGTAACCGTGCGGAAGGTCCTGAATAAAGTGGTGCGCGTGGGCCAGCTTGGCCGCTTCGATGATTCGCGGCAGTGTGTTCGTCGAGTCGCCCAGACCGATATTGACTAGTACCGAGTCGGTGAAGACGAGGTCCGCCTGCAAGACGGTAGCGACTTGGGCTCGCACGGAATCGAAACTTACGTCGCGGAGGTCGAGTCCGTCGATCAAGACACGGCCGGACTGCGGATCGAGCAGGCGCGGGATCAGGCAGACCAGCCCCAGCTTGGCGTCGTCATCTTGGCCCATGATCGCGGTGCGGGAACCGGCGGGTATCTCGAGCGAAATCGACTCGAGCAGCCGTCGCCCCGAGCGGCTCTCGAGCGCCACGTTTTCAAAGGTGATCTGTTCCTTCACGGCGTTCAGGAACTGAGCTCCCACATTCTGATGCAGCTCGGGCCGCCGTTCCAAGAACTCGAAGATCCCGCGGGCCGACCGATTGGCCTGACGAAGCGCTTTCCCCAGTCGGATCCATTCCGAGATCGGAAAGCCGAGCCCGGCCAGCGAGACGACGAGGATCAGCATCGTCGCGATCGAGATTTGATTGTTGACGACGACGTTATAGCCCAGAAGGCCCAGCGCGAGAATGAGTCCCGCGCCATAGAGCAAGCCCGCGCTGGGGTTGATCGGGGCGCTGGTGATGATTCGCCGCGTGTCGGCCCGGAGATAGCGTTCGACGTGTTCATCGAACCGCTGGCGGTCGTAGTCGGTCATGCCGTAAATCCGGACAGTGCGCAGCAAGCCCAGGTCTTCGTGGAGCAGACAAAGCTGGACCGAAGCGTCGCGAAGTGCCGTCTCCATCGCCTGCCGAGCATCCCGGACCAGAACTCGTGAGACCAACCACACGAGCAGACCCAGGGATGCCAGGAAGGTGGCCAAGACAGGGGAGACCAAAAGAGCGATCACAAGCAGGCCGGCCCCGAGGACCTGACTCCGCGGGGTCAGGTCGAGATCGGCGATCAAGCCGTCGCGGAGATCGTTGACCTCGCGAGTCCACAAGTTGATGACAGGCCCAATACCTTCGGTCGGCAGCGATGATTGGCCCAGCCGGTACATCTGGCGATGAAGCTGCCGGCGCAGCGAAGTTGCAATGTCGGTCGCGACCACGGCCACCACACGTCGCCGCCAGATCGCCACCAAAGCAATCAGCACGACACAGATCGAGCTCATGGCGACCAAAACCATGAGCTCGCTCCAATTGTATCGAAGCGCGGGGAAATGGCCCGCCGTCCAACCCAACACCGCCGCGCCGGCTCGATGAACCGGATTTCTACTCCGCACGTTGTCCGCGATCAGCGGAAAGATGCCCGTATCGTCGAACATCAGAAATTGCTGGTCTTCGCCGGTCACGCGGTTGACCACCCAGGCCGGCAGAAATTCCGATTGGTTCGACGGGAACTGAGATTCGCCTCGCGACGACACGAGCGCCACGAACAAAGCGGTCACGCCCAAGAGGGCCACGATCAAAAGGGACTGGAACAGCCCCAGAACACGGGCAATTGCGTAGTTCCGCCGGGAACTCATCAGCATACGTGCGCGGCGATACGCGTCGATTTGCATGCGTGAGGTCCCTTGACTTTTCATGGGATCAGGCCAGGTCTCGGTCTTCGAATAGCAAGAATGCGAACAAAAGCGCTGCTCCACTGTACAACACGCAATAGCCCAGGACCGGCAAAACGTAGCCAACCCAGGGGATGACCGCACCGGTTGAAATCGATGGGCCGGCGTTGAAAAACTCGAGCGAGGGGAGGACCCACGCAAAGAACCGGGCCATGAACCCCACCAGCTCATTGAGCCTGTTCTGAGCGGCCAGCTCAACGAGCACCGGGCTCAAGTGGCCCAGGAAGAAAATGAGGATGCAAACCACGAGGTTGGCCAGCATCGGCAACCGCGTCGAAATGGCCACGCTGATGCTGGTGAGGATGGTCACTTCCAGGAACCCAAGTACAAGGCCCGGCATGATCTGCATCACTTGTTCCCACTGCTTGGCCGTTTCGGTGAGCCCCCCCGCGGATTCGCGTAAATCATACGCATATTTGTACCATACTCCTCCGGCGAACAGGGTACCCAACACGACGTAAAGCGCAGAACGCCGAGCTCGATTCCCAGAAACTTGCCCACGATGAACTGGCGGCGATTGATCGGCTTCGATAGCAGCGTGATCGCCGTTTTCCCCTCGATCTCGTCGGCGACCGTCGAGCTTGCCGTCAAAAGGGCAAGCAACATGGAAAAAAACGAAATCGTGGTCAGTCCCGTGTCTTTATACATCTTCATGTCTTCGCCGAACGTGAAGTAGGGCACGAAGATCGTCACCACCAAAAGAGCGCCCGCGAAGCAAGCCATCACGAAAAAGGCTGGCTGACGAATCGCCTCTTTGGCAGTGGCCAGAGCAATTGTGAGTGATTTCATGATTGTCTTCAATAATCCCGGAATGACGGCAAAGGAGCGAAAAATGATACGCGATAGAGTACATACGCTGCGAATGGCGAATCAGTCTGACTTGGGAGCTGGAGTAAACTCAATCAATCAATCAATAACGAATGGCAAACCCAACGAGAGGATGTTGTCCCGGCGGCTCAGGCTCGGTTGTAACGTGCGTGATGTACGGGCCCATCTCGAGTCGGATCGATGCGAGAAACGCGTCGAGCTCGTTGTCATCGCCCTCAGCCATGAGCTCGACTCGGCCGTCGGGGAGGTTGCGAACGAACCCCGCGACCTCAAACCCGCGGGCCAGTGACTGACAGGTGAAGCGAAATCCAACCCCTTGAACGCGGCCCGAGAAATGGACTCGGCGACGATCCGGAGGCATCAGTCTCGGCTCCGCCCTCGTTGCAACCCGGATGATTCTCGTTCAAACGTCGCTAACTACAAAATGCTTAGAGCATTACCATGGTAGTGGCCAGAGCCGGGCCGAGGCAAGTCGTTCTTGCGGTGGTCGGCAGATCACAGTCCATTGATCTCGACCTGCTCAACGAGAGAAGCAGTGGCTGCCTGGATCGGCAGGAGCGTCGATCGCGCGGGCCGACACCCACGCCTTCGAACGAAACGGGAGGCGAGCCCGACGATGTACCGGCTCTGACGACCAAGTTGGTAATCGTGAAGGGGAGACGGTTCTCGACCTTGAGTGTCGTGCTTCCCAACGTTCGGCGGGCCGGCTTCACAGTGACGAAAGCCCCGGCGATCGCGCGGTCGATGACTTTCGACAAGGTGGCGCCGTCCAGTACGTCGGCCGACGAATTGTCACGAAACCCCACCTTGCCCAGGGGGAGCCATGAGCCATCAGAGGCGCAAGAGCTCGCCACAATCGTCCCACGGGTCTGGGAGTTCTTGGCGTCCGTCAGGATAACGTTCAGGTAGATCGCCGGGGCTGACGCGGCGGGAATTCCTTTAGATTCAAAGACTTGGAGCGGAATGCCCAGAATCCGCAGGCCATCGAGCTGTCTGGCCAAGCGCCTGGCGTGAGAGTCCAGCGGCCCCGTGCCACGGACTTGGACAAAGATTCGTCCGCCGGTGAGTGCCGACGGGTCAACTGTGTCTCCGCTCGTCGACGTGTCGAGTACGTCGACAAAGCGCGTCGCCAATGCGATCTCATGAGTGTTCATGATCTTGCCGCCTTGGTCCGCCATTGCTTCGAAAGAGAGGTCATTGCAGACCCGCCACATGACTGCCTGGGCGACTCCGAGGCTGGTGCCGTAGGTAGCCAGGCTGCGCAGGGCTTTGCGAATGCGGGCGCTCTCCGTATATTCCTCCACGGTCAGCAGCTTGAAAGTATCGCGAGGCGTCGGAGTTGGCTTGCCGAAGTTGAGGCATACGGCGGGAATGTTCAGTTCGATCGTTTCACCGATGGGGACGGCCACCTCACGGGAGCGCGGTTCATTCGTCGCCCCGATCGAGCGTAATCCGTCGACGCCGCCGGTCCCTTGAAAATCGCCGAAGGCCCCTTCCCGATTAGCGGCCGAGCCCAGTCCCATGCTTTGCAAGCCCCCGGCCCGTCCGCCGGCTCCTCCTGCTTGAGCGACCAGGCTCGTTGCGACGAGACCAGGCGGGATGATCACGTTCAACCGACGGGCCGAACGATTGTGAAGCGAGAGATGGACTCGTTCCGCGCCTTGTCCGCGAGCGACCACGTCGAGATCACCGGCCTTGCGGGCGTGGAGCAGATCGACCGTCTCGGTTGCCACGCTGATCGACCCGGAGGAGGGCTCGCTGTCCGCGCCGGCCTGTGGTTTTGTCTGAGCGATCGCGGTTGACCAACCTATGAACATTAGGCCACTGAAAAGGCACGCGGCCATCCCGGCCCGAACCAGGCAAAGGTGTCGCCAGAGCATCGCGCAGAAACCTTTCTAAACGGGGCCGTTGCCGAACGGCCAGTGGTTGCGTCCCATTCCGGGCCCGATTCTCCGCTGAAACGAATGGGAGGTGATTGATTTCTACCTGGCACTTCGGAACATCTTCAGTGACCGGAAGAATGTGCGCGAAAGCCTCAATATTCGACCTCACCACCTCCTGATATATTCGGCTAGCAAACTCGCCACCATCGCTCTAATTGCCTAGATAGCGCACAGGGCTTCAAAATGGAGTGTACACCGCGCGGTCGAGAAAGACAAAATGCACCCGTCGAATTATCGAACCCATAACCCTGAGCCCGGCGGCCATTTGTTGGGGTCCTTGCGGCGAGGTTGTCTTCGAGGCGGCTGGGACCGGTACCGGGACGGCAGGATACACCGGGCTAGGATTTCGCCGCGGGCAAGTCCGGTTTACCGGACATGGATCTCGGACGCGGGTCGATTACGTCGTGGAGACGTCATCACATGGGGCCATTCTGCTGGCGGTGGGATGGTTGTTTCAGGCCTTGGGTCTGGTGGCGCTCGTCGCCGCCCCGTGGATCGAGTTCACTCTTGTCTTGCCCAATCCCAACCTGCGCCTCGCAGGCCGTTCAGACGGTTCAATTGGTCCATTTTCTCTGGCCGCCGTTTCTGTTTGCCTCGCGTTCACGCCAGCTTGCTCGGATGATTCGCGCTCAGATGGAGGCTCTGGTGAACAACCTGCCTTATCTTTGAGGCGGGAGGACCAGACGCCGTCGACGACATGCTTGGGCCCTGGTGTCATCAGCGTGTAAGACTTAGCACACGGCTCGTCCCCGCGCGAAATGTGGCCGCTTGGAGAACTTTACCGGTTCCGAATCCTAGGACAGCGCCACAGGTGGCGGCGGGGCGAGGGTCGTTGCGGCTCCGGCTCAAGTCATCTACCGGGTTCATGCCGCGACTGTGCCTCATCTCCGAACCGCCACCCGTTGGGCCGACAACACACTTCGATCCGGCGTCACCCGCTATGCGCTGACCGCGACACACTCTTGGACCTGGGAGTCCTGTTCGTGGACCGCCGCGAACTGCTCCATGGCCTCAGTCGGAATGACCTCGTCATGGGCCGGCGTGACCACCTCCACGACCTCGGTCTGAAGGACGTCGCTCGAGACCGACGCGGCCGGCTCCGCGACCTCAGTCGGAACGACTTCGGCCTCGACCGGTGTGACCAGGTCCGCCAGTTGGGCCACGCTGGCCTCGTCCAAAACCGGCGTGACCTGTTCCACCATCGCGTTCTCAATGACGTCGGCCAAGACCGGCGTGATCGGCTCCAGACTCGGCCACATGGGCCTCGTCCGAGGCCGGCGTGACCTCTTCGTCTATCTCCGTCACAATAACGTCGGCCAAGACCGGCATGATCGGCTCTGCAGACTCGGCCACATGGGCCTCGTCCGAGGCCGGCGTGACCTCTTCCTCTACCTCCGTCTCAATGACGTCGGCCAAGACCGCCGTGATCGGCTCAGCAGACTCGGCCACATGGGCCTCGTCCGAGGCCGGCGTGACGTGATCCGTAACTTCGGTTGGAGTGACCTCGTCCTGGACCGGCGTGACCTGCTCGACAAACTCCGCTTCTTGCGGAGCGTCGCTAAGCTCGACGCACTCGGCAAAGTTAGTGGTCTCTTGCGTGGTTTGCGCCATCGGTTCTTCTAACACTTCATTCATGGTGATGCGCTCCGGGATGTGAACTAAAAGGTGATGTGAAACGGACAGCACCTCTAATATGACCAATGAAATGGGTCTTTGCATCTTTTTTTCAAAGTTTCTAGAAAACTCGATGCAAGTGACGCGGAGGATCAACGCATTGCTGCGCAAATTGTAAAGATAGGCAATATTGGTTGCGGCTGCCCAGCGTTGGGTTTGTTCAGTCTACGCGGCAGAGAGACGTGGTCATAAAGAACCAGCCGATAACCGACGAGTCGCGGCCCGGGGAGACGTGGTGAACGATCGACCGAGTGCGAATTGTTCGGCTGCCTCTTTCTATTTGCGGACTGAGAGTGTATAGATTACAATACTGACGTCGGATGCCCGCGCAAGGATTTGGCCTCACTTCGCCCTCTCGCCCGAGTGAGCAACGATGGATGGTTCCCTGAGACGTTACCTGAACAACAGGTGGGGCGCCCATGAATATTTCAGAAGGGGGGCCGAACTCGCCGCCGGTCAATAGCACGGTCACGCACATCCCTCGAATGCAATGCGACGATCGCGGGAACGAGGGTGATGAAATGGTCGCCTCGGACGCGACTGCATCGGTGGCCAGCACCGCGACGAGCAGACCGCAACGTTCGACGGAGATACCCTCCAAAGAAGACTGCGGCGAGAGCGCTGTTTCCGCCGCCGGTACTCATGGTGTCGGCGGTACGCGGACCGGGGACTCGCAGCAGACGATGCCTTCGTGGGTTAAGCGCACCGTGGGCGCATGGAAGGCGACCTCGCCCACGCCAGACGCGTCCCAACCAGAGGTCGTGCCGGGCTTTGAGATCATTTCCGAGCTCGGCAGCGGCGGGATGGGGGTCGTCTACAAGGCTCGGCAAGAACGTCTGAAGCGTCTCGTTGCCCTGAAGATGATTCGAGGCGACTGGTTAGGCAGCTCGGAGTACCTTGCCCGTTTCGAGATCGAGGCCGAGGTGGTGGCCCGACTCAATCACGCCAACATTTTGCGCATTTATGAGATTGGCCGGACGGAGCGCGGTCCGTATGTCGCGCTCGAGCTCCCTGGAGGGAGGGACGCTTAAAGGGCGTCTGGCAGGCGAGCCGCAGCCGTTCCGCGAGTCGGCGGCGCTGCTGGCGACGCTGGCGCGGGGGGTCAACGCCGCCCATGTCGCGGGTATTCTGCATCGCGATCTCAAGCCGTCGAATGTTCTCTTCGACGATGCCGGCGTACCCAAAATCGCCGATTTCGGGCTGGCGAAACGGCTGGATGTTGACGACGGCGAGACCCTAACCGGCCAGATTCTCGGCACGCCGAGCTACATGGCACCCGAGCAGGCGAAGGGGTGGGATCGCGACATCGGCCCCACGGCGGACATCTATTCGCTCGGAGCGATCCTGTATGAGATGTTGACCGGCCGTCCCCCGCTCAGGGGAGCGACGGCGATCGAAACGCTCAAGCTCGTCCAAGAAGAAGACCCGGTTCCTCCCTCACGCCTACGATCGAAGCTCCCGTTTGATCTGGAGACGATCTGTCTCAAGTGTCTTGCCCGAGACCCCCGCAAGCGCTATCCCGATGCACTCAGCCTGGCGGAAGACCTGGATCGATTCCTGGACGGCGAGTCGATTCTCGCCCGCCGCACGCCCTTGTGGGAGCGGGGAATCAAGCGAGCGCGAAAGCGGCCCGTGACGACGGTCCTCGTGGCGGTCGGCATGGTCGCGTCCGGGATCGGCGTCGAAGAGGTTCTGCGTACGCAGGCGCGACGCTCGCGCGGAACAGAGAAAAGCAGACGACCGGGTGGCCGGGGTGGTGCGAGACATCGATCATGACCTGTTCGACGCCGAGCTGGCCTTGGCACAAAGTCGCTGGCCGGATGTCCGGGTGATTGTCTCCGGGCTGCTGCACCAAATCGAGGCAAACCCTGACCCGCGAATAACCGTCAAGCGAGACCGCGCCGAAAACCTGGATCGGAAGGCACAGCTTGGACTTCAGGAACAGGCGGCGGCAGAACAGGCGCAAGCACGATTCCATCAGTTCGTCGATCGACGTGACGAGGCCCTTTTTCTCGATACCACACGGTTCGCCGCTGGCCTGGGGAATTCGGTCGAGGCGACTTGCCGGGCGGCGCGCGAGGGCCTCCGGATTTTCGGAGCAGCCGCGGCCGGCGACGAATGGGCTCTTTCCCCGCTCCCGCCCGCGCTTTCTTCCCAGGAGCGGGACGAGGTCACGAGCGGGTTCTACCAGCTCTTGCTGATCCTGGCCGACGCGGTCTCTCAGTTGCCGGGGGCCGGGCCCGCGGAACGGGCCAACGAGGCCCTGCGCATCGTCAACCGGGCCGAGGGCTTGCTCGCCCGGCCCACGCGAGCCTTTCACCTGCGCCGGGCGGACTTCTTGGAGAGGAAGAAAGATTCGGAGGGAGCCTCCAAGGAACGAGCGAAAGCCGAGCGACTCGCCCCGGCCGACGCCTTCGACTTCTTTCTGCTCGGACGCGAGTCCACCAGACGATCGGATTGGCCCGCGGCAATCATCCAACTCTCGGAGGCCACCCAGCGGCAGCCGGACCACTTCTGGGCTCAGTGTCTGCTCGCCATCTGCTACTTGCAGACCGGGCAGCCGGAGGCGGCGCGTGCCGGGTTTGACTCGTGCTTGCAGCGCAAGCGGGATCAACCATGGCTCTACATGCTCCGGGGTATCGCCACCGCGGGCATCGCGGGGAAGAACCCGGGCCGGCGCGGTCCCCACCCGGCACAGGAAGTGTTGGCACAATTTGAGAATTCCGACGCCGATTACCGTAAGGCGCTCGCGCTGCTCGGCGACAAGCCCGAGCATGCCGAGCTTCATTATGTAGTGCTGCTCAATCGCGGCATGACGCGGCTCGTGCGCGAGGACCTGACGGCCGCCGCGGCCGATTTCCAGCAGGCGATCCGGCTCAATCCCAGTCGCTTCGAGGCTTTCGTCGACCTGGGCCAAGTGTATCAGCGCCAAGGGCGGACAGACGACGCCTTGAAGCAATTCGCCAGGGCGATCGAGCTGCGACCAAATTACGCGCCCTTGTACCGGGGCCGGGCCAACGTGTTGCTGGGCGCCACCGATTTGTCGCCCGAGCTGCGGCAGATGAAAGTATCGGACCTGGAAGAAGCGATCGCCCGGGTTTCCGCCGAGCGGCGTGACGCGGCATCGCGAGACCTCGCCAATGCGATTCGCCTCGAATCGCCCGGCGAGCAAATCATTGCCGCGGATTGGACCAAGCAGGCCGTGCTTTTCCGCGCGAGCGAGCGCGACGATGAAGCCCTGGCCGCATGCGACGCCGCCTTGGAAATCGCCCCGCGTTATGCCCCGGCGCACGAAGCGCGGATCAAGGTGCTGCTCGATTTAAAAGAGTACGACGACTTGATCCGGTCGTGCGGCGCCGTCCTGGAATGGGGGAAGCCATCCGCCAAGCTTTACGAGCTGCGCGGGATGGCAAAGAACGGGATCGAGGACTTCTCAGACGCGATTGGCGACTTCTCACTCGCGCTGGACCTGTCGGTCAAGGCCGACAGACCCCGTTTACTTCGGCTTCGCGGCTGGTCGAACCTGGCTAACGAAGCGCATCGGGCCGCGGTCCGTGACTTCGACGAGGCCATCCGCCTCGCCCCCGCGGACGCCGACGCCTACCTCGGCCGAGGCCTGGCCCAGGCACGCCTCGGTTTGTATCGCGAGGCGGAGAGCGATGCCAAAAAGGCCTTGGAGCACGGCGACGCGAGCCCGCGGTTCATGTGCCGAGTTGCGCATCTATTGCGAGGCCCTGGTTGCGGTCAGCAACGAGGCACGGAACAAAACAGTTCGCCGACCGGCTCTTCAAACGATATAGGAACTGCGCGTGTCGAACTGATACAGCGGGCGATTGAGCGCACTCCCATCGCAGGAGCGAGCGGCCTTCTTCCGCGAAACGATTCCGCAAGACCCCGCCAGGAAGCCGATCCTCAAGCGGCTGATCGCGCATCCAGAGGCTGATGATCGAGTCCACCGGCGCCCCGTTGAACCTCGTCGCCCCAGGCTGACTTTTGCGATTTCGGGGTACCTGCCGGTCCAAACTGACGAGACCAGCGGTTCAAGGACGGCGCGGTCGGCTAAAAAATCGGGAGAAGCAGCACGACGACAGGGCTGGCACGCATAAACGGGGTCCGGGCAGGGCGCAGATGGACGAGGCAGCGGGCTCGGCAGGTACCCATCAGGGAAACTTTGACCCCAAGCCTTACCAGGACCGCGACTCTCGTGGCTATCGCACGTGGAAGGGGGGCAGAGCAGGGGCTTGTTGGGTGGCGTAGAGCTTGCAAGAATAAGATGTGATCGAGGCATTATGTACTAAATAAGTTGAACCTTTTGTGAGTGTGAAGGTGGCGCTTGTCCAGTTGAAGCACCCCTGCGGCAAGACCGTCAGGGTCCCACCAGCAGCAGCATAATTAACACCTTGGAAATTAATGGTGACCTGCTCGTTGCACTGTTTGCAGGATGCTACGATTTTAACCGTCGTACTTGTGGTCGTAATATTGAACGGGTCGGCCCCAGTCATATTTGAGTTGCAAAATTGGACCGGGTTACAGGCTTTGAAGCACAACTGATGATACTTACCCCCGACGAAATTGAAGGACCCACCACTGCCCCCCTGGCTTGAGTCGTATTGGACGAAGCCAGAAAAGGGGTTGCCCTGGGCGTCCGTGCCGCAGTAAGTGATCACGACGTAAGAAGCGCTAGCCTGTTCGGTGCTCGACACGAGAAGCCCTGCAAACAGCAAGGCGGGACCGAGATGCATCAACGGGGTCTTCATAGAAGTATCCTTAAATTCAAGCGGTTTGGGTCGGAAGCTGCGGCCTCTGAGCTGGACGCAACAGATGCAGCGAGTTATCCTATCAGGCAAACAGGTCAATTGAAATCCTCTGGAGAAAAAATTTAAAACTGAACGCCGTTCTAGGCCAGGCCACATGACATGGGAGTGGGGAGCTTGGGCGATCAGGATGACTGGCGCGATCTCGCCGGCAGATCGATCATGGCAACGAGGAGCCCACCGATCTTGGGCAGTTTGCATAAAAGATAGACGGCCCGTTTTCCATGCTATCTACCGGAAAAACTCTGGGTGCGTAATTCTGGCTTCGGCTTTGGGACTCTTCGGATGATAGAGTATTGAAAGGGCCCGTGCTGATGCTCAGCGGTGATATCTTTGCCCGTTAATACCGGCTGAGCCTCGCGGCGTCTTTTCGGGATTGCATCAAATGGCACGCCAACACCTTGGTCGAACATCCCGTTGGCTCATTGACTCAAGGCACACGGCAAGAAGGCGCCGGCGTTATTGGTCATTCGAACCATGTCTGGGATGGCTTGAAGCTCGGAGGTTGCTTGCGGGCTCCTTGGTGCCCGGGCTATCGGCGCAAGTCACGCCGCTGCCGCTCGATTCACCGGTCGTTGGGAAACTCGCGCAGCTCGAGACGAACGATTATCAGGTTTCGTCGGATAACGCGGGGAAGTTGACGGTGACTCTCACAGCGTCGCCTCTACTGTCGGCTCGCGTTGCACTCATGGATTCGACCGGTGCAACGCTTGTCCAGAGCGATGGATCCGCGAGTGGTGCCGGCCTTATCGACGTGAATGTTCCAGCGGGATCTGAGTACATCGCGGTGCAAAGTCTTGTCGGCGCGGGGACCTATCAGCTCACGGCCGACCTGGTTCCGACCACAGGCGTCTTTCAGCCGATCGCCAGTGAGTTCCATGACTACGGAGCGATCGCCGTGGGCGATTTCCTTGGAAATGGGATCAACGACCTCGTTGTGCCCGATGGGATATACCTCGGCGTCGGCGATGGGACGTTTCAGAGCACGCCGATTGACGGCCCACTGGGCCAGGCCGGTTGGACTGTGACCGCGATCACCGTGGGAGACTTTACCGGTCATAGCCTCCCGGACATCGCTTTCGCGGAAACAAGCCCTCTGGGGAATCAAGCGGAGCTGTGGGTGCTGCAGAACGAGGGGAACGGGCAATTCAATCCAGTCGGTCCGTTCGACGTCGATTCACAAGCCGCTGCTGCGCTGGGCGTGTACCTAGACCCGGTAGCCGTGCAGGCGATCGATTTCGGCGGCGGCGGCGTCGATCTCGCGGTCGCCGACGAAACGACGGGCAATGTTTCGATCTTTGTTGGTAACGGCGCGGGAGGATTCTCGACTGGGCCCGTGCTCGAGGGCCTCAACGCTCCATGCGCCATGGTCGCCGGGCAATTCGGAGACGGCCACGTCGACCTGATCGTCGCCAATCAAGGTGATCCCTCCGTGGGATTGCAGGGCCTCACCGTGTTCCAAGCCAAAGGCCCCGGCAAATTTCAGTACACCGAAACAATTGCCGTCGATTCGAGCCCATCGGCTTTGGCGGCAGGAGATTTCACGGGCAGCGGGGTGCTCGACCTTGCTGTCGTCGAGCCAAACGCGGATCAAGTTTCGGTCTATCTGAACACGGGTGACGGAACTTTCGATGCGCCCGCGACGTATGAAGTCGGCGCGAACCCTCAATCCATCGTGGCGGCCGACTTCGGCAATGGCCACGTCGACCTGGCAACCGCCAACGAGAACTCCGACAACGTGTCGGTTCTCCTAGGCAACGGAGACGGCACCTTCCAACCGGATCGCCAGTACGCGCCTGCGTCTTCTCCTGGAGCGCTCGTGACGGCGGATTTTAACGGCGACAATCGCGCCGACTTGGCCGTTGCCAGTCCCTGGGACCCCGGCGGAATTTCCGTGCTGCTTGGCCATGGGGACGGCACCTTTCAGGACCCGGCGACAAATTACGTCGGGGACGGTCCTGATGCTGCCGCCGCTGCCGACCTCAATAACGATGGCAATTTGGATATCATCACCGCGAATGCAACTGACAACACGATTTCGGTGCTTTTGGGTAACGGAGATGGGACTTTCCAAACTGCCGAGTCGTTCCCGGCGGGCTCGGCTCCCACCGGCTTGGTGGTTGGCGATTTCAACGGCGACGGCCTCCTTGACGTTGCCGTTGCCGACGGTGGTGACGGCGACAGCGATGAAGAGGGCGTTTCAATCCTTCTGGGCAACGGCGACGGCACGTTACAGTCGCCGATCTTCTACGCCACGGGGGGCTATCCGTCGTCGATCGTCGGCGGCGACTTCACGGGCAACGGCCTTTGCGACCTGGCCCTCACGATGCCCGGCTCGAATGAAGTCCTAATTCTCCTGAGTAACGGTTTAGGGGGATTTTCGAGACAGCTCACGATTCCGCTCGGAAACGAAGCAGGCTTTCCGGTATCGATCGTCACGGGAGACTTCTTGGGTGGCGGATCGCTCGATCTGGCCGTGTTGAATGGAGAGACAGGCAATATCTCCATTTTGAAAGGCTACGGCAATGGTGATTTTCAGTTGTTACCGCGCCGATCTGTCTGGACCTTCCGCTAGATACCCCGGAATCGTTGGTGGCGGGCGACTTCACCGGCAATGGAGAACTTGACCTGGCCGTCGCGAGCGCCGGCCCCGGGACCCCAGATCATGTTTCGATAATCCTGAACCAAGGCAACGGCGTATTCGACACCCCGCAGGCTATCGCAATTGGGACTGGCCTCGTCCCCACCTCGATCATCGCGGCCCCTTTCTTTGGCGCTGGCCCGCTTGATCTCGCGGTGCTCGATCAGGCTACCGGCGCAGTTTCCTTGCTTCAGGGGAACGGGCGGGGAGGGTTCGTGCTGCCAGCATCGATGATCAACCTGGGCGCCGACGCGTACCTGACGACGGCGATCACGACCGGCGACTTCACCGGCGATGGCGAAGACGACCTGGCCATCGCCTTGAAGAGTCCCAACAGCGTCACGATCGAGCTCAACGAGGGGAACGGGCAGTTCGTCCCGCCCAGCTCGGTCGGCCTGGTTCCGCGAAATACGCCCGTCGTTGCCGACTTCACTGGCGACGGCGTGCCCGACGTCGCCATCGTCGACGGAGCGGGCGACATCCTCTTTCGGCAGGGCATTGCCAACGAGCCGGGGAGCTTCGAGCCGCCGATCACGATCAATCCCGGCCTGCCCTTCGCGGGATATCGCCGCCGTCGTCACCGGATGGGGCCTGGCGCTGGCCAGCGTCGACGCGAACGACAATGCCGTGTCGTTGTTCGCGTATGTCGACGGACAGTTCACGCTGGAGGGCACGTTGGCGACAGGGCTAGAGCCCGCGCAGATCGTGGCGGCCGACTTGACCGGGATCGGCGTCGACGACTTGATCATCAGGAACGCGGGGGATGGGACGCTCACGATCTACGTGGGCAACCCGCTTTATCACGCCTTCCTGCCGCCCATCACTCTCGCCGTCGGCGGTGGCGTTTCCGACATTTCCGTGGCCGACGTCAATCAGGACGGCTTCCCCGATATCTTGCTGGCCAATCAGACATCCGGCGAAGTGGACGTGATTCCAAACCTGGGTGACGGCCAATTCGGCCAGCCGACGCTCTATCGTGCCGGCGTAGGACTTTCCGCGCTCATCGCTGGCAGCGGAACGACGCCTCCATCCATTATGAGCCTGGATGGAACGATCGGCGTCGCGGCCGTCGCGGCGGCGGCCGGCGGGCCTCCCGACATCGTGGCGCTCGATGCCGGCGCCGACACGCTCGGCATCTTGACAGGGCTGGGCGACGGGCGGTTCGCGAACCCCTATTCGATGCAAACGACCGGGCCCGCCTATGTCGTTCGCGTCGCCGATCTCACCGGAAACGGCATCGACGATTTGGCGATCCTCGGCCCGAACGGTGTCACCATCTGGTTCGGTAATGGGCAGGGGGGCTTCGTCCAGGGAGCCACCTACAATGTTGGTCCGGACCCGACCGGCTTGACGATCGCCGACGTCAATGGCGACAAGGCTGCCCGACCTGATCGTCGGCAATGCGTTCGGAGATGTGCTGGTGCTTCTGGGCGAGGGCAACGGACTTTTCCAACCTCCAACCCTCGTCGAAAACAGCGTTACCCTCGCGGTGACCTATCCCAACGGAAGCAGCACGCCGACCTTCATCTTTTCGGACCAGGCCAACGACCGGCGTGGTCGTCAAGTCAGGCTCGCAAACGCTCCAGGTACCCGCGGATCGTACGACCGGCTTGTTGGTCCCAGGCACGCCCGTGCTGGCCGACTTAAACGGCGACGGAATCCCGGACCTGATCGTCGTCAATACCGGCGGCAACGACATCCTTGTCTACCCCGGGCTGCCTGGCGGCGGGTTTGGACCGGCTTTGAACGACGGCATCGGGTTTCCCACCGGCACGAATCCTGTCGCGGTCATTGTCGCCAACTTGAATGGCCGCCCCGACCTTATCGTCGCCAACAAAGGTTCCAACGATGTTTCCATCCTGCTCAACGAGCCACAGGGCAATAGTTTCACGTTCGTGTCGGGGCCTCGCCTCAGTGTGGGGCAAGGCCCGGTCGGGCTGCTTTATGGCGACTTCTTCGGCAATGGCACCGACGACCTCGTCGTGAGCGACAGCGGCTCAAACAATCTGATGGTGCTTCCCAGCCTGGGCAACGGGTTCTTCGACGACGTCAACCCGATGACGATTCCTCTGGGTCAGAGCCCCGGGTTGATCTTCGACGGCCAATTTGGGGCCGGCGCGGGCCTCGACTTCGCGGTGCTCGACCCGGGTACCAATGACGTAACGTTGATCTCCGGCCTTTCGACCGGTTCGCCGACGGCCCAAAACTTCTCCTCGGGCGGCCTCGATCCCGTTGCCGCGTTAGCCGTGAATGGCTCCGACGGGTTCGACGATCTCGTCGTCGCCAACAACGCCGATGGAGCGGTGGCGCTCCTGGCGGGGGGCCCTGAGGGCCTGACCGTGGAAAACGTCAATTCTTCGCTCGACCTGCTGAGCCCGACTGGACTCGCCCTGGCGTCTCTTCAGGACAACAGCCTGGAGGTCTATGCCTCCACGGCCGGGAGCGAAGCGGCGACACTCCTGGGGTTTTCGCTGGGCGCGCTGGGGGGCTCGTTGTCGACCGCGGGCGGCCAGGCACTCACTCTGCTCCCGCTCAACGACTCGTCCTTGCCGCTGATCGCGACCCTCTTGACCCCGCTCGTCAATCTCAATGCGACCGAAGAGGAGCCTGGCGCACCGGTCGAAGCGAACACGGCGGTCACCGCTCTCATCGCGGCGACGGCAACCTCACTGGGTCAGGGTTCCTTTTCGAGGCACGTCGATGCAGATGCTGAAGATGAGGGGGAGCTCGAACTCGAGATCGAACCGGACGCGGTCACGCAACAGGTCGGCGAAAAAGCCGGCTTGCCTCCGTGGCGACGCGTTGAAATCGGCCTCGATGAAGCGTTCGAAGAGTTCCGCCGAGCAGCTCAACGGAAGCCGGCCTTCACCGATGGTCCCGACGAGGACGACCTAGATGACTTGCCAGACTCCGATCCAGCGGCAGGAGACCCCAACCGGCGCACCACGCACCAGTGAAAGCAGTCGATCGGCGATTGTGGACGTCGCCATCAACACGCTGGCCGCGGAGGGCCCAGCCCCGTTCATCATTCCCAAGTCAGGTCGTGACGACCCCCTAGCACCGGTGAAGGTTTCACGCAAACCACACCTATGGAACTCGACGGCGCTGATCACGCTTCAAATCGGCCTCTTGATGGTACCGGCACGACCGCCTGCTCATTTCCGTTTCTCGCGGGGAATCTCAGCGAAGCGGAAGAGAAACGGGTTTGGACGGACGGTCGAATGACTTCTGTTCAAGGCTTGGCCTGGCTGGGCCAAACCCGCCTTGAACAATGCCATCTTGCACCCATGCACGTCTCCCTGCGTGAACTTTGACACCCTGACCCTCGACACAGGGCCAGTTTCAGTGGCCGCTGGACGAAGTGGCCGAGCGCTGTTATGCTCATCAACGGGGTGAAGCGAAATCGGTACGACGCTCGTTCCGAGGTGGCCAAACGCCAGGCCCTCAAGGCTTTTCGAAACTCGTATTTCACTCAATTTAGGGGAGATCGCCAATGAGGCGTCGCGTGGCAGGGCTGGGAGCAATCTTGGCGTTGGGAACGTTGATGGGCCCGGCTGGCGCCGTGACGACGCAAATCGGCCAGGTCGCTCCGCAATTGGAATTCAAAGACATCCGCTATGTGCGGCGGACGTTGGCCGACCTGGGCGATCACAAGGGCTTCGCCTTGGTTTTTATGAACACCGACTGCCCGGTTTGTCAGCGGTTTCTCCCAAAGCTGCGAGAGTTGGATGCCCGCTACGACCGGGAAGGCATTCAGTTCGTGGGCGTCTTTTGTTCGCCTGAAGATACAGTGATGGAGATGGCTTCGTTTGCCCTGGACAACGAATTGCGATTTCCGGTCGTGAAGGACGAAGACCACAAGGTTTGCGCTGCCCTTGGCGTCGAGCGCGTGCCGCAAGTCGCGGTCCTCGATGCCAAGCACCGGCTGGTGTATCGCGGTCGGATCAACGACCAATACCGGGTGAGCGGCACGCAACCGAGCGCCAGCCGCCAAGACCTGGCCAACGGCGCTCGACGAACTGTTAGCCGGTAAGGCGATCTCGGTTCAGGAGACCCCCGTCGACGGGTGCACGATCACACCGCCGCACGAGCCCAAGTTCGCGCAAACACCGACGTTTTATGGTGAAGTGGCCGCGATCATGCAAAAGCGCTGCCAGCGCTGCCACCATGCGGGAACACCGGCCCCCTTCGCCCTGGCGACCTACGACGAGGTGAAGGACCACGCCGAAATGGTGGCCGAAGTGGTCCGTGATCAGCAGATGCCTCCCTGGTATGCGAACGCGAAGCATGGCCACTTCATCAATGCGCCCGGTATGACGGCGGACGAACGCGACAAGGTCTTGGCCTGGGTCAAGGCTGACTGCCCCGCGGGCGATCCGGCGCGGGCCGGCGCCCTTGGTTTTCGGCGATTCGAAGTGGCGCATCGGCGAGCCTGATCTGAAAATCACGATGCGCACGCCTCAGAAGATTCAAGCCGAGGGGTTCATTCCCTATAAGTACGTGATCTTGCCGTATGTGTTCCCAGAAGATACGTATGTCAGCGCGATTGAAATCTTGCCGCATAACCGCAACGTGGTGCACCATTGCAACATGGCCTACGTCAATATTGTGAAACGGCAGGGCGGCGCCGAGACCTTCATCACCGGCTATGTGCCCGGCGGACAGCCGATGGACCTGCGTCCCAAGAGCGACTCAGATCCCAAGGTGGCCGTCAAGATCCCCAAGGGCTCGTCGCTCGTGCTGCAGATTCACTACACCACGACGGGCAAGCAGGAAGAGTCGCTGATCTCCGTCGGCTTCCGATACCCTCAAGGAGTCGTCGACAAGATCACGCACTACTTTGTTTTGGATCCACGCAAGATCGCGATTCCGCCCGGGGACCCTATGTGGAAACTGTCGGCGACGAAGACCATTCCCCATAGCGCGATGCTCTTGGGCATGTTCACGCATATGCATCTGCGCGGGCGTGATATGACGTTTATCGCCCACTACCCCGATGGCCAAACCGAGACGTTGCTGCAAATCCCCAACTTCAGTTTCAACTGGCAGTTGGGTTATGAAACTCATAACCGCTTGCCGGCCGGCACCAAAATCGAAGCCATCGCCCACTTCGACAATTCGAAGTTTAACGTCTATAACCCCGACCCGAAACGCACGGTCCCGTACGGCGATCAATCATACGATGAAATGTTCAACGGTTTCGTCTTCTGGATCAACGACGACGAACACCTTAATCTGAACATCGACCCCAAGACCGGTCACGTCGTGAAGGAGCACGAGAGGACGGCCAAGAACTGACGTGGCGAGCGATTGGTTGATGGTGTGTTGACTTCCTCGCTGGCGCCGGCGGCGCCGTGCTCTCCTGGGGTCTTCCGGGTTGAAGACTTGAACAAAGTGGGAGTTAACCTCATACTAATAGTTTCCGGCCGACCGAAAGACGCATTTTTGCTTTTGTGCAGGGTCGCTTTTGTGCGGACCTAGGGCGGAATGCTGGGCCGGCCCAAGCGAGTTGATAATGACGGAATCTGTGAAGGTACGGGTCGAGCCTCGCGACCCGGCAAAAAACAAGGGAACCGGTAGTCGAGTCGCGCGGAGGTTGCGAGCGACCGGGCGGGTTCCCGCCGTGATCTACGGTCACAAGCAGGCTGTGGTGCCGATCAGTTTGGGCCGGCACGACGTCTTGCGGATGATCAAGTCACCCGGGCATCTCGCCGACCTCGAAATGGGGGGCACGACCGAGACCGTGTTGATCCGGGACGTGCAGTGGGACCACCTGGGTAAAGAGATTCTCCACCTCGATTTCAGCCGGGTCAGCGCCGAGGAGATTATCGAGACCGAGGTCGCGATCGAACTGCGCGGCCAGGCGCCCGGTGTGGCCTCGGGAGGGATTCTCGAGCACTTGGTTCATAGCCTGAGCATCAACTGCAAGGCCGGCGCGATTCCCGATTCGATCAAGATTGACATCGGTCATCTCCAGATTGACGAGGGCGTTCACGTCCGTGATTTGAGCTTGCCGCCAGACGTGACGGTCAACGCCGATCCGGAAGTTCTGCTCGTTCACGTGGTTGTCCGCGGTGCTCAGGAAGAGGTGGCCGAGGCCGAGCCTGAGTCGTCGACGCAACCCGAAGTAATCAAACCCGAACGCAAGGAAAAAGAGAAGGAAGACTGATTGTTGCGACCATGGTCGCGCGGGGGCGTTCGCGCAGTCCCGTGACATGGCCGCCGGGACGGCTTGGGATGACTGCCGGGGGTTGCGGTCTTGGCGACGATCAAACTGGTGGTCGGCCTGGGCAATCCGGGCACCAAGTATCAAGGAACACGGCACAACATCGGCTTCGACTTGATCGATCGCCTGGCGCAGGGCAGGTCGCAGGCGTTGTTTTCCAACAAGTTTGAGGGCCTGCTCGCCGAGATCGAGATCGATTACCGACGCGTCCTTCTTTTGAAACCCCAGACCTACATGAACCTGAGCGGCCGTTCGCTCGGCCAGGCGGTACGCTTCTACAAATTACCCGTTAACGATGTGTTGGTCGTGTGTGACGATCTCAGCCTGCCGGTTGGCAAACTCCGGCTCCGCCCCGGAGGATCCGATGGCGGACAAAAGGGTTTGCGCGACATTGCCGCTCAACTGGGAACCGACCAGTTCCCTCGTCTCAGGATCGGGATTGGCGAGAATCAAGGCGTGGATGCCGTCGACTACGTCTTGAGCCGGTTCCGTGCCACCGAAAGAACGGCCATCGACGACGCGCTCATCCTGGCATCGCAGGCGGTCGCCGTTTGGGTCACCCAAGGCATTGAGGTTGCCATGAACCGCTTTAATGGACCATCGACCAGCAAATAGCAAACGCTAAACGCCTTTTCACAATCCTGGGAGGGCGAGCCTCCTGGCGAGCCGCGGCACCATCCGGCTCGGACGGAGCCTCGCCCTCCCAGAATCACGCGAGGTCATTTAGCGAAACAGCCAGGAAACCGGCAAAGGGGGCGTTGTTTCTTCTGTGCGGGCAGCTTATGCTTTTCTATGACGTGATTGGTGAAATCGCCTCGCATGCCTGGTCGCTCCGCCGGCGATTTTCGTTCAGCCAGATCGGTTTTCGCGGTTCTTGACGACCGACCCCCTATTTTCAATCCACAGGCGTATCCGTTGGAGGAACTGAGTTTTGCCCGTTAACACGTATGAGGGAATGTTTCTACTGGATAGTTCCAAAGCGGCCGCTGGCTGGGATGATACCGTCAAACATGTCCACGACATCTTGACCAAGCATCATTCCGAGATCGTGGCCAGCCGCCAGTGGGACGAGCGGCGGTTAGCCTACCCGATCGGCAGCCACAAAAAAGGTACTTACTTGCTGACTTACTTCCGAACCGAAGGCGAGAACCTCAAGGAAATCGTCGCCGACTGTGGTTTGAGTGATTTGATCGTGAGGGAACTTGTGCTCAAAGTGAAGCCCCAGCTTGTCGATCATCTCGTCAACCAGGCAATGACGTCGACGCCGAACGTGGACATGGAGAGCGGCATCGGCGAAGACGAACTGGACGACAGGCCTCGGCGTCGCCGGCGTGACGAGTGACGGGTCGTACAGGCGAAGAACGGGTTTGCGAGAACTTGAATCTTTGAAATGTGCTCGGCGGGCAGCCGTTGAGGAGGGTCGTCATGGCCGATTTGAATAAGGTATTTCTCATGGGTCGTCTGACGTTCGACCCCGAGTTACGACGCACCACTAGCGGTACGGCGGTCACTGAGCTCCGTATGGCCACGACTCGCTCGTGGACGGGCCGTGACGGCGAGCGCCGTGAGGAAACACTGTTTATCGACGTGACGGTCTGGGATCGTCAGGCCGAAAATTGCTGTCAGTACCTGCGGAAAGGGAGCGGGATTCACGTTGAAGGCTCGCTCAAGATGGATAGCTGGGACGACAAGACGACTGGTGAGAAGCGGTCGAAAATCCGCGTGACGGCCGATCGGGTGCAATTCCTGGATTCCCGGCGCGGCGACGCGGGGAGTGGAGTGCCGGGCGGCTCCGATGACGAGTTTTCGTCGAATCGAGAACCGGCGCCGCGTCGCGGCGGAGCGACTGGACGCGGTCCGGGAGCACCCGGTGACTCGGCGGGTCCAACCAACGGCCCGGGTCGATCGGCGGCTTATCCACCGGCAAATGCCGCCGCTGACACCGCTGCCCACGGCCTCGACGACGCTGGGGAAGATGATATTCCGTTCTAACCAAATTGGGACTCTCATGGCAAAGACGATCGAGAACAAGGGCCCTAAAGTCAAATCGGCTAGTGCGCCGCGAAGACCAAGAGCCAGCCAAAGACGGGTGAAGCGAACAAGCCGAAAACCCCGGCAGCGGGGCCACCCCGCCAACCTGGGGTCGAACGCCGAAAGAACCATCCCAGTCGCGCGAAGCACGGCTATATCCACCTTATTTTGACTCAGGCAATACCGAAACTCGGCGAGCCGGGCGACCTCGTCAAAGTACGACCCGGGTTTGCGCGCAACTATCTTGTGCCGCAGGGATTGGCCGCCTTCGCGACGCAAAATAACGTTCGGATGGTTGAAAAGCATCGCGAACGCCTCAAGCAGTTGGAGGAGGCCCGGCGGCTGGACCTCCAGAACATGGCCGCGCAGCTCGCCCAACGCTCTCTCACGATCGAAGCCAACGCCAATGCGGAAGGACATCTTTACGGCTCGGTAAACGTCGATCAAATCGCCGAGTCGCTTCGTGGCCAGGGCTTCCCGATCCAGGCCGAGAATATTCGGATTGAAGGGCCGCTCAAGGAGCTGGGCCTGTACTCGATCAAGGTTCAGTTGGCCCACGACATCCAAGGCGAGGTCAAGCTTTGGGTCGTCCCGACCCACTCAGACGAATCGGCCGTCTGACGCTCTTGGATGGGCGGCAATGGTTCAGGACGAAGTTTAATGACTGAATCCGGCGCAATGAACGACCGCGTGCCTCCGCAACATCTCGAGGCCGAGCGCGGAGTGTTGGGGAGCATCCTTCTCGATAATGAGGTCATTCATGATATCGTAGTCTTCCTTCGCGCGGAAGACTTTTACCGCGATGCGCATCAGGTGATCTACTCCGCGATCCGCGACCTCTACGACAAAAACAAGGGGATCGATGCGGTCACTCTCGCCGAAGAGTTGAAGCTGCGGGGGCAATTTGAACAAGTCGGCGGTGATGACACTCTCACCGAGATCGTGACGAGTGTGCCTCATGCGGCCAACGGAAAATACTACGCGGAAATCGTCAAGCAGAAAGCAACCAACAGGCAACTGATCGAAGGTGCCACTGAAATTATTCGGGACGGCTATTCGAATCAGTTCACAGCCCAAGAATTGCTTGAGTCAGCCGAGCGGAAGATCTTTAGCATCGCCGAAGACCAGGTGAGGGGTGAGACGCTCGAGCTCAAGGATGTGGTCAAGCAGGCGATGGACGCCATCTATGTTCGAGCCGACTCGGGTGGACATTCCGTCACCGGTCTCGCGTCAGGACTGATCGACCTTGACGACCTCACAGGGGGGTTTCATCCTGGTCAATTGATCATCGTGGCAGCTCGACCCAGCATGGGCAAGACGGCTTTAGCGCTCAATGTTTGCGATCACGCTGGGATCAACCTCAGAGTGCCCGTCCTCTTTGTGAGTCTGGAAATGGGTTCGCAAGAGATCGGCGAGCGTCTTCTCTGCCGCGGTCCCGTGTTGACGGTCATAAGCTCCGGACCGGCATTGGGATGGGAATGAGGGAGTACTCCCAGCTCAGCAAAGCCTTTAAAGAGCTGGGCGAGAACGGCGAGATTTACATCGACGACACGCCCGCGCGAAATGTGACGCAGATCGCCGCCAGTGCTCGCAGAATCAAGCGGCGGCGGAAGATCGGATTGCTGATGATCGACTACATCCAGTTGGTAGACGCCGACGCCACGCGCGATAGCCGCCAGGAGCAGATCGCCAAGATTAGCCGCAGGCTCAAGTCGCTCGCCCGCGAGTTACACGTCCCGATCGTCGCTCTCTCGCAATTGAATCGAGCTGTCGAGAGTCGCGAGGACAAACGGCCTCGCATGGCGGATTTGCGAGAGTCAGGCGCAATCGAACAGGATGCGGATATCGTCCTTCTGCTGCATCGTCCCGATTACTACGACGCCAACGATCAACCGGGGATCGCCGAGTTCATCGTCGCCAAGAACCGTAACGGTGCCGACCGGCAACATCAAACTAACCTTCGTTAAGAATCTGACCCGCTTTGAAAACCTGGCCAGCTGTCGCCGAGCCGTTCGACGAGGGAAGGGCGTTCTGAGCCTTTTCACCGCGTGGCCCTCGCCTCGACCAACATGGCCATCGCCTCACGACGGGTCCCCTCGGCCGCGGAATCGCCGCGCAGCATGGCCGCCAGCTCCTTGATTCGCTCGGCCTCGCCCAGCGGAGTGATCGTGGTGCGAGACCAGCCTCGTTCGATTCGTTTGCGGATCACCCACTGGTGCTGCGCGTAGCTGGCCATCTGTGGAAGATGGGTCACGCAAATCACCTGATGGTGGCGAGCCAATTCGGCGAGCGTTTTCCCCAGTGCCGAGCCGAGCCTTCCGCCGACGCCGGCGTCGATCTCGTCGAAAATGAGCGTCGGCACGCGGTCGACGCTCGCGAGCACGGCCTTGGCCGCGAGCGTGAGCCGAGACAACTCACCCCCCGACGCGATGTTGCGCAGCGGCCGTGGCTGCTCGCCGGGATTTGCCGAGAAGAGCATCTCAATATGGTCGCGCCCGATTCCGCGGGGGCGGAGACCGACGGATCGTCGCCAAGGTCTCGAGTTTCCAATTCGACCGTGAGCCGCGACCCGCCCAGCCCCAGAGGCTTGAGCCGTTTTTGAATCACCCGCGCGAATTCGCCGGCGAGCTTGCCGCGTGCGATTGTGAGCCGGCTAGCCGCCTCCTTGACGGCCTTCCAGGCTCTTGCCAGGGGTTCGTCAAGTCCGAGCAAATTGGCATCGTTCTGATCAAGCTCGCTCAATTTCAGCTCGACGGCCTCGCGCCGCGAAGCGAGCTCGTCGGGCGAGCAATGAAACCGCGCTGACAGTCGTCGATACAATGCCATGCGTGTTTCGATCTCATCGAGCCCGGCTGGATGCTCATCCCGCGCCACGCGAAGATCGCGGTAGAGTGAACGCCACCTCCCGCGTCTCGTCCGCGAGTCGTTCGAGCGTCAAGGCGGCTTGGGCGAGCTCGGGGGCGGCGCGTGTGAGCGGCTCCAGGGTGCGTGCGACCCGCGATAACAGCTCCTGGGCCGAGCGGTCCGCTTCATAAAGGCATGAGTAACCCGAAGCGGCGGCGGCTCGGATCTGCTCGACGTTTTTCTGCCGATGGGCCTTTTGGGCCAGCTCGTCATATTCACCGGGCTGGGGATCGGCCGCCGCGAGCTCGTCGCGCTGGAACTCGAGCAATGCTCGTTCGCGCCATCGAGTCGCCGCCGAGTCGAGCAGCGACTGCCGCTTGCGCCGCAACGCCTCATGAGCATCGCGAGCCTTGCGATACGAACGTATCAACCCGTCGAGTCTGCCGTAAGCATCGAGCAGCTCACGTTGGCGGTCAGGATCGAGCAGGGCTCGCTTGTCGAACTGGCCGTGGATGTCGACCAAGAGCTCGGCGAGTCTTTGGAGTGTCGTGATGGTGACCGGCAGGCCGTTGACGTGGGCGCTGGCGCGTCCCCCCGACGCGAGTCGCCGCGTGATGATAATCTGGTCGTCGTCGAGTGAGCCTCCCAAGACCGTTTCAACCTTGCTTCGCAGCTCCCGCTGTGTCACCTCGAAGACCGCAACCGCGCGGGCCTCCCTCTTGCCCGACCGGATCAAATCGGCCGATGACTTTCCACCCAAAACGAGGCCGAGCGCCGTCAAGAGCAAGCTCTTCCCCGCCCCTGTCTCGCCGGTCCAGACGCAGTAACCATCCTTGAGTTCGATATGAACATCCTCAATGATCGCCAGGTTCTGAACGGACAGTTCACGCAACATGGGGTGGCTGAGCTTCCTGTCTTCGGGGAGACCGTGTCGTCACGCGACAACTTTTCAGTGTCGCAATACGTCTGCGATCGGCGGAGCGGCCCGGGGCTCCGAGGCGCGATAATCGAGGCCGAGGAATGCCGCCAACGTCGCGGCAACCTGGCTTTGGGTAACGGTTGAAGTCTGGGCCCGCTCGCCGAGGCGCCGGCGTATCGGGGCCTAAGAATCCCATCCAGATTCGCTCCGACCCTTTGATTTTCGCTCCGTGGCTCCTCCATTCGACGGGCGGTTCGCCTCGGCCATGATCGGTGGAAAGTATCAGCGTGGTCGTGCCACGATAGTCGGGCAGCGTCTGAATTGTGTCCCAAAGGATTCTCAGATAGTTATCGAACTGGTGGGCTGCGCCGAAGTAATGGTTGTAGCGTCCCTCGTGTGCGAACTCGTCGGTTTCGCCGAAGCCAATGTAAAGCACGCGAGGTCGTTGCCGCTTGAAGTACTCAGATGCCGCGTGGAACGTGAATGAGTCGTACATGCACTCGTCCCAAATCCGCGGTGTTTCCACAATCAACCGGTTCAGCAGTCGCTCTTCTTTGGAAAGGTCCTGCCCGACCAGCGGATTCCACCCGCCCGCCACGGGGATCTTGCTGCGGGTGCTGTTCAGGACGTAAGGAAACCTGTCCCAGGACCCGAACGCGGCGATCCGCCCCCGGAAATCATCCCGACGGTTAATCCACTCGAGCACGCTCACGTTGCGGTTCTGTTTTCTGTCATTGCTAACGATGGTTGGGTCGGCCCACCCCGTGAAAATCTCGTTATACCCTGGATACGAGAAGTTCCTACCGTTTGTGACCCTGGCCTCGCTGCCGGCCACGGCGTTGCCGAAGAGCTGCCCATCCTTGGCCACGACGGTCCAAATAAATGGCAAAAGGGCGTTACGACGCACCTCGGGCGTAGCGCCTCCGAATGGGTCGGTGGCGAGACCCGGTCGCGCCGCCTTGCCGTTTTCTTTGCTCATCAGTGCCGGGTCGGCGCCGCGGAAAACTTCCTGCCAGCGCAGTCCGTCGGTCGTGACGAAGAGAATGTTGCGTGTCTTCAGCTTGACCGCGGACGAGCCCTCTCGCGGAGCGGCCGCTCGACCGGCGCCGATGGACAGCACCCAAAATAAGGCCGCGAGGACGACGAGCCTGTTTTTCATAAGTCAATGTCTCAAAGGGGTCTATAAAGCGTTTTCGCTCATCGCAATGCCGGGCACGATCGTTCGTACCGTCGACCAAACGTGTACAATAAGCCATCGACTCCGGCCTGTCCAGAGCTTCGCTTCCCGGATTTCGCATCGGGGCTAAACATACAGGGACCTCTCGAGCCGTTGAGCGACCTCCGCTAACGGTTCGCACGGGTGAGCCGCCAAATCGCCATTGAGCACTTCGTTCGCTCGTGCCAAGACGCCCGCTCGATCCGCACGGCGTAGGACCGCCGATAAATCAATGCGTTGGAGCAGCTTCTTAGTGATTGGCCGCTTGGCGTCGAGAAACATCAACGAGCCGAGCAAGCCTAGCGAGATCGGGTCATTGCAGAGCGCGGTCAGGATCGACGCTTCTTCCGCGGTTGCGCAGGCGACGAAGTAACAGGTGTCGTCCAACATCACCGGACGGCCGAGCACAGGGCCGAGTGCCCGGAACCTCGGCGTTTTGTGCATCCCGGAGATCGCCACTTTATAGAGGGCGAAACTGTAAGGACCGATGCCGAAAAGAGAAAAGGGGGGCTGGCCGCGGTAGATCGACGACTTTCGTTGAGCAAAGAGAGCACGGTGCGAGGTCAGGTAGCTCCACAACCGTGGCGCCCGCTCCGCCAGCGGCTCGGTCGGTTCACCCAGGGACTTTTGGGTGAGCAACGTTGCTCGCTCAGGGCAAGCAGCCGGCGCACGGGTCAGATCGGTCCCCTTGATGAGCGGATAGACGAACTCCGCCTCGATGTCGACCCCCTCGCCGCGGCGATTGCGCCAACCGCCGGATGGAAGATCACGAACCAGCTCCATCACCGCGGCCGCATCATGCTTGAGCCCTTGCCGCCATTGTAACGGACAAACGCCGTCGGCAAACGACCAAGCGCGCATGACAAACATGGTCCGCGACCAGGCAGCCTCGCGCAAAGCCCATGACCGTGTTGGGCTGTGGCGCACTCAGGCTCGAGTAGACCGGTATCGACAACATGGGTCGCGGCGGGACAATCCCGTCTCTTTGAAGGCCTGCACATGGTTCCCTCGGGACAGCCCTCCCCGACCGTCCCTTCGCAAGGGGGGCAACGGCCGTATGCACAGTCGAGCGTCACGCAAAAGAGGCACGCGTCGACGGCCGCGCGGAACCAGCGGGCCGCATCGATGCGGCGAATCGATGCCGAGCTGACCGGAAGCCCAGAACAGTGCGCATATTGAAGGATGCTTCGCGCCACCGAGGTCTTGCACAGGAAAGCGATCGTAGGTTGCTGATCGACGAGCTCGAGAGCCAGCTTGATCCAAATCGCCTCGGTCACATCGAAATTTGACGAGCCCGTGCGGGCTTCAAGTCCGCGCAGGCCCTTCAGGTTATGCCGGGGTGGGCGGTGAGTGCTCGCCAAGCTCCCGAGTTCCGAGTTCGTGACCCAGGGCGGATTGCCGATCACGAGCAGCGGACCTCGTTCGCGCCAGCGGAGGTCACGCCCGACGTCGATGCCGAACATGTCGCCCCGAGTGATCTGAACATGAACACCAGTTTTGCCACCGGCGGCCACGACCGCGCACGCCGCTTGATGGTGCGATTCCTGGATTTCGATGGCCTGGATTTCGCGCGGAGGGTTTGAACGCGCGAGCAACCCAGCGATGAAGTGCCCTCTTCCGCAAGTCGGCTCGAGAACACGAGGCCAGCGGCCGCCGATGGGTCCCACGGCCTCGAGGACTTCGGCCACCAGCTCTGGCGGCGTCTGGAAATCACCGAGGTCGCGTCGCACGCGGAATGTCCCTCGTCACGGCGCGGCCGGAGGCCGATGTAGCACGGGCCGGAAGCCGGCGTCGCTTTATCACTTGATTTTCGCACCCACGACACAATTCGGGTCGTCAACGGTGAGCACAACCACTTTCTCGCCCGAGGTGGCGGCGAGCAACATACCGTGAGACGCCTCACCGCGCAACGTCGCGGGCTCCAGGTTGTTGACGATCACAATCAACTTGCCTACTAACTGCTCGGGCTCGTAATGATGACGAATGCCCGCGACGATCTGCTTCTGCTGGTCGCCGACGTCGACTTTCAAAAGAAGTAACCGGTCGGCATTCGGATGTGGACGTACTTCCAGCACCTTGGCGACCCGTAGTTCCAGCTTGGCGAAATCAGTGTAGGTAATCGGATCGGCCATCGGTAATCCTTCAATGCATGAACATGGCAGCGATTCGCAGTACGATACGCCCGTGCCAGGGGCCTGGTACTTCACCCACTTCGACGATCCCCCGGGCCAGCTCGTAGAGCCAGCCTTCGATAAAGTCGGCCTCGGCAAACTCGGCCAGCGTAAGGCGGCGGCCGTGATCGGCGGGGCCGATCTTAAGCGCGGTCGATAGTGTTGCTGTTGCCATCGCATTACCTTCGTGAAGCGAAAAGACCTACCCTCTGGCCCCGACAAAAAAGCTGACAAATACTAGATTAGCCGGCGCCCTCGGCCTTGCCAGCCGTACGAGTGCATCCCAAAGATCGCGCACCACCCTGTAAGCCATCACGAAGGGCGTGCTCGGATGCTTGAAGATCGTCGGGGCATTCCGCTCGAACGCGAAGTGGCCGAAGAACATGATGGCGTACGCCGCGACAAACAGCACCGCCGACCAGAGCGGGCGGAACGGCAGGAGCAAGACCGAGATCGCCATCATCGGCCAGCCGACCCCCACGTGGAGGAAATGATTGACCGGGTGAGTGTGGTCCAGTCGATATTTCCCAACCAGGGCCCCTTGCGGGCGAGAGCGACCGCGCGTCGCCGTCGCGCTTGGCCGTTTCGGAGAGACGGAAGCGGTTTCCTTCATAAGCTGGACTCCTTTCCTCGAACGTCTTAATGGGGTTTCTCGAGCGGTTTTGACACGGGCGCCTTTGGCTTGATACCTACATGAACCTTGGGGTCCTTGTATTCATCCAGGTTCTTGTGGACAACCTTCCCCCAGTAGATCGCGAAGTCAAAGTTGCGCGAATTCTCGGCGTCGTGGCAGCGCTCGCACAGACCGTTGGTTTTGGCCTGCTCGGCCTTCAGGGTAATTGGCTTACGGAGCTCGGCGTCATCGGGATTGGCGACGTGCCTGGAACCGGGGCCATGGCAATTCTCACACTGGTTGCCGCCCAGGTGGGGCGTCGCGGCTTGAGAGCGCCAGCCCGAATTATACTCGAAGCCGGTCGTGTGGCAACTCACGCATTCGGCGTCGAAGATCGTGTTCGGCTTGGGATCATGCTTGAGCGACTCGAACGCCTGGGCATGCTTGGTCGTCGACCAGAACTGATACGTGTTGGGATGACATTCCCTGCACGTCCGGGCGCCGACGAAGGTGGCGCCGGTCACAGAGTCATGACGCGAAAAGTTGCCAACGACGTCGGCAGCCTTGAGCATGCCGCGGTAGTCGTCTTGGACCAGTGACTTCATAGGCGCCGCGGGACCGTCGAATTGCTTGTTGAGGGTGACCAGCAGAAACCGCAGGCGGGGTGCTCCGTCGGGATAAACGCCAATCAGCCCCACGTTCTTACCTTTCTTGCCCACGGTCACCAGCATGGTCTTGCCGTCGTTGAGCATCTCAGCGTCGCGGTTGAGCACGTCGTCGGCCCGCGAGGTCGCGACCACGACATCGAAGCCCGGGAAAGCCTTGGCAAGCCGCTCGGCCAACTCGGGCGGGCCTTGAACCATCAGCACCTGGTAGTCGCTCTTGGCCTCGAGGTCGGCAAGCACGGCCGGCAAAACCTTCTCGGGGGCCTGGACCTGCGGCAGGAAAACTTGCTTGTCGGGATCGTTCAGACTTTGGAGCAAATCCGGGTCGATCACCGCGGTCACACCCAGCTTGACAGGGCCGACAGAGACGATAACGCTGGGCTGAAAAACTTTAGCGAAGATCGCGGCCGCTTCGACATTGGCGACGACAATCTTGGTTGTCCCGCCCAAGCTGTTGTCGAAGAGCCCCAATGCCTCGGCCACGCCGACTTTCAAATCCTCGGCGGAGAGGCGACCGCGTTGTAGTTGAGCAGCTTCAAGGCCTTGATGGCATAATCGAACTTGTACTTCGCCTGCTCGAACCCGCCGCGCACGCCGGCGGGGTTTTTGATCAGGCTGCCCAGGTCCACCAGCGCGGTCGGCCAGTTCCGCTTGTGCGATTCTCTCGACCAGGTCGTAGCGGCGAATCAGCCCGCCTTCTTGGTCCTCGGAGCACCCGCACGGTTCTAGGTAGCCGTCTTGCTCACCCGAAATCACCAGCACCGCGGCGGGCTTTCCCAGCGCGTTCAGCACGGCTTCCGGCCTGGAACGCGATCCGATCGCGGCCGGAGCAACGGGGGCCGCGTGCCCTTTTTGCGAGTCGGCCTCGGCCGGCTTGGACGCGGCTGCCGCGCGGGGACCGCCGGGCTGCTCGAGCATCCCGCGTAGGCAATCGCCAGTACGAACAGGATAACGCTCGACCAGGCACGGCAGTCAATTCGATTGATCCGCATAACGCTTCCTTGATCTGACAAGTCGACGCCGGAGATCGCGCTGGGCGATCGCTCCACCGAATTTCGCGGGCCATGATTCATTCAGCCGGCGCCCGAGTTCGAGATCAGGACGTTGACCGGGACCTTTAGCTCGCCCGCCCGCGGGTCATCAGTTTTCAGGATGATATCGCCATCCACGGGGCCGGCCGCCGTGCCCGGAGGCACGCTGACCGTCATCTTATAACGGCCCTTCTGAGTCGGTGTATCGTCGGGAGTGATCTTCACTTTGAGCTTTTCGGGATGGTAGGCAATCTCAAACTTCGTCGGCCTGCCCCCACGCACCAAAACGGTCATGTCCATACTCGCGCCCTGGCCGCTCGTTACGCTCGGCATGCGTAAGCGATCGGGAATGACAGTGATCGCCCCGGTGACGTTGCCACCGATCGACAACTTGACCTCGGGTTTGAGCGGATGGTCGGTTTCAATCACAAGCTCTTCATGGAATCGCCCCAGCGGCATACCAGGCTTCAATAACACTGTGATCCGACTGCCGGCCGTGACCTTGAGCTGGTTGCATTCCGCCGGAGTGAGGGGTTCGATTTTGGGCACGAGAAACCCGGGCCGTGAACTCGCGACTTTCGTGATCTTCGTCTGGGGTCGATCCAACGAAAAGACCGCGAATCGCGAGGAATGCGGCTGTTCGTTGGGAACGGTGCCAAAATTCACCATTTCCGGAGGGACAATGAGGATCGGAGGATGGACCTGCCCGTGCACGTTGATCGGAACCGTAGGGCGGGAGGGGTCGTTGGTGCCGATGACGGCCCCTTTGGTGTAATCATCCTGGAACATCTTGGTCTGCCACTCGAGGTCGATCTTGGTCGATTCGTTCGGCTTGACCACGAGCTTTTTCTTCTCTTGGCCGTCCGCCGACTTGAGCTTGGCGACCGTGCACGAACAGGTGGAACTCTCGAACCAGAGCTCGAGGTCGGCGTTGCCGAGGTTCTTGAATTCCCAGGCATGCGTGCCGGTCGCGAGCTGGGGCATCGTGCCGAATTCGTAAGTCGATGGTTCGGGGACCTCAACCTTGGGTACGAGGCCCGAGACGGGTGGAGGAGCCGGAACCGGTTTCAGCTCCGCTACGGTCGCATTCAGGCTCATGAAACTGGCCGCGGCCACCATGGCGACGACGATGACCGCCAAGCAGATCCAACGGAACATTTTGGAGAATCTCCGGTTAAGACGAAGATAATCATCACGCTTTTCCGAGGCACCACGCATGGGCGAGAAGATCCGACGACGATCTCGTGAATACCGGTGGCGGACTGCCGTGATCTTCGTCTCGCACTCTCCGATCATAGGGAATGGCTTGGCTTTAAAGCAAGGGATTTCGAGTTGAATCGCCGGGTCGGGGCCCACGAAATCATTTGCCACGAGCGAGAGAGCGACGCCACCGTGGCCATTTTCGTGCTTTCGTACTTTCGTGCTTTCGTGATCGAAGAAATCTAGATCGGGAACTCTACCTTGTCTTGCCTGTCACAGGCCGGCGGCAAACGCCGCTTATGGGGAACGGACCCGTTTCGGATCGGACCAACAGTCAGCATCGAACAAACCAGTTAGGGCGTGGTCGAACATTGACAGAAACCACAGTATGCAAATGACTTGTGTCGCGAACTTGAGGTGCGCGGTGCGGCGCGATGCGTGTCCTTTTGCCCTTTTGCCCCTTTTACCCTGTCCTTTTACCCCCTGCGCTTGCGGTGTTTTTTACTGTCCCTCTTTTCTTTCCGACCTCTTCCTACCCTTGGCGATTTGTCCGGTCATCGAGGTAGGACAGCAGATAGAGCGTCTTCGCCAAGCGACCCAGTTCTACCCCAAGATGGTATAGTCGGGCGCTTGCCCTGGAACCATTGGCCGATCGCGGGGATGTGAGCCTCCACGACCTCAAAAAAGAGCCAGCCGACGGTCGTGGCCGCGAGCGAGACGAGTGGCACAACAAGCAGGGCGCGCGTCCAGAACCCCGTCAGACCGAACTCCCGCAGACAGGCGACTCCAACGGTACAAACCGGCGAGTGCACCAGGTAGATGCTGTAACTTCTCCGTCCAAAAGCGGAGAGAGCGCGAAGCCCGATCGTGCTCTCCGCAAGTCCGTCCCAGCGTCTGAGGGCGATGAGGGCCAAGCCGAAGATTCCTGCCTCCGATGTCAGCCGAAGTCCATGCACGACCCCGATGACCGTCAGGGCAATCAGCGATAGCTCCACACAGCGCTTCGCGAGCCTGCTCGCACGCCCGTTGAGCCGCCAAAAGACGGCCAATCCCACGGCGAACTCGTGCCAGCGCATCACGAAGGTGCCATCAATGCGATCGAGGCATCCGGCCCACCACGCCCAAACTCGCAAGCCGATGATTACAACCGAGACACCGGCCATCGCCCCGAAGAGCCGCCGGGGTGCCAGCCAAAGAATCAGAAAGCAGACGAAGTAGAACTGCTCTTCATAACAGAGCGTCCAAGCGACGCGAGTGAACACATGGCCGGCCCCTCCCCAGACCAAAGGCCGCCACGTCTCGATCAACGTGAGATTGCCGACCCACTGGCAGGCACTCATCGCGCTCGGCGGATAAAGATCCAGCGCGTGACTGACATTGATGTGCCATCGTGACAGCCCGATCGCGTCCAAGACCGTTACCAGCACCACGATGGAGAAGAAGGAGACCCAGTAGAGCGGATAAATGCGCCAAAACCGGCGTCTGAGAAACGACCAGGGCGTATGCTCCCGGCGTCGGTTCGAGTCGGCGCTAGCCGCAATGCAATAGCCGCTGATCACGAAGAAGAAGGGCACCCCCATCGACATCAGGCGCAGAAACGCGACGGTTCCCCACCGCGCCATCCGGCGGAACTGTTGCCGACGACCTCATCGCGAGCGAGGGCGAAACCGGCGTGGTAGACGACGACAATGAGGCAGGCGACGCCTCGCCAGGCGTCGAGCAGTCGGTAGCGCGTCTCCGAAAGCATGACCACTCCTCCATGGTGGAACGTTCAATGTGTGCGAGCCGGCGTTCGTGATCGCCGCCAGCCTTGGCGCCGAAGACTCTAAACCCCAATAAGCATTTTGAAAAGGCCATTCCTCGGCGAGATCAATTCTTCACACGCGAGCGCGATCGGCTACTCGTAGCTGGCACAAACGAGCCAGAAAAACGGCTCGCAGCACTGCCACTTGAGTTGCTTGTGTTCGACGATTTCGCTGCGGAAGAATACGGCTGGATTCGGGCCCACCTGTTCGCAATAGGCAGTCCTATCGGTCCCAACGACTTGCTGATTGCCTCAATCGCCGTCGTGAACGGCCTCGCACTGGTCACGAATAACACGAGAGAATTCAGCCGCGTTCCCGGCCTGAAGCTGGAGGATTGGTCGTAACGTTCAGCGAAACAGGACAGACCACGACCCTCTTCGACTCCATCCTCGGCTCGCTCCAGAAGGCGGCGGACTACAACCGCGACGACGCCGTGCCGCCCGCGGCCATCCTATGGCCTGACGAGAGCCGTGAATGGGAAAAACTCGTCCCGCGGCTACGCGCAGTATTCCCTCTATTTCTGACGCTTGGCCCCTACGAAGCGGCGCGCCGCTCCGGCCCGACCATCCGGCTCCGATGCGGCTGCGATGCGTGTTTTCCTTCGCGCAAAGCGAACTGCCGCGTTGGCACCGGGAGGGCGAGGCTCCGTCCGAGCCGGCATCGGCACTCGGCTCGCACGGAGGCTCGCCCCTCCCCGAGCGTGCTATCCTTCGCGCAAAGTGAACCGGCTCGCTGGCAGCGGGAGGGCGAGGCTCCGCGCGAGCCGGCACTGGCGCTCGGCTCGCACGGAGGCTCGAAAACCGAGCTACGTTTGTGAAGGCGATTGCGGATTAGGCGCAGGTGATGTATGAAGGGAAACCGCGTTTCTTCTCGAAGGGGAATGAGTGTCAGTGCAAGGTATTTTCATGACGAGATCGACCGCCTCTGTGCTCTGCTTCACGATATGGTGCCTTGGCCCCGCGCTCACGGCCGTCGCCGCGGATCGGCCGAACGTTGTCGTCGTGCTGGTCGACGACTTGGGCTTCTCGGACATCGGTCCTTATGGTGGCGAGGTCCCGACGCCAAATCTCGATCGGCTCGCCGCTCGGGGCGTTCGCTTCACGCAGGCCTACAACGCGGCGCGGTGCAGCCCCACCCGGGCCTCTTTGTTGACGGGCCTCTATCCGCACCAGGCCGGAATGGGCTGGCTCGATAATCGGGTCGAGCCCAGCTCAAGAGGGATTCGCGGCCGGCTCCTGCCGAGAGCGGTGACAATCGCTGAAGTCCTCCGCAAGGCCGGCTATTTCACCGCGATGACGGGCAAGTGGCACCTCGGTCAGCAGCATGGCTGCACGCCCTGGAACCGAGGCTTTCAGCGCTCGCTCAACTCGCGATACGGCGAGATCTACTTCCCCAAAGAGGCGGACAAGGCGGGCACGGAGAACCTCTACCTCAACGGGAAGGAGCTTCCCAAGGATTCGCCCATCTTCGGGAAGGACTGGTACTCGACCGACCTGTTCACCGAGTGGGGCCTCAAATTTGTTGACGAGGCGCGGGCTGAGAATAAGCCCTTCTTTCTTTATATCGCACAAGGCGCTGTGCATTTTCCGCTTCGGGCACCGGCGGAGACGATCGCGAAATACCAAGCCCGATACCTCATAGGCTGGGACGTGCTTCGCGACCAGCGTTACGCAAAACAGCTTTCCCTGGGGTTGATCGACCCGAAATGGACGCTCGCCCCGCGCCCGCCCGAGGTGCCGAGTTGGGAGTCGCGGCCTGCTGACACGCGGCGGCGCTTCGACCAGATCATGGCGGTCTACGCGGCGATGATCGAACGGATCGACCTGGCCATGGGCACTCTGGTCGATGGACTGGAGCGCCGAGGCGTTCTCGATAACACGTTGATCCTGTTCCTGAGCGACAACGGCGGCAATGCCGAGGGGGGGCCTCCGGCCGTCACGCGAGGCGATGGTCCGATTGGCGGGCCGCGGTCGTACGTACTGCTTGGCATGGATTGGGCAACATTGGCGAACACTCCGTTTCGTCGCTACAAGCATTTCACCCACGAGGGAGGCATCAGCACGCCCCTCATCGCCCACTGGCCGGCCGGGATCCCCGCGGCACGGCGGGGCGATCTGGAGAAGCAGCCTGTGCACCTGATCGACATCATGGCGACCGTCGTCGATCTCGCCGGCGCGTCGTACCCTCGAGAGTTCGGCGGCAATGGCATCGAGCCGATGCAGGGGGTGAGCCTCCGCCCCGCATTTCTCGGCAAGCCGGTCGCCCGTACCGAGCCGATCTTCTGGGAGCATGAGGGAAACAAAGCGGTGCGCAACGGGAAATGGAAGCTGGTCCTCCGCCATCGACGCCCCTGGCAGCTTTTCGATATGGAGGCCGACCGCACCGAGCAACACGATCTGGCGCAGCAACAACCTGAGATGGTCGCCAAGCTTGAAGCCGCCTGGAATGCCTGGGCCCAGCGCACCTATGTTGACGAGTGGCCCGGTCCCGATCACACCGATTGGGGAGAAGACATCAAGCCGCACTGATCCACCGAGCACGACATCAAGGTCGGCCAGCGGTTACAGTACGAACCCCCTGGGCGAGCTGGGCATCCCCAGTTCTTTACGAAGCGGCCGTAAGCGCCAATGGAAATTCTGAGCAAAGTCGAACTCGCGGTCTGAGAGTTCGGTCAAGTGTGACCCTGTCGCAGGACATCAAAGGGTGCCATGATCACGCGATGCGTATCGGCCCGGCCGCTGCCGGCTCGAACGGGCGGTCCGGGTGCATTCGGAACGCCAGGGCGGCGCCGAGTGGCAAGAGGCAAATCGAGCCGATGAACGGCAAAGTCCAGCTTCCGGTTTGGTCGACCAGGTAGCCGAAAACGGAGGGCGAGATGATGCCGGCGACGCCGAAGCCGAAATTCATCATGCCGCTTGCGGTTCCAGAATACTTGGGCGCGATATCCATCGGCACGGCCCAGATCGGCCCCACGATCAACTCAACGAAGAAGAACGCCGCGGCGAGCGACATCGCCGCCACGTCAACGTCGTGAATCAGCAATACCGGAATCAGGAACAGGAAACCGCCGAGCATGCCGACCACGATGACGTTGCGCCGCGCGGCGACCCGATCGCCCGACCGGCGCAAGATGCGGTCGCTCACCACACCGCCGAGCGTGTCGCCGATCACACCGCCCAAAAAAACGCCGGCCGAATAGAACGCCGACTGTTTCAAGTCCTGCTGATAGTTGTGGTAGAAAAATGACGGAATCCAGCTCAGGAACAGCCACAGCGTCCAGCCGTAGCAGAAATCGACGGCGGTCACCGGCAGCATGCGACGAAACAGCTTGAGCCACGGCACCGGCTCGCTCGCATCGCGCCGGCTGCGCGCTGGCAGGGTCGCGAGCTCAAGGGGCGTCAGCGGCGGGGCCGCCGGAACGTCACGAAAATACCATGACCAGATGACGACCCAGATGAGGCTCACCAGCGCAAGCACCACGAACGAACCGCGCCACGACACGAGACCCACGAGCATCACGACCACAGGCGGCGCGACCGCATTGCCGATCCGCGCGAACGAATGGGTGATGCCCTGGGCAAAGCCCCAGTTGCGTTCCGGCGTCCACGTCGCCATGGCTCGCGTCGCGGTCGGAAATGTCGCGCCTTCGCCAATTCCGAGAGCAACCCGCGCGACGAACAGGCTCGCGAGCCCGCCCACCGCGCCGGTCGCCGCCGTGGCCGCGCAAACGATCAGGCCGCAAACGCACAGTGTCAGGCGGGCGCCGAATTTGTCGCCGATATAGCCGCCCACCAACTGAAATAGTGCATACGGATAAGCGAACGCCGAAAGAGCCAACCCGATCTGGGTATTGTTCAAGCCGAGGTCCGCCATGATCAGCGGAGCGGCGGTTGAGATATTGACTCGGTCCACATAGAGGATCATGTACATCAGGCAGATGATCAGCAGGACCGTGTTGGAGATGCTCGGCCTGCGCATCAGGTTGGCCGTCCGTTACCCTTGATCTGGGTGCGATGCATGATGCGCCTCGTCCTCGGATCAAACGCGTCGCGCCGGTGCATGGTGCAGCGGTTATCCCACAGTACCAGGTCGCCGACCCGCCAGGCGTGCTCCCAGGCGAAGGCCGGGTTGGAGACGAACTCCCAAAGCTCGTCGAGCAGCGTCTCGGACTCAGCGAGCTCAAGTCCCATCAAATAGGCATTGCGGCGGCGGCCGAGGTAGAGCATCGGCCGTCCGGTATCGGGATGAGTGCAGACCAGCGGATGCACGGCGCCCGGCGACGTTCGCGGATCGTCGGTCGCGGCGACGCCCTGGCGCAGATAGCCGCTGCTGTTGTACGTGCCGTCGTGCTTGATCTTCAGGCCCGCGATCCGGCGCTTCAACTCGGACGGCAGCGCTTCGTAGACTGCGTACATGCTGCAGAACGAAGTGTTGCCGCCGGCGGGCGGCACCTCGAGGGCGTAGAGGATGCTCGCCATCGGCGGCACGTCGAGATACGACATGTCGGTGTGCCACACGGCTTCGCCGGCGCCGAGGCTGCCGATCGGCTGTCCGTTCACGGTCACGTTCGACACGATGTAGATCTCCGGCAGGCCCTCGACGAACCGCCGGCCGGTCTCCTGCACCGGCGCCCAGTCGAGATCGCCAATGCGGCGGCTGAACGCGAGGAGATCCTGGTCACTGAGCGTCTGGCCACGCATCAGAATGACTTGATGATCGTGCCATGCGAGCTTAATCGCGGCGAACGCCCCATCATCGAGCGTTCTCAGGTCGACGCCGCGCACCTCTGCGCCGAGTGCAGAGCCGGAGGGAATCACACGCATTGGTTCGCCGCGCGCGATTTCACTCTCGAGATCTGAAGCCACCCCGAATCTCCTGCCGCATGTTTCATTAGCGGAAGATATTGTATCAGAGCACGGACGGCCGGAGCGGAGATTATCAGGTCGATTTTTAGTTTTCCTGGCGGCGGTTGCGGACAGCCAGGTCGTGCATCCGGGCCTGATCCCGCTCGCTAAACTCTACGGCGGGGATCGATCGGGCTAGATCACGCGGAAGTAGCCCGCTCTCATCGTCGAAGACGCGAGCCAGGATGGTGGCTTCGTTTTCGCCCGTGCGCGCCGCGGCGATCATGGCCTGTGTGCCTCTGCATTAAGTGATTTCCAGCACCAAGTATAGGCCGAGCCGCTACTTTCAAGAATCTCATATAATGCCCCCCGTTCCGCCGATATCCCTCGGTCTCAGGACCAGCATCGGCCGGTATAGCTGCGGCTTGCAACATCGCCAAGGCGGTCTTAAGCGAGGTCTGGACGTCGTCAGAGCCGGTTAGGGATGGCTGTTGGGATCATCGACCGTGAGCCCTTCGGCTGTGGCGGCGGTGTTGAGTTCGGCATCCGCCGATAGCAGTGTTAATCGCGGATCAGTTGCATGGATATCCAGAACCGCCGCAAGCTGCACGGCGTCATAGCCACGCAGGGCGTGCTTTCTCGCCAGCGCTGCCGCTTGAGCGACCAGCCCGGCCGACACCGCGACGACGCGGTACTGGCGGGCGAAATCGACCTGGAAATCCGCCACGGCGGTGGTAGCGTCCGGGGGCGTGATTGAGCCGCCACGTTCACGCCGCGTGATGGCAGCGACGGTCTCGGCCAGTGTGATCCGCACGACAAACAACGAATGCCCGGCAGACGGAGCGGTCAAGCTCTGCACCCAGGGAGTGCCGGTTTCCTGCACGTATCGCTTGAGAACCGCGCTGGTGTCGAGGAAATAGGCCGCCACCGTCAACGGCGCTCACGAATAACGGTTTCAGAGATCGGCTCGCCTTGGATGGGGACGGCGCGGCGGTTCCGATAAGGCGCCAAGTCGGTGATCGGCGGCTTGATCTCGCTGACGATCCCAGCCGCGAGCAAGCGGCGTTGCAGCTCTTGATCGGCGACTTCCTCCGGCGTCATCTCGGGCTGGCTGGCTGCCTTAGTGGACGTCGGCTCCGCTTGCCGATGCCGCTCCAACGCATCGCTGACGACTTCATCCTCACTCGGATAACGTCCGGCCTGCACCTGGTCGTGCACATAACGCTCCAAGTGTTCGGGTAAGTGAATCGTCATCGCGTTGTACTCCTTCCGACCAAACTACCACGGACCCACGGATTTGCCAAGCGATAACAGCCGGGACGACGCCCATCTCGACGAGGCCATCGAGCTGTTCAGCGGCTTGTTGCGCCAGGCGCGGGATCAGGGGACCCAAGAATACCTGGACGTGTTGACCGATCTGGTCGCCGCCGACGAGACTGAGCATGTGCCGATGCCGGATGTCTCGGAGGCGGATGTACTTCGTGAGCTGATGCGGTCCAAGAGCCTCAGCCAGATGCAGTTGGCGAAAGAGGTTGGGATGGCGCAGTCCACCGTCTCGGCCGTGCTGACCGGCGGTCGCTCGCTCACCAAGGGACAGATCCTCAACCTTGCCAATTTCTTCGGTATCGCGCCGGCAGCCTTTCTTCCGCGCAAGCCTTTTCGCGGCCCCAGGGAGCAGCGGCGATGATGGCCTCTCTCTAGTGCAGCGGCGGCGTCAGGGCATGCGAGCGGTACTCGGCGACGTTAACCGTCGCAGGTCATTCCAATGCGGCCGGCCGATTTCCTTGAGCCGGGTATCGGGCCATTTCTCCAAAAACTGGTAGCGTGGATGGCGAAATCGCAAGCTCGCGATCAGCCCGCGCAATCTTACCCAGCAGCTCGATCTCCTCGCTGACCCCCGGAAGGGACCAGGCGCGGCGGTTGGCGGCGGCCTGATCGCGTTTCTGCTAACGACGAAGGAGCGCAAGACGCAACGGATCGCTGAAGAAGAGGTTGCAATCTCGCCGCTCGAGCCTACTCCTGCATAGGCATTGGGTCGCCGCTCTTGCCCGTTTTTGGTGACTGGCTAACGGCTACAGAGACCGACGCACTGGCCGGGTGCCCGTCCGGATCGTAGCCGCGAACAGCCAGATGTCTAATCCAGTTCCAATCGTCGAGGAAGAAGCGTTTGGTTGACTCGTAGCCAGCCGCGTAAAGAGCGTCCTTGTCCACGTCGGTCAAGTCAAACTTCGTCGCCGTGACGTCCCCGATCTCGGCCAATCGAATGTTGATCACCCTGCCGAGGTCCTTGCTCTGGAGGAAGTAGCGATCGTGAGCGAAACGCATCGTGTTGATCATTCCACCGAGGACGTCAATCGCATGACGAACCTTCGGGGGCTTCTCTTCACCAACGAGACGGAAACCAAATGTCGGGTGAGGGGGGGCCTCATGGGCCGGCACGTCGTAAATCCAAAGCGGGAAGTTGCTGGTGATGCCGCCGTCGACAACCACGTTGTCGGCGAGAGTGCCCGGCTCAAAGAAAAAGGGAATGCTCATCGACAGACGCACGGCTCGGCCGATCTCGAATTGGTCCGGCACGCCGCTGGGTACTCCCTTGTCGGAGTTATATGGCGGGAACGCAAGTGAATCAGGAAGAACCAGCATCTGGCCACCGCTGATGTCGGAAGCAATCACTTTGAGCGTGTGGCCTCTGGCCGTTGCATCGGCGAACCGTCGGACGTTTTTCACTGCCAGTGCCTCTGCAATCCAGTCCTCGAACGGCTGCGTTGAATACTCGCCCATCTGTCCGGTCATCCAGAGAGCGAACAACACCGAGGGAGGTCCTTACCCAGATCGTCGGCGGGGTCGCCCGCGAGAATCAATGGGCTGGTCTTATTCGAGATAAAGGTCGTGTAATCCAAATCGCCGAGAAGCACTCCAACTCGTCCACGGTGTAGTCAGCGGCCAGCAAAGCGGCGGTTATGGCGCCCGCCGATGTTCCGGCCAGTTCATCCCAGCGCAGTCCGATTTCTTCACAGCGCCGTCACGCCCAGGAACGCAATACCGAGCACCCCGCCGCCCTCGAACACGCCATCGGCCTTGAGTTCCGCGGCCTTCAAGGGCTTGAAATTCTGG
>CAWHKI010000276.1:0-4941 GCA_963829765.1 uncultured Isosphaeraceae bacterium | reverse complement strand
CACTTGATCTTGAGCGAGAGTAACATCGCCCCGCGGATGCTGTCGCGGCCAGGCGAGGCGATTTATAACGACGCCAACGGGGCCCCCGAGGGAAACCATTTCTTCCAGGTGGTCTGGCTAACGGACGAAAAGCGGGAGGCTTACCTCAAGCTGCTTCACGCGATGGCGGGAGACAAAAAGCCGGTCCTGGCGGCGCACGCCGATTGTGTTCGAGGGGGACGCCGCCGCCGAGTTGGCGCAAAACCCGATCTTGCGTGAGCGGCTGCTCGCCCCCACATGGCCCGATTCGCCTCGTTCGGCATTGGCGTGGGTGGGCGACGCGATCTCGATCAAAGACCCGACCTCCGCCCTGTTCAGACGCCAGGGGGGCAACCATCTGCTCATCGTTGGCCAGAACGACGAGGCCGCGATCGGGGTCATGATCGCGACTCTCTTGAGCCTCGCGTCCCAATATACAATCGCCTCGTCCGCCACGGTCCGGTTCGGGGCTCGCTTTTTCGTGCTAGACGGCACTCCGGAAGATCATCCCCACTCGGGCGTGCTGGCGAAGGTCGCTGGAGCGTTACCGCACGGCGCGGACGTCGGCGACTGGCGAGACGTTTCTCGTGTGCTGGCCGAAGTGGGGGCAGAGCTCACCAGCGCGCCAGGAGTCGAAGTCCGACGGGCCGGAGCTGTTCCTGTTCATCCACGATCTACCGCGGTTCCGCGACCTGCGGCACGTGAAGATGACTTCAGCTTTTCCAAACGCGAAGACGAAGCAAGCCCCACCGACCACCTCGACGCGATCCTCCGCGAGGGGCCGCTGCTGGGCATTCACGTGATCGTTTGGTGTGATACCGTGAATAACCTTAACCGATATTTCGCCCATCAGATCCTTCGTGAATTCGAAATGCGTGTATTGTTCCAAATGAGCCCGACCGACTCGGGCCACCTGCTCGACTCGCCTTTGGCCAGCAAGTTGGGCAAGCACCGCGCTCTGTTTTTTAGCGAAGAGCAGAACCGGATCGAAAAGTTCCGGCCGTACGGGGTTCCCGGTGACGAGTGGCTCGAGTGGGTGCACGGGCAGCTCGGTAATCGCATGCCGCGAGCATCAGGCGGCGGCTCGTGATGGCCAATCGCTGATCGACAATTTCCCCCACGGGAACATCCGCCGCACCTCATACTAACCCGAAGCGCCAGCGAGGGGATTGCCAGCGAAATCCTCGCTGGCGATTCGGGTTAGTATGAGGAGCTCCTTCCACCGCGTGAAACTGTCCCGCTTGCTTGAACCACGCCCAAATTCGTCGCGATTTACCCGGCGCCGCGCCTACAAAACCAACGAAACCTGTCTTGTAGCCAGGCGATCTCTTCGCGTGTATCGATTGTCGCGGTCAAGATGATTGTATGTATCGTGAAGTGTCTTGAGCCGAACCGACGAATTCACGTCGCGAGAAACACGGCGTCATCCCGTGCCCGAACGGCCGGTGTCGACGAGATTGGGATGAACCCACACGAGCTCCGACCGTCGCCCCCCTTTCTTGCCGTCTGGGGCGGTTTCCACGGTCTCCACCCAACCTCGGTCCTGAAGGATGCCGACCGCGCGGCGCACCTCGTCGGTGGTCGTCAGGCCGGACCATCCTTTCATGGCCACGGCCCTGTAGGTAAACGGATTGGAGAGCTTGCCCTTGATCCGCTCCCCAAGCTGCACGGCCGCATCAAGGTCGCCGTCCATCGCCGACTGGTAAATGCGGCGGCAATGGGCCTCGAGCATCTCGCACCACGCCGCCGCGTCGTGGACAGCCCGTAACGAGACCGGCTCGAGCAAGGACGTCGCGTGCGAGTCGATCAGGTGGAATATCAACGCTAGCGACGGCATCAGGCTGCGATACTTGGCCAGGTGAGATGTGATCAAGCTCGATTCTTGCCCCGACCGAAGCCGCTGCTCCAGCCGGGTGCGCCACTTCGTCAAAGAATTCCTGCCCGGCGGCACCAAACCCCAGGAACGGAATCCCGCCGCTCGGGATCGAGGGCACACCCTTCGCGTCTCGGATCGACCTGGTCCAGTGCGTAAATACCGCGTAAGCGATCGCCCGCGCAGGGCGTTGGGCTTGTGGTCGACGTTGACGAACTCCTCCACCGGGTCGGGATAGACCAATACCTGAAATCGTGGCATGAAGCCGTCCGCTTCCTCGCCCGAGGTCGAGAGCCCGCAAGTCGCGCACCAGCGGCCCCGGCTGGATCGTCCCGAAGAGCGCCAGACAGGTATTGGGAATCATGATGGTGCCCCGGCCAATGCGGTCATAGGCGTAGGAATTCGAGCCATTCCAGGCTTCCAGGTAAAACCCTCGGTCCGATTCGTGTCCTTGCCGATCCATCGGCGCAGAAAGCCGATCGAGCTCGTCGCGAAAAAGCGTCAGCCCGTTCGCGTTCTCGGCCAGCAGCTCGCCGAGCTTCTCGACGGTCACGCTCATAAACGAGGTAGCGCTGGTGTTGGTCGACGAGAGTCAATCCCTGACCGGGCATCGGCGGCGAGCCGAAAGAGGTCTTCGTCCGGCTTTCCTTGTCGGGCGGCTTTGCCAAGGCCAGCTTGGCGGCCTCCTGGCGGGCCTCGATCGACCATCCGGTCCCTCTCGAACGACGCGATCGCCTGGACCTGGCCATTCCATGAGTCAGAAGCCAGTCGGCGCAGCGGCCGTAAAGCCTCCTCGACCGCGGGCGTCTTCTGAACGCCGGGCGGTCCGACGACCGCGCCCAGAGGTTGGCGACAACCAGCCAGTCGTCGGCCCGTTTGGGCCGCATCGCGATGCGGCGGCCGATCAGCCCGCTCAGCCCCACAATCGCCGCGGCGGCCGGATACTCCAGCGGAAAACCGCCCCGGCTAGCAATGTCGACGATCCATCGGCGCAACGGGGCCGGGATCAGCCGTTCATCCATGCGAGAGATCGGCAACAGCGCGCCGTGATGGGCCGCGGATCGCTGGTGAACCGCGGCGGCCGCGCTCGTCGCGCATCACCCCGAGTCCGCCAGCCCGCCCCGCTGTTCTTTCGCCGGCTCCCACGGCCGATCCCGCGCTAGGCTGCTGCTGAGATCGCCCGTCAGGTCCAACTCAAACCCCGCGTCGTCGCCGCCATGACAATGCGTTGGCGCACCAGGAAATTCGCTCGCGTCCATCGACTCCCTCCTTCTCCGGCCAAACGACTCTCGACTTCCCCCGTTATTGCTATATTATGCGACTAACGGCTTACGATTCTTGAGGATTTCTTTTTATTTAGCCATTTCAGACCGATAGACAAGGCTGTATTGAGGGGGAAGACACGCCCTTGAGGCGGCTTGACGCTTGGGGAAAGATAGGCAGTTTCGGAAGTCCGTTCGGGGCCAAAACTAGACCCGACGCGCAAGCGAGGGAAGCGCAGTGCCGGCGCCGCGATTTACTCGCGGCGACCCTCGCTGGCGCATCGGGTTGATATGGCTCTCGGGGCCGGCCCTAGTGGGGGTCGCCGAGGACGGCCGCGTCAGCGGCAATTTTAACCCGACGCGCGAGCGACGGAAGCGCATTCCCGGCGCCGCGACCCGCTCGCGGCCACCCTCGATGGCATGTCGCGTTGATATGGCTCCCGGGGCCGGCCCTGGTGGGGGTCGCCGAGGACGGCCGCGTCAGCGGCAATTTTAACCCGACGCGCGAGCGACGGAAGCGCATCCCGGCGCCGCGACCCACTCGCGGCCACCCTCGCTGGCGCGTCGGGTTCGTGTGTGTTTCCGGTTCGGGGCTGTCGAGAGTCGCTCGGTCGGTTCAGATTTCACCCGCCGGACGCCTTAGCGGCCGACACGTTGAACTTTTCATCCCCCGCGCCGACCGATGAGGCCCCCAAGCAATCGCGAGCGCACGATGAGGTATTTTCGCAACATTGGCTCGCTTTCTTTGTTGATTTATTTCAACGGTGCACTAATGAATACAAGTCGGCTTAACTTGGACCAACTGTCGCATGCACCAGCGCTGTTGCGATGGGACGGATCGCGGAATGAAAACCGTGTGTCACGGCCCGCTCGGATGGAATTCGCGGATTTGGATATTGTCCATAATTCATTCTCTCAAAAACACTTAAAGACAACACACGAGCCAAGAGCCGGTCCCTTCTCGGCGATCGCTACGCCGCGAATCCTCGCGGCCATGACGTCTTAATGGGACCGAACAAATAAGTTAAAATAGGCGCGCCTGGAAGGGGCTTAGCCAATACTTGGCACCCTGTTTTTTTCGCGTCACGGGCTCTGCAACGCGGGGATAAATTTTTTTGCCGAAATCGCCAGTTTTTAGTTTGAAATCCCGTTGCCGATTCGGTAAGACTATATCTCGGTCTAGAAAGCTGTGGTGATGTCCGCTAAGGAAGGACCAGAGTTCCCACAATCGCTTGGCTGGCCTTGAGTGTTTTGATAGAGATATGTTATGGATGTTGAATTCTAGCCGATCGCTATCAGGCACGCAATCTCAGCCACGCACCAAGCCAAACGGGATGGGGTTGTCGAGAGGGGTGTGATGAATGCGCAACTGGAACCACATTGAACGCCGCAACGCGAGCTTTTTTGGACTGGTGGTCCCCCTCTATCGCAATGCTTTCTGGTCGAAACTATCAAATCCAGCCGCCCTCACGGGAGGGTTGTGTTTTGAATTGTCAAAGCGAGACGACTCGGAAAGCACGCTACGTCGTGTTCGGCCACACCCACAAGGCCTTTTGCCGGAAAACGATGGTGCTATGTTTTCAAATCCCGGCTACGCGGGCAAACCGAAGTTTGGCGTGGAACGCAGCGTGGCCATTCTGCATTGTGATGAAACAGAATTCCGCCCGGAGTTTCTGCCGTTATAAACTTCAACCGGCAGTGTCCGCCCGCCCGTTTTCAGTCCATCAGCCCGGCCAGGGCACAGTCGCGCCACGGGGAGATTTTCGCGGCGACAACAGCAACCAGCCA
>CAWHKI010000275.1:0-4073 GCA_963829765.1 uncultured Isosphaeraceae bacterium | reverse complement strand
CCCGCGCGGCTCTGACTTCGAACGGCAAAACCGTTGTCGACCAGGCTTGCCACAGCGGCGGCTCCCCCGGATGACCCCCTTAAACAAACCCTCTCCGCCTCATGTCGTGATCGTCGGTGGCGGCCTGGCGGGTCTCGCGACGGCTTCCTCGCTGGTCGATCGTAATTTACGGATCACGATCGTTGAGAGCCGGCCTCGGCTGGGCGGTGCGCCAGTTCGTTCAAGGACCCCGCGACCGGTGAGCTCGTCGACAATTGCCAGCACGTCAGTATGGCCTGCTGCACGAACCTGGCCGATTTTTGTCGTCGGGTTGGGATTGATTCGATGCTCCGCCGCGAGCGGGAGCTCGTGTTTCTTGGGCCCGATGGCCGAATCTCGCGGTTCAGCGCGGCAGCCTGGCCCGCCCCATTCCATCTGGCCGGGAGTTTTCTCGCGGCCAAGTTCTTGACCGCGGGCGACAAAATCCGTGTGGCTTATGGTCTGGCCGTCCTTGCAGGCACTCGTGACGACCTTCCGGGCGAGTCGTGCGCCGACTGGCTCCGGCGACATCGGCAGAGCTCCCGATGCCTCAACCTGTTCTGGGCCCCCGTGCTGGTCTCGGCCCTCAATGAACGGCTCGAACAAATGGACGTCGGTCACGCCCGCAAGGTTTTCCTGGATGGGTTCTTGCGGAACCGAACCGGGTTTCAGCCGGAGATTCCCCTGGTTCCCCTGGGCGAGATTTACGGAAGCCGGCTGGCAAGCTGGCTGGGCGACCATGACGTCACGGTCCGTCTGACCACGGGCGTCAGCAGCATCGAAACTGACCGGGAAGGCGCGATCGGCGGCGTCGTTCTCCGGACCGGCGAACAGATCGCCGCCGACTTCGTCGTGCTCGCGGTCCCATTCGACCGGGTTTTAGGCCTGATCCCCGCGGACCTCCGCCAGCGGCTGCCGACTCTCGCCCACGTCGAGGCGCTGCGCGGCCCCAATCACCGGGGTTCATCTTTGGTTCGACCGGGCCGTTTGCCCGTTCGATCACGTGGTCACGCCGGGCCGGCTAGTCCAGTGGGTCTTTCGGAAGACGGAAGAAAGAGGACGAAGGAATGAGGAAGGTGCACCGGGGGCGGGCAAACCTCCTTCCGCCCCGTCAGGAGACTATCTGCAACTGGTCATCAGCGCGTCGTACGACCTGCTGGCACTCGACAAAATGGCGATCCGTGACGCGGTCATGGACGATCTCGCGGCGATCTGGCCCGCCGTGCGAGAGGCTCGACTGTTAAGGTGGTGGGTCGTCACCGAGCACGGGGCGACGTTTGCCGTTCGCCCCGGTGTCGACCGGCTTCGGCCCCCTCAACGCACGCCCATCGACGGCCTCTTCCTGGCCGGCGATTGGACGGATACCGGCTGGCCCGCCACGATGGAGGGGGCCGTTCGGAGCGGATATTTGGCCGCTCAGGGAATTCTCAGCGTGCTGGATCGGCCGACCCGCTTGGTCCGGCTCGGCCTCAAGCCCGGCTTGCTGGCGAGTTGGCTCTTCGGCAAGGGGTACGATCAAGTCGCCCCGCCGTCTCGCTCGTTGTCAGCGGCGTTCCACCACGATTCTCCAGCTTTCGCATCGCCCGGACCTCGATCTTGCGCACCCACTCCCGGGTCACGCCCAGCCTGCGACCGATCTCCTTAAGGGTCAAGGGCGATTCCCCTTTCAGGCCGTACCGCAAGGCCAAGATCATTTGCTCACGCGCGTCGAGCCGCTCGATCCGGTCCCAGAGAGTGTCCAATTCGTCGCTCTTCTCGAGCAAAACATGAGGCGACTCCTCACTTTCGCTTGACCCTGACGAAGACCGCCAAGCCGTTTCGAGCGTGGCACAGCTTTCCTGTTTGAGGTGACGAGCCCGGAGTGCTTTCGCCAGCAGGAATCTCTGAGTTTCACTCAACTCGAGACGCGAGGCGATCTCGTTGAAGTTAGGCGTACGGCCCAGCTCCCGACTGAGGGCGCGTTCGCAACGCCTCCACTTAGTCAAGAGCCCAACCATGTGGGCAGGCAGCCGGATCGTGGCCGTTGTGTTGATCAAAGCGTGCCGGATCGACTGCTTGATCCAGTAAGCGGCATAGGTGCTAAACCGGGTTCCAAAGCGAGATTGAAACTCGGCGGCTGCCCGAATTAACCCGAGATTCCCCTCACCGATCAAGTCTTCCAGGCTCAAGCCTCGCCCCATGTAATCTCGGGCAATTTTGACGACGAGGCGCAGGTTGGCCTGGATCATCCGACTGCGGGCATCCATGTCGCCTTGAGCAATAGCGTCCGCGAGTGCAAACTCTTCCGCCGCGGTCAGTAACGAGTCATCCCTGATCTCTTTCAGATAAATTCTCAGCGAATCGGTAGAACTGTTATTTCCCATCCGAGAGCCGTTCATCAGTCGGGACCTCCTCGCATGTTCCAGAGAGAGATTGCGTGCTGGAATGGCGGCATGTCTGCCGAATTGTCGACTTTTCCGGGTTCGCGATGCCTCTGAGTGACCTATTCATTCTCCAGGGCACGCTCGCGAAGTGCTCTTTGGGAAAAGCCAGCGTCCTAGGGATTGCAAATGAAGCGGGTCGGCGATCCGTGCTCAAACTTTGGCGTTTTGCCGAACCGCTCGCAGAGGTAGTTGCAATTTCTTTTCAGAACCGGCAGGAATTTTTCTCTTTTCTCGGAGAAAGTGTTCTAAAAAGCGTGTTATAAGAATTGCACGAGTCAGGATGGGAAGGCGGGGGCTCGCAAAGATGGGTTGACCACGGCCTTGACGATCGGCTAAAAAATGCGGGCTGGCCGCCCCCAAACGGCATTACTTAGGCAATTATCCCACTTTCGCAGTCATTTACACGTGAGCTGGATAGGGCGGTTGCTGGCCGGGTTCCACTCTTTTGCATTGTGGGCTAGAATCAGGAGCGAGAATCAGGTTTAATTAGCTCATGACGGGGACTTGGCCCACCCTGTGTTTTGGGTGGGCGGGTCCGGGGATGGATCGGAGCCTGTTGATTTCAGGGAGGGATATGGCGGTACCTTAAAGACGGCGGCGCAAAGTCATGCCTAAAAATGACGAGTTCAGCGAACTGCTGCGACGGGCGAAGGCGGGTGACGACGAAGCAATCCGCGAATTCTTGTCGCGTTTCGAGCAGGAAGTTCGAACGATGGTTCGCTCACGGCTTCCGAAGAAGTTAAGAACACAATTTGATTCGATCGACTTTGTTCAATCTGTTTGGCAGAGCTTTTTCGCGAACGCCGAGGTTCGCGAATTCGACAATGTCGATCATTTCCGAGGATTTTTGCGCGGGATGGTGCGGAATAAGGTGCAAGAGCAGCACCGCCGCCTGACCAGGACGGAGAAGTACGACCTGGCGCGTGAAGAGCGTTTGTACGTCCGCAAGGGCGACCGCGAGGTACTGAGGGAGGTCGTATCGAGGGAGCCGACACCCAGCCAGGCCATGCAGGCCGCCGATCGAATGGCCCAATTGACGGCGGGCGCAGTCCGCTCGAAATTGAAGTAATCACGTTGCGCCACCACGGCCTTACCTTCGAGGAAATCGCGGCTCGGACCGGCATCCATGAACGTACCGTGCGTCGTGTCATCGAAGCGGTTCGGTCTCAAGTGGAGGCCCACTGATGGCACTGCGACTAACGGCGCCGGATCGGCGCTCGAAACGGGGACATGTTCCGATTCCAGCACTGTTCTGGACGAATTCACTGCCGCGTGGGAGCAGGGCGAAGCTCCCAGCGTGGAGGAGTACCTAAACCGGCTCGACCCGGCCGATTCTCAAGCAGCCGTCGAGTTAATCTACCGCGAGTATTGCTTGTCAGAGGCGAATGGATGCAAGCAGGATGTTGGCCAGTTCCTCAGCCGTTTTCCTTGCCGTCGGATCCTATCCCATTTGGGGCTCGTACCAGCCCATGCGCTTCATCAGTTGGGGATGTAAATTTCTGGCCGACGCGCTCCTGCTTGAGCAACGTCTGGCGCGGACGGTCAAAGCCAACTTTGAGGTCACCTCCAACGCCAACTCGCAGGCCAGTTCGCATGAAAGATCCGAAGCAAAACCTGAGCCATCAGAATGCA
>CAWHKI010000274.1:0-6955 GCA_963829765.1 uncultured Isosphaeraceae bacterium | reverse complement strand
AAAGTAGAGAGTACACCCCAGCGAGTAGATGTCGGCCCGGGTGTCGGCACGGGCGGGGTCCAAGGCCATCTCGGGCGCCATAAAGCCTGGCGTTCCCACGGCCGCGTCGGTCGTGGTCGTCTCGCCAAGCGTGGAGGCCGCATTGCCGCTGGCGGCGATTTTGACAGAGGCTTTGCCAGCACTGATGGCTTCGCTGACCTCGGCCAGCTCGGGTGTATTCACCAGCCCCAGCTCGGCGACCTTGACCAGCCCCTTCCGGTCGAGCCAAAGATTCTCGGGTTTGATGTCCCGATGAATCATGCTTTGATCGTGGGCATTTCTCAGGCCGCGTGCCGCCTGAAGAACGTATGCGGCCGCTTCCTGGGTCCCAAGCCGTTTCTTCTGGGCGGTCAACTCGCCAAGGTTTTGCCCCGCGACATGCTCGGTGCAAAAGTAAGTCGTGCCCTTCGACTCGCCGAAATCAACGATCTGAGCCAGGTGGGGATGACGAAGCTGGGCCGCGGCATAAGCCTCGCGAGTAAAGCGGGCCACGAAAGTCGCATTCCTGGCCCACAAGAGCCTCATCACCTTCAAGTTGACGATGCGACTGAGCCACACGTCCCGCGCCAGGTACGTGGGCCCCATGTTCGATCGTCCCAACTCTCGCAGCATGAGATATCCGCCGATCAGACGGGGAGCCGATCCGGCCCGCTGGCGAACCCAGGAAAGCGCCGGGCCGTGCGGGGCGGGAGCCGCCACTGTGTCGCCCAGCCCTTGCCCCGGGGCGGCCGACCCCGGCAGCGTCACCGTCGATTTGGCATGTTCTGGGCCCGTCAACAGTGGGCCGTCGGCCGCCGTCGATTTGGCAGTGCCGATGTTCGTCGTCGCCGCGACCGCCTTCTGGCCCTTGGATGGGCGCCCGACCTGCTCACGCTCTGACGAGAGCGGCGCGGCCACCGGCGCCTGCCGTGGGTCTTCGGGAACGGCCAGATAAAACTTCCGACCACAGTCCGGACACGCCGTCGTGTACATGCCAGGTGGGGCCGTCTTGAGCGACAACTCGTGGCGGCAGTGCGGACACTGTACTCCCATCAAGATGCCTCGGTTGGGTCCTCGCGGGGAAATTCGGTGCGCAAGCCCTGGAGCCGACACCAATATATCGCGGTCAGGCGGTGGAAGAAAGCAGTGCAACGATTGGGGGGCGCAGAAATGTCATCATGTAAGGAGTTCCATTCTCATCGCGGTCGCTTGTCCGCCCCCGCCGCCATCAGCTTGGCCGCGAAGGCGGCGTGTGCGGGCGTGCAGATTCCCTGTTCCAAAACGTCGACCGCGCGATCCATGTCCTCCGCGAGGAGGGCATTGGCGTCGAGCCACAATCCGGGGAAGACCTCCGAGCGATAGATCCCGTCGACCCCGACGGGCAGGTCCTCAAATTGGCCGCCCCGCAGGACAAACCAATGGACTTGATCGGGCTCCAACTCGACGACAACGTATTCGCGAACCCCGGCCTTCGCGTAGTCGGTTTTCTTCTCGTTCAAATCGTACCACCGGCTGGACCGCGCAATCTCGATCACCAGCTCGGGCGCACCGACGATGTAACCCTGTTCGATTCGGGTCTGGCCTCCCAGCGCCTGGGGAATCCGCAGGTGCCCGTCGGGCTGTGTCTCGCCGAATTCACCCAGGATGACCGTCGAATTCTTGCCGCCGCGGATACCCTTGGTCGATTTCCGGTAAAGGCCGGTCCAAAGGGCAACGACCTCATCGTAGTCCCCATGTTCATTTCGGACAGGCGAAGGCATATAGACTCTCCCTCCGACCAGCTCGGCCCACGTCCCCTCGGGCATCGCCTCATAGCGCTCGTGAAAGGTGGGCTGGTCGAGCCGCTGTGCGGCGACCAATGGCGGGAGGAGTGTTTTTGTCTCCACGTGTTCGACCGTGCTCATGGCGTTCACCTGAGTTGAGGCTCGATCGTCGTCGCTCTTTCTTGCCCAAGGCGGACGTTACCGCGCCTTTTGCTTACGCGCTTTCTTTCTTGCGCTCGCGCTCGGACGTCTTGGATGTGGCCAGCGGTAGCGGAGCCGTGTCGAAAAGGCTCTTTTCCTTGCGCACTACCTCGGCGGTGACCAGGAACTTTCCCTTGTCCTTGGCGGCGCGGTCGGGGAGGTCGAACATAATGTCGAGCATGATGTCTTCGACAATGGACCGCAAGCCGCGGGCACCGGTGTCTTTGGCCTTGGCCATCTTGGCGATCTCTTGGAGCGCGTCCGGAGTAAAATCGACGTCCGCTCCTTCCATGTCAAAAAACCGGCGGTATTGTTTGACAAGCGCGTTCCGCGGCTCGGTCATGATTTGGACCAAAGCGTTCACGTCCAAGGGCATCAGCGGGCTCAAAACGGGCAGCCGGCCGATGAACTCGGGGATCATGCCGAACTCGAGGAAGTCGTCGGAGGTGACCTTGCCCAGAAGCTCGCCCAAGTCGGTGTGCTGCTCGGCCTGAGTCTGGCTGCCGAAGCCGATGGTCTTGCGGCCGACGCGGCGAGCGATGATGTTCTCCAGGCCGACAAATGTCCCACCGCAAATGAACAGGATGTTGGTCGTATCGAGCTGGATATACTGCTGCTCGGGATGCTTGCGGCCTCCCTGCGGGGGCACGTTCGCCACGGTCCCCTCGAGCATTTTCAAAAGGGCTTGCTGGACGCCTTCGCCAGAAACGTCGCGCGTGATCGACACGTTGTGCGTGGTCTTGCCGATCTTGTCGATTTCGTCGATGTAAATGATACCGCGCTGGGCGGATTCGAGATCAAAGTCGGCGGCGTGCAGCAGCTTGAGCAAGATGTTTTCGACATCCTCGCCGACATAGCCCGCCTCGGTGAGCGTGGTCGCGTCGCCGATGGCGAAGGGAACGTTGAGCACGCGTGCCAAAGTCCGTGCCAGCAAGGTCTTGCCGCAGCCGGTCGGGCCGATGAGCAGGATGTTCGACTTATCCAGCTCGACTTCCGTCTCGGCGTCTTCGCCATGTACAAGACGTTTGTAATGGTTGTGCACGGCCACCGCCAAAACTTTCTTGGCCCGCTCCTGGCCGATCACGTATGCATCGAGTTGCTCTTTGATCTCGCGGGGAGTGGGGATGTCGGTGAACAGCGTCTTGGGAACGCCGCGCCGCTTTCGCTCTTGGTCGAGGATTTGCTGACATAACTCGATGCAATCGCCGCAAATATAAACGTCGCCGGGGCCTTCCACCAGGGGGCCGACATCACGATAGCTCTTGCGGCAGAAGGAGCAGTACGCGTTCTTCTTGGGACCGCCCGTCGTGCCCGCGCTCATACTGGCACCGCCATTTCGTTTCCCACCGCTCCCTCCACCCGAGCCGCCGCCCGTGACGTCCTTCCCCGATGGCATACCATGTCCTTTCGTCCCCCAAGGGAGACTTAACGAGGCCCCGCCGTTGCGAGGCGACCCCGGGCTGTCGACAAGACTCATGTCGCCCAGCGGCAAATGCCGCGCGGCCGATCGACAGCCACATCATAACTCATCAAGCCACGGAAGGGAAAAAGTTCCCGGCCGTTTCCTGCCAGCGGCTACTCCGAGAAGACCATTTCTTTTCAACGTGCCGGATAGAACGGGCCGGCTGGGCCCAATCCACAACGCTCTGCCACAAGTATCTCGTGCTCACTCCCTCTGCTGCTGGACTTAATAGATTCTAGATTACCCTTAAACTCACCGCAAGGCCCGTAGTTCGGGGCACGAAAAACGGTTCGCTGCAAGGAGCCAGTGGCGCCTTCGTCGGGGCAAGAACGCCCCTCGAGCGAGCCAGCTCAGCATGAATCGGTATGTGATTGGGCCAGAACGAATCACGAAAAAGATGGCTTGCCAATCCATCCCACTGCCACTCGAAGCTGAGAGGTTCCACAAGCATAGTGCGGCTCCGATTCTACGCTCAAGGGGCCTGCTCCCGTCGGGACGATCGGTCACAGGGTGGCGGATACCGTCGCCCGCATCGCCCCGCCCACGGCTGACCGCCGCGACAAAATGCCCCTCTTGGCGCTTTTTCGGAGGGCCCCGTTGCCGATCTCTTTCCCCAAGCACGATTTAGGTCTTCGGACCGCAACGATCGCGCCATCGGCCGTCTCAGGCGCGACATTGACTTGGTTGCTACTCATCTGGACGGACAGGGAAAAAATGGCGGAGAATGGCGCTTTTTCGAAGGCCAAAAGCGCCATTTTTCGGTCGCTCGAGCCAAGGCCACTAAACACAAGCCGTTGATTTAGCTGTTTTTATGTCAGCCGACTTTTTTGTGCCGGAGGGCGACAAAAATGGCGGGCGCCATTTTCGGGCGAGGAGCTTGTCGACGCGACTCAGAGGCCGTGTATTCAACTCAAGTGTCCGTTTCCTTCGTCTGGTGTTTCCGTTCCTCGCCTCGGTCACCGGCCCGCCCTGTTTGCCGGCTGCTTTCCGCTTTCCGCTTTCCGCTGTCCACCGCGACGCCCCGCACAGGCCCCACGTCCCGTCCGATCCTTTGAATTCGTCGTTGCGATCGACGTCTTCCTGGCCGCCGAGACGCCGCCGGCGCTGGAACCGAGCCTTGCCGTTCGCGTTTACCCTCCGAAGCGGGTTGGCAATTAACCGGCTTCGAAGATTGCAGACGATCCGTGTGCCCTTCGAAGGTGGCAGCGCCGCCTTCGAAGATGGCACGAAGATAGCGAAGATGGCGGCCGTTCCGCGCGTGCAATCTTCGCGTCGGTTGCCGCGATCATGCCGCCTCGTTTTCCGTTTTTTGATGGTGTGGGATTATAAGAGCCCCAGCACCAATAACGAGACGACAGCAGTTTTAGAAAACCTCGCCCTTCCCGCCACTCTGTTACCAGGCTTTGAACCATGCCGATGTTACCCTTGCGATGGAAGTCTGTGCCTTTCGCCCGCGTTCATCCACGAATTCCTCCATGAATATTGAGCGAAATGGCGCTTTTTGGCGCTTTTCAGCCTGGCTCCGTCTCAGAACAGCAATCAGCTACTTGGGTTAGGGCAATTGGGCCGTTCGGCAGCGACATTCGCGTCCGCGGCGAGCAAAAGCCGGTCGCTTCCCGGGGGCGACAGCGTAGGCTGCGGAACGACCAAGGCACCGCCGGCGCCCGCCCAGCATGATCATTGCCGATCCCCTTCATAGATGGCATAGATGGCACATAAGAGGCATAGGTGGCAGCGTCCGTGCGCGTGCCATTTCTGGGCTTTCCGTGCCGCCTATGGGAACCGTGCCCGCCCGGATCGTCGGCATCAGCCTTCGAAGATTGCGCGGGGCCTACGAAGATTGCAACTAACGGGCCGGCAACCGCTGCGAATACTGCCTCCATCCAGAACTCATCGCCCAGCGGCTCTACCCCTAAGGCCAATACCGTTGAGTAAGTCATAAGCTGAAGGCAGCGAAGCGGTTGATCTCGTTCCCACGCTCTGCGTGGGAACGCCATCTCCGACGCTCCGCGTCGTCGGCCCGGGACTGGTGCTTTGCCCATCGAGCGGACGCAGAGCGTCCCCGACGGCATTCCCACGCGGAGCGTGGGAACGAGGCGGCGCAAACCCTTGTCTCCGCTGTAGTTGATGCTAATTAAACGGTATTGCCGCTAAGGCCCTATAGGCAATCCGCTCCAGCGTCGATCAGAGCCTACCGGCCACTTTAAGGAGAACGAAGATAGAATCACTAAGGACATGCGCGTGATTTGGCTTTGTGCGGGCAAACCCGTGCTCCATCGCCTCGGCGCCGCTCGCACCGCCGAGCCCCCGAGGAAAGGGATCGTTGCTCGCCCCAATCGTGGTTTCACTCGATCGACCACCCCGTGAAACACCACTTACACCCGAAATGACCCCTGGTCCGCACTGGTCCGCTAGTAGTGGGGGCACTCCCGCTCCGGGGGCCTGCGCTGCTAGAATGAGTCGTGAGGACTAGCCGATCGCGCCCGACGGAGCGGCTGTCCTGACCGTGTTGGTGCAGGTGCGAGTTCTGCGCGTGACATCGAGCGAAGGAGATCTTAAAGTGCAGACGACCAGAGCCTACGTTCGAAAGGACGAACGCGGCGTGCTCCGCGTCGGAGACACCCGCGTAATGCTTGACGCCGTCGTCGCCGGTTTCGATCAAGGGCTCTCGCCTGAGACGATCACGGAGCAATATCCCTCGCTTTCACTGGAAGAGGTGTACGGCGCGATAGCGTACTACCTGGCCAACCGAGAGGAGGTCGATCAATATCTTCTTCACCAGGGCGAGCTGTGGACGCAACTGAAACACCGATTTGAGAACCAGGCGAGCCCTGCCGTTCAGCGGCTACGGCGACTCGCTGCTGAGGCCGGATCGCACGCACAATGAGCCGGCCGCGGTTTCTGGCTGATCATGACCTGAACGAACACATTATTAGGGGGGTTCTTCGCCGGGAGCCAGTGATCGAGTTCGTGCGCGCACGGGACCTTGGACTAGACGCACTTCCCGACAACGAGATTCTCGAGCACGCCGCGATTGCAGGATTACTCGTTGTCTCCCACGACGCCAACACGATGCCTGCCACAGTGCATACTCGGCTCTCCACGGGCGGTTCTATTCCCGGGCTGTTTATGGTTCGACAATCCAGTCCGATTGGGCCAATTATTGAAAGCCTCGTGCTAATCTGGAGAGCACAGCGAACTCGAGGAGTGGACGGACCAGGTCGTCTTCCTACCGCTCCCATGATGGAGGCCGAGGCAGCCTACGTTTCAATCGAGAGGGTCTGACGCCCGCGACGGGAAGAACAAAAGGTTGCAGCTTAAATTGATGCCATTCGGCTGGCTTTTTCAACGCCGACGCCAAATTTTCAACCCCGACGGCAAAAACGCTATGTCTGTATTGTGCCACTTGGTCCACAGCCGTCTCGGCCACGTCGACAAGGGCGATCCCCAGCATTCGCCGGGCCTCCGCCAAGTCGCCGGCGCAAGTGATGGCGGCCGGGAAGTCAAGCAC
>CAWHKI010000273.1:0-17066 GCA_963829765.1 uncultured Isosphaeraceae bacterium | reverse complement strand
TGACAAGGCAGCCAGATATCAAGAACGGCTGCTGATGCGAAGACCAGAAACTGCCTGAAGGCGACATATGCATTGCCCTGCTCATTACCATTCGCTGGGTTCAGCAAGGTAAGGTGCCCCTGTACAGTGGCGTCGCTAGCTCTGGAAGTATGTCAAGCCTGACGATCAATTCAGAATTCCGTTGTAGACGTAGTCCCGCACTTGATCGCGCCAATTATCAATCACCGATCGCGCGTGGCTGGGTCTTCAGGAGGTGAAGGATTAGGCGGACCTCCGAGAATCCAAGGGCGGCTTGCCACTGGCCGACGCCAATAAATCAAGACTCCTAGTACATACCAGAGGCCGAGAAGAAGGAAGAACGTGCAACCGACGGCAAAAATCGTTAGTCCCAGCCATCGTGGCCTGAGCCAGGTCCTCGCGGTCATCGCGGCAAAGATGACCCCGTAGGCGAGGACGAAGGCCAGGAAGGTCAACTTTTCCTTCATCCGCCGCCGCATGATCGTCCTCCGACGCCTAAATGTCCGCTTCAACTATAGTTCACCCGATGCGCTCCAAGGCATGCTCGGTCCGTTGCCGCGTGGTTCACCCATGCCATACACTTTGGATCGAGCGGTTCTGGTTCGTCCCCCTAAAATGAGATCGGCCTCGGTCGCCGAGACATCGATAAAAGAATTCTACCGGTCTGTGAACGTCCAATTCGGGAACGCTCCATCGGACGACTCTATCTACCGAACTGGTTAAGCCAACGTGGCGACATATCCCAACCAGAGAGTGCCAAGGCCGACGATGATCCAGCAGACACCGGCGACTCGCCCCGCACGGTCGACCCAGCTTGGCTCCGCGCACCAATTCCGATTCAGAGCCTGAGCAGCCCAGGCCATCGCTACAGCGTGCCCGCAGAAGGCAGGGAGTGACCACGTCAACGACAGACTGCCAACTGGAATATGGAGCCGTGATCGACCACCCATGGTGGGCCCAGGTGATGACTGTCGCGACAGCAAGATTTACGACGCCGATGGCTATCGTTAGCGCGACCGCAATGCCCGCAATGAGCCCAGGTTGTCGAGTCAGCCTCCGCAACGCAGGGCGAGGACGTCGTAGCCTGAGGATTAGCACGGCCATCGTCCATAGTCCCAAGATCGGCGTCAGCGCCAACACAACGGCAATGCCGTACCGGAGTGCGTAGAAGCCGGATTGATTGTCGGGGAGCCCGAGAAAAAGTGTCTTCCAATCGAACTGGAGTCCGAGGCTCCGGACAAGCACGAGACCGACGCCCGTTGCCGCTATCACAGCCATCAAATCGACAAGATTGAATTTTCGCATGATGATTTAGCTTATAGTTGTAGTAGCCAGTCGATTTGTAGCTCACCCGTTCCATGTCCCGGCATCATCCCGCGCGACCCGTCGGCGCCAACTATAGTTCAGCTGATGCGCTTCTGAGGCGCTACTTGCCCAGGCCGAACTTATCCGCATCCTCTCGAAGCTCTTTGAGCGCGCGGTCAACGATCTCGCGGATCACTCGTTCAACATCCATAACGGTTTTCCGGTCATCGGGGAGCATCACCCACGCGAACTGAATCGCCTGCCGAATCATCTGATCAACTTGACCCGGCCCCATGAATTCCCGCATTCGGTCCATACCTTCGGGATCATCCATCCGAGTGAACGCCATCGACCACCTCCACGTTAGGGACCGCTATGTTAAATCTTATTGCTAGATCACGGTTCCACGGTACGCATGGCAATTGACTTCTAAGGATCATGCATCACACTTGCCTGATGGGAGAACCTGGTCAAGGTCTCGGTCCCAGACACCGCCGGACGATGAGGCCATCGTAGCCTTCGTATCTCTGCTATGTACGGATGATACGACGTGGAAAAAGCCCCAAACGGTGCCGACAGTGAGCATCGACGCCGCGCAGATTCCCCCGAAAAAGCAAATGATGACCAATCCGCCGGCTCGACGTATCTCCCACCAAAGGTTTGGAAACGCTAGAGACAACACGGCGATTGCGAGGATTGCAACCAACAGCGCGACTTTATGAAACCTTTCATCTCTAGCGCGGTCGCTCTTGAGCCAGAAGATATAGCCCCAAGACCCTCCTGTGGACGCCAAGAAGAGCCACATGGCCTATGACAAGCCGTCAAAATAAGGGAAGGCAACTACCGCGCCGACTACTGAACCGAGCGCGAGCCCGGCGATGGTCGCGGCTGCCGGTCCGACGTTCACGCTACGCTTCCACAACCGCCGCTTTGTGACGCCAACCAAGTTCCTATACCCTTGGGTATTCAGGCCGCGCTCTGTCGGCCTGCATGCCAGTCCATTTTAACAGCGCGGCTTTTGGATGTCCCGGTTGGATGCGCTCGCGGGCCAGGCTAGACCCCAACCAAGCGTGATTTAAAGTCCGCGTGGAGTGATTTTTGAGAAAAAGCTCGAAAACCCCGCAGGTTTTTGGAATAATGTAGTTGAGAGCACATGCTCACTATTCCAGAACAAGGAGGCTTTCGAGTGAGTGCTACTGTCCGAAAAAAGCGTGCCGCACGCAAGAAGAGAATGTTCCAAGAGGGTCGACGGCGAATCAAGAAACGGCTCGACAACTCACCCGGGCCCGAGCGACTTGTTCCCATGATGACCGCCACCAATATCCACTATGAGTATGCCGATCGCGTCCGGGGGCTCAGCGCCGGTGGCATCGGAGCCATCATTCTACTGGTTCAAAGAATCAATCTCATCGAGGACATCGACCGCAACCTTCACCTACTCAAGCGGCATTTGCCGTACCACGAATCCGACCATGTCCTGAACATTGCCTTCAATATCCTCGCAGGCGGCCAGCGCATCGAGCACCTCGAACTGCGGCGAAATGATGAGGTTTACCTCGATGCGCTCGGAGCCACGCGAATCCCTGACCCGACCACCGCCGGGGACTTCTGCCGCCGCTTTGGTGAGGCCGATGTTCTCAACCGGGGCGGCGCCGCTGGCGCGGTGCCGCCCCGACGAGGTCAAACATTGTTTTTTGTTTCTCGATCCCCCTAAAGCGGATCCCCACAGCGCAAGTGGACCTGCCCGGCAGCGGATTGGACGCCGGGAGGTCCCGCTCGCCGCCGCCCAGGGGGCAAGGAGAAGTCTAGCGCATGTCAGCCCGGGCCCCGTTTGGTTAGGAGCGGCGTTCGACCGGCCTAACGCCACGGATTGATCAAGCCGGACAGCCGCGTCCACCTTTTTGCCGAATTGATCGTCTCCCGACTTGTGGTCCGACGGAGACTTCTCCCCTGGCCGGATTCCGGTTGCGGCGATTCAGACTTCCACCCAAACCTCTTCTCCCCTAATCTCGCAACGGAACCGATGTACCCGCTCGCCCCGGATGGTCGTGCAGCGCCCATCAGACAACTTGAAATGCCAGCGATGCAAGGGGCACACCACTTCCCCCTCCTCGATCCACCCGTGCCCCAGCGACCCGCCCGAATGCGGACACCGTCCTGACAGCGCGACGACTTCTGCTCCCGACCGGAAAATCGCCAGCCGCAACCCCAGCGCATCCAACGAGCGCCCCGCTCCTTCCCTGAGCTCGTCCAGCCGGCAAACCGCGACCCATTGGGCCATGCACGCACACCTCTCGCAGAATGACCGCCGATCCGCTCGCGCAACACCTATGACTTGCGTCAGAGGCTCTTGACTCAGTAGATTCTATCTTAGCGACCATGCGCTTCCCAAGTCGCGATGTCGCATGAGGAAAAGTCACTTGAGCGGGTCAACGAACGTAAAACGCGACGCGCGCTGGATCGTCGCTCGCCTGATAGGTCTCGTTTTGCTCACGCAAGCAGGTTGCGATTTGCGGGCGCGATCCCAGCCGGACCTGGTCTGGGGAGTTCACGGGATCGAAGCGGGCCACGTGTACAAGCCGCGGGCCGCCGCGTTCGATGCGCACGACCGCCTCTTTCTCGCCGATTTGACCGACCGTATCCAGATCTTTGATCGGGACGGTCATTATCTGCGCGGCTGGCGGACGCCTGAATTCAACGTCGACGGCCCAAGCGGATTGACCATTGATCGTTATGGCCGCTTGCTGGTGGCCGACACCCACTTTTACCGTGTGCTTGTTTATTCGGATAGCGGCCAGCTTTTGTTCCAGATCGGTGATGGGGTGCAGGGAACGACACCGGGCCGGTTTGGTTACCCGACCGACGTGGTGATCGATCGCGCGGGAAATTTTTACGTCGCCGAGTATGGCGAGAACGACCGGATCCAGGTCTTTTCGGCCGATGGAAAGTGGCTTCGCCAGTGGGGCGGGCACGGTTATGAGCCGGGCGAATTCCTCAAGCCGCGAGCGCTGGCGATCGACGAAAATGACCGCCTCTTCGTCGCTGACAGTTGCAATCACCGCATCCAGGTTTTCGACACAGAGGGCAAACTGCTCAATACATGGGGCGCACGCGGTGATGGGCCGGGGCAAATGAGCTATCCTTATGATTTGGCGATCGGCCGGGATGGTTTCCTCTATGTTTGCGAGTACGGTAATCACCGCGTCCAGAAATTCACACGCGAGGGCAAGCCGCTGGCTGTATGGGGGACCGCCGGGCGGGGCCCGGGGCAGCTCTTCAATCCTTACGCCCTCGCGGTGGACAGCCGGTCCAATGTTTCGGTCGTCGACTCGAATAACCACCGTGTTCAGCGATTCCGGCTGTAAGGCCCGTTAAAAGGGGACGCTCGTGATGGTGCTGAGCAACTGGTCGATCTCGGTCGGCAACCCTTGGTGGCTGATCCTGATTCCTTTGCTCGTGCCCCCTTTACTTTGGACGAGCTATCGCAGTCTGGCCGGGCTGGGAACCGTGCGCCGGGCGCTGGCGATTTTGTTCCGGGGCATGGTGATTACCCTGATCGTGTTGGCATTGGCCGAATTACAGTCGGTACGGCGCACCGACGGTCTGGCGACCATCTTCTTGCTTGACGTTTCCAACAGCGTTCCGCGCGAGCTACAAAAGGCCGCGCTCGACTACGCGACCGAAGCCTCCAGGAAGATGCGGAAGCAAGACTTGGCCGGCGTGGTCGTCTTCGGCCGAGAGCCTCGAGTCGAGGTTCCCCCCGCCCCCAGCCGGCTCAACTTGCTGGGCATCGAAACCACGATCGACCCGGAAAACACCGATGTCGGCGCGGCCGTCAAGCTGGCGCTGGCGTCGTTTCCCGAGGATACGGCCCGGCGAATCGTCTTGCTTTCCGACGGTAACGAGAATCATGGCAACCTTTTCGAGCAGGGCATCACCGCCAAGTCGCTGGGCGTTCAGGTAGACGTCCTCCCCCTTGAATATTTTTACGATCGCGAAGTCCTCGTCGAAAAGGTCTCGATCCCCCCTGACGTCAAAAAGGGAGAGACAGTCAACATCAACGTGGTGCTCCGCGCCAGTGAGCCGACGCGCGGCACGCTTCAGGTTTTTCAGAAGGCCGACAATTATCGGGCGCCGGCGCTCGGCAATGAACAGCCGGTTCCGATCGAGCTGCAACGCGGCATCAATGTGTTTACCCTCAAGCAGCTCATCACGGAGCCCAATTTTTACACGTTTTCGGCGGAATTTATTCCCGAGAAAGGAAGTGGCGATCGCCGGGCGATCAATAACATCGCCGAGGGGTTCACACATGCGCGCGGCAAGCGCAAGTGCTCTTGATCGAGGGGACGCGCGGCGAGCATGCCGAGCTGGTCAAGGCCCTCCGCGAGAAAGAGATCGAAGTCAAGGTGCTGGCCGCGCCCGGATCGACGGCGCGGGAGGAGTCGGCGGCGACCCGTTGCCGACCGAATTAGCGCAGCTCCAACCTTACGACTCCGTCATCCTGGGTAATGTCCCCAAGGAGGCGTTCACCGAAAGCCAGCATCAGCTTCTCGCCTCCAACTGCCACGATATGGGGGCTGGCCTGGTCATGCTCGGCGGCAGCGACAGCTTCGGCGCCGGCGGCTGGATGAACACGCCGGTTGAAAAGGCACTCCCCGTGGACATGCAGATCAAGGCCATCAAGGTCCAGGGCATCGGCGCCATGGCCTTGATCATGCACGCCAGCGAAATTCCCGAGGGGAATTACTGGCAGAAGGTGGTCGCGAAGGCCGCGATCAAGGCACTTTCCAGCTATGATTACGCGGGGCTCTTGCACTGGGAGGGCCAGGAAGCGTGGCTCTTCACCCTGCGGCCGATTGGCGGCGGCCAGAACAGCATGCTCCGCGCCATCGACCGCATGACGCCGGGCGACATGCCCGACTTCGACCCGTCGCTCCAAATGGCGATGAAAGGATTAAACGGCATTCGCGACGCGATGAGCAAGCACATCGTCGTGATCAGCGACGGCGACCCGACCCCTCCCAGCGCGAGCGTGATCAACCAGCTTGCCGCCAGCAAGATCACCGTGACCGCCGTCCTGACCGCCGCGCACGGCAATGACGCCGGTGCGCTTCAGGTGATGCGCAACCTTGCGCAGAAGACCAGGGGCCGGTTCTACAACGTCACCAACCCCAAGGCCCTTCCCCGGATTTACCAGAAAGAGGCCCGCTCGATCTCCCGCCCCTTGATTTTCGAGCAGACGACCCCCTGGCTGCCCAAGCTCAACTATCCGATGACCGAGCCCGTCATGGGTCTTCCCGAAGAACTGCCGGCGATTACGGGACTCGTTTTAACCTCGCTCAAGGAGAACGAGCTGGTCGAGTTGCCGCTCGTTTCGCCGCTGCCCACCGGTCAGTTGAATCCGTTACTGGCACACTGGACGTATGGCTTGGGCCGGTCGGTCGCTTTCACGTCCGACGCCGGCCGGCGCTGGGCCAAGGCTTGGCCCGATTGGCGGAGCTATGCCGCGTTTTGGTCGCAAGTGATCCGCTGGTCGATGCGGCCGGCCGACCGGGGCAACCTCACCTTGAACGTCCGCAGGGAACAAGGGCAAATTAAGGTGGTCGTGGACGCGCTCGACAAAAACAACGAATTTCTCAATTTCCTGCGGATTCAGGGCAATGTGGTCAACCCGGATTTGAAGTCGTCCAGCGTCGAGCTTGTGCAGGTCGCTCCGGGCCGATATGAAGCGACGATCGAAAACACAGAGGCCAGCGGCAACTACTTTGTCAATCTCGGCTATCGCGGGCCCGATAACGTCCAGGGGGTGATCTCAACGGGCGTTTCGGTTCCCTACTCCGATGAATACCGCGAGCTGCGATCCAACCCGTCGACGCTCGAGACACTGGCGAGCCTGACCGACGGTGAGGTCGTGCCGAACAAGGCGACACCGGACGGTCGGTTTGCTCAGACCGTGGACCACTTCCGGCGAGACCCCAAGCTGATCAATCCTCGCTCGTATGCCGCGCTTTGGCCGACATTACTCGCGCTGGCGGCCTGCCTGTTCCTGGGCGACGTGGCGGTTCGGCGGATCGCGCTCGACGTCGACCGGCTCAAACAAGCCGTGGTCAACCTATGGAAAAAGCTAAAGGGTCAAGAGCCGGCGACAGCCAGCGAATACATGGACAAGCTCCGAAGCCGCAAAGCCGAGGTCAACGAGCAGCTCGACCGAACTCACGCGGCATCCCGGCCCGAAAACCTCGCGTTTCCGTTATCCGATTCGCCTGCCTCTGGCGCCATCGGCGAACCGCTGCTGGAAGGAGGAGTGCCTGGGGACCGCGCCGTTCGGCGCAAAAAACCGCAAGGGCCCCAGTCTAGCGACCCCGTCGCCCGAGACCGCCAAGCAAAGCTATACCGATCGATTGCTCAAGGCCAAGCATCGCGTCTGGGAGGAAAGGGAGAAAGAAAAGCAAACGGAAAAGAAAGACCGCTCTGACTGAGCCGGCGATCATTGGATCGAGGTATATTCTATATGATTACTCTAACTACTTGGGAACCTGCAACCATATCTCAACGAAAGGGCCCGCTTTGATGACCCCCTCTGGCGACGAATCGATGGAAGCCCGTGCCAACGAATTTCGTTTGGCTTACGAGAAAGTCAAGGGCGAGATCGCCAAGGTCATCGTCGGTCACGACGAGATCGTCCATGGCGTTTTGACGTGCCTGTTTATCGGCGGGCATGCGCTCCTGGAGGGGGTGCCGGGCCTGGGGAAGACGCTTTTGGTGCGCACCCTGGCCGATGCCGTCTCGCTCGACTTCAATCGCATCCAGTTCACGCCCGACCTGATGCCGGCCGACATCATCGGCACGAATCTCGTCATGGAGCTTCCCGACGGCCGCCGCGTCTTCGAGTTTCAGCCCGGCCCCGTGTTTTCTCAAATCGTCCTTGCCGACGAGATCAACCGAGCCACGCCAAAGACTCAGTCGGCGCTGCTCGAAGCGATGCAAGAGCATTCGGTCACCGTCGGCGGAACAATTCATAAGCTCAAGGAGCCATTCTTCGTGATGGCGACTCAAAACCCGATCGAACAGGAAGGAACTTATCCTTTGCCCGAGGGCAGCTCGATCGATTCTTGCTTAAGCTGATCGTCGGTTACTCGACGCGCGACGAGCTCTCCACGATTCTCGACCGCACCACCCGCGGCGAGCGTCCCAAAGCCGAAAAGGTTCTCGACGGCCAGACACTTCTGCGTCTGCAGAGTTTGGTTCGCGAGGTGATCATCGCCCCTCATGTGCAAGACTACGCGATCCGCCTGGCACTGGGCACGCACCCTCAGGGACCATTTGCCGCCGATGTGACCAACCAGTACATTCGATGGGGGAGCAGCCCTCGCGGCGTGCAAACCCTTGTATTAGCCGCGAAGGTCCGCGCCCTCTTGGACGGCCGGTTCAATGTGAGCTTCGAAGACCTACGCCGCGTTTATCTGCCCAGCTTACGGCATCGCGTTCTCTTGAATTTTGAAGCCCAGGCCGAAGGGATCGATCCCGACGAAGTGTTACTGAAGATCGTCGAAACCGTCCCCGAGAAGGCCGAATCTCGTGGCGCCGCGGTGGCCTGATCGAGCCACCCACGGCTATCGGCCTGGTCGGTTTACGCGCATTGGTCGCCGGCAGCTCCCAGCCTGCGCACGTCGCCATCGCGTTTGGTCAAGCCGATGCGGTCGAGGTATTCGCCGATCGGCACCGCGTATTTGCGGGTTGTACCCAGCAGGTCGCGCAGCTCTGCCATTCTGATCGCGGTTCCGTCAGCGAGCCGTTCCGTGACGCGTCGGCGCAGCTCGCTCTCGACCTCGGCGTCGAGATAGAGGTGCACGTTAATCTCGATAATGTGTCCTTCGTCGCGCAGCAAGCCGAGCAGGTCTGGGACGGCGTCACCGCGAGCGCCTGCGGTTGCCGCCAGCTCGGCCAAGTCGGCTGGGCTCATCCCGCCCGATCGGATGGTTTCGGCCAACTCGGCTTTAAGTTTTCGTTCGCTCTGGCTGAGTTTAGGCTGGAATCCGTGAAGGGCCACGGATCGCGAATCCGCGATGACCTTGCCCTGTGACCTCAGCCGCTCGATCAGGCCGGCCACCAGGGCCTCATTCGTCAGGTCGGGAAAGGCGGCCGCGAGCTGGGCACGCGGGATCGCCGAATGCCGTGGGTGGGCTGCGTGCAGCCGGCCCAAGGCACGCAAGGCCCTCTCCTCGAGTTCGGCGGAACATTCGGCGAGGATCCGGACGGTTCGCCTCGGCCCGACCGGAAGATCAACCAGAGCATCCGAGTCCGTGAGTGCCGCCAGCGCTGATTCGATCTCAGCCTTGTCCAGGCCAGTAAGCGCGGTGAGCCGGCGCTCGGTCCACGAGCTGAGTCCGAGAAATGCCAGCGCGGCATGCAGTCGCTCGACAGCGTCGGCCGAGCGCAAGCGGCGCAGTCGATCGAGCGAGACGTGGTCCCGGCGGCGAAGGCGTCGTGGCGACGGCTGAAGGACCCGGCCGCCCCCCAGGGTCGCGGGCGGGCTTTCCGCACGCAACACGAACGGCTGACCGTAAACCGCGACCACCGGCTCGGCAAGAAAAAGTTGAGCAAGCCGGCCTTGGCCCGCGCTCAATTCGTCGGTCTCCAGGAGCGATAGAACCGCCGGCACCTCGGCCGTCCCCAGGTGGAGCTTGTAACGCCCGCGATGGCGGATGCGACGATCGGCATCCGCCGATTCCGCCAGTTCCACGGAGAGAATTCTCGTCGCCTCGAGATACCCGGGCGCGGCCAGCTCCTGGCCGCGGCGGATTTCGGTGTGATGGGCTCCCACCAGGTTGATCGCGGCCCGCGAGCCCCGGCTAACCCGTTCGACCAGACGGTCGTGCCGGTGCAAGCCGCGAACACGCACGATCCGGCCCACGGGCTGCCATTCGAGTTCATCACCGACTGTCACGCTTCCCGACGCGACCGTGCCCGTCACGACCGTGCCATGACCGGCCACGGTGAATGCCCGGTCGATCGCCATCCGGAACACGCCCTGATCGCGACGCGGCTCGATTGTGGAACAAACGACGCGCAGCGCTTCCTTGATCTTCTCTAGTCCCTGACCGGTCACCGGCGACGTGCGAACAATGACCGCATTTTCCAAAAACGTCCCGCGCACCAGCGCCTTCACTTCCTCTTCGACCAGATCGAGCCACGACGCGTCAGCCAGGTCGCACTTGGTCAGCGCGATGACCCCGCCCGCCAGCCCGAGCAAGCGGAGGATCTCGAGGTGTTCACGGGTTTGGGGCATCACCGAGTCATCGGCCGCGACAATCAACAAAGCCAGGTCGAGCCCCGACGCACCCGCGAGCATATTACGGATGAACCGCTCGTGGCCCGGCACGTCGATCAAGGCGAGGCGATACTCACCCAAATCGAGCGCCGCGAAGCCCAAATCAATGGTAATTCCTCGCTCTTTCTCGGCCGGTAATCGATCGGTGTCGACGCCGGTCAACGCGCGAACGAGGGCCGTCTTGCCGTGGTCGATGTGACCGGCGGTGCCTAGCACGAAATCGCGAGACAAGTCGTTCATGGTCTAGTATCGAACGGTCATTGCATCCGGTCGTCAGTCTTCCTCGAATCGATATGCTAGTTTAGCGGCCACGCGGCGGGATGAGGGAGAGCCGATGGAGCTATCGCCCTCGATAGCTCATAGCTGGGCTCAATTCCCCCGCCGAAGCTTTTCCGTTGGCCCTTCGAGCTATTTCGTGTAACATGATGCCCATGGAACCCACAACCATTACGCGAGCAGAGGCCCTTGAGACGACGCATATCGTCCGCACCCCCGGTGTCTGCGGTGGCAAGCCCCGAATTGAGGGACACCGGATCAAGGTCGAGCATATCGCGGTCTGCTACGAGCGAATGGGCATGACTGCCGATGAAATCGTGACCAGCCACCCGACGATCACGCTCGCCGAGGTGCATGCGGCACTTGCCTATTACTTCGATCACAAGCAGGAAATCGACGCCGACATCGAAGAAGCGAAGCGTTTCGTCGAGGATTTGAAGTCGAAGTCACCGCCATCAAAGCTCCAGAAACTCCTCGATGCCAGGAAGTCCAATGCCTCGGACGATTCGCTTCCATCTGGATGAGTGTTGCGATCCGGCAATAGCCAATTGGCCTTCGCCGCCGCGACATCGACGTGACCACGTCACAGCAGGCGGCGCTCATCGAAGCGGAAGATGAACAGCAAGCCGCTTACGGGCTGAGGGAGAACCGGGTGGTATTTACGCACGACACCGATTTTCTCCGCATCCAAGCCGCTGGTCTGCCGCATGCGGGTATCGTCTTCCGCGCGAAGGACACTCTCAGTCTGGGTGAAATTATCAAGCGACTAATTCTCATATGGGAAATTTATGAAGCCGAGGAAATGGCGAACCGCGTGGAGTTCCTCTAGATCGCACTCGGTCCCGGTCGAAAAGCCTTACACAATGTCTTCATTTTAGGAGATGTGCTCCCATGATTTCGCAAGTGCAACAGGAGGCATTGGCCGCGTTAAGGGATGTGTGGGACGCCGCCATTCAGGCATTCGCCACGCTGTCGCCGACGGGTGCCTCGATCAGCTCCTTCACCACCCGAGCGTGCGTGACCGCCGAATCGGTCAGCGATTCCTCTCGGCCGTGGTGCAGGTACTTGAGGCGGTCGTGATCCAGCCCTAACTGGTGCAAGATCGTGGCCAAGAGGTCGGGGCAGCTCACCCGACCATCCACGGCGGCATAGCCCAATTCGTCGGTGCGCCCGTGCACGTAGCCCGACTTGAAACCGCCGCCGGCGAGCAACAGGCTGAATGCGTTGCGGTTGTGGTCGCGGCCGTGCCCTCGTTGCGAGATCGGCAGACGGCCAAACTCGCCCGTCCAAATGACGATCGTCGAATCGAGCAGCCCGCGTTGTTTCAAGTCGCGTATCAAGCCCGCGGTGGGCAGGTCGACTTGCGGGCACAGCGCCTCCAGCCCGGGCTTGATGTTCTCGTGGTGGTCCCAGGGCATGCCGTTAAGTTTGACCGGAACCATCACCTGGACGAAGCGCACGCCGGATTCGACCAGGCGTCGCGCCATCAGGCACCGCGTGCCGAAGTTGGCCGTGACGGGATCTTCCAACCCATAGAGCCGTCGGGTCGGCGCCGTCTCGTGACGGATGTCAAGCACTGCCTCAGCACTCACTTGCATGCGCGCGGCCAGCTCGTAGTTGCGAATTCGGGCCTCCAGGACCGACTCGCTCGGGTAGAGCCTGCGCCGCTCTTCGTTGAGTCGTGCCAGTGCATCGAGGTTGTCGCGCTGGGCGCCGTCGGCAAGTTTGACTGCCGGATGAAGGTCAAGCACGGCCGCGCCGCGTGACTGGATCTCGGTTCCCTGGTAGATGGTCGGCAGCCAGCCGCTCTCCCACATCGTCGTGCCGCCGTTGTTGTAACCGTCCGGATCGCGCAGCACGACATAGGCCGGCAGGTTCTGGTTCTCTGTGCCGAGCGCATAGCTGATCCACGAACCCACCGAAGGCCGGCCCGGAAAGATCTTGCCCGAGAGCAGACAGCGCGTGGCCTGGGGATGGTTGTTATTGTCGCTGTACATCGAGCGGACAAGGCAGATGTCGTCGGCGACTGAGCCGATCGCGGGGATCAATTGCGAGAGCTCCATGCCGCACGCGCCGTGGTGTTGGAACCGGAACGGGCTAGCCATCAGCCTTTTGTTTTCGCTGCCGGGCTGAAGGGTCTCGATGTCCTGGCTGTGTACCTGGCCGTCTCGCTTCCGCAGCTCGGGCTTGGGGTCGAAGAGGTCGATCTGGCTGGGACCTCCCACCTGCATCAGCATGATGACCGACCGAGCCTGGGCCGCGAAGTGACCCGGACGCGTGCGCAGGTCCAAGCGTTCCGATCGGCCCGGAGACTCGGCGCGAGCCGCGCCACGGTCTTGATCGAGCAGGTAGGCCAGGGCGAGTGTTCCAAACCCCATCGACGCGTCTTGCAAGAACGCGCGGCGGCCGAGGGCCGGGCCGGCCGAGTTATGGTTCGTTAGGCGAGGTCGTCTCAATGCGGGGAATCGGTTTGTCTGTGCCATGAGCATCATTCCGCGAATAAGAACTCGCTCGTGTTGAGCAACGTCAAGCAAAGCTGCGCGAGTGCCTGGTGCGCGGCCTCGCGGGGGGGCATACCGGCGGAGAGGCCGCGGTCCGTCTGGCGATGCAACAGCTCACCGCACGTTGCCATTTCCGCCCGGTTGGGGTCACGAGCCAGGGCGATCCGGAACGCCCGGATGACTGGTTCTTCCGGCGAGCCACTGGCGTCCCTATACCTTTCTACCCTCCTGGCGAAGTGGTCGGCCTGTTCAGCCAAAAACGCATCGTTGATCATAAACAGCGACTGGAGGGGCAGGGCCGACGCGCCGCGATCCAGACAATTGGTCGCCACCAAGGGCTGGTCGAAGACGGTCAAGAGCGAGAGGTTGTAGGCCCGGCGAGTCAACAAGTAAACGCTTCGGCGGTATTGATCCGCGGGCGTGGCCAGACGGTCGTTCGCGACGGCCACCATGCCGTCGGGTCGCGCCTGGATCATCACGGGAGGACCGCCGGCTTTGCGATTGAGGTCACCGCTGACGCTCAAGATCGCGTCGCGCACCACTTCGGCCTCGAGCCGCGCAACCGCATCCGCCAGAGCAGCTCGTTGCCCGGGTCGACCATTTCTGCAACGTCGGCCGAAGCACCCGCACTCGAATCACGGTGCGACGCCTGTCGGTAGGCCGTCGAGGTCATCATGAGCTTGATGAGGGGCTTGACGCGCCAGCCATTGGAAACAAACTCTGCGCTCAGCCATTCCAGCAACTCGGGATGCGTGGGGCGCTGGCCCTGCGCACCAAAATTGTCTGGCGTTGGTACAATCCCCCGGCCAAACGTCTGTTTCCAGATGCGGTTGACCATCACCCGCGCGACGAGCGCACTTGCGGGCGAATCGGTCCGGGTCAGCCACCGCGCCAGCTCGCTTCGGCGACCGCTGGTGCCAGCGAAGGGAGGAGCGGAGCTTGCCAGAGCGTCGGCGTCTGTTCGGCTCAAAACGCGCAGAAATCCCGCTGGCACTTCGTGGCCCGGGCTCTGCTCATTTCCCCGCACCAAGAGGTGTGTGGGAGGAATAGGACCGAGATCATAAAGTGTCTGGATCTTCCCCCAAGCGCGGCGCTTCGCCGCCGTCGCGGCGATTTGGGCTTCGACCCGCGCACAGGCCGCTTTCTCAGCAGGGTTCAAGTTCGCGGTGACCTCGTCGGATTTGACCGTCAACGACGCGGTGAATTTCTCGGCCAAGTACTTTTGGACAACTGAGCGCTTCTCGACGGGCGTTTGCAGCGCGACCTTTGTATCCGAGCGAATAGATTGCGGCAAAGCGTTGAGCTTGGCTTCGAAGAGACGCTCCTCGCACGGCCGTCTGAACTTGGTCAACTCTCGGCGCAGTTCGCCCAGACGGCGGTCGACTTCCGCGTTGGCGTGTTCGATCTCCGCTAGCTCCGCCGGCGCGACGTCGGGAAGTCCCCGGTCCTTTTTCTTGGTCTCGCTGGGAACGACCGGCAGCCAGGCCCGGGGATTGTAGGCCGGCGAGAAGATCGCCATGAGCCGGTAATAATCATCTTGTGGAATCGGGTCGAACTTGTGGCTGTGGCACCGGGCGCAGTTGATCGTCAATCCCAAGAGGCCGGTTCCCACGATCTCGATCGTGTCGTGCATGATGCTGAAGAAATTCTGCGGAATGATGCCGACGTCTTCGTGCGTCAGGTCGCGCGCGGTCCGCAGGTAGCCGGTAGCAATCAGTGCCTCGGGCATCTCGGGCGTGAAATGCTTCGCCCGCCGCCAGTCGTAGAGCTCGTCGCCCGCGAGCTGTTCGGTAAGGAACCGGTCATAAGGTTTGTCTTGGTTGAACGCGCGGATCACATAGTCGCGAAACAGCCACTTTCCTTCGCTCGTGATAATGTTGGTCGCGTCCGTGTCGAAGCCGACGGTATCGACATAGCCCGCGACGTCCAGCCAGTGGCGGCCCCACCGCTCGCCGAAGTGGGGTGACGCCAACAAGCGGTCGACCAGGCCGTCAAAGCCGTTCGGATTATTGTCGTTCAAGCAGGCATCGACCTCTTCGGGCGAAGGAGGCAGACCCAGCAAGTCAAGGTACGCGCGGCGAACCAACGTCGCGGTATCGGCGTCCGGCGAAAACCTCAGGCCTTTGGCGTCGAGGCGGGAGAAGACAAACGCATCAATTGGTGTGCGGACGCGAGCGTTATCGGCCACCCGCGGCGCGGGCGGCCTCGACAGCGGTCGAAACGACCAGAACCGCCGGTGCGCGTCGCGAATTGGCGAGACCGGCGGCGGGACACGATCGGGGTCCTGAGCGCGGGCGCCGGTGCGAATCCAGGCGCGGACGACCGACACTTCAGGGTCCGCAAGCTTCCGTGCCTTCCCCGGCGGCATCTCATGCCGCATGATACGTTCGAGCATCAGGCTGGAATCGGGGGCCGATGGATCGAGAGCAGGCCCGCTCTCGCCCCCCTTGAGCATCCTTGAGACAGTCCGCAGATCCAGCCCCCCCTTGGGCGCATCGGCACCGTGGCAGCCGACGCAGTTGGCGGCGAAAATCGGCCAGGCGTCGCGCTCAAACCAGAGCGACTGTTTCGGCTCGACATCACCGCCCCATGCCCCGCCGGTTGAGAGTAGGATCAGCCATAGAGACATGTTCCCTCTCATCCATACAGAGCCCGACGGCGTGGAGAGCGATCTCTCTTGGTAAGGCATTATCGGGCCCTCATGCTGGGAATCCCGAGGTTCAACATTTTACAAACAATAACCGGACGCGGGCGGAATCTCAAGCGTCTTCGTATTTGGCGAATCGGGGGACGACCCAAGCAGCCGTAAAGCTTCGAGACAACGAGCCGAGACGCGACGACCCGCTGCATGTGTAAACCGCTTAAAGTCTTGCAGGTTGACGACGGCTCGTCCGCCTTCGGCGACTGGCATCCGTGTTGAGAACCAGAGCGCTGGGGTCGCCATGTCCGACGGGCTTCAGGACCTAAAAATTTGTTCACAAAGCCCTTGACTGGACAGAACGCCATGTTTAGTCTGAATTCACTCGCCAGACTCACAGCGCGGACTGGCACTCGAATTGCAACCCGATTTAGGTTATTTTGCACCCGCTCAGCACCGTCGTGCTGCTGAAAAAAATGGATAAGCTCATGCAGGGGAATGCCGGTCACCAACGCAACGGGAAACAGTCCATCTTTCGATGGGTGCCAGGCAATTTCGACGTGATGCCGTATTTAAAAGTGAAAGACGGAGCTGCTCCCATCTTCACGACCCCGCACGGATCGCTCTTTGCCGCCGATTGCATGGCCATCTTGCCGCGTATCGCTGAGAGTGTGATCGATACGGTGTTCGCGGATCCGCCGTTCAACCTGGGTAAGGAATACGGCAGCAGCACGGACGACCTACAACCCGCTGCTGTCTATCTTGATTGGTGCCGTCGCTGGCTGACAGAGTGCGTCCGAATCTTAAAACCCGGCGGCTCCTTGTTTGTGTACAACCTGCCCAAGTGGAACATCGCGCTGGGAGCTCACTTGATGACGCTCGGTATGGACTTCCGCCACTGGATCGCAATTGAAATGAGTGCGTGCTTGCCGATCGGAGGAAGACTGCACCCAAGCCATTACAGCCTGCTCTACTACTCGAAGGGCAAACCCAATAC
>CAWHKI010000272.1:0-63259 GCA_963829765.1 uncultured Isosphaeraceae bacterium | reverse complement strand
CGGGCCACGTGCTCGTCCAGCTTCTTGGGCAGGACGTAGACGCCGACAGGGTACTTCTCGTTGTGCTGCCACAACTCGATCTGGGCCAGAACCTGGTTGGCGAAGGAAGAACTCATCACGTACGACGGGTGGCCGGTGCCGCAGCCCAGGTTAACCAGGCGCCCCTTGGCGAGCAGGATGATCCGCTTTCGGTCGGGGAAGATGACGTGATCGACCTGCGGCTTGATCTCCTCCCAGGGGTAGTCTTCAAGCGACGCCACGTCGATCTCGTTATCGAAGTGACCGATGTTGCAGACGATGGCCTGATTCTTCATTTTGGCCATGTGGGCATGCGTGATGACCTTGTAGTTACCCGTGGCCGTCACGAAGATGTCGGCCTTGTCGCAGGCGTAGTCCATGGTGACGACGCGGTAGCCTTCCATGGCGGCCTGCAACGCGCAGATCGGGTCGATCTCGGTGATCCACACCTGGGCCGAGAGGGCGCGCAGGGCCTGGGCCGAACCTTTACCCACATCGCCGTAGCCGGCGACGACGGCGATCTTACCGGCGACCATCACGTCGGTGGCGCGCTTGATGCCGTCCACCAGCGACTCGCGGCAGCCGTACAGGTTGTCGAATTTGGACTTGGTGACGGAGTCGTTGACGTTGATGGCGGGGAATTTCAGCTCGCCGCGCTTATGCATCTGATAGAGGCGGTGGACGCCGGTGGTGGTCTCCTCGGTGACACCCTTGACGGCGGCGAGGTTTTTGGCGTACCAGCCGGGTTGCGAGGCGATACGATTCTTGATGGCGGCATAGAGGATGCGCTCCTCCTCGCTGGTGGGCTTGTCGAGGACGTGGATGTCGGCTTCGGCACGGGCGCCGAGGTGAAGCAGCAAGGTCGCATCGCCGCCGTCGTCGAGGATCATGTTCGAGTGCCCGCCGTCGGCCCACTCGAAGATCTTGTGAGTGTATTCCCAGTACTCGTTCGAGGGACTCACCCTTGTAGGCAAAAACGGGAATACCGGCGGCGGCGATTGCGGCGGCGGCATGATCCTGGGTTGAGAAGATGTTGCACGAGGCCCAGCGGACCTCGGCGCCGAGGGCCTTGAGCGTCTCGATCAGGACGGCTGTCTGGATGGTCATGTGGAGCGAGCCGGTGATGCGTGCCCCTTTGAGGGGCTGGCGCGAGGCATACTCCTCGCGGATGGCCATGAGGCCGGGCATCTCGGTTTCGGCAATGGCAATCTCGCGGCGGCCCCAGGGGGCAAGCGAGATGTCGGCGACGTGGTAGTCGCTGGAAGTGGCAGGCTTTTGCGTAACGGCAGTCACGTTCAAAGTCTCCTGAAACGATGAACGGGCGCCGTTGCACAGTGATAATCCACCCCAGCGAGCCTGGCAGGAACGCCCATGCGTGCCGTCGCAGCGCCCCTCGACGAGATGGTGTTGATTGTTGACTTTAGGCAAGTCTCCGCGGAAGAACCATTTTCTGAATCACTTTATTCATAGCAAACCGAGCGGATCGGAGGCAAGATGAACGAAAACAATCACGGCTGTCGGTGTGCCCCGGTCCGTGAAGACAACGGGCTCGGTCCGCCTGATTCAGATGAGATGCGCCCTAAACCGACCTTTCCGCTCGCTTAATGCGCCACCGCGCCGCAGCCGGGTTCGGGGTTTAGGGCCACGCCGGGAGGATACTTCCCAGCCGACGTGAATTCCCTCAGTCCCTGGCAATTGATTAGCGTCGACAGACTGTCTTTCGTCGCCGCGTGATAACTACGGCGCAACGCCTCGCGCAATTCCTCAGCCGTGCGGACGTATTCGCCACGAGCACCTAGGCCCTCGGCCATCTGGTCATAACGCAGATTTTGTTGGAAGAGATAAAGATGCATCGACCGTGCCGACGAGGCGGCGGCAGGCCACATGCCCCAGCAGTCGTTGTTGTAGATGACCGCGATCACAGGCAGCTTGTACTTCGCGGCCGTGTCGAGCTCAAACAAGCTGTAGGCAATGCCCGCATCGCTGCTCACGCAGAATGTGGGCGCGCCTTTGTAGGGCGCTTGCGGCCCAACCCCGCGCTGCACCGCGGCGCTGGCGCCGATCATCATCGCCAGGTCGGGACCAATCGCGCCATACTGATAAGGGCACACAATCCCTTGCCCGGGTCGATAGGCTCGCTGCCATCGGCCCGCGTGCACGCCAATCGTCCAGCCGCCGCCGCCAAGGACCGTTTGCTTGGGATCGATCTCCCCTTTGTACAGGAAGTCGTGCACCTCTTTGCAGAGCACGGCCGGGTGCAGGTGATTCGTATCCTTGCTGTACTTCACGCCTAGCTCGTACTGGTGGTTCAGCATCTTTTCAAACTTTTGGCGGGCGGCGGCCAGTTCGTTCACCCACGGTTCGCGCTTGCGCGACGGCACAAGGTCGGCCAAGGCTTCCAGAAACGGCCCCTCGCTGCTCACAATGCCCAGGTCGAGCGGCCAATTGCGCCCAAGTCTTCTTGCACGGGATGAACGCGAATCGCTTTCGCGTCGGGATTAGAGCGGTATTCGCCGGGGCTCGGCATACAGTACTGGCCGACGAAGATTACCAGATCGGCGCTCATCACCGCGTCGGGCGAGAGGGCGGCGGACAGACGATGATCATCGGGAAAATGACCGCGCGTGGGCCCCGAGGTCACAACCGCCATCTCATTTTTCTCAGCGGCCTTAAGGAGTGGTTCCCACGCCTTGTTTTGAAACACACCCTGGCCCGCGATCAACAAGGGCCGCTCCGAGCGGGAGATCAGGTCGAGTGCTCTTTCCATGTCTTTGGCTGACGGGCAGGGGCGCGACTCGGTTCGGTATTTGTCTTTGCCGTAATAGTCTTTCAACTTTGAGGGATCGGTGAATCGCGCTTGCGCCACTTCGCCGGGGAAATCGAGATGCACCGGGCCGGGGACGCCCGACTTGAGATTGCGAAAGGCATACGCACCGTATTCCCAGACGCGCTCCGGCGCGATCAAGCCGCTTGCCATATTTCTTCATGCCGGTTGTGATCGGCTGCTGATAACCGGTTTGAATGAACGTCTCGCGATCGTCGCCGGCCAGTTGCATGTTGCTGGCCAAGACCAAAAGCGGCGTGCGTGCCGCGGCGGCCGACGCGATGTTCATGATCATATTGGTCAGGCCCGGGCCTTCGGTGCCCGAACAGGCCGTCACTTCGCCCGTGGCCCGCGGAAACCATCGGCGGCGGCACACATCGAGCCTTCGCAACGGCCGCCATAAGCCGGGACGCCCGCCGCCGCGATGGCATTGATCACCGTATAGTTGCCCGGGCAGCAAAAAAGTGCCGCCAAATTCTCTTCGAGGCAGAGCTTCGCGAATACTTGGGCGCCGGTCATCCCTGAGCCCGTGAAGGCCCCTGGCTTGGGCTCTTGGCTGATCGAATCGGTAATCTCTCTCGGGATGGTGATCGATGGGATGCTGGCGGCGCGACCAGCCGCCTTGGCTTCGACGACCATGCCGGCCACCATGGCGCCGGCCCCGGCGGTGGCCGAGGAAAGCAAAAACGAGCGGCGGGACGGATCGACCGGTTCTGCTTGGTTGATCTCGACGGCTTTCGCGCTTTGGTCGCGTCTCATCGTGGATACCACCTTTCTTGGGGAGAGCTCAGCGGTTACGGGGAGTTGCCTTCTGCTAACTTCGGACGAGCCGAATCGGGCCAGAGACTACGGACGTAGTTGACCATGTGCCAGAGGTCGTTCTCGTTGCTCACTTTGTCGGAGAACGGGGGCATCGCCTCACCGGCGCCGTCGCGAATGCTGCGAAAGATTTCGCCTTCGGATGTCCCGCTCGTCCACAGCTTAGGGTCGGTCAGATCGGTTGCGTTCGCAACGACATCAACCAGCGACTTGCCGTCGGCGCCGTGACACTCGGTGCAGGCACGTACGTACAAAACCTTGCCGCGCGCGATCGAGGCCTTGCTATAAGGCACCGGCGACTTCAGCTTCTTCGCCTCTTTCCTCGGCAGGCGGGTGTCGGAGCCCTTGTCGGCCGCCTTGTCATCGGACCGGCCAGTCGAAGCCGCGGCGATCGCGCTCGCAAGGACCATTGCCAGCATGAGGCACGGGAGGCCGGATCGTTGGGGCATCGATTGTTGCTCTTCTTGGCCGCGCGAACGACAAAAGAGGTGCGGAGCAGACTCGCGCGGCCCGGCGCCGCCACTCATCTACATTCGGTCGGGATCTAGGTTAAAGGTTTCAACCATGTAATCAAAGTACTTACCGTCGGCGAGGAACGTCAGATAGATCTCATTGATCAGGTGCACCAGCTTGCGGACCGCGTATTCGCTGTCACCGTCCTTTGTCTTCAGCACGAGAAGAATGTCGCCGCCGCGGTTATACGTGCGAATTTGAAGCTTTCGCGCGTCGAGGCGACGGTGGTCCGGCACCTCGCCGGCTTGCCGTGACCGGATGAAGTCTTTCAGCTCCTCATACATCGTGGGGTCGGCGTGAACGCCGGTCAATAATGCGGGCAGCCGAAGCGTGCCCGCGCTCGCATCAAAGACAAGCTCGAAAACGCGGCCTCGATGCCAAACAATTTGGAAGCTCGCCTTTCCGGGTGAAGTTGGTTTACGACTGAAACCGTGGAAGACGCGCCGCTCGGCGTAGGCGGCCAATACGCCGGCGACGACGTCGATCTGATCCAGACGCGCTTGATAACGCGGTTGGCTCACGAGAATGCTCCGGTCGGTCATTCCCACGCCCTGACGCCTTGGCTTAGTCTCGGCCGCCGCCAAAGGTGCGCATGAGCTTTATGAGCGACTCCAACTCTTGCTTGGTCACCGCTCCGTCATGGTTTTGGTCGATCATGTCGAAACGATCGCCGATTCGGCCGGGCATTTCGTTTCTGGTAAGCTTGCCGTCTTTGTTGGCGTCATACACGCCAAGCAGCTTATCAGACGTCACCTGCGAAAGCCCGCGCGCCCGAGGGGCGTTCGGGCACCTGGCCCTTGGGAAAAACCTCGGAATAGAAGCCGATCATCATCTCTTCGAACGTCTGGTCGCCCCAGCTCACAGTCTTGGTGGGATCAGGATTTGAGAGATTGCCTTCGGAATTGTCCCAATGCGCCGTGCAGACGAGCTTCGTGCCCTTGGGCAGCAGCTTCGGTTGTTCGAGGTGATAAGTCGTCTGCCAATTGAAGTCATAACGGGGCACGTCGAGCAGGATCTCGTGCTTGCCATCGGGATAAGTGGCTTCGTAGCGGAAAGACTTGCCGCGAGTGTGCATGTGCGGGGTCAAATTCGAGACAAGGGTGTCACGCGGGAACGTCCCTTCGGCGGAGACCTGGTAATCGGATTCGCCGGGGGGAATCGCGAAGAACATGGTGGCTACTGAAGTGCTGCGGGACACGAACTTGACCTTATTCGGGTCCGCGAACTTGAAACCGACATAACTGCGATCCTTGGCCGGTCTGCCGTTGGGCGTGTAGTGCATCTGAAAGACGAGCTTCGAGCCCGCCTTGACGAGCGCGGCCGTCGTACCGTCGGTATTGAAGAGGGGATTCATTCCGGGGGCATAGGCGGCGATCATGGTCCCGCTGCCGATTCCGCCACCGCCGCCACCAGGGCGCCCGCCGCGAGGCCCAAAGGCGCCGCGCCCGCCCGGATTGGCGTCGCCGCCCTTCGCCTTGGCCTTGGCCTGGGCACCTTTGGCATCGGCGCGATTACCACCACGGTTGGCGCCGCCACCACCGCCGAATCCGCCCGAGCCGGGGGGTTGCACGAACACGATGATGTGGTGCACCGTTTCGGGACAGCCCGGCTTGGCCTCGGTGCCCATGATCCACTTGTCCTCTTTCCAACCCGGGTCGACCGTGAAGTGGTAGTAGTCGATGACGCCCTCGGCGGGTACGTCGACGGGCTTGTCACCGAAGTAGACGATCTGATCGGGCTCACCGATCGACCAGCCATCGGTAAACGTTCGCGGGGGGGTAAGTCAGCCGGATTGCCCTGTGGGCATCCACTGTCGACCCACGCCAGAATCTGCTGCTTTTCCTCTTCGCTTAAGCTTGGGTCGTTGGAAAACTTGCCGTACTTCTTGTTGGCATGCCAGGGGGGCATGCGGCCCTGGTCGACCACCTCACGGATCATCTCGCCCCAGCCGGTGACCTCGTCGTAGCCGGTCATGGAAAACGGACCGATCCGGCCCTTGCGATGGCACTCGACGCAATGGTTCTGAAAGATCCGGGAAACCTGATTGCTATAGGTTACCTTGGCATCGGCGACCGGCTCACGAACGCGGCCGATCTTGCAGCCGACCAAGTCAGTGGCTGGCACGCTGACCTGTTTGCCGGCCAAGAGCTCGCTGATGGCCTTGGCCAGGTCGCCGCGCTTGGCCCCCGGGCGCTGATAGCCGACGCCGTCGGTGAAGCCGTACTGATCGTCGATGCGGCCGTGATACCGCACCACGCGGTCTCTATCGAGCACAAACACCTCGGGGGTGCGCTCCGCCAAACTGATCGGCCACCTTGTTGCCGGCGTCTTTAAGCATGGGAAACCCGAGCGTGTTTCGCTGTGCGTAAGCGGCGATTTCTTCGATCGAATCCTGCCTGTTCGAGTCAATGGCCAGAAATGCCACTTTGCCGTTCTTATACTTCGCGGCCAATTCGGCGAGCCGGGGAGCATACAACTTGGCAAGCGGGCACTCAACGCCCAGGAACGTCACCACCACCACGTCGGCATCCTTAACGTCGGCGAGTGAGTATTCCTTGCCAAACTGGTTCTTCAGGGCGAAATCGGGGACCTTTCTCCCGATTAAGCTCGACTCGGCGGCAACGGTCGTCGATCCGACCCCAACCGCCGCGGCGCAAACCCACAAGACGGCTTTCAAACGAAACATGGCCAACCTTTCTGTCTGTAATAAGGTGAGAAGAGGAAAATCTCCGTTGCGGCGGACCGAGTCTGCAAATGGAGGTTAGAAAGAATGTACTGCATCCGCTTCGCGCGGCGATCGAGTAGATCCTACCCACTCAACGGCCGCTTGGCGACCAATTCGGGCTTTCGCGGCGAGTCCGCGTGGCACTATAGTGATTGTGACCGGTTCATCGCTCAGGTTACAGCGGCTTCTGAATTATTTCCTCTTTTTGGCCTTCTTGTCGATCGCCCCTTCGGCGGGGCCCTGGGCACCTTCGGCGTACTTCGCCCCGATCAAGTCATACGCCCCTTGAGCCTGCTTCTTAACGAGTGCTTGGATGAATTAGTCTCCCCAAGATTTTGCCGCGAAACGTGCGGCAGGGTTCAAAAAGTATCCGAGCTGGTTCGTGCACTAAGGGCCAGCTCACTCGAGGCGAAGCGTGGAAAATATCGGTGCAGTGGTGCCTATATTTCATAATTCGGAAGATCAAAGCGGTCTTCCATATCGCGGCCGACGAGAAAATGAGCGACCGGAGGAACTGCCAACAGCTTGGTCATTTGGTTTCGTACCCAGATTCCCATCCAGGTCTTCGGGGCAAAGGCAGACGCGAAATGCCAGGCCGACTGCTGCTTGCGTTCGATAAACGGGCGCAAGAGCTGTTCGTGGGATCGAAAAGCCTCGCGGTAGTCATCTCCCGCTCGCTTCAGTTCGCCCGCAAGCACAAAGGCTTCGGTCATAGCCAGTCCCGTCCCTTCGCCAGCCATCAGAGAGACGCAGGAAGCGGCGTCTCCGATCAGCATAGTGCGTCCCTTCGACCAACCGTTCATCCTAATTTGACTGACACGATCGAAATAGATGTCTTCTACTTGATCCATGGCCTGGAGGATCTGGGGGCATTCCCAGCCGACATCACCGAAGACCTGTTCCAGAATTGCCTTCCGCTCCGTGCTAACTCGCGGCTCCGGGCTGGTCATTCGCTCGCTGACGAAGATGAAGAGAAACATCGTCCGGTCGTCCCGGAGAGAGAACCGCGCGATCTCCCGTCCGGCTGACGCGTGACTGACATAGACCAGCTCGTCGCGCGGCCGATAACCCGCGACCTCGAAGGCGGCAACCCAGTACCCCATCGGCTTCTCGAACTGGCTCGCAGGTCCGAAAATGAGTTCGCGAACGGTCGAATGCAGCCCGTCGGCACCGATCACGAGATCGAAATCACGCGGCGCACCTCGCTCGAAGCTGACCCGGACCCCCGAGTTGTCTTGCTCGATGGCCGAAATGCTGTCGCCGAAGATGGTCTCGACGCGGTCCTCAATGCTGCGATAGATGACCTTCGCAAGGTCCCCACGGGCCAAGCTGGTGATTCTGTCATTCGTGATCCGTCGGAAGACGTCGGTGGAGAACCCTCCCGAATTGCGGCCGCGGTTATTAACGAGGCGAACCTCCTTAACGGAATAACCGGCCTCACGAACCTCGGGCAAGATCTCCATTCTCTCGGCAATCGTGTAGCCGACGCCCCAAAAATCGATGACGTAGCCGCCCGTGCGGAACTGTGGTGCCTTCTCGATCAACATAGGCTCATGGCCGGTACGGAGGAGCCAGTACGCCAATGTCGGCCCGGCAATGCCTGCACCGTTGATGGCGATCTTCATCCTTCTCGGCCTTTCGTCTCAGCGTGCTTTTTCGCCGACGCTCCATCGTAAGAAATGCCAGCGCCGCCGTGGCAATGCAAGCGGCAATAACTTGTGCCGGCCTGGATTTGCCGTCGTCGGACCCTGGATTCCTTGGGGACAGTGGAGGATGTGATCGCCTTGTGTCTCGAAGACCTCAAAGCGAAGAAGCGGAGGATTCCCAAACAGTTTTCAGTGCCTGGACCAGATTGCGCATCGCCGCAGACTGCCGGCATAGCCGCACGGCCTCGACCAGGTCGCGGTGCGCAACGGACAGGCGCTGCTCTTTTCTCGCGACTTGCGCGGCGCCGATCGACTCCAAGACACTATGCGACATTTGCACCATCCTTCTCGTCGGAACCGAGGGATTGAAGCGAGACTTCTTCGCTGGTCCACAACCAATCCTGATCTTCGGCCGTGTGCGCGGGTTCGTGATCCCAGTATAATGGCATCCTCAAACGAAGCCTTAAGCATGACGACAATCTAAGAAATCGCTCATTGCTGGCACATTTGGTGCGAGGCTGATCATCAGAGAGAGAAGGTCGAACGTGACTGCTATTCTCGAATGAGAAGAGCCTTTGCATCCACCGAAAAATCCACTGCTCGCTAGTCGCGACGAGCGGCGCATCATACAGTCGTACCAATTGGGTGCCTGAAATCGGTCCAGGCTCACGTGATTTGGACATTGTCTGGCCGGCTTTGCGCGGGCGATGGTTAGCCAGAGCGTGTCCTTTGGGAAATACCGGCTTCCGCGATCGAGGGACGCGTCCATGCGCAAACTTCTGACCTTTGGCCTCGTCTTGACGCTGGCGACCGCTGACCGCACTGCGACCATTGCGGTGGCGGACGATGTGAAACAGACCGCAATCTACGCTCGACTCAAGGCGGGCATCGACGCCGTGCCAGCGATCGACACGCACGACCACCTTCGCCCCTTCGACCAGCTACCCAATCAGGATGAGACCGATCGCGGGCGTGGGATGACCCTTCACAGCATTTTTGCAGGCAGCTATTACCCGGGCATCAATCGGCTTTCCCCCTGGCCGGCCGGAAAGTCGTTTGATGTCTGGTGGGCGACGGCACGCAACGATTTTTCCGACGCACGGGCGACGAGCTTCTACCGGTGCTTGTTACCGGGATTCCGCGATCTGTATGGCGTCGAATTCGATACGATCACCGACGCTCAGGCTCGCGAGCTGAACGACAAAATCTTTGCCAACTATAAGAGCGACAAGTGGCTGATCGATGTGATCACGCGGTGCGCCAACATCGAGTTGATGGTCATCGACCCCTACTGGGCACGTTTGCAATTTGAACGTGCGTACAAGTTTTCGGTACCTGTGCTGAACGTGACGATGCTCATCAGCGGACACCACCCGAGCCGCTTCGCCAATCCCCTCGATAGTCCTTATCTTTTCGCCCAGCGAGAAGGACAAAAGATTGAGTCCTTCGACGATTACTTGTCGGTCATCGACAAGATTTTTGAGCGGGCCGTGGCGGCCGATGTCGTCTGCCTGAAATCAACACAAGCCTACCAGAGGACGTTGGCTTACGAGCGCGTACCGAAAGAGCGCGCGACCGCCGCATTCGGCAAACCGGTCAAAGATCTGGCTGCGGAAGAGGTCAAGGCTTTCGAGGATTTCATGTTTTGGCATATCGTCAAGCTCAGTGAGCGATACGATCTGCCGTTCCAGATTCACACCGGACAAGCCCGCATCCAGGGGTCAAACCCCATTCTGCTCGTGGACCTGATCCAGGCCAACCCGAAGACCAAGTTCATCTTGTTTCACGGCGGTTTTCCCTGGGTGGGCGAGACGGCCGTGATCGGAATGAAGTTTCGCAACGTCTGGATCGACTCCGTCTGGCTGCCGACGCTGAGCTACACGACAGCCAAACGAGCCTATCAAGAGTGGCTGGAAAGTATGCCGTCGGACCATATCCTCTGGGGCGCCGACACGGCACAGGCTGAGGGGATCTACGCGGCCACCGAATTCACACGCCAGTGTCTGGCCGAAGCGCTTGCCGAAAAGGTCCAACGCGGCGAGTTGCTTGAGCAACATGCGGCTCACATCGGCCGCCAAATCATGCGAGACAACGCTCTAAAGCTGTTCCCAAAGCTCAAGTGCCGGCTCTGGCGGACTGGTACCAAATGACAGTCATTTCAGGCCGAGGATCTACGATTTCGAAGCTCGTTCCCAGCCTTCGCCCTCGCAGGTCAATGGTACTGGATTGACGCTGGTAAACCTCGCCTTTCAGATTGTGCTCGCATTACCTCCCGTCCAGGCAAGCCAAGTGCGCCGTCGTTTCCCCTATCCCCCATTGCGGGTAGTGGGCGAAACTAGCTGCGTCCTCCTGTCTTTCCAGAAAGTGGCCTTGCTGAATTCAGGGGAATTCTGGAAAAGATGTCCGCTACGGAGGATTCGAGACCACACCGAAGAAAAGGAGCTTCTCCCAGTGTTCATCATGATCGTTTCTCTGCTGCTGGTGCAGGTAGACAGCCCGTCGGGAACTCCAACGGCAGCTCAAGTTGAACAGGCACATCAACTTCTGAACGGTGAGTGGGAGATCATATCCTACTCGGACGACGGCGAGAAGTTCGGATCGGGCCTGGTTCAGGCGAAACTCGCCAAAGATGGTCGGATCGTCGTGGCCGCGCGCGCTTTCCGGGTCGTGAACCCCGAAACCAGCGAGACTCGGATCACTCCCTTTCGCGTGAATCCTCGCAGTAACCCCAAGCGGATCGAAGTCACGACCCGCGACGATCGCACCGTGAGCGGAATCTACAAGTTTGACGGTGATGAGCTGATCGTTTGCCTGGAGAACTCTCCAGACGCGGGCTATCCAGAGGCATTCGATGCCCCTGCCGGCTCGAGCCGAAGGTTGATCAGGCTGCGAATGATCTCCCCAAAACCGAAAACCGAGGCGCCCGCCGAACTTCACGCCGAGGCTCTCGCGCTTGCAAGCAACCGCGTCAGCACTCCCGAAGAGGAGACGAGGTGGGCGACGAGGGCGACCTCGCGTAAACCGACGGAATCGGAATTGACACGCGTACGCGAGCTGTTCGCCGGCAAATGGGAAATTACGTCGATCGTCGACGATGGTGAAAAGCGCTGAGATTGAGTTAGTCGCCATCCAGCAGCAGACGTCGAAGTTCCTCGACAGCCCCCGGGCTCTGCTCTGAGAGATGCGTTCCCGGGAGCAACCGTTCGGTTTCCGCCCCAAGAAGGCTCGAACTCGACCTTCTCACGACGAGGTCCGATGGCAGTTGGCCGAGGAAATCGAAGATGATCGAGTGGTAACGAACACCGGGAGCGATCGGCAGCCGATCCACGGCCTGAAGGACCGGACTTCTCGGGCTGAGATTACCGATGGAGTTGATCGACCGGTTGCGGAAGATATTGTCGTTGAAAACGTCGGGGCCATTCGCGGTTGTCAGTTCCTCGACAAGTTGCGTCTGCTCCCGGGGTGGGCGAATGAAACGGGAAACGATCCGTCCCAACGGCTCGTCAGCCAGGCGGCTGCCTCGATGCGGCGTGGCGATGAAAACGGCTCGGCGCACAAAGGGCACTGGCCGGTAGATCAACGCCTCGGTGAACACGGCCCGTGTTTCCGGCGAGGCTCGAATTTGGTCGGGAGGAATGTTGAAGACGGCGTTCCAGAGCGTGGTGCCGGAGTCGGTCACCATGAACCGCGTCAGATTGCCCCCCATACTGTGACCGACGAGGACCATCCGATGAAAGGCCGGATCCCCGCCGAACCGGGACTCGGCTTCATAGAGGGCGCGGCGGAGACGGTACGCGGACATGGGAATCGCCCGTCCGGTCGGATAAGCGAAAAGCAGGAACTGATAACGCCGCGAGACCAGTGGATCGTTTTGTAGCTCATTGATTGTTTGAACGAATGCCGCCGGATTGGAACTCAGTCCATGGACAAAGACTACGGGGATCTTCCCCGGTTGGTACGGCCTGAGCATGTAAAGCCCGGGTTCGATCCCACTCTGAAAGTCGGAGACGAACAATCCCGCGAGGGTAGACGCCGAGAGTATCCGCTGTGACGCCTGGACGGCCAGCGGAGTCGTTGTGTCGAAAGCCATCGGGAGCACTCGGGGGCCGGCCGAGATCGTTCGGACTTGGTACGGATCATGGAAGACCAGCGTGAGTGGTAAGCTACGCCAGGTCCCATCCGCGAGACGACCTTGGGGAACCGCGACGACCGTGGCACCGACTTGCAGTTTGGGAGGAAAATAGGGGTCGCTCGGCTCTTTTGGGTTCGAGCGATCGTTCGGTCGGAGAGCGACCACGGCGACCCCCATCCCATTCCCCCGGAACTCGCGGCGCATGCCTTGCACCCGGATATCCGCCGACACTTCGACTGACGCAAATCGGGCCGGATCGACAAACGGGTGTGATGATGCCGCGCCGATGCCAAAGCCTGAGAGCGCATCCGTCCAGCGGACGTCGCCACCGAATCGGCGATCCCGCGAAAACCGGATCAAATGAGCAACGGCGTTATTGTGAATCTCGACCGCGCGTTCGACGTCCCCTCCCTGTTGCTCGCCCACCGCGAAGGCGGACGCCGCGGCGGCGTTTCGAAATGCGGCAACCGCGGGAAATGGGTCGTTATCACGACGCTCGAACCCCACCCGATACCAAAGTTCGGCAAGTGTGAGAGGCCCGTCCGGCTCAACGCCGCTACGAGCACCGAGTTCGGTCTCCAGTCTGGTCGCCGCTTCCTCGGAGTGCACGCCGGAGAGCCCGTGGCGTGCGAGGACCTGTCTCGACGATGGGCTTAGAGAAAGCGCGGCCTCGATGCGATCGATACCGCCAGCCAGCGAGCGACGTAACACCGCTTCTCTGGTATTGACACACCCCGATGAAAATGTGGCACTCATCAGTGCGATGAGCGGGATGAGCAACATGGAACACAAAGCGCAAGGCAAAGATCGCAACTTAAACTGGCGACAAGTTGAAGTGGTCATCGGATCGGGGAGCCCTTGGCAATATGACAGCGAGAAGCGACGCAATTTCCCCAGATCGGTGAAACCATTTCTTGCTTCGGTCAGTCGCGGCGAGAACTTGAGGAAGGCCCTGATTCTCGGCGAGCGAGTTGCCTGCCCAATCAGGTTCCCCCCATGCGGAAATCGGCGTGTCGGCAAGGGGGCCGAAGGACACGCACTCCCACTCACTGCGCATCTCGGGACACTGACCGAAATGATAACCGCCTTATTGCCGAGAACGAGCGAGAACCAGCGGAAACCTAATAACGCCGCGCATGCAGACGTAACCCCACGCCGCCTTCCGAGGCACCGGTCTTGGTGCGAGCGCGGTGGACTCGCCCGAGCAAGTGGATCATCGGCCTGGCAGGTTCCGTGCTCGTCGAATGGGTTTGGACTGTTCGATATGCATGGCAATGTCTGAGAATGGTGTTTCAGTGAGGATTCTGACTCGGGCAGCCTTGCGGGCGGGCAATAGAGATCCGCGCGGGGAAAAAATGCGGCTTATTCACTAACTAACGTCATGGAGTTCATCTTATGGGTGCACCTGTAAACACACTTGAAGGGCGGCTTCTCTGTGCGAGCGGCTGCGCCTACGCGGTCATGGCGGGCGAGAACCTGCTCGATCCGCAGGCGGCAGCCCCGTATTTCGACGGCGTCGGTTACCAGGCGGTGCCCGCCGCATTCTCTTCCGGCGCGGAAAAAATCAACGCCTGCGTGGTCGGCACCACGGGCGATGGCGTGGTGGTGGCCTTTCGTGGTACCCTACCGCTCAATGGCCCTTTCTCCCTCGCCAAATTGCTGGATTGGGTGAATGACCTGAACGCGAGGCCGGTCCCAGGAGACGGAGTGACCGGAGAGGTCCACGCCGGCTTTCTGGAGTCGGTGGATTCGCTGTGGCCCGCGGTGCGAGCGGAAGTGATGAGACAAGTTGGCCAGGCCGGGCCCGCCACGCCGCTGTTTATCACAGGCCACAGCAAGGGGGGAGGCATGGCCCCGGTGGCCGCGATGCGCTTCCGGAATCAAGAGTCACTCTCGGCGCGGGTCGTCACGTTTGCGGCGCCGAAGTCCGGGAGCAAGGCCTTCGCCGATTCTTACAATGCGGTCATGACTCACACCCGCTATGAATTCGCCGAGGACGTCGTGCCCCATCTGCCCCCCTCGGCCCCTTTTCTCACCATGCTCGGGAAGCTGGCCTTCTTTGACAGCCGTCTGGCGGGCCTGGAACAGTTCGATTACGAACGCGTCGGATCTTTACTATATATCACCCGGTCGTTGCAAATCGTACCCGACCCAAATGAGGAACTCTTGGCACAGCGCCGGCGCGCCTGCTGCGCCTGGCGATCCAAAATATCCATCAGATTGGGGACGACCACAGGCTCGAATGCGGGTCCGGATACATGACGGCTCTGTGTCCGAGCGGGGTCTGCCCGCCTTCCGAATCGCCGTAGCACCGAATGCTGCGGGGCGCGACCAGTTCCTCAACCGTCCCTTTCCTCGCCGCCTGACGGCTCTCAGGCGTGTCCCGTTGGCCAAGATCAAATCGATCACCAAAACATGAAAGTACGAAAACACGAAGAAATCTAGAACCGGAACTCTACCTTGTCTTGACTGTCACGGGCCGCCGGCAAACGCGGCTTTTCGGGAATGGGCCCATCAGGGTCTGCGTTTTTCCGTGCCTCACGCTGACCTGATAAAAGCGTTTCGGTTTCGGAGGGACAATCAAAGACAACAAAAGGGAATAGCGTTTAGCCGCCAAAGTAGCGGGGCACGGAGCCGGCAGGCGCTTGCTCTTCGCCACGAACAACGCGCTATGTCCCCCTTTTCATCGCCTCGGCGTCCGCGGGCGCGAGCCTCATCAGGTGAGGGGGCGCGGGGAACTGCGATCGACGAGAACGCCCCCATCACCCGCCTGAAAACAAAAAACCATGGCTGATTTCCTGGAGACCCACTGGAATGGCTGACCACCTCGACGGAAAGACAAAAAACCATGGCTGACCCCGTTGGTGGCTATGGCTGACCCCGTTGGTGGCTATGATCTGGGGTTGTGAGACGCTTGGGTTGTGGCTATTTGTTGTTTTCGGGGCGTTTCCGAGCGGGCCCGTGCGGACAACGACGATTCATAGCGACAGACGCCGCTTTCGGGTTAAGATGCAGGCTGTGCCGAGGGCGGAGTCGCGAATCGGCGACGGTCGTCGCGGAAAGGGGCCTTTTGGGGATTGAGGCGATCGACGACTCGACGCAGGATTCTTTCTCGCATACCGACAGGTGCGCTTACATTTTATTAGCTAATAGATCATATCAATCGTTAATAGGTTTGGAGGGTCCGAGACCCGTCCGATATGATCTCTTCAAACTCCGTGCTCTCCTAGTGCACTCTCCTTTGGGTGCGGCGGTTTTCATTACTTTACTCAATACCTTGAAGCCGCTGCACGTCGACGACACGGCTTTTTATTACTTCGCCGCGCACATCGCCCAGGACCCGCTCCATCCTTACGATTTCGAGATCTTCTGGACGCAGTCGCCCGAGCCGGCGATGGACGTCCTCGCCCCGCCGGTCCTGCCCTACTGGTGGGCCGTCGCCATCCGGCTCTTCGGCCAGCAACCCTGGATTTGGAAGCTCTGGCTCTTCCCCTTCTGTCTCATTCTGACAACGTCGTTGCAGGCCATCTTCCGCCGCTTCGCTCACGGCCTTGAGACGATCTTGGTCTGGTTGACGGCGTTCTCACCGGCCCTCTTGCCGGGAATAAACCTGATGCTCGACGTGCCGGCGCTAGCCTTGAACCTGGGTTCGCTGGTGCTGTTCTTCCGGGCCGTTGATCGCGGCTCGACGGGCTTGGCGATCCTGGCCGGGCTAACTGGAGGGCTGGCCGCCCAAACGAAATACACTAGCGTGTCCGCCGCTGCGGCCATGCTCTTGTATGCGGTGCTCTTCGGCCGGGCCCGCCTCGGGTTGATCGCCGCGCTGGCGGCCGCATCGGTCTTCATCTCCTGCGAGTGGTTGATCGCCTTCGTCCATGGCAAAAGTCACCTGCTCAACCATGTTGGTAGGCAATTTTTGCCTTCATTCAGCACATGGCGACTGGTCGGTGCGCTGCCATCACTCATAGGCGCGTTGACCCCCGCCGTGGCCGTGCTGGGGCTGGTGGGCCTGGGCCTGCCTCGCCGGTTGGTCGTCCTGGCTGGCGCTGTCGTCGCCGCGGGATTCTCTATGCTCGGAGTGGCCCCGGAGCTGGCCGACTACCTGCTCATCAGTTGGTGGTTCTGGCCGGCGCTGGGTGTGCTGGCGTTCGGGGTCGCGGCAACCGCGGCCCTGCGGCTGACCGGCAGCACCAGCGTCAGGGCAGCATCGGGTGGACGACACAGGCTCCGGACGTCCGGTGAGTTCCTAATGTTCTGGCTGGCGCTGGAAGTGGCGAGCTATTTCGCACTCACGCCGTTCCCGGCGGCCCGTCGCGTCCTGGGGATCGTCGTCGTGATGACGGTCCTTAACGGCCGCCTGGCATCGAGAGCTTGCCGGGGGTCGGTGTGCGCGGCTCTCCTGCCCGGATTGATGGTCGGCGGCATGGTGTTGGGGGGCCTCTACTTCGTGGTCGATCTATGCGAGGCCGAGTCCCAAAAGGAGGTCGTCGAGGAGGCAGCCCGCTGGGTCCGTCAGCGCGAGCCCGACGCGACGATCTGGTATGTCGGCCACTGGGGGTTCCAATTCTACGCGGAGCGAGCCGGGCTGAAGGCCATCGTCCCCAACCGCTCGAAGCTGAGGACAGGCGACTGGCTCGTTATGCCGGACCAGAACGTAGATCAGCAGTTGATCCAGCTAGCCTACGGCCAAGTCAATCCGGCCCACACGATCGCCCGCTGGCACCTGTTCGGATACAGGACGCTACCGTGGCGTTACTACTCCGGATCGACGCCGATCGACGGCGATCGCGAGCCCCGGATCTCGGTCTTGATCCTTCGGGCTGCCCAGGATTTCATCCCGGCTTCGCCCCCGCGGTCTCAGCGGGCCCAGTCCCAACTGCGAACCAACAACGCTTCGTTCATTTCGGAGGGCCTTCCTACCGACACCAAATCACCGCGCTGGATCTCTGCGGGAACCGTCAGCGGCCGCGTGACCAGGGCCGGGTTTCCGAAATGATTTACATGGCCAGAGGACACGCATCTAGGGCCAACCCCGGGGCCAAAGGACACACATCTAGGGCCGGGGCCGGGGCCAGAGGACACGCATCTAGGGGCCAGAGGACACGCATCTAGGGGGCCAAAGGACACGCATCTAGGGCCGGGGCCGAAGGAGGGGCCGAAGGACACGCATCTAGGGGCCGAAGGACACGCATCTCGCATTAGGGCCGAAGGACACGGGGCGACACGCTCCCACCGGACACAACTCCAAACAGTCTCGGGATGATGAAAAAAAGGAGCACCCTTGACGCTTGGCTTTGTCTGTTTGTACAGTACAAGAGTTCCAACTTAAGGAGACGCACCTATGACGATCGCTCGCAGCGAACAAATCGATACATCCGTGAGCCGCTGGTATCACTGCATGACGCGCTGTGTCCGACAGGCTCTCTTGCTCGATGGAGGGGAAGGGAAGGAAAAAAGAAGCCCTTGGGTGACGGGCTCCGATAGGCCGCCTCGCTCTCGAGAAGACGGGCCGAAATGGAGGTCATCTCCCTGCTGAGCTTGCACGACTGCGCGTGGTTGCCACGCAACGAAGCAGGGCGGCGCGTTTGAGATATGCTTGAGTTCCGCCTTTCTGGTGATAGAATCGATCTGCGTAATCTTCACAAGAATCGATTTCTTCAGGGAGTTGCGTCAATGCGGGTCTCCGATTGGCCAGGATGCTTCCGTCGTGGCCGCAACCGCCGGGGCCGGGGTTACCCAGGGTCTGGCCCGCGACGATCCAGGCGCCGCCTGCAGCTCGAAGCGCTCGAACATCGCCTGGCGCCGGCCAGTTATTACTGGCAACTGGAAAGCAATTCGCCGACCGTCGATCCCGCTGGTTATCAGGCCGGTGATAACTATTCCACCACGCAGTCCGACCCCGACGGCGCCTCGGTAACAGACACATCCATTTTGACCATCAGTCATTCATCAGGTCAAGATTCGCTTGATTACTCACTCGTGCAGACGGGTACCCCTCCCACGGCGGGGGGGACTGCACCCGCAAGCTACACCGACGAGACTAACATGACATGGAGCGGGGCGCCGGGGCGCCGCCGCAAGTGATCATGCCGGGCCAGAGCTTTACCATCGACCCGACGGTGACCGCCACCTTCAGTAACGGGATTAACGGGACTATCGAAGCAGGGGTTACTGCCCTGTCTCTCCCCCCGCCGGCGCAGCAGGCTTCACGTCAAACGATCTGTACATTAGTGGTAGCGAGGGGGCTGGCGTGCCAGCGGCGGGCGAGACGACCACGCAAACGGCAGGGGCCTCCGCGACGTTCATGGCACCGACGACCGAGTACTCGTCATTTGATGCCGCCGTCGGTGCGCCGTGGAATGCTCGAGAATGCCGTCCTCCAGATCGTGGAAAGTGCCGACTTCTTGGGGTACGGCGGCAGTGGCACGATTCTCATCTACAATTACCAACTGGTCGCGCAGCCGCCTCCGGTCGCGATCACGACCTTTCCGGTCATCACCAACGCCAACGTGAACAACGTCACCGTCGCCGGCACGGGAAACCCGGGCGACACGATTTCGGTCGCCGTCAGCGACAACCATGGCCATGTGGTCACGGGGGCCGGAACGGTCCACAACGACGGCGGCTGGTCGGTGGGGAGCCTCAATGCCTCCTCCCTCGTCGCCGGCAACGTGACCTATACCGTCACCCAGTCCGACGTGGCGGGCGACAGCACGGACACGAAAACGGCGACGGATGCGGTCACCACGGTCACACAGCCCACTCCCCCCACGGTTTCATCAGCGGCTAATCAAGCTGCTTCTTTGGGAGTTGCCCAGGCCATCGACCTTGGCTCCTTCAGCGATCCGGACAGTGGGCCCTGGCAAGTCGATGTGAACTGGGGTGACAACTCGGCCGACGCGACTTTCACCACCAACAGCCCAGGCTCCTTGGACACCCAGCCCCATACTTATGCCGGGGCGGGAAACCTGACCGTGACCGTCACGGTCACGAACAGTGCCAACCAAACCGGATCCGCTACTTTCCTGGTCAGCGTCAGCGGAATCGTTCAGACGCCTCCGGTCAACGCGCGCGGATCCACCCCCGAGCAGTCGAAGAAAGGCCTGACCGCGATCAACGTCGCGTTCGACGCGGCACTGGAGACCGCCTCCGCCGAGGATTCCAGCGACTACCACGTCTTCGGACCCGTGACCAAGGTGGTGAAGCACCGGCGGGAGACGCTTTACACCAAGCCCATCCGGATCGCGAGCGTCAGCTACGACAGCTCCACCGACACAGCGAACGTCAAGCTGGCCAAACCGGTGAAGGGGAAAGTCGAGATCCAGGTGTCGGGAACCTTCACGACCACCGCCGGAACTCAGGAGACGGTCAATTATACGAATACGCTCTGAGGGCCGGGTGCGGCTTGACTGTAATCGCCGGCCAGCTTGCGAGGGGCCTGTGGCCTGTAGTTGACGTCCTATGTCGCGGGCATGACGTGTGGGGCGACAGAGTGACCGTTCCGTTCCCTCAGACTCCATGGGGAACAGGGAACGCCCTTCCGCGGGCGCTGCCTGCTCCCCGCTGGGGCTCGGCGGCGCACGATCAGGCACCTCGGTCCGAGCCGCTCGAACAGGGTCCGTTGCACGGGCACCGGTTCGGTCCCGATCGGGGCGTTTCTATGCACTTCTCGTGGTCTTCGACGGCGTGAGATCTGCTCCTGGCTCGATAAAACGTCCTTTTCGGGCTTTCGTCGTTTCGGGGTTTCGTAATCGTATGGTTATTCATTGCGCCATCGGCAATACCAACCCGACGCGCCAGCGAGGGGACGCATGGCGCCGCCGCGAGTGACTCGCGGCACCCCTCGCTGGCGCATCGGGTTAATAGTGCTTCGGTGGCGCGCCCCAGATGGTGTTCGGCGAGGAATGTCCGAAAAGACAGTCATGACCCGGCGCGTTCAGGTGGAGAGGAGATGGACAGAGCCTGTCCCCCGGAGAACAGCAGCCTGTCCCCCGGCGTCGGTCCGCATTTGACCCTTCGCAACAGGTCGCCATGTCGCGTTTCCAGTGTGTCCAAGCACTCCGGACAAAAATTCTGGATAAATATCCTAAACCCCATTTGAGTTAAGGTTTCCATTCGAATTTCACCCGCCAAACGGCGTTGAAAATTTGACAAAATCTGCGCAGCGCCTATAATATAATAAACGTAGGGAGATTATGCGCCGAGCTTTTTGTCGCTGATGTTCGGCGAGCCGTCGGGTTGCCGAAATAACGAGCGGCCTTTGAGCCGGGTTGATCTCGGTGAGTGGCCGGCTTGAGGCTGGTTGACTGATCGGCGCGATCCTCAAATCCCTCACGTCCCATTTCCCAAGCCCTTCGAGGGTATGCCGGCCAGCCTGGGCCCCAGGCTGAGAACCGCGAGCGGGGCCAAGCGGAGGCGCGGTGGTAATTTGCCATTGCGTGCCCAACTGTGTCGTTGCCCGAGAATTCTCCCAAAAGTCAAAGAACCAAACTCGCCATTGCCATCGCCAACGGAGCCAAGATCTCCACGTGGGCGAACGCCAACAAAGTGCCCCTCCGGACGGCTTACCGGTGGGCCAGAGATCCGGGGGTCCGGGCCAAGGTGGATTCGTGCCGCCACCGGGCTCTCGATCGCGCCATCGGTCAAATGGCCCGGAATGTGAGTTTCGCGGCCGACGGAATCACCCAGCTCGCCAAGGGGGCCGTTTCCGAATCGGTCAGGCTGGCCGCGCTTCGGACCATCTTCTCGAACATGATGGCGGTCTCTGAGTTCGCCGATCTTCAGCTTCGCATCACTCAACTCGAGGAGCAACAGAATGAGCGTGCGCGCGTTGGCAGCACGGGCCAAGCGGGTTAAGGCCCGCGCTGGCAACTCCCCGGCCGTGCTGACCGATCGCTCGCGCTGGGAATGGTATGAAGATTCATGCTCGTGCGGCCTGCCGCCGGGAGAGTGCCGCGCGCATCCAAGGGCCCGGACCAGCCAGCGGCCGCCGGCGGGCGACTGGCGGGTCTGGGCGTATGTGGCCGGCCGCGGCGCGGGCAAGACCCGCGCCGGGGCTTCCTGGATTCAGCGGCGCGTCGACGATGGCACGATGAAGCTCGGCTGCCTGATCGCACCGACGGCCGCGGATATCCGGGACGTGATGGTCGAGGGCCCGTCGGGCCTGATCGCCGTCGCGCCCCCTTGGAGCCGGCCGCGGTTCGAATCGTCGAAGCGCCGCGTCGAATGGCCCAACGGCGCCCGGGCGATTTGCCTCAGCGGCGAAGAGCCCGAGCGCGCCCGCGGGCTCAATATCGACACCCTCTGGGCCGACGAGCTGGCCTGCTGGCAGCGAGCCGAGGCAACCTGGGACCTGGTGATGCTGGCGCTTCGCGCCGGCACCAATCCCCAGGCCCTGATCACGACAACCCCGCGCCGGCTGGCGGTGCTCCGGCGCATCCTTGCCGAGCCGACGACCGTCAAGACAACCGATTCGACCTATGCCAACCAGGCCCATTTGCCGCGCGAATTCCTCGCTCAGATTGTCAGTATGTATGAGAATACCAAGCTGGGCCGACAGGAAATCTACGCCGAGTTTCTCGACACGACCGAGGGGGTTTGGTTCGCGAGTTTCGACCCGAAACGGCACGTTTCTCTCGAGGCGGAGTACGATCCGGTGTTCTACGTGCGCTGCTGCGATCGACGCCGGCACGTCGCGGCACACCGCGGCGGTGTTTTTCCAGGTGCGGCACAGCCCCGGCTCGGATCGCAAGCGGGTGACGGTGTTTGGCGATTATCATGCGCTCGACGTGGTGAGCCAGAAAAACGCCCGCGCCATCCGGGCGCTCGCCAATCAATTGCCATGCCGCGGCCGCATCGACATGGTCCGCCTCGACCCGGCCGCTTCGGCGCGGTCTTCGCTGGGCCCGGCGGCCTACGCTGAGTACGAGCGCGAGTTCGGCTCGCGATTCACCGCGAGGTGGCCGCAACACCTGGTCTTGGACGGGCTCGATACGATCGAGAACCTGCTGGAGACCGGCGACCTGAAGATCCATCCGCGCTGCACGCGGCTGAAGGACGCGTTCCTCAATTACAGCCGCCAGCGGCGGGGCGGGCAGTGGATCGATTTTCCGGCCGATGGTCATCCGGAAGAAGACATGATGGATGCGCTTCGTGGCGGCATCCGCGATGCGATGCCGCAGGGCCTGGCGCCGGGGCCCAAGGTCCATTCGGTGCGAGCTGGGGGGGTTATGTAATGACTGTGATGCCAAGAGATTGCGATCCGCTGGCATCGCTCTTGGCTACGTTCCCAAGAAGCGCTGAACGGGATCAACGACCCGGCGCAAGGCTAGATTGGGGATCGGGAGACGGAGCTCCCTCCTACAATTCCTGTAGGAGCCGGCTCTGTCCGGCGACGTTTTTTGCCGTATCTCGAGCCATTGATCGGGATGGGCTCCGAGCATCGCAAGGTGGCACAAAACGCTCAAAAAAACTGCCACTTTGTGCCACTATTCGGCAGTCGTTTGGACCGTTAAACCCTTGCAACCGGCCGAGATAAGGAGCATCATCATGTTGAGGCACAACGAGCACAACGAGCGGACCCTTCGAGGGCATGCCGGCCGGCCTTGGCTTCGGGCTGAGAACCGCGAGCGGGGCAAAAACACTCTTCGTGCATTTTGACGAAACGAATCCAAATGTGCCACAAAACCAACTTGCCGTGGACGTTGAGGTTGCGACACTACCGATGACCCCCACCTGGTTTTTGACCTACCACGATGTCCCTGAGCTTATCCACCGCTGGCTGAGTGGGCTGGGTGTGCGCGATCCGGAGCGTGCGGGTCACGACCTCGCCGACTTGATCCGGCGGGCCGGTCCGGATTGCCTGGAGCTGGTGGCGAAGATCGCGGTTCAGCTCGATGCCGTATTGCCGCGGTGCGCCGATTCCGGGATGGCACTCGCCAACCTCGAACGCTTCATGGCGGCCGTCCCCCGGATCGAGACCACGCTCGGGGAGCTGGCGGCAAATCCGCGGACGACCGAGATACTGCTTCAGGTTTTCAGCACCAGCCAGTACTTGACCGAGGTTTTGATTCGCGATCCGGGGCTACTCGACTGGCTGCAAGGGGGGGCGGACCGACGGGACCGATCGACGTTGATCGACGACCTGTGGGCCACGGTCGCCGATCTGCCGGACGAGAACGGGCAACGGCTGGCCCTCCGTCGATTTCGGCAGTGCGCGAGCCTGCGCATCGGCTATAACGACATTGTTCGGAGGTTTCCCCTCGAATTGATCACCTTGGACCTCTCGGACCTGGCTGACGCCTGCGTCGAGGCCGCGGTTCGCTTGGCGCGCCAGGGCCGAGGCACGACTGGGCGTACCGATGACGGCGCGGGGCTCCCCGGCGCGGTTTGTCGTACTCGGCCTGGGGAAACTGGGCGGCCAGGAGCTGAACTACAGCTCCGATATTGATTTGATATTCTTGTACGATGAAGACGGCCAGACGAGCGGACCGAAGGTGGTCTCGAACGCCGAGTTCTTCGCGAGGATGGGAGGCGACCTGGTCCGCCTGCTCGCGGACCACACCGCGCTCGGGATCGCTTATCGCGTCGACATGCGGTTGCGCCCGACGGCGAACAGGGGGCACTGGCGCGGTCGCTGGAGGCGACGCTGGGCTATCATGTGATGCGCGGCCGGACGTGGGAGCGCCAGGCACTGATCAAGTGCCGGCCGGTCGCGGGCGACCTCGAATTGGGGGAGACTTTTCTCGAGGCGATCAAACCGTTTGTCTACCGCCGCTATTTGGGCGCCGCCGAGATTTCCGAGATTAAGTTGCTCAAGCGGCGGATCGAACAGCGCACCGTGTCGGCCGGAACGGCCGAGGTCGAGGTCAAGACGGGCAAGGGGGGCATTCGCGATGTCGAGTTCGTCGTCCAGTTTCTCCAATTGCTGCACGGCGGCGAGTATCCCGAGGTCCGCCATGGGACCACCCTTCTGGCCATCGCCCGGCTCGAGCAGGTTGGCTGCTTGAGTGCCGAGGAACGCCATATCATGGATGACACTTATCGATTTCTTCGCCAGGTGGAGCACCGGCTCCAAATCCTGTTCGATCGCCAGACGCACGAGATGCCGCGGCTTTGGACGCAGTGCGTACGCTGGCGTTGCGGATGGGTTACGCCGCGGCGAGTGCCTGGGAAGAGCACAACGGGCCGGCCGAGCGGTTCTTGGCCGACTACCGCGGCAAGACCGAGCTCAATCGCCGAATTCTTAATCACTTACTTCACGATGCATTCAGGGGCGATGCCGGGCAGGCTGTCGATCCGATCGTCGACCTCGTGCTCGATCCCCAGCCGATCGCCGAATTCATCAAAGAGGTGCTCTCGCCGTATCCGTTCCGCGATCACGCGACGGCTTATCAGAACCTGATGGCGCTGGCCCGCGAAGACTCTGCGTTCTTGTCGCGGGCGCGATGCCGCCATTTCCTGGCGGCGATCGCCCCGCGGCTCTTGGATGCGGTGGCGCGCACGCCCGACCCGGACATGACACTGACTAATCTCGAGAAGGTGTCCGCCTCGCTTGGCGCCAAGGCGATCCTCTGGGAACTTTTCAATTTTAATCCGCCCAGTCTGCGGCTTTATGTCGAGCTGTGCGCGACCAGCCAGTTCTTGTCGGAGATCTTGATCAACAACCCGGGGATGATCGACGACCTGGTCGATTCGCTGGTGGTCGATCGCCCGGTGCCGCGCGTGGCGATCAAGGCCGAGTTGGCCGAGCTGTGCAAGGGGGCAGAGGACCTTGCGCCCATCCTTTGGAGCTTTCGCAACACGGAGTGGGTGCGGATCGGTACCCGCGATATTCTAGGCCGCGAGCCGATCCGCGAGGTGACCCGAGAGCTGGCCGACGTGGCTGAGGCCATTGTGTCGCAGGTGGCTCGTGACCAATGGAAGCGCAAGAAAGATCGCTCAGGCACGCCGCGATGTTCGCTGAGCGGCCGGCGCGACCGCTGGGCGATCCTCGCGCTGGGCAAATTCGGCGGGCGCGAGCTCAATTATCACAGCGACCTCGATCTCATTTTCCTCCACGAGGCAGACGGTCAGACGACGGGCGATACGACGAGCCCGATGTCGAATGAACAGTTTGTCACGGAGGTCGCCCAGCGCATCTTGAAGGCGTTGGGGTCCGGCTCGGCGACCAGTCCGCTCTATGCCGTTGACGCGCGGCTCCGGCCGCACGGCGCCTCTGGCCCCTTGGTGCAGACGCTGCAGTCTTTTGTCGCCTACTTCGAGCAATCGGCGCAACTCTGGGAGAGAATGACTTTGACCCGTGCCCGGGTGATCTTCGCCACCGGCGGCTTTGGGCGGGAGGTCAGCCAAGCCATTGGGTCCTTGCTGACCCAACCGGTCGACCCGGCGCACGTGGCCGAGCAGGTGGTCTCGATGCGCCATAAGCTGGAAGCCTCGCGACCCAGGCATGATCTCAAGCGCGGCCCCGGCGGGTTAGCGGACCTCGAGTTCATCGTTCAATACCTGTTGCTTGTGCATGCCCCGCGTGAGCCGGACTTATTGCGGCCCAACTTCTGGGACGCTATGGCGGCACTCCGCCTTCATCACATTATCAGCGATGATCTTCACAAGGAGCTCTGCGACGCGTACAATTTTCTCCGCACCATCGAAGACCGCCTGCGTTTGATTCACAATCGCGGAGTCTCGGAGCTACCGGAGAACAACGCCGATCTTGAGCGCCTCGCTCGTCGGCTGAGCGATGAGAAAATAGAACCGGAACGAGCCGTCGAGACGTTCCTCGCCGAAGCCGCGCGTGTCACGCATCGCACGCGGGAGCTGTTCGAGCAGATCGTCGCGGTCGATGTTTCATTCGAGCCATCCACTCAAATCTGAAATCTGAGATAATTTATGAACTGAATCTCGATGCGAAATGCGATTTTGCCAAGTCTTGACGAGCGCGGTGGGTTCTCAGGAAAATTGGCAATCGTGCACGAGTAATGAATACGTGTCCGGTAGCGTTACTGGACGAGAGAAAATAAGGGCAGCTTTTGGACAATGCCATGAGAATGACATTCGCGTTGATTGGATTATCAACTTTGGCTGGTGCCGGCCTGGTGATGGCCGGCGGGGGCCCGGCCGCGCAACAGCCGGCTGCGGCTCAGCCTGTGGCGCAGCAGCCAAAGCCCGCGCCGAGCCCCGAGCAAAAGGCTGTCGTTGACGGCGTCAATGCCTTTAGCGCCCTCTACTCGACCGCGAATGCCGAGGGCCTGGCCGAACTGTTTATTGACGACGCTTCGATTGTCGATCCCGACGGCAACGAGACACGTGGCAGGGCGGCCGTCGCCGAAATGTACGCGACGGCGTTTCAGGAGAATCCCGGCCTGAAGGTTAATTCGAAGGTTGATGAAGTCCGATTCCTCACGCCGGACGTCGCTCGGGTCCGTGGGGAGTCGCAACTTTCGTCGGCCGCGGGCGATGCGTCGGAGTTCACCAAGTTCGACGCCCTTTTGGTTCGGCGCGATGGCAAGTGGAAGATCGCGGAGATTCGCGAGTCCGCCGCCCCTCCGGCTGACGTGACCCCCTACGAGCGGCTTAAGGATTTGGAGTGGATGGTCGGCGACTGGGTCGACGAGAGCGATAACAACCGGGTGCAGTCCAGCGTGCGGCTGGGCCGACAACCAGAGCTATCTGATCCGCACTTACAAGGTAGAAATGCAGGGTAGTAAGGGCTCATCGGGCACGATGTTTATCGGCTGGGACCCGCAATCGGGGCAGATCAAGTCGTGGCTTTTTGACTCCAACGGCGGGCATGGCGAGGGCTCTGGTCGCGGACCGGCGACAAAGAGTGGGTCGTCAAAGGCCCAGGGTGTGCTGCATGACGGCCGGCCCACGTCCGCCACGCAAATTCATACGATCATCAACAAAGACTCGGTCAAGACAAGCTCGATCGACCGCATTATCGGCGGCCAGGTCGCTCCAGATATCGTCGACATCGTGATGGTCCGCAAAGCGCCGTGCGCCCGACTGCGGCTGCCCCGGTTGTCAAGCCGGCGGCGAGTGCCCGGCACCCAAGTGACGATCAATTAAACAGTGCTGAGAACGGATCGTCTCGCGTGTCATCGGGCCCTCCCGGTTGCACTGAGGCCTTGTGCGACGCCGATGGACCGGCTCGACTGACTCGTCAGGCAATGTTGCCTGCTGATTTCATCCCGAACCGTTCGTTCCTTATTGGCCCTGGTTTATCGTACGAGGTTTCTCCATGTTGTCCCCGCGATTGATCGTCCGCCTGGCGTGGGTTCTCGTTCTTTTGGCATCGTGTGCACCGGCCTTTGCGCAACGGGGGCAGGGCCGGTGGTGGCGGCCGCCCGGGCGGTGGCGGCGCCGCCCCGGCGGCGGTGGTGGTGGTGGTGGCCGGCCCGGAGGCGGGGGAGGAATGACCCGGCCGGCCATGCCGCAGAATCGACCCGCGATGGGAGGTGGTGGGATGCAGGGCATGCGGCCCAGTCCCGGCGGGGGATGACCCGGCCGGCCATGCCGCAGAATCGACCGGGTGCGGGCCCGACGACTCGGCCCAATATGCCTGGAAATATGGCGCGTCCGTCGCCAATGCCAGGGCAGGGGGGTAACCGCCCAGGTGGTGGCGGACTCGGCGGCGGCAATCGCCCGGGAATCGGCGGTCCTGGCCTCGGTCAGGGCGGCGGCAATCGGCCGGGCGGAGGGGGACTCGGCGGCGGCAATCGACCGGGGATCGGCGGTCCGGGCCTTGGTCAGGGCGGCGGCGGACTCGGCGGCGGCAATCGCCCGGGGATCGGCGGTCCTGGCCTCGGTCAGGGCGGCGGGGGACCGGGCGGCGGCAATCGACCGGGACCGGCGGTCCCGGCCTCGGTCAGGGCGGAGGGGGACCGGGCGGCGGCAATCGACCGGGATCGGCGGTCCCGGCCTCGGTCAGGGTGGAGGGGGACCGGGCGGCGGCAATCGACCGGGAATCGGCGGTCCCGGCCTCGGTCAGGGCGGTGGGGGACTCGGCGGCGGCAATCGCCCGGGGATCGGCGGTCCCGGCCTCGGCCAGGGCGGAGGGGACTCGGCGGCGGCAATCGACCGGGACTCGGCGGTCCTGGCCTCGGTCAGGGGGAGGGGGACTTGGCGGCGGCAATCGGCCAGGAATCGGCGGCCCTGGCCTTGGTCAGGGCGGAGGCGGACCCGGCGGCGGCAATCGACCGGGAATCGGCGGTCCCGGCCTCGGTCAGGGCGGAGGGGACTCGGCGGCGGCAATCGGCCAGGAATCGGCGGCCCCGGCCTCGGTCAGGGCGGAGGGGACTCGGCGGTGGCAATCGCCCGGGGATAGGCGGTCCTGGCCTCGGTCAGGGCGGCGGCAATCGGCCGGGGTGGGGCGGCAATCGGCCAGGAATTCCAGGCGGAAACCAGCCGGGCTGGCCGGGTAATCGTCCCGGATTTCCGGGCGGAAACGGCGGCCTCGCCGGTGGCAACCGGCCGGGATGGCCGGGTAATCGCCCCGGGATCGGGTCGGGTAACAACATCGGCTCAGGAAACAACATTCATAACGGCGACAACCTGGGCGTCGTGAACCGGCCCAACTACGGCGGCAACAATTATTACGGCGGCCGTGGCGGAGGCAACTGGGGCGGGGGCAACTGGGGCCTCGGAGGCGGGAATAACACGAACATCATCAACAACAATGTGAGCTCAAGCGTCGTGAATGGCGGCTACGGCGGTGGCTGGCGCGGCGGCTACGGCGGTGGCTGGGGCGGCGGCTACGGCGGCGGCTACTCGCCCTATTATGGAAACTGGTATCGCGGAGGCTGGGGGAACAGCGGCTCATTCTGGGGTGGATTCGGCGCGGGCGCACTGACGTCATTCGGCGTGAGCTCTCTCTTCGGCCTCGGATACGGGGGATATGGCTATGGATCTCCGTATTATGGCTATTCTGGCATGGGGGTGTACAACTACCTCCCTTCGTGGGGCGTTAGCAATTTCGCCGGCTGGGGCCTCGGCTCGTATGCGACGAGTTCACTTTACAGCAACTACACCAATCCCTATTACGCGACGGTGGTCGCCGCTCAGCCGGCTCAGACCACCGTGGTTTACGACTACTCTCAGCCGATCAACGTGACGAGCACGCCTGCCCGACGCATCGGTCGCCGAGAGCACCGAACAGGTGTTCTCCGCCGCCCGAGATTCGTTCAAGGCCGGCGATTATCAGCGTGCACTCGACCTGACGGACCAGGTCTTGAAGCAGACGCCCGACGCCGCGGTCGTGCACGAGTTTCGTGCCCTCTGCCTGTTCGCGCTCAAGCGATATGACGAAGCCGCCGCGGTGGATTACGCTGTCCTGACTGCCGGGCCCGGCTGGAACTGGTCGACGCTGGTCGGGCTCTATCCCGACGTCGATACCTACACCAACCAGCTCCGTGCTCTCGAAGCCTTCGTCCGGGCCAATCCAAGCTCGGCGTCCGGTCAGTTCCTGTTGGCGTACCACTACCTGGCCCAGGGGAATAACGACGCGGCCGGCGGTCGGTTTCAAAAAGTCGTCGAACTTTTGCCCAGCGACCAGCTCTCGGCGGGATTCGCCAAGTTGTACAAGAAAGCAACCGAGGTCGCGGCGGCTGCGCCGGCCGCCCAAGCCGGCGGTACGGGGAACTCCGGTCAGGTGCCCGCTGGAGTTGCCGGAGGTGTTCCTGCGGTCAGCCCGCCGCCGTCGCGGGCAATCAGCCTCTGCCCCAAGCTCCCGCGCCAGCACAGCCGCCCGGTGTGAACGATCAAACCAAGCAGCCTGATGCTCCCCCGCCTCCGCCCGCCAGCTTGGTCGGAGTGTGGAAGGCTCAGGCTTCTCCCGATGTCACCATCGGATTAACGCTCGAGGCCGACGGCAAGTTTGCCTGGGAGGTCGACACCAAGGGGCACAAGCAGGCACTGGCTGGCATCGCCGGCTTCAAGGACAACACCCTGGCCTTGCTTCAACAGGATGGCCCTCCGCTTGTGGGCAAGATCTCCCAGGACGGGCCCAACAAGTTCGTCTTTGCACCAGATGGAGCCGGCGATAAAGCTCCAGGGCTGACTTTTACCCGGTAAGGCAAAATCACGTGACGCCGTGCTCAGAGCTAGAGCCTGCTCAAAGCGGCCCGGGCGACATCGGCCGCGATCGAGCCGACGGTACCTTCGTCCTTCGCCCGCAGGAGATGCAGAATCGCACCGGCCCGGTCGCCACTCCGCAGACGGTCGAAGCCGAGGAACGCGTGCGCCTCCGCCTGTTGCCGGGCGCTCACCGCGGCTTGAAGCAAGGCCGTCTCGGTGATTTGACCGCGCAAGTAACGCAAAACGGGGACGGGCCACAGGCGGGGGGACATATTGGCAAGGGCATCATCGAGTACGGGTTCAGCGTCTTGGGATCGCCCGGCCTGGCGTGCTCCCAGCACGGTGAGGATGGCCATGTAAGGGGAAAACTTGTCGTTCCAGCCCTTGAGGCGGAGGTAGATGCGACCGTCGTAGTCGGCCCCGTCGACTCCGGCGATCAAGCGTGACCAGCCGCGGGCTACGTATGCGTCCGCCTTATCGGGAGCGAGTACGACCGCGCGGTCGTAGTCGGCCAGGGCACCTGGCCAGTCGCCAGACTCGCGCCGCGCGTTGCCGCGATCGTAATACAGAGCGAATTCTTTAGAATTGAGCTGAACGGCCATGTCCAAATCGTGGATCGCATGTTCGCGGTGCCCGTCCTGTTCACGTAGCCGCGCGCTGGCGGTCTGGGCCGCGGTGATGCGGGGGTCGAGTTGAGCGGTCATGTCATAATCTTGCAGTGCACGTTCACGCAACCCGAGCCGGGCGAAAACCTCGGCGCGGTTGAAGTAGGGCACCGCGTTTTTGGGGGCGAGCTGGATGGCTCGGCTCAGGTCGGCGACGGCCTCGTCGTATCGCCCGACCGCGAACTGGGCGAGACCGCGGTTGGTGAAGGCTCCCGCATTGTCAGGGTTAAGCTCGATCGCTCGTGTGAGGTCGTCTATGGCCCGTTCGTACTGCCCCAGTCCGTTGAAGGCGGCCCCTCGGTTCTGATAGGTGGCGGCGCGGTTGGGGTCGAGCTGGATCGCTTTATTCAGGTCTTCGAGAGCACGATCAAATTGTTTCATGCGAACCAGAATCGCACCTCGATCTTTGTATGGTCCAGCGTTTTCCGGGAGCAGCCTGATCAGGGCATCGCAATCGGCAAGTGCCTGCTCATTCTGGCCGCGGCGGGCGTAAATGACGGAACGGTACGAGTAAGCCCTGGCAAACGTCGCGTCCAGTTCGATCGCACGGTTGAAGTCGGCCAGCGCGAGCTCGTCATTGCCTTGGTCGGAGCGGACGATTCCCCGACCGCAAAAGGCCCGTGAATGCGCGGAGTCAAGTCGGATCGCCTCGGTGTAATCGGTGTCGGCGCTGTCGAGCAGCTTGAGGTAGGCCAGCACATCTCCCCGGCCGGCATGGGCGTTCGCATCAGTCGGGTCGATGGCAATCGCCTGGCTGTACATCTGAAACGCCTGCTCGCTTTGACCGAGCCGGAAGTAAGCCTGGCCCAATCCCTCATAGGCGCCGGCCTTGCTTCGGATCAAGTTCGCCCGGTGTTGGGGAAGAACGTTCCCCGGCTGGTTGCCGGCAGCACCCCAGAGGCTGGCCGACGTCCGAAAGCTCTCGAGGGCCTCTTCGTCACGGCCGAGCATCAAGAGGGCGACGCCGCGGTGGCCCCAGCTTTCCGCGAACGTGAAATCGGGCAATGGCACGAGAGACCAGACGTTGTTGGGATCGATGATGCCCGGACGGCCGAAGACCCGCGACGACCAGTCGCTGTAGTGATTGACCCGGTCAAAGTCGTCGAGGGCTTTCAGAGGCTGGTTCGTCCGCAAATAACAAGAGCCTCGCTTGATCAGGATCTCGTAATCGCGATTGTGGCTTGCCAGCACTTGATCGAAGTAGGGAATCGCGTCCTGGAACCGCCCTGACTCATAGGGCGAGGCCCGTCTGCCCCGCGAGCCGTTGGTCCCGCCCGCCCGCGCGAATGGGACAATCGTCATGCCTAGAACGACCGTCACGCAGGTCTTCAGTAGAAGCTTCGGGAGCCGCATGGTCGATCCTCGCCCTCGCTCGCCGGAGAGACGTCCTCTGTCTTCATTGTCGTCCCACGCCGGCAGCGTTGATCGATCCCGTGGCCAATAGTGCGCGAGGGAGTTGAGGATTGTGCGACGGCTGCGCTTTGCAAGGGGATCTCAGCTTCGTCGGTTTCACGAACACGTCCGAACTGATTTCCCGCTTGGCCGACTATCAGTCGCGCGGCGGATGCGGTCATGCGCCCATTCGGTCGCCGGGTTGCGGTCGGTATCCTCGAAGAAATTCAGCGACGGTGAATGGCTTCTTGCCAGGAAGTTGAATGACGAGAAGCGCGACAGCACCTTCGCCGGCCGCGACGACCAGGCGGTCCCCGGCAGCCTCGATGACCTGACCGGGGGTTCCCGCGCCATCGACAACGGCGGTTTTGTGGACAATCAGCCGATGTGGTTCCTTGGATAAAGCCGATCCTGGCTGCCAGGATGTCTGCGCACCGGCCAAGGTTGCATTGCGCGAACGAGGTTGTGGATGGCCCTCGCCTGCTTTTGCCAGTCAATCAGACCGTCTTCCTTACGAAGCTTGGGGGCCTTGGTGACTTTCGAGCGATCCTGGGGCAAGATCGTGACGCCGCCGGACGAGAGTGCGGCGATGGCTTCGGCGATAAGCGGAGCGCCGAGCTGAGCCAGGCGGTCTTCCAACTCGCCGGCCGTTTCGTCCGGGCCAATGGCGATGCGAGCGATCGAGACGATGCCGCCTGCATCGATTTTGGGCGTCATGCGGATTACAGTGACGCCGCTCTCGGTTTCGCCGTTCTCGATGGCACGCGCGACCGGGGCCGCGCCCCGATAAGCCGGCAGGATCGAGCCGTGGAGGTTGATTCCACCCAGTCGCGGAATCGACAGCACAGCAGGGGAAAGGATCTGACCATACGCGGCGGTCACCAGCAGGTCGGGCGCGAGCTCACGCAGATGCTCGGCGGCCACTAGAGCATTGACGTCCTCGGGCTGGATTACGGTGATCTTCCGCGAGAGGGCCGACTGTTTGATGCGGCTGGGGATCAGTTCTTGCTTCCGCCCCTGCGGTCGGTCGGGCTGGGTCACGAGAGCGATCACGTCGTGGCCGGTCTCAATCAGGTGCTCGAACGTGGGTAGAGCAAAGTCGCCGGTGCCCAGCATGACGATTCGGATGCGCTGAGTCATGGCTCAGAATTGTTCCCCGTCGCGTGGTTCAAGACCGGCCGCGACATCGCGTCGAGTAGCTTCTGGAGGTCGTCATCACCCGGGATCGTCCCCTCTGCTTGGCCCTTGCGGTATTCGAGCTCGAACGTTCGCAACTTGTCGGCGGACGAGCGCTTGACGAGCGGGTCGAGATAGTCGATGAAAAGCTTTCCTTCGAGGTGGTCGGCCTCATGCTGAATCGCGCGGCTAAAGAGCTCTTCGGCCTCGTGTTCCACCAGGTTGCCTTCCAGGTCATAAGCGCGGACTCGAATCTTCTTTGCCCTGCGCACCTTGCCATAAAGCCCGGGGAGGCTCAGACAACCTTCTTCTTCCTCGATCGACAAATGTCGCTTGACGATCTCGGGATTGATGAAAACTTGTTCTTTATCTTTCTGCTCGGGATCGGCGGTCAGGTTCAAGACGAAAAACCGGAACGGAAGTGCGACCTGATTAGCGGCAAGTCCGATACCTTCCGCCGCGTACATCAGCTCAAACATCTCGTCGATCGCTGTTCGCAGGCTGTCGTCAATCTCTGTCACGGGTCGAGACGCATACCGTAGCGCGGGATGCGGATATTTCACGATCTGAAGCACGGCAAACGCTCCCAGGGGCTCTTTCGGCGAGTTTATTCTATTTTAACCGAGATGTGGGCCGTTCGCCATGTTTCCAGGCCGCAAAGAACCGAGGATCGCTTGATTCTCGCCGAGAGATGCGTAAGACGAGTGCATCAGGAGCATTGCCGGTGAGGACATCATGGGTGATGCGGTGCCAGTATTCGAGAAGGTCTGTCGCCGACACCCCGCGTTCGCAGGCTTCTTGCCCGCCTCGGTTTGTCCCGATCCGACTAACAAACGATTAGTATGGACCCAGAACTTCGGGCTTTGAACGAGTCGAAAGCCAGTTTCACAGACGAGCAAGCACACCGAGAGAACCAGAAGATTAAACGCGATGAGCCAGACGACGCGTCGCGTCCGGGGCACCGGTCGATGAAGCGGGGAAATGGGCAAACCCTGCGCGGTATTCGGGCTGGCGCGCACTCGACACTCATCGCCTTTGCCTCCTGGAATCGATTTGGTTCGGTTCCTTTGTCGGCGATTCCAAGTGACGACCTGCGAGATTCTCCTTGCTTTCCAGCCTTGGACTAGAGGGCTTGTATTCACGAATCGGACAATTGTTAATTCCTGCGACAAGCAGTCGCGATCACGTAAGATGTGCACGCGAGCGAGACCCTTCTGCGCATGCGAATTGGTGCGATTGGAGAAGAAAAAGCGGCGTGGGCCGTCTGGACCAGGGCCCGCCGTTATCGCGCGGCGCGAAGACATTCACCGGAAGTGGACCGAGCCGCTCACCGGACTGGATCAATGCGTCCCAGGCTGCAGCGGGGAGCAAGAACACTGGGCCCGCGCTCGAGTGCCCCTCGGCCGCGAAGATGTGACCGTCTCCGGTCGAATAGCCGAGCCTGAGCACACGCGTCGGCTCGGCTGGAGTCAGCATAACTTCCACGGTCAGCCGCGGCCGGTGTAATCCGGTATAAGGGGGGATTTCTCCGTCATACTGCGCGAAACGGAGAGCCTCGAGCTGGGACAGTGCTTTGACCAGCGCGCTGTCATTCGGGATTGATCGAGGCCCGCCGCGTCGGTGCCCGGCTCGTCCACCCAGTTGGGCTGGCCCTTGGCCGTTTGGGAGCGGTGCCTAAAGATGGCGGTGCGCGGGGGCCAGTTCCAGGTGAGCATCACGCGCTGCGCTTTCGCCGACGGAAAAGACAAGACAATGTGGTCCCGCAGCTCGGCTTCCAAAGGTTTGAGCACTTCCGTTTTGATCGTGAACACGAATGGCAGGTCTTCGGCTTGACCATAGTAGGACGCCGCCCGCGGGACCGGTGCCGAATCTTCAAGCGATGCGTGCGATCCGTCTCCCAGGCGAGTTCCAGGAGCGGTTTATCGAGGCCAAACTTCTTGCCATCGCCGACCGTGTCGGTGATCAACTGCTCGGCACGAAGGTTGGATAACATGGCCATGACCTGTGTGACCGAGCGCGTGTCGGCGGGCGCATTGATCGGCTGGCGTAATCGCCAACGATTGGGCTCCCCCGTCGTGCTTGGCTCCAGGACGTCGGTTCTTCCGCTTCGCGTTAAGGTGAGCTTGCGAATGTCGGCGGGGTTGAGCGTCAAGATCGTCAGGTCGCGAAATGCGAAGATGTTCTTGGGCAAGACCTCGAGGATCGTGTCGGGAAGCGCCAGGATCGCGTCGTCATGTTCCAGGCGAGCGAAAACCGTTTTTCTGAGAATGTCATGCTTACCGATTCGCAACACCAATGCCTCTTCTTCCGCTGACGCCGAGTCACGCGGCCGGGCCGGCTTCCCTTCCCAGATGGTGATTTTCATGACAGGAGGATCCAACTCGGTTTTGGCGATCTGATTGGGTTGAAAGAACTCGCTCGTCTGCAGCGAATCGATCCTGCTCAGGAACGCCACGACCGACGCGGTGTCGGCTTTCTCTTGCCGGGGCGCTGTCAGCTCCCAACCTTTCGGTCCTCTCTTGAGCGAAAAGGTGTCGTCGCCTGCCTTAATCTCAATGCGGGTAACGGCCGTGGGGTCGATGTCGGCAACCTGCTTGCTGCGTAGGGTGACTGCGCTCTCCGGAATTTCGCCGAGGGCCTTGGCATCGACAATGACCACGTCGTCCTGGCGACCTTGCCGCACGTAAACACGATCAAGATGGTCGGGAACCGCCTTGCCAACGTGTAAGACCAGTCGCTCTTCCGACAGACGCGTCGAAGTCAGCTCGACCGTCTCGCCGGATTCCGTGAGACCGAACGGAGTGAAATCTTTGACGTCGTCGGCGACGAAGCCGTTTTGGCCGTCGACAACCCGCAAGGACGACAGCGCGGCCAGCAGGCTTTCGACCTTGGCGGGGTTCGCCGGTGCGGAAATAGGCGCGGTCAGCCGCCATCGCCCGCGGTCGTCGCGCTCGGCACGAATGACCTTGCCGTTTCGTTTGATCGTGACCGACGCGACCTGGAACGTCGGGATACCCATCACGACCTGCTCCCTCCAGTCAAACACCGGCAGGTCGACCGCGCTTAACAACTTGCTATCGGCGGCCTCGATCGAGTCGGTAGAACCGGGACGCACATACCGTGTGCCGCGCACCGTTTTACCCAGTGCCAAAGTCGCGATCGGCTCGCTCGGCTTGTTCGATCCGCGGGCCGTCTCGCCCCAGAGGCGAACGACCGCGACCGGCGGGGCCAGCCCGAACGAATCGGCGGGGCCTTGAACATTTCCCGAGTCGAGCGATCGGCGCAATTCCTTGAGGTTTCGAACTAAGGTTTCCAGTCGGGTCGGCTCCGCCGCCACGTCTTTCGGCTCGACCATCTGCCACCGTCCCGGCCCCGCGCCCTGCGCTCGAAGACCAGGCGCTCCCCCGGCCGCTCGATCGCCAGCTTGCGTATGCCCAGCTCGGGAACGTCCAAGAGCGCGGGCAAGAATCGCGTTTCACGCAAACGCCGCTCGTTCTCGGTTCGGACCCCCGCATGCTCCAGCCCCCAGTAGACGATAAGGCCGGTAAAAAACAAAATAATAAGCAGATAGGTTCTCAAGTAGTTCTTCATCATTGACGCCGGGCGGTATAAACAGTGATCCCCATGGCGATGATTAACATCACGGCCACGGCGGATGGGACCAAAATCAGTCGCGACCGCAGGAACGGATCGACCGATAGGGTGAGCGCGACATGGGTATGCGGAGGGATTCCCTGGGTATCGGGCCGGTTCCGCAGCCAGCTCGCGGCATTCATCAACAGGTCGAGGTTTGTCTGCTCAATCTCTTGGTAGTAGTTGGCGGCCATCGCCGGGCTCGACAGCAAGACCAATCGAGGTTTCGCCTCCGCCGGGTCGACCGTGCGGGGGTTCCCACGGCGCTGTGACACCGCGACTCCGACGATGGGCGCGGGCTCGTCGGTCTGGGGATCGAGGCGTAATGGCGGGTTCTTGGGATCGCTCTCTGCCCAGGCGAACCTCGATGTCCGCAGGATCGGCGTTGGGATCAAGCTGGGATCAACCGGCTCGGTCGGCGGGCGTCCTTGCGTCGCTTGTCCCAACAGGTGAATCGGGGCGGCGCCCGGCATGAGTACGGCCCGGCTCGCCCCTAATGGATCGATAATCGGGTGTTTCATTGACGACGCCGTCGGCGCGAAGACGAGGGCCGGATTTCCCCTGAAATTGAACCGAGGATCAACGACAAGCCCGCTGCCGATCTCAAGGTTGAACGACTTGAGGAACTCGCCGAACCCAGTTGGCTCGGTATTGCCCAGGAGGAGCATGACCGGGCCCCCCGCGATCGCGAACCCTTTGAGCTTTGCCAGTTCGTCGGGCTTAAATGCGCTCTTGGGGCTCACCACGATCAGCAGCTCGAGGTCGCGGGGAAGCTCGTCTTGGATCAGGTTGAGATCGATCACATCGCAACCGACCTTGGTGAGCCGCGCCTTCCAATTGCCGATGCCACGTCCCCCCGGGTTGAGGTCGTTCGTGGCCTCTTCACCATGTCCCGTGGTAAAGGCGACTTTCGACTTCTTCCCCTCTCTCAGGCGGATCAAGGCTGAAGTGACCTCGTCTTCGCCCGTAAAGGCCGACGCGAATTGGCGCTGGCCCCCGCTCGCCGGATCGGGCGAAATGCCCTGAAACAAGTCCTGGTTTCGCACCACGACGTGCTGGACAGAGTCGCCCTCGCCATACTCGATGACCACGCCCCCGCCTTGCAAGATTCCGAGCTCCGGCACTCGTTTGATCAACTCCTCGCTGCGCCACAGATCGCTGTAGGGATTGAGGTTTTCGAGCTGGATCATTTGCGGATTAACGGCCTTGTACGACTCGAGCAACTGCACCACGCGGTCGCGCTGCTTAATCGCTCGCGGGCCCCGGCCATAGACCATCGTAAACGTCACCGGCTGCTTGAGGCTTACGAGTTGTTTCATCGTCATCGATGAAAGCGAGTACGTCTGTTCGCGCGTCAGGTCGAGCGGCTGGCCGCCGTAACGGAAGGCGATGACGTTGACGACGATCAATATCCCCGCCAGCAGCGAAGCGTTCAAGAAGGCGTCGAAAAATCGATCGTTCGTCGCAAGCTCGGGCTGGCATGTCGGTACCGCTGGTTAAATGAGATCAGAGTCAGCACCAGCCCAAACCCGACGGCGAAGATGGGCAGCGACCAGAGGACCCCACGCGAGATCGCCACGTAGCCGCCTCCCACGATCAACATCAGACCGACCACGACGGCGACCACGATCCGGTCGCGGTAGCCCGCGCGTGGAGCGTCGTCATCGGCTTCACTCTCCGTACTTTGGCCCGGCGGCGTCCCCGCAAGACCCATGTCCCAACCAGGAACGCGATGATCGCCGATCCGATGATCCATAACTCGCTCCGCGACAGGTAAGAGACAAAGTCGTATTTCATGAGTCACGTAATCCTGGGTCGATTCGAGCGCTTACCGGTTGGTGCGAACCTCCACCACTTTCACCGTCAAGTAGAGCACGAAGATGCAAACCGAGAGATGAAGCGCGAGGTAGCGGAGGTCAAGCTGGCCCGACGCGAAGCTCTGAACCTGGTACAGCAACGCGACGAACCGCACGCCATCCGCCCACGTGGTGTGCTGTCGCGCCCCGAACAAGAAGATGAGGGGCACGACCACGACCATCAAAAACAAGACGACGAACGTCCAGATCGCCGCGATGATCTGATTGCGCGTGAGGGCGGAGAGAAAGAGACCGATGGCGACCAGCATCATTCCCATCGTCGTCAGGCCAAGCGTAAGGGCCAGCAGTGGGCCGGGGTCGAACTGGAATTTCGCCTGGTAATAGAGGAAGGGAAGGTAGAGGCCGAAAGGCACGAGCATGACACAATACATCATCACGCCCCCCAACCATTTGGCCACGACAACCTCGGTTTCCGTGACTGGCAGGGTGAGCAACGTTTCGATGGTGCCGGACCGGCGCTCCTCGGCCAGTAATCGCATGGTGAGCATGGGGATGGCCACCAGGATCGCCAGCCAAAATGCCGGGCTGCCGGCGACATAGGTCGTCATCGGGTCACGCAGGCTCGAGAGCTCGCGTTGCGGCTCGGAGAGCATGTCGACCAGCTCCCAGAAATTGAGAAACGCGATGACCTGAAACGCCAGGAGCACAAGGTAGGCCATCGGGCCCAAGAAATACGCCCCCAGCTCGCGGTTGAGTAATGTGGCCACATGTCGCATGTTCAAACGGCCTCGAGTGGAGCGTCGGCAAGGGTGTCGTGCGTGACGGCCTGCGCGAACCGCTCTTCCAGCGAGCTTCGCTCGACATCAAGCTGCCGCAGAGGCCAGCCGTTGGAAACCAGTTTCACGCTGATCGCCTCGCGCAAGTCGAGTGAACCGCGCACCTGAACAACAAAGCGGACATGTTCCCCCTCGCGATGCGACTGGACCACGCGTTCCACCCCGGGAATCGTTTGAAGCGCGGCCTGGATCGCGTCGGCCGGCCCACGCGCTTCCACTGTGGTGGCACCTTGACGGCGCAGGCTGTCAAGCTGGTCATCCAGGGCGATGCGGCCGCGGGCAATGATGATCACACGGCCGCAAACCGCTTCGACTTCCGAGAGAATATGCGTGGAAAGCAAAATCGTATGTCGCTCGCCCAGTTCTCGGATCAGGCCGCGTACCTCTCGAATTTGCAGCGGGTCGAGACCGGCCGTGGGCTCGTCGAGGATTAAGATCGCCGGGTCGTGCACCATCGCCTCGGCCAGACCAACCCGCTGGCGAAACCCTCGTGAGAGCTGGCCAATGATGCGGTTCTCGACCTCGCCGAGCTGACACCGGTTGATCACCTCGCCGATCGCACGCCGGCGCTGCGAGCGGGGAACGTCTTTTAGCCGCGCGGGTAGCGCAGGTACTCGATCACCCTCATCTCGGGATAGAGCGGAACGTTTTCGGGAAGATAGCCAAGGCTGCGCCTGACTTCGAGCGGTTCGTCGAGCACGTCGTGCCCCGCCAGCGACGCCCGGCCGCTGGTCGGGCTCAGATAAGTCGTGAGCATTCGCATCGTGGTCGTCTTGCCCGCCCCGTTGGGACCGAGCAGGCCGACAATCTCGCCGCGTCCGATATCGAAGCGAATGCTCTCAACCGCCTTGAACGAGCCAAATCGCTTCGAAAGTCTATCCACTTGAATCATGAGATGCTTATCTCGGACGTGATTTGCAAACCCACACCAATACCAGGATTGTCTCGTCCGAGTTCTCCACCGGGGCACTACGATATTGTTCCGGGGTGGGGAGCGCCAAGCCCTTTTCCGTGGAGGGCGAGGCCGGCTGCGGCCCGTTCTCGACCGTGCCGGTTTTGGTCCGGAACGCCAATGCTTCCCGGGGCGTCAAGACATCGGCCGGCGCAGGGGCGAAAATTTTTGTACCTGGTCGATATCCGCAAGCTGCGTCAAGATTCCGGCCTCGGGCTTCCTCTCTTCGATCGGCCCCGCAACGGCGTCTTTGAGCTGATCACGCAAACGATCGGCCTCCTTGGGATTGACCAAAAGGGCGAAAACGGTCGCTTCATCGGGAATGCTTGGATCGATTGCGATCCCCTGAGGCACCGTGATCTTCAAGAAAGTGAAGCGGCTGGTGTGCTCGACGACGCTACTAACCTGCTGCCGCGTTTTGGCATCGGCTCCGCTTTTTATCAAGAAGAGCCGCCGCTCGGCGGGATTGTCGAGCATTCGGCGCGAGAGCTCCCGATCCGCTCGCGAGACGTTGACGGCCAGAGCGTGCATCGCGCCGAGATCGTGCTCGGTGGCAAGCGGACGTGCGTCGACCGTCTTGGCATGGGGCGATTTTGTCTTGGACGAAGAGGAGTCTCGACTGACCACAACCGGCCCGCCAGGCTTGTTGCTGGGTGCCGTGTTCAGGCCGGGTTGCGAGCCCGCAACGACGTGATCGATGCCCGGGCGGGGTACCGCCGGCATTCCGACATCGCGTGACCGAAGGAAAGATGGCAATGCGACCATCAGCACGATCGCGGCGGCAGCCGTCAACGTGCCAACGACGACCGCGGCCAGCTTCGCATGAGCGGCCCAGGGCCGTGACGAACAAGATCGCCACCGCGAGCGGGTCAGGCCGCCGATTCGACTCATCACCTGGGGCGAGATATCCGCGCACGTGTTCCGTTGCAAACCGGCCACCAGGTCGCGTACCGCCGTCAGCGCCCGCACGTTTTCGGCGAGCTCGGGCTTGGTGACTAAAGCCCACTCCACCATTTGCTGCTGGTCGGAGTCGAGTTCGGCGTCGATATAACCGCTCAGCAAGGTATCGTCTTCGCTATTCATGAGATTCTTTTCGGAAAAAAAAATTACCCCCGAAGGACGCCGGCGTTGCGTCTGCAAACGTCGCCAGCACTAGCAATCGATATCAAGGCAAGGAGGACAACCGTCAAGACGAAGTAGACGACCGCGGGGGCGACGGCTGTTCGAGATCGACCAGGCTTTGAAGTCGCTCACGTAGTTCGCACCTCGCTCGATGGAGACGGCTCCGTACCGTTCCCACCGGAATATTGAGGATCGTGCTGATCTCCTCGTAACGATGGCCGTCAAAATCTTTGAGAATGACCACGGCTCGATGTTCGGGACTCAGTTGATTCAGGGCGTCTCCGACGATCTTTTCGCGTTCCGCTCGTTCCAGCGCTAGCGTTGGATCGGCGTCAGGTGACTCATCGGGGGGATCGTCACGCGAGACCGGCTGACGCTTCCCTTTCACAGGGAGTGCCGATCGAACTCGCCGCTGTCGATAACCGCTTAAGGCCAGGTTGACGGCGATGCGATAGATCCACGTGTAAAAGGAGCTGTCTCCTTGAAACTGGTTGAGCTTTTCGAAGGCACGAACAAACGTGTCTTGGAGGATGTCTTCGGCGTCTTCGGGGCGGCCGATAAGCCTCAAGATGGTGGGGTACAGTCGTTCCTGGTAGCGAACAACCAAGATGCCGAACGCCTCAGTCTGGCCCGCCCGACACGCTTGCACGAGGCTATGGTCGTCAAGGAACCGTGACATCTCCATGATTCGACGCCCAGAGTTGGCGGATGGTTCCCAAAAACCGGCGACGAATTTGCAATCGGACACGTCCGGGCGCATTCCGCAACCCGTGACATTGCAACCGGCTCCGAACAAATTCATCTTACGTGACCAAGCGGCCCAGGTGAATCCCAGCGCCTGAAAATGCGGACAGACGGATCAGCGCAGCGAAGATGATCAGACAACCCATGCGGTGCGACTGTCGGATTTTGCAACTGCTTGTGAATTCTCGCATCGCTCAGAATCGAAGCGTCGCGACCGGTTTAGGGACACCGTGCAACCGCCAGCCTCAGCTCGGCCGCGCCGGAGTTTTGGTGGTGCGCAGGCCCGGTCCCTCTTTCCGTCGTCATTGAGGCCCGCTCGCTCCAAACGCTGGGACGGATCTCTTGAAGCAACAGGACGTTGCGTCTGGGCGCCGGCCTAATCCGCAAACTTGACACCTAGACGTATCCGCTAACGCACCAACACGTTGCGTCTGGCGCCGGATTAATCGTTTAGGACTCTAAGTCGGCGGACGTTGACCTGGCTTGAACTGTACAGTTCAGAGCTCAAATGTACGTTGGGACGATCCCAATTCGTAAACTTGACACCTAGACGTATCCGCTAACGCACCAACAGTTGCGTCTGGGCGATTCGGATCAATCGTTTCAGTTCGCCATGTCAATGCATGTGCTGAAGTGCCAAGAGGTTGCGTCTGGGCCGGACTAATCCGTACAGCTTAACAATTCGACATGTCGTCTGATATAGCAAGGCATTACGTCCAGGTGCCGGATTAATCCGCACAGTTTAATCACTTGACATATCCTTTGAATTGCCAAAAGCTTGCATCGAGGCGCCGGACTAATCGGCAAGGTTTGACAATCAGCAAATCCAGCCTTCCGATGCGGTCATTGATTTTATCTGTGTGAATCCGTGTGAATCTGTGGCTAATTCTCCTACGGAGGGCTTTGGGAACGGCCGAGTTTGGCTTCTCCACAGACACACAGTGGCCAGCCACACGACTTCGCTGGCCGGAAAACCGAAAACCATTTTAGCCACGGATTCACACAGATGCACACGGATGAAGAGAAGACTTCGAGGTCCCTCAACCTGGACTCGATCAATCGCTTTACCGAGGCAATGAGTCAGCCAACCCTAGCTTTCATTGCGGTTGAACATAAAACCGTCAACAACCCTGCTCATCGCTCGATCTAGCTTGTATTCCAAGTCGGCTAATTGTTGGAGAATCTCTTCGCGCTCAGATCGGGCGGCCCGGCTGATTCACCCCGAGCCGCGCGGTCGCGAGCTGCGGCTTGTTTTCGGATTTCGGCCCGAGCCTTGATCAGGTGCGCGGGCCACACAAACCGGGGCGCCTTGGACGGGTCGTAGCCTGCCAAGTGTCCGGTGAGCCGTGTCGCCGGCTTTGTGTACCGAATGACCGTGTTGCCGAAGACCTCGCGACACAATGCGGCGAGACGAAGATCGTATTTACTCAGCAACGCGCGGGTGTTCACGTGATTGTGGTCGTGATCATTCACGCGGTTGTTGTCGAACCAGGACTGCACCCCTTCGGCAAAGTATTCGTGATGATTGACGCCGGCATACTTGCCCCTCCACAATCCAGCGGCACGTGCCGCTTCGTATGCCGCTTTTAGGCGCCGATCAAAAGTCGGATCGACGTTGACCATGCCGCGCAGGTGGATATTGTGTGCGAACTTATGTCGACCAAATAGGCGGCCTCCTTGAGAGCGTATGGGCTCCCTTTCGCCGAGGCCACGATGGGATAGCCGTGGGAGTCGATCCTGTGGGTGTAGAATGCCGGTACGCCGTTCTTGCCCTCGGGATCGAACCGAAAACTCTGAACGCGCACCACGCTGGTCGTTCCCGCTTCCGTGTTGTCCTCGCGGCCGACGAGTACAAAGCGGTGGCCCAGTGTCGTTTCGATAAACATGTCTCTCCCGGGTGGCACCGAGCCGTTCGGCACGCGCTCCGACGGTCGCCTGAGCCAATAAACGTCGACCGGTTCGTGACTGCCGTTGACGATCTGTAGTTTCGGCCGCGGCGGTTCCTTTCTGTCAGGCTCGCCCCGTTTCGCAACGGCACAAGCCACGGCAACGAGGGGCGCATTCCCGCGCGACCGCGCCAATCAGGCCGGCGCGAAGCCTTCAAAAATTTCCGCCGAAGCCGCGCCGCCATGGGTAATGATGCCTTCAGCATTTTGTTACAACTCGGGCCCCAGCGCCATCGTGCAGGCGGCCGTGCTCCGGCGTCCAATCACCGCAATCCCACCGCCGGGGGAAATCCGATGTATCGAACAAGTGGTTCAGGAACCCAGACATCGGCCAATTCCTCCGCTTTCCGGCATTACTGGGGATTAGCCAGTCGCGGCGGTGCCGACTTGGCTTTTCGTCCTTGCTCCAAGCTCTGGTAAAACTCCGTTGCCGCATTGGCGTTGCCGATCCGCGACGCCGGCTTCGATCGATCGATCTTGGCCTCGGCCAAGATCTGGTCACGCGTTTCGTCAAGGATCGCGAACAGTTGTTGGTATGCTTTTTTCTCCTGGACTGACTTCGCCGGCCCAAATCTGAGATTGTAGACGTGCATGAAGCCGAGCAGGTTGCCGATCATCGTGTCCTGGATTTTTCGCAGCTCGATCAGTGCCGGGCGGATATTCGGTTTCTCGAGCAATGCCATCACCGCGGTGCATGCCGTCAAGAAGCGATTGGCTTCCTTCTGGTCTTCCGGGTCTTTGAGCGGCTGGGCGACTAGCTTACTGCGCAGGCTCTGCGCAAACGCCTTGGCGTCGCGCTTGCTTTTGGCGGAAACATCGCCGTCGTCTGCCTCTTGCCGAATGCGCGCGGCCAGCTCGTCGAAAACCTTTTTATCGTCGACGAACCGTGGATCCTCGAAGACCTCGGGCCATTTGATAGACGATCGTATATCATCGAGCATGAGCGTGACCCGCTCCGACGCATAGACGAATGGGAGAGTGGCAATCAAGCTGGCGGAGACCGGAGCCCTGGCCGCCCGCGAGGCCGCGCTGCCGAGCCGGGGATCGCTCAGGTCTTCGACGGCCAGATTGAGGGCCTCGCCGGAATCGATATCGCGCCGGGTTGGATTGTGCGAAGCTGCTCCCTGCGCTGCTCGTAGAGCGATCGGTTCTTGGCGTATTGCTGATTATTTCGCGCGGCGTAGACCCGGGCGGACTCGTCCGCGACCGCCGCGGTGTATTCGTTGAATCGCATGGCGGTGTCGGCATTGATGCTTGCGCCTGGGCGGTGTTCAAGTTGTACATTCCGGCGCCCATCGCGTAGCTGCCGGCCCCCTCGAGGGCGGTGCTTTCGGGAGTCGCCACGCCTCCGCCCCAGCCGCCCCATCCCCAGCCGCCGTAACCCCACTGGGCACGAGCCTCACGGCTGGTCATCGAGGCGAGCAACACCAATCCCATGAACCATCGCGTGTGACGAAGCACTTATGATCCTCCCATGGCTGAAAGATTTTACCAGTCCCGGCGGCGCGTGTGTCGGACGCGTCAATCGTGACCGCACCGACACCGGTCGGCTTGGCTGCCGCGTGCGTGCGGTCGGTCTGAGCATACTCGGGTGCGCGACGACGAGATCGCGAGCGCCATAAGTTAGGTCATATCCTATCTTGGCGTGCCGAAACAAGTAGCGCGTCCTGCACCCGAAGCTCCGGGCGGTTTGAACCTCATTGTCTCGCGGGGGAACATGGGCGTCTGAAAGCCCGGGGGAACATGGGCGTCTGAAAGCCTGGGATCTTCAGTAATGAGCGAGTCGTCACAGGACGAGTCTCTCGTCGCCGCCAGGGGCCGCGTCCGAACGCTCGCTACCGGGCTCGCTGGTCGATTTGCGCGGCGGTGGAGTTCCGGCCAGCGATGTGCGCACGTCGGCGATGCTGCGCCACCAGGATCGCCGCGAACGCCTCTGCGCTGGTGTCGTGGCCCTCGATGTAATGGAACGCGGACTCCTTGATGACCCGATCGACTCGCTCGAGCATATCGAGGCCGCCCTCGGTCATCACCGCCGTCGTCGCAAGGTCGCCGCCGGGGGCCTCCCCGTCGAGTGCCATCCATTTGAGTGCGGGCATTCCCTCTTGATGCCCGTTTAAACCGTCACCGAGGAGGGCTGAGCCGCGATCCAGAGGCGCACCACGATCGCCACCGCCACGAGGAACGCCCCGATGGCCAGGACGGCGAAGATCCGAGCGCGGCGTGAGTCACGAAAACGTCTCTGAAGGTTCACCGCTGGAGACATGTTTATCCGCCCCGTTCGTGGGCCCCCGCGTTCAATTCGCACTACGCGAACTTGGGGAAGAGATCGACGGCGGGCCAGGCCGTGACGGCATTGAGTGCCGAGCGAACCTGCTGCTGGAGGTCGGCCCACATGGGGGGCGCATTGGTTTTGCCGGTGGCGCGCTTGCACTTCAACCGATGCGTTAACGAAGAGGGCCCAGTCGAGGCCATTGGCGCGGTGCTCGATGACGGTGTGAATACCATCGAGAGCGCCCCCTTTGCGAAACACAGGACCCTTGGGCGTTGCGAAGACGGCGTCCCAGCCCAGGCCGAAATCGCCGCCTTTGGGTTTCTTGACGAGGGGCGGCGGCGGGGGGCGACCATCTGGGCGAAGATCGACGGTGAGAGGAACCCCGGGCCACGCCTACCGCTCAGCTCGACCAAAAATCGGGCCATTTCAACCGTTGGTGCCCCCCAGCCGCCGGCGGCCTGCATCATCGGCGGGCGCCCGCCCGGCAGGCCGAAACGGTTCCAGCTCATGAGCTAGAACGAGCTTGCCGTCCTTGGCCACCGACAAACTGACACCGGGGATTCGATGCCGCCGCATGACCTCGACGACTTTCTGATCGATTGCTTCAAGGCCGGCACCGGCCTCGCCGGTGATCGGTATTTCCGCTTGAGCCGCGCTCACGCTCACGCGTTGCCCGGCAGCAAGCGACACCGAGGCCAATCCAAGCCCTGCCAGGAGATCACGCCGACGCATCGTGTTTTTGCCTCCAGCCAATGGCCAGGGCGGGCGCCCCGGCCGCAATTGAAGAATAAACGACCCGCTCCACCGAGAAGGTCAATTCCGTCGCCGGATTTCGCCGAGTTGCCCTTCAGCGACGTTGGCTAGCTGAGGCGAGAGACGGCTGCCACGGTCCCTCGTCTCGTCGCCGGGACCTTCTTTGGATAGGCCCCTAGGGGCCCGGTCAAGCCAGAGCGACACACGGCGGAACGGTTATCATAACGTAATTCAAGAGCTAAACGATCGTTGCACTGCGACCTTTTCGCGACTTGACTTGCCCCAATTCCTCGGTCGCGTTAGCATCAAAATTGATACGAATTTTGTGCGGGAAGCGAGAGCGGCATGTTGAACATTAAACGGGATATCAACTCACTTTCTAATTTCAAACGCAACACGCCCGAGTTCCTCCGTCAGTTGAAGAGAACGGGAGAACCGGTCGTTTTGACCATCAATGGCAAGGCGGAGCTCGTTGTTCAGGACACGGGATCCTATCAGAAGCTCCTGGAGGTTGCCGAGCGGGTCGAGGAGCTGGAAGCACTGCGGGAAGCGGTCGAGGAAATGAGAGCCGGCAAGGGCACGCCCGTCGAAGAAATGTTTGCTGAAATGAGAGAAATCCTCGCTCGGAAGAAATCGCGGTGAGCCGTCGCCGCGTGGTTATCCAGCCTCGTGCCCGCATTGACACGATCGAGGCGTTTAGCTGGATCGCGGAGCGTTCGGAGGATGCTGCAATTCGATGGTATGCAGGACTACAGGCAGCCATCGCGAAGCTTGCCGATAACCCCGAAAGTAACCCGATAGCGGCCGAGGAGTCAGACAGCTTCGGGGTCACCATCCGCCAGAGCCTCTACGGGCGACGGCGCGGTGTCTTCCGAATCCTTTACAGCGTCGACGAGGAGATCATTTCGGTCTTGGCCATCCGCCATAGCGCTCGCGGCCAGATTGAGCGGTGACAGTCGGAAGACGGCCGCGGTCAACCGCCACCCTTTTGCCAGCGCGCCGAGACCCGTTCGAGTGCCTGCATGGCGTTTTGGAATCGCTCGTGATCTTCGTGGTACAGGCCTCCCACTTCCATCGGTAGGCGTCGAACGGCTTCGGCCACTTGATCGCGCGCTTCCTGCATCTGGTGATAAAGACGCAGGAATCGAGGCTTCTCGGGGTGATTTCCCAGCACGTTGAGCTTTTGCAGTGCCAGGTTGAGTCGTTGATCGCACGATCGCAACGCCTCTTCGAGCTGGGCTCGCTCAAGGACGTGAACCCGCAGGGGATAGCTGGGATTATGATGGATATCGCCATCGAGCCCAATCGTTGCTGGTTCCTTGGTCATCTCACCATGCGAAGGCAAAGCAGAACTCACTTTGGAATACTCCCACGGAATCGAAGCGGGCATAGCGGTCCGCGCCGGCAGCCGAAAGGCCGACGTCGCGTGCGGCTCTCTTGTCGCGCCGGCGTCCTCGCGTTGAGGTCGGGCGGCGTTGTCGTTACAATTCTGCCCGCTTCCGTGAACGATGGAAAGCCCATCGAGTCGAAGCCGCTACCAGAGCACTTTCCGAAGGATTGGAAAATGACAGCTCGCCTGATATTAGCGTTGGTCGCCCTGAATTCCAGTTTCACAGCTCACGGCGGGGATAATTCGAGCCAGACGTTGCCCACGGTCGTTCCAGGATGGTCCGTCGACTTGGTTGCCCGGTCCCCCCAGATTGACTTTCCCACCGCGATTGCGGCGGCGCCAGACGGCACGGTTTACCTCGGCTCTGACGCGATGGACATGCCTGGTCCTGCCACCGAACCGATTGATCGCGTGCTGGCCATCAAGGACGGCAAGACCACGGTTTTTGCCGACAAGCTTTGGAGCGTGATGGGCCTGGAGTATGTCGACGGAACCGTCTATGTCGTTCACGCGCCGTTTCTGTCGGCGTTTCGCGATACCGACGGCGACGGCAAGGCCGACTCGCGTGAGGATCTCATCACGGGACTGGGCCCGAAGCTGCCGGGTTTTAATGGCATCAACGATCACATTGCCTCCGGGATTCGCCTGGGAATGGATGGGTTCCTGTACACCGCGGTCGGCGACAAAGGCATACCTCGCGGCGTCGGCCGGGACGGGGCGACCGTCCAGCTTCAGGGCGGGGGCGTCATTCGGGTCAGGCGTGATGGAACCGGGCTCGAAATTGTTTCAACGGGCGAGTGCAACCCGCTGTCGGTGGCACTCTCGGCGACCGACGACGTGTTTACCTACGGCAACGACGACGACAGCAAGAAGTGGCCCAACAGCCTGACGCATCACATCGTCGGCGGCCATTACGGCTATCCTTATCAGTTCTTGACCGCCCCCCATCGAGCACTTCCCATCATGGCCGCCGTGCCCGCCGGCGCGGGTGCCCAGGGCATTTGCTACAACGAGAATGGTCTCCCCGCCGAGTATCGCGGCAACCTCTTTTTCTGCGATTGGGGCATGCAGACCGTTTTTCGCTTTGAGATCAAGAAATCAGGCGGAACGTTCGCGGTGACCAGACGCACGGCCTTCGTCTCCAAAGGAGACGTGCCCGACTTTCGCCCCTTCTCATTGGCAGTTGCCGCCGATGGCCAAGGCCTCTTGCTGGTGGACTGGGCCTATAACGGCTGGCTGGCAAAGGGACAACGCACCGGCCGGCTCTACCGCCTGCGGTACACGGGCCCGAACCCAATAATTTCCACTTCCCGACCAAAGAGTGATGAAACATCCGAGCACATCCGGGCACTCGATCACCCCGCGCTGGCTGTTCGACTAAAATCCCAGCGTATTCTCGAAAGAAAGGGGACGGGAATCATTCCGCCCTTGGTCGAGCGACTAAAGACGGCGGAACCCGAGACCGGGCGGTTGCATGCTCTGTGGGCCCTCGACGCGATCGGCGGTGCCGAAGCCCGTAAAGCGATCGGGGCGATGCTGGCCGACCCATCGCCCAGAGTTCGCCTCCAGGCCGCGCGGTCGGTGGGCATACGTCGCGACCGGGCTTCCGTGCAGCGACTGCTCCCCCTTTTGACCGATCGCGATGCAGCCGTGCGGCGCGAAGCGGCGATTGCCGCGGGCCGACTGGGAGACCTTGTGCGCAGCGCGCCCCTTTATGCCGCCCTGGGCGAATCCGACACCTTCGCGGCGTGGTCGGTGCGCCAGGCGATCCGACGGCTGAACGCGTGGAACAAGCAATCATTGATTGAGGCCCTGCTGGACGACCGGCGTCTCGAGGCGGCCCTGCGGCTCACGGACGAAGCTTGGGCCGTCCCGGTCGTCGAAGCGTTGACCGAGGCGCTGGGTCGCACGACTTCGATCCCCGTGAAAGCGCGGATCGTGGCCAACCTCGCCGGCCTGTATCACCGTTATCCGGAATGGTCAGGGCAGTGGTTTGGGACCAACCCGTTGGCCGGCCCATTTCCCCGGAAAACGGCTGACTGGTCGGCGCAGGGAATGAAGGGCGTGGAACAGGGGCTCGTGCTGGCGCTGGCCGATCGCGATACGCGCGGTCCGGTTTCAAGCGGTCGTCGGCTTGAGCGAGGTGGGGCCGACCGCGGCCCACTGGTTGCGAGCCGCTCTCGTCAAGGAGCCCGACCCGGTGAATCAGGCCCTGATGGCCGATAGCCTTGGAGCACTGCCAGACCCTCTGGCCAGCCCCATCCTGTCGGTCATTCTGGCGGATGGCAACCGGCCCGAGGCTGTTCGCGAGGCTGCGCTGGGCGCTCTCGCGAGGATTCCCGATCCCCAGTCGCTCCGCGCACGATTTACGCTGCTATATGATCCCAAAGCCCCCGCGAGCCTGATCGCGCGAACATTGCCGGACCTGGCTCGCCTCGGTTTCTTGCCCCCCAACGATCTGGCCTCGTTTCTGCAACATCCCGCGGCATCGGTTCGGGCGGCCGCGCTCTTGAGCTTGAACGTGAAGAAATCGTTGCCCGACGACCTGCGACAGGCGGTTCTCGATCGGCTCGGCGACAACGACTCCTCGGTGCGCGAGGCTGCCATGATGGCGGTCGTCCCGCTTCAGCTCCGGTCTGCCATCCCTCGACTGCTCGCGATTGCCGCGGACACTCGCTCACCGGACCGCATCCCGGCGATCGTGGCCCTGTGCGGCTTGCCCGATCCTCGGGCCGTGTCGTTTTACCTCGCCGCGATCCAGGATCGCGATCCCCGGCTGCGGCGGGGAGGAGAATCGGCGCTCTTGGCGATTCGCGACGGCGTGAGAGATCAGCTCACTTCGGCTCTTTCGACGGCGACGCTCAGTGAATCGGCGACGTCGACCCTGGAGCGAGTGCTCGCTCGGTTCGAGCCGATCCGCGATTGGCGCGTGATCGGCCCGTTTCCTCGGACGACCGGCAGCGAGTTCTTCGGCGAGCAGACGATCAACTTCGCCCAGGCGCATACGGGCGTTCTCGGCCGATCGATTTCGTGGCGGCGCGCCCGGCCGACCCGGCGAACGGTCGCGTGGACCTGACCGACTTGAAACAAGGGTCCGGTGATCAGGGTGGATTCGGCTACGATGCCAACAACTCTCCCGACTTAGGCGCGTTCGCCTATACCGAGGTCGAGGCCGACCGTGCCGGGGCGGCCCTCTTGTTGACTGGTTCCAGCGGCACGCTGATCGTGAGCGTCAATGGCCGGTTGGTCTATCAATGCAATAACGTTGCCGGCCGGGCTTACGCTCCCGGCACAGACCTGGTGAGGCTCGAGCTGGCGAAAGGAACGAACCGCATCCTGGTCGTTTGCCGGCAAGGGATCGGGCCGTGGTGTTTCGGTCTGCAGCTCGCGCGGGTCGCCCCGCAGGCCAGGGAACGTGCCACGGCGTCGGCATCCGTGGACAGACTGCGCACCTTCGCGCTGGCGCACGACGGCGATCCCCAAAAGGGAGAGGCCATCTTCTTCGACGCCAAGGGAATCGGCTGCGCCCGGTGCCACGCCGCGGCCGGGCGAGGAAGCGCCAGCATTGGCCCCGATCTGACGGGCCTGGCCGCGAAGTACGACCGGGCAGAGGTGATCAGGTCTGTCCTGGAGCCATCCCACCGGATCGCGCCGGGCTATCAGCCCGTCATCGTCGCCACCCGTGCCGGCAAGGTCGAGACCGGGCTCGTCCGCTCCGAGTCCGAGACCACGCTCGAACTGGCCGACTCGGAAGCGAAGATCACGAGGATCCCCAAGTCGGACATCGAAATCCGGCGCGTGGGCGATGTCTCCATCATGCCGGCGAAGCTCGTCGAGTCGCTGTCGCCGCCCGAGTTTGCCGACCTTGTCAGCTTTTTGCTTAGCCTCAAGCAGCCGCGGAACCTGATGAGCCCGCGGGATCGGCAGCAACGGCGTTGATCACTCCCCCACCCGAGCCAGTGCCTGCTTGATGACCAGATCGGAGAGATACATACCCGACCGCCGTAGCCGCTCAATCACGGGCCGAGCGGCCGGTATTGTGCCTGTCTGCTTGGCTAAGAGCACAAGCCCGAGGGTTCCGATGATTCTCCCGAACCAGGAACACCAGGGGAGAGGTGTTCACGTATCGCCTGCCGAGCACACTCGACCTCCTCCATCAATTCGTCGACATCGACGTGGAACGCGGGGAGATTGGCCTCCGCGAGTGCGTCAATGAAGGCAATTCGGCTCACGCCCGCGAACTGGGCGGCCTTCTCGTGAGAGATGCGCCCCTGCGTATACCAGATCATCGCTGCCGCCAGCCGGATTTCCTGGCTCAGCTCCTTCGGCGAGCGATGCAATGTCGCGAATGCATCGTCCGGAATCTCGATAGTGACAGCGGCCATTAGTCGTTTCCTTAAACTCCATTGACATTTTATCGCGGAGACCACAACCGCAATCTGGTCCTTGCCTCCTCGGGATCACCGATCCAGTTTAGCTTGTTTGGGACGGTACTGATAGGAGAGGGCACCGGATCACCGGATCGGCCAATCGGACGTCCTGTGGTGTAAGCGGGTTCAAGTTCGCTTACTCATTCAACAACATCTTCCGCAGCTTCTTCGCCCGCTGACTTTCCTCATACGTTCGGCCCTCCACCTGGCGGAGCGCGTTGCGGTCGCCCGTCTGATGGAGCTTGCGGACGGCTTCGAGTAACGGCCCCTTCTCGCCAGCGGTCTCCATGAAGTCCAAAGCCTTGGTCTCGTCATCGATGACCACGCGCCCGAGTGCCTTCTTTTGTCCATCGCGATCGATAACGATGCTTCGCGCGTTCATCTCGTACCCGACCGGGAACATCTCCGCGCCGGTGAACTTCCATCGCGTCCGACCGGCTTTGATGCGCGTGCCATTCGTCTCGATGACCTCTCCGGGAAGGATGACCGCGAACTCGTACTGAGGTTGGTCCTCCCAAAACGGGGAACTGAACGGCGCGTAAAGCCCGATCATGCGCAGGAAATCTCGCTTGCACTGCTTCTGGAGCAGCTTATCCTTGAGTTTTTCCTCGATCCGCTTCTGTTGTTCTTGGCTCTCCTTTTCATATCGGTGGTTTCCCAAAATTGCCAGAACGAGCGCATCGGCCTCGGCCGTAGTCACCGCGGCCCCGTCGCGGTGCCTGAAATACTGAACGACTAGCCGGCCGAGGAGCGCGCCACGCCCGCTCGCTCTCCTTTCCATCCGCAGGGACCTTGAACATTACCGCGAGGAGCTTGGGGTCGAGGCCGAACCGTTCCACCTCGGCCATCAAATGACTGGTCACAGCCCGATCGAGCTCGCCGGGCTTGCCCACTAGTCGACCTCGGGCCGCGGCATCGTAAAAGATGAGGGAGACGTTCTCGAGGAATCGCCGGCCGTTCACACGAAGGTGGTCGACCAGCCGTGAGACGTCGTAGTCGTTACCAAATATCTTTTCGATCGCATCGACGCAGATCGGCAGACACAAATCAAGCAACTCGTCTCGAGCTTTCAGGAAGCCCGGCAGGGTCACGATGTCCGTGATCTTTTCCTGCCAGCGGTGTTCGATGACGAACCCATAATCCTCCCTCTCGTAGGTCCGCTCCAGCTCACTCGCCCCAGCGTCGGGGGCTTCGCGATCGGCATAGTGATAGTGCGGGGGGATCTCACGCGGACTATTAAATGAGCCACGCGCGATGAAATACTTGCAATTGTTCTTGAAAGCCCTGGGTTCTGACTCTCCGGGACGCCCACTCGCATCGGCAACGGTCTTCCATCGCGCGTTCCATTCCGGTTTGAGCGCCTGAACCGGCAGGAACTTATCCTTGGGCTGCCAGATCATTCGGTCGCACGAGCCATCCGGGTGTAGGGTCGTCTCGACGTAGAACGTCGCGGGAGGGCAACAGCCGGCCGCGAGAAGCCCCACGAAGCAAAGACCCACGAACCGTCCCATGATCACCCTCCAGTCCATCTCCATTGGCGAAGCATACTGAATGGCAATCATCGCCTGATGGCGTATGACCACCGGGAATAACGAGGCGTCTATATTCCACTATAAGATATCATCCCGCGCCGCCCTATCCGCGCCAACTATCGATCACCCGTTGTGCGTTCTTGTTGTGATGACCGGCGAGTGTCAGGTCTCGACAATTATCCACGGTAAATTGCTATTTGACGGGAGCCGGAAGGGATGATACACGTGCAAATCGGTGGGTGAGGCCACTGGGGCCATTCCCCACACCGGCTCAATCAACAACTCTTCCAAACTACGCGAGAAGCACACCATGCAACGACGCGACTTCCTCACCACGATGCTGGCGGGTACGGCTATCCTGCGACTCGCATCGGCCAGGGCGCGGGAGATATCCCGCGAGGTCGTCTTAGAACGACCCGCGCCGGGCATGCCGCACAAAGGCAAGGTGCTACTGGCGGTCCAAGCGCACGCCGATGACATCCCCCTGATGGCCGCCGGCACGGTCGCCAAGCTCGTCAAGGAGGGTTACACCGGCTACCTGGTCCGCGCGACCAACGACGATATGGGAGATGCCCCCGGCTTAGGTATGGCCGGGACCATCGGCCAGCACGTTCTCCGCAACGAGCGCGACAACGACGAGGTGGCGCGGATCCTGGGCCTCAACCGGGTCTTCAACTTGAACTATGGCAACCATCGCATGGGCGACGTCTCGCAGAACGAGCTGCAATGCCGCCTGATCTTCCTGATCCGGTTGTTGAAGGTGGACACGGTGATTTGTTGGGACCCGTGGGCACACGACGAGGAAAACCCCGATCACCAGATGATCGCTCGGGGCATTGAAGCATCGTGTTGGATGGCCGGCCGAAACCACGATTATCCGGAACAGTTCGCAGCCGGATTGAAGCCCCACGCCGTCCAGGAGAAGTATTATTATGCGCGGCGGCCGGACATCACGCGAGTGGTGGACATCAGCAGCGTCGTAGATCACAAGGTCGAGGCCAATCGCGCCAACCAGGCACAAGGCCCCGCCGGGCATCACGGATCACAGCTCCGCGCGAAGCTAGCGGAGAAGAACCAGCGCCTACCGCTTCTGGGAGACGACGACGCGACGGCCGACCGTAATTACATCAAGGAGTTCGTTCTGGCTCGCAACAGACAACTCGGGCGGAAATACGGCGTCGAGTACGCCGAAGCGTTTCACTACATCGGGCCAGAGACATCGCGCACGGTCGAGGACTACGTCCGCAAGCACGCAGTGCCCTTGAAGTGAGATGCGTTCCTGGCCCGGAGCACTTTTTCAGTGCCCGCAAGCTCGAACCTCGCGGAGCGACGCGATATTTACGGGCCTCTTGCTCCGCCGCTTTGATCACTCCGCGTTGCGGTTGCGGGGGAGTTCAGGTTTATTGGTTTTGGGCAGCCATTTCATCAAGTCTTTTTTCACGTCGGCATACGATCTGTCGATGGCCAGGTTTGTCCACTCGTAGGGGTCTTTGTCGTGGTCGTAGAGTTCCTCGCCACCGTCCGCGTAGCGGATGTACCGCCATTTCTCAGTTCTGATGGCGTGATTATTGCGGTGAAAGGTGGTGAGCGCGGCCGTATCCCACTTCGCGTTGGGGTCAAGCAAGAGCGGCTTGAGGTCTTGCCCCGCGACGTGACCTGGTCGTTCGATCCCGGCGAGGGAACAAAGCGTGGGATAAACGCTCATCAAGTCGACCGTTCGGTTGCAAACGCCGCCGGGCTTGGTGACGCCGGGCGCGACCCAGATGAATGGGACGCGAGTGGTCTCTTCCCAGAGGGCGAATTTGCGCCAGTGCTCTTTCTCTCCCAAATGCCAGCCGTGGTCGCCCCAGAAGACGATCAGCGTGTCGGCTTTACGCGGCGACGCGTCGTAGGCGTCGAGCAATCGCCCGACTTGGGCGTCGCAGTACGCGATCGCCGCCAAGTAGCCCTGCACGGCCTCCTTCCAACGCCCCGACTTGAGGATGGCGGCGTGGTCACCGCCACGGGCCGCCATCCGGACGCCTCCAGGCGGCAGGTCGCTCAAGTCATCCTTCGTTGTGGGCGGCAACTCGATCGTTTCCAGTGGAAACAAATCGTAATATTTCTTGGGAACAGTCCAAGCTAGGTGCGGTTTGTGTAAACCCACCGCGATAAAAAATGGGCGATCGTGTTTTGAGAGCAATTGTTTGATGCCGTAATCGACCGTGAATTCGTCTTCTAATTTCGAGCGGTCCGTGAGTGGGTAGAACGTGATCTTGCCGACGCCGCGGGACTTCACACTGGGGTGCGCGATTCCTTTTCGGTTGCCGGCGACAAAATAGTCGGTCCACTCGCCGCGCCGGTGCGCGCTCCCGTGGTAGATTTTGCCACTACCGTAGACCTGGTAACCCGCCTTGAGGAATTGCGTGGTGAGCGTCTGTTCCTTGGCGATCACGGGCATCCAGTCCTGGCCATTGTCGTAAACTCCCGTACTGCTGGGTCGCAATCCGGACAGGAGGGCGGCTCGACTCGGGTTGCAAACGGGGGCGGCACAATAGGCCCGGGTGAATGTGACCCCCATTTTCGCCAATCGATCAATGTTCGGGGTTTTCGCCTGAGGGTTACGCCCAAGATGCGTGATCCAGTGATTAAGGTCGTCGGCCGCGATAAACAAGACGTTCGGCTTGGTCTCCTGTGCCGACAACTCCTGACCCATGGTGAGGCAAAGCAAGATAAAGAGCGGAAAGCGGGTGTGGCCCATGGAACGAGTGCCTTCTGGTTGAATCTGTCCGAGTTCCCCCAGACGAACAAGCTGGCGACCAAGGTTCTCTCTCTTTTCCTGATCCAGGTTTTCGATTGAGATGATAAGCCAGGCACAGCGTCAACGATGGCCTCTGAACGGCTTCGTCGACGACAAGTCAACGTATTGCATCGCCGAACCTCCGTCAAGAACGTACCTTAGACCTTGTTGCACCGATGGCAAAATTAAATCTCGCAGTGAATCACGGTCAAACACCGCAAACGGTCCAAGTGCATTTTGAGCGGGCGATCAGCGCGGCTCAAAGTCAATTCGGCAGATGGATCCACCGCGCGGATTGGGCGGCGGACCGCAAATCTTTGCAGATGGTCGGGCCAGGCTTTGATGTCGTGCTCTCGTATGATGATCGAAAAGTGTATGCCGTTGGTACCGTGCCGTTTGCTTTCAAGCTGATGGAAATACCGATCAAGGCGTTTATCACCCAGGCTTTGGGCCGCCCGTAACGAGCTTCGCGACGAAGATATCCCGTGCGCGAGCGGATTTGAGATATCTTGGGAGGGCGAGCCTCCTGGCGAGCCAAGTGCCGATGCTGGCTCGGACGGAGCCTCGCCCTCCCGGGGAGCCTTTGAGACATCTTGGGAGGGCGAGCCTCCTGGCGAGCCAAGTGCCGATGCTGGCTCGGACGGAGCCTCGCCCTCCCGGGGAGCCTTTGAGACATCTTGGGAGGGCGAGCCTCCTGGCGAGCCAAGTGCCGATGCTGGCTCGGACGGAGCCTCGCCCTCCCCTCGCCCACGTCGCGGCTCACGCCGCGGGCAGTATCATTGGGAAATTCGTGATCTCGGGTTACGCTCACGGAGCCGATGCGCGTTTGCCTTGGGCCGTGCTTTTCGATGCGCGGACATGCTCGACAGTTTCATCATGGGCAAGTGCTCGGTCATCGACGCAACCTCGTCGATCTTCCCTTCGAAGGCGAAGGGGCCGTTGAGCTGGCCAGCGATCAAAAGCTGTGCGCCGCCCTCCCAGGATCAAGCGCGACGGCGCCATCGATCTCTGGCTTGAGCGCTCCGTCAAGGTAAACGGTAACGCGCTCGCCATTGCGAACAACGGCGACGTGGTGCCACGTCTTGGGTGTGATCTCGGTCTGGCCGGTGAGGACCTTGTCGCCAGCGGTCGCGGTCCTAAAGAAGAGGTGGCCAGGGACGGTTTGGGTACCGCCAATGCCGAATTCGTCGTCGAAGGGTATGCCGGCTCTCTGCTCCTCGAGCGAAAAGAGGACCCCCGTAATCGGACGGGCCTCGTTCGGGAGACCGTTCCAGAACCAGAGCTCGACGGTGTAGCGATCGGGAAAGCCATTGAGTTCGGCCTTCAAGCGGCCTCCCGCGAAATGGATGGCGTGGTTAAGAATCTTGCCGGTCGAGAGGCCGGGGGCATCTGAGCCCGGCAGGTAGTACGCGACACCCCCCTCGAAGCGAGCGTGGCGGCCGTGGCCGCTGGAATCAATCGCGGTGGGGCCATGGAAGTCATCGAGCCGCCAATAGGCGAGCGGCTTGGAAGCGAGGACAGACCTTGCGTACGCGCCGTGAGACAAGACGAGCCCCCGCCGCGGTTTGCCCGCGACCTGCTCGAGCAAGCCGAGTAGGGCGCTCACGATCTTGGGCTCGGCCTGAACCTCCAGCCCGGCGGTGCGAGCCGGCCAGGTGGTGTAGCCGCCGAGAGCGTGCTGCTCGGGGGGTGGAATGTAGCCCTCGGAGCCATTGGCCAGCTCGATATTCATGGTTGTCTCGAACGGGCTCTGCGCTTTGATTTTTAGGCCCGTGATCGCGAACACCTCGTTGGGGATGGCGGTGATCCCCAGCTCGCCGATCCGGATGGCCTGGAGCTTCAGCTCGCGCTCGGGCTCTTGATGCAGGGAAATCGACTCCTTCGCGTAAACCTCCGGCAAGCTTTTGGGGACGTCTCGATTTCCCATGCTTCCGACTATTGCTTTGGCGCGTGCAAGCCGATGCTCGTTCGGCACACGACGGCCAATCACGAGTCTGGTCTCGGCCATGGCGAGTAAAACCGAGTTGCGATAGCTGATTGATTGGTACGCTTGATAGGCAGATCGGGCGACGGCGTCGGCGTAGGCATCGAGGCCGGTGTCTTTTTTGGGCCGGCCATAATCCATCCACATCTGGTCGCCGCTCGTGCCTTGGGACATGATCCCGACAAAAGGCGGGTCGACCGACTGGTCGCCGATCCGCTTCGCCAGCGCGGCCGCGAACCGGCCGAAATAATCGGCCGAGATCGGTTCGGCTCCGAAATAATGCATCGAGTAATTGGCCAGCACGGCAATGGGCCGGCCGCTTCGGGACTGCACGGATAGCAACGTCAACGCGGGGTCGACCGGGCCTGCCGGGGCGATCACATCACGATTTTGGTAGCCGGGATGCATGTTGGCCCGGACATTTCGCTGGCCGAACGGGTCGTCAAGCATTTTGTCTGGCCGCCGAATCCAGCGCCGACAAAACGTGTGCTCAGGGTCGTTGATGACATTCCAGCCGATGCGGGCAGGCTCCAAGAGCTGGCTTGCGCGGTTCGATCGACTCGGCGATCCGGCCTGGCAGAATTGAGACATAATTGGCGTCGGCGGGACAGCCCAGGGCCCCCATCGCCGCAGGCGCCGAGTGCGTGTGCGTTGCTGAGATCAACATCCGTTCGGTGGGGATGCCGGTCTTGTTGCGAGCGAGCTCCTTGGCCCGGTCAAGGAGCTCACGGGGCATCATGCAACTATCAACGACCACGATCGCCAGCCGGACCGAGCCGTCGTCGAGGACCAAGCTTTTGGCATAAACAGAGTCGTTGAGCCGTTTGGCGGTGCTTTGCAGGAATCCACCGTTAACAAGGACCGGAAAGATTGCCGGCGAGACGCTGATTGCACAAGCCCCCGCGCGGAATTCCTTCGGGTCGGCGGGCTTTGCCCTCGCAGGCTGGGTGGGCCGCTCGGACGGCCATGTGCGATTGGGAAGCAGCAGCAGAAGAACACCCAGGACGATCTTGCGTAGTACAGTCGTTTTGGTCACGGAATCGTCTCAATCCAGTTCAACGTCCAGTTCACGGGGCTGGGCCGCCGAGCGGTTGGGGCCTTGTGTTTCTTTTTCCCAAGTGTCGCATGGATCCAAGCGACCCTCAAGACCGGGGTGGCCTCGCCCTTGAAGAGTTTCATTCCGGACGCTGCAATTCGGACGTAGGCCGCGGGGCCGGCGGGAGGGCGCGGGACGCCGCCGCTGGCAACGCAGGCCGGTCTCTCGTACTCGCCCCGTTTTCTCACTCCGCTCCTTCTGGGGCATTCGCGGCGACGAATCCCCCCGACACGATCGCGATTTCACCCGGGCTGACTTTTTTCAGCTTTTTCGGGCCAGCACCGAAACTTTCCTCGGTCGCTTGCAGCCGGAATCCGGCCAGGGGAGAAGTCTCCGTCGGACCACAAGTCGGGAGACGATCAATTCGGCAAAAAGTTGGACGCGGCTGTCCGGCTTGATCCATCCCTGGCGTTAGGCCGGTCGAACCCCGCTCCCAAGCAGACGGGGCCCGGACTGAAATGCGCTGAGCTTCTCCTTGCCCCCTGGGCGGCGGCGAGCGGGACCTTCCGGCGTCCAATCCGCTGCCGGGCAGGTCCACGTGCGCTGGGGGAACCGCTTTAAGGAGACCGAAAAACAAACAACAACGTTTGAGTTTTCAGGTTCGTGTGGTTTTTTCCAACGTCGGGTGTGCCTTTACAAGCGAACTGGCTGGCCTTCAGCGGTCGGACGCCAAGCCGGGATGAGAAAAACTGTGGTAACTTGTCGGCGGGCACGGGATTCAGACACCCACGGGGCGCCGCCTGCGGCGCGCCGGACGGGGCCGAGGGTGCGGGGCCCGACGGGGCCAGGGGCTGGGTGACACGTGGTTCGGTCTTCCGAACCCGCGCGAACCGGCGACGAGCACGGGTTGAGACAGCCCTTGGTACCCTGAAACCGGCGTCCGTCTGCTGTCACAGCGTGTGTCCACAGCTCCGAGTCGAAGTGACGGGCGAGGCGGCTGGACCGCCTCTCCGATTGACAGGAGTTCGTTTGGACGGACAATACCAGAATGAGCACCGAAACGAATAAGACCGGAACCGATCCCCGGGAGCAGGCCGACTTTCAGGCCGTGTTTCGGCATGCCTTCGAGGGCGAGCCGTTGGATGCCGAGGTCGCCCGACGCGTCGAACAGCGTGCGAACCGCATCACCGAGGAAATCCGGCGCGTGCATGGAGTCATCGACGACGAAACGTTCCAGGAGCTGCTCCGCGACGATGACGACCCATGAGGTATGTCCTTGATGCCTCAGTCGCGCTCTGCTGGGTTATTCCTCGCCCGCTTTCGCCCAAGGCGCTGCGGCTGCGTGATGACTACCGCAACTCCGTTGACGAGCTCATCGCCCCCTCCATCTTCCCCGGCGAGACAGCGAGCGGCCTCACGAAAGCGGAGCGGCAGAAGCTCATTCCCGTTGGCGATGCCGGGCCATTGCTTGCGCAGATTCTGCGAACCTTGCCCGCGTTGCATGACTACGGGAGGCTGCTCTACCGGGCAACCCACATTTCTTCGGGGACGCGGAGCGGCCTCTACGACTGTCTCTACGTTGCCTTGGCGGAACGCGAACAGTGCGAGCTCGTGACCGCCGATGACAAGCTGGTGAGGAACCTCCAGCCTCAGTTCCCGTTCATCGTATCCCTGGCGTCCCTGCCCTGATGCATCGCCCTTTCCGGGCGATCCGGTGTTTCCGCGGGAAATTTGGTCGGATTTTGCAGGAGCGAAAGGCGACTTCGGACGGACGATCGCTACTCAACCCGGTGCCGAAATGGCCAGGTCGCTCCACAGAGCGTGGCGATTGCGATCGGTGCCATCGACCAGTGCGAGTCTTCTCACCAGCGGGGATTCAGGGATTCAGACACCCAGAGGGATTCAGACACCCAGAGGGGGATCCAGACACCCAAGAATTCTCACTCCGCTCCCTCCGGGGCATTCGCCGCGACCAATCCCCCCGACACGATCGCGATTTCACCCGGGCTGACTTTTCTCAGCTTTTTCGGGCCGGCACCGAAGCTTTCGTC
>CAWHKI010000271.1:0-9894 GCA_963829765.1 uncultured Isosphaeraceae bacterium | reverse complement strand
GAGCAAGACCGAGGAGCGGTTTTCTTGGGGCCAATGATCCTGATACCAAATATCGTTCGCCCGCGGCGTTATCGACCCGTGTCGCATGGAATCCCGATTCGCCTATCTGCCCAGATAACCCGGATCTCCGCGAGTTTTCGTCGGATCGACCGCGTGGTCAGTCTTAGGCGATGGGCGATCTCGTCCGTGGTGTACTCCTCCGCCCTCATGGCGGCGACGGATTTCAGAAGCGGGTCGTGAAGGAGACCAAGGAGCCGCTCGACCTCCTCGCTCGCGAGCATCAAGACGTCCGGCGGAGGCAAGTCGGAGCACAGATCGTCGAGGATCGCCTCGCGACGATGGAAGCCCGGTCCGCCACGTTTGATCCTCGCGGAATGGTCACGGGCATGCAGAATGTTCCGTCGCAAGCGCGCAGAGCAGTTTCCACAAATCGGCGCCGGAGCCGACCGATGGGATCTTGCCCTCCCTGGCGGCCCGCCACAGCTTGAACAGAGTCACGTTGACCGCGTCGTCCCGATCGAGGAGCGCCTCATCGATATGATAATGGTGGATGAGGCACCCCGCCCTCATTGCCATCGCTCGGTAATACCGGCGCGCGATCTGGTCGATGGCGTCGGGATGGCCGGCGACAAACCGTCGGACCAAGGAATTCGCGTCTTCCTTCGGCAAGAGCATGTCCATGGCCTCAGAGAATGCATGTTCACGTAACGATGAGGACTTGGGGTGAAGCCGAGGTTCTGCTTGATCGGATTGGCCCGCCGCGGGTAAGAATCATCATATCTTGATGCAGTGCATTCCCTGCGGTGATCTCCCGATGCGAGCACCGTGACTCGCCGGACGATAGCATGGCCGATGCACCAATGGGATTCCTCTGTATTCTGGCGATCGATCGGCCATTACCGCGTATTAGAACACGCTGCGCCGCGATTACAAGGAAAAACTTTGTATTTTTTCGAAACGGGTGTTGTTTTTTTCAACATTCAGCCGCTTGCGATCACTCAACGGAGGCGTTACGGGGCGGAGCGATTCCAGCTAATCGTCATTGCCGCTCGCCTCACCGCGTAGCTCGCGTAGGCTCTTCTTCCTGGCCCCGGCTGGCTTTGCCTTGGTGGGACCTGCGGCTGCCGACTTGGCCTTGGGGGCGTCATCATCGTCGTCAGCGTCGCTCGATTTCGCCTGGGTGGTCGCCGTGTTCTTTGGCGTGGCTTGATTGCCACCCCGCCCGCCCCACGGGCCGCCGATGCCCATTTTCGAGCGGTCAAATGGGGCACCCAGCATCCTCTTGAACATCGCTCTCTGACGAGGTGTCATGACCTTGTTGATCGCCGAGGCGAGCTGCGCGTCGAGCTTTTGCTGCTGAGTCTGAACCTCCTCCATCTGTGCCTTGACTTGGGGGTCTTCCATCAGCTTCCTGAAGGCATCGGGATTGAAGTTCCCTCGCCGTCCGCGGCCGCCGCCATTCTGCCCATCATTCCCATTGGCATTGTTGCCGCCGGCCCCGTTTCCGTTGCCCCCCCCATTTTGCCCCCTGGCGGCAGCATCAGGATTTAGCCGGGCGAAAGCCGTTTTCATCGCTTCGAACCGCGACCTTCGCATGGCCTGCCCGGCGTCACGATTCTCACCCGCGACTTCCCGAATCAATGCGACTTGAGCTTCGTCGATCTGAAGCTTGTCCATGACATCTTCACGCAGCACCGCCGTCGGGCCTTCGAGCTGAAGCTGGATCTGTTTGAGTCGGCCGACTTGCCCCTTATCGAGAATCCTGCCGAGGCTCGACTCGGCTCCCTGACGCAGCTCGTTCATGGCTGCTCGCGCCATCTCACGCTGCTCGTTTCGCTGGGCGACAACCGCGGGATCTTCCGGAACGTCTTGGCCATTCTGGTTTCTGTTGCCACGGTTGCCGCGGCCACGACGGCCCCCCTGAGTATCGGGATCTTGCCCCTGGCCACCGCCGAAGCCTCCGCCACCCCCCGCGCCACCGCCGAAGTTACCTCCGCCCCCGGCAATGGCATTATCCCCGGCGTTTTGTCCGTTACCATTTCGGCCGCCGCCTTGCCCTTGGGGCTGGCCGGCGCCACCCCGGCCCCCACCATTGGGGCCGCCACCCAACTGGGCCCGTCGCGCGCACGACTGCTCTTCGTACTTATCGCTGAGGGTCTTAATTTGTGCCTTCTGCTTATCTTTGAGCTTGAGGTCTTCCTGGACCGCCGGATTGGAAGCCAACTGAAGAAGCGAAGCACCACGACCGCCAAAACCACCGCCAGGCCCACCGAAACCACCACCGCCCCCACGCCCCCGAAAGCCGCCCCCGAAACCTCCACCACCCCAGGAGGCTGAGCGAGCGAGTTAAGCGTCAAAGCCGCCAACGCCAGCAGCACCGCCGCCGTCAAGAACGTAATTCTAAGTTGCGACATCTCTTAACTCCTTGGGCTTTACTCCCACAACCCGGAAGCCGCGCAGCGCACCCACCAGACAACGAGGGCGTCTGCTGCAGGATTAGTTATTTTAGCGACAGGCGCCAAGGATTCGGCCAGATCACTTTGTCAAACCGTCGGTTTGCTCGCGGCATGGCGACCGAAGAAGGTCCGAGATGAACATGACTCATTGCGGGAGGGTATGTTGGCGAGATTGAGGGCGTTTTGTGTTAGTGGACCGGCGCGGATGCAAGATAAAGCCAAATGCACATGCCGACCATGGCCGATAGCGTCGTGACTCGCACAACCATGCGGTACACGGCAAACCGCTTCGGTACAGAGACTTGTGTGCCCTCGATCCCCTGCATCACAGCGTTGTCTTCGAGCGATCCTCGCTCAAGATTTGCCAGGAGGTTCATCCCCAGCAAGTGGACCAACCAGAGCACGAGGAACCCGATACCCTGTTCCAGCCATCCTCGCTTGGCGACAGCGTGCAGTTGGCGCTGGAGCCAGGCCCCCGTGGATGAGGGTGCCTGAAACGGCAAGATTGAGAGCTGAGAGATCTGGGAAATCATCTCGGTGCCATCGGTCACCCCCAGCGCCAGCATGAGCGGCTCGTGAGTTTCCGCGGGGGGGGTGCCCGCAAGCTGACCATTGTTGGTGTCGAGCGACAACCACTCGGGAATCGTCCCCTCAACCGACCAGCGCAAAGGACCACGACCGCCGATCGCGGCAAGAGCGACGAGGTAAGGGCGGCCGGCGATCGCCTCCGGCAAACGGGTGGGTGTGGCGATCTTGAGGGGGTGCCGATCCTTGTTTTCGGACTTGCTCGCGCTCGTTTCGTCGAGGTCCTGATCGACGGCCTTGGGCAAAAGGGCCATGATCACCATCGTCAGCAGCAAGATGAAAAGCAATGCGCCGGTGAGCTTGGTCACCACGACCGCGACAAACGAATCCTCGCCCGAGCTGCCGAATTCCGAGCTCGATCCACCGCCTCGCCGTGACCGTCGCATAAAGACGCCTCTGCGTTACGCGGGCTCGAGGCCCGCTTTGGGAATTGGTAACGGGGGTAAAACCCGTGACAATCCATCCGTGTTCATGTTCGCGTTCACGCCACCCGGATCGAATCCGGACGGTGCGGGCCGACTTCGGACCGCTCATCGAAAAGCTTTTTGACGATGTTTCGATACAGGGCGTTACCCTGTTCCATGCTCACGTTTAACAGCTCGAGGGCATCCTTGAGGCTGGTCAGGCTGCGTGCCCACTGTTCCTGAGTGGCGCGGCTCGACCGTTCGTAAGCCGACGAGAACGACCCGGAGAGCGTGTCGATCGATGCCCCAGCCCGCTCCAGCCCGCGCTTGATCTCCTCGAGCTGTGCCTGCGTCGAAGCCATTTGGCCCAGCATATTTTCGATACGCGAAAGCGCGGCCACGCCTTTTTGCAGCGAATCGCTCGCCGAGCCGATCGCCTCGAGGTCGGAACCAATCCGGCCGATCGTGTCGGCACCCTGCTTGAAAGGCGACAAGCGCCTGGGGCAAACGCTCCATTTCTCGCGCGAATTGCCCGATCGGCACCCGCAAGCTCTCGCCGAGTCGATCGGTTTGTTCGTGCAGCGACCGAACCGCGGGCTCCATCACCAGTGCGAGCCTGTTCCCCATCTCGGTGAGCTGCGGACCAATCGCTTCGATCAATTGTTGGGCCAGGGGATTATCGGTTCCCACTCGGGGCAAGACGTGGTCGACAACCCAACGGTCGACGCGAGCGAGCAAATCTTCAGACCGCCGAAACACGAGTGTCTGCACCAACATTAAGGCCGCGCTCAGGAAAAGGGCCAAGAGCGTGCTGTCAAAGGCGATCTGCAAGGCCGAAGTCACGCTGGTCAAATTGGTGAGGAAGCCGTCCAGGTTCTTGACCATCGGCAACACCCTGCTGATGTTCATGAGTGCCTTGGAAATCCCCTCGACGGTGCCGATAAAGCCAATAACAGGCAGCAGATACAAAATGTATCGCGTCAGCGTGAACCGCCCGGTCATCTGTTCTTGATCGAGGCCCGAGCTCTCGCGGTTGACTTCCATGAGCTGGTTCACCGAAGGGCTGCCGTTCTCCTTTGAAAAGCCCAACAATTGCCGCACACGGACCGGCAGGATTCGATCGTCATCGTCGAAGAGACGCTCCGGGCGGCTGAGATCCGTCGGGAGCGGTCGCGCGTGCCATGGCCGCGCTCACCCGTTTGAGCAACGCCGGCGAATCTTCAAACGCGCGTTCGTTGCGCCAAAGACGCCGCAGCTCTACGGCCGAGAGTGACGACGGCCCAGAAGTAGATGCCCGTGCCGACGTACTGCTCCCAGCCTCGCTCAAACATCAAGGTCGGATTGAAAATCATCAGACCGACAGGGAACAAGAGGGCGAGCACAAGCATCGTCACCGTGCTTGCATATCCAGTCCACTGCGACGTTTGCGCTTTTTTCGCCATCCGTGGCTCCCTCCTCGTGACCGGCTGAAACCGAGTCATGGCCCGAATCCTGGGTTATTCTGCCATGGTGGTATCGCTCGGTTTGGATCATCCGTCAAGATCAGCGTGGTCGAACCAACCCGAAAAAGGCCCCCGACACGCGCACCATCGCGATCATCGGCCGGTTCCCCGGGCAAACTTGAGGCCGACCGCCGTCCGGGGAACCGCGGGCCGCAAGGTGCGCCAACAGATTCTCGCGAACGCTCACGACAGAGCCGTAGTCACATCGGAGCTTCCGCTGGCCATACCAACCCGACGCGCCAGCGAGGTGAGTGCCGATGGAACCCTCGCTGGCGCGTCGGGTTAGTATCGGCCACCGCCCCTCAACGCCGGAATCCCTTCGCGCATACCGACAGCTTCAAGGCGCGGGCCGCGACGCCGCCGCCCGCTTGCCACCGATTGTCCCCGGCTTCGCACCGGGCTTACCCGGGTCTTGACGCAATACAACGACACGGTCGTGGATCACCAGGACGATATCCGCTCGGCCGTCTCCGTCGACGTCGCCAATGGCCATGTCCCTTGGTTCGATCGAATCGGCGGGATTGCGGAAGTTCTTGCGTTCAAAGACTTTGAATGTGATGGCGGGCAAGAGTTCAGGGTCGCCGGCGTACGTGGCAATTTCCAGAGATTGTTCCGCCACGTCGGAAAAGACGACGTCGGGAGCGCCGTCGGCGTTGACGTCTCCCACGGCCAGGTCGGCCATCCGGGCCTCGTTCCGTTTTGATTCGTAGGTGGCGAGCGTCTTGAGCCGTTGTCCCTTGCGCCCGGTCTGAAGCACGGCGAACCGATCGGTGCCGGCGATCACCAGGTCATCGCGGCCGTCGCCGTCGAGGTCCGCCACGTGCAAGCCGGTGAAATTGATCGTGCCCACGAGCATGCTGCCGCTGGGCCGATAGACCCCATCCTTCAGGCTGAGAAACAACAAGCGACTTGGTAGTACGGTCGAGCAGCACGACCTCCTTGGTGCCATCGCCGTCGGTGTCGAGCGCGGCCGCACCGAGAATCTGCGCCGAGTTGCGGCCCGAGTTGTATTGGTCCTTGATGTTCCAATGACCATCCGCGTCGAGCGCAGACCCTGCGGGCATACGTACTCTGCGCCACGATCACGGCGGGCCCGCTCAAGTCGGTGATGCTCACGCCCGCCGGGACGGCGTTCGAGAGCGGCCCCAGGCTGCCCGTAAACGGCCGAGGGGGCCCTCCTTTTTCACCGAGAATCAAGAGGGGCGATCCGTAATCCTTGAAGACCAGGAGGTCTGTCTGGCCATCGTGGTTGATGTCGAGGGCCTTTATGGCGGCTGGAACCGCCGTCACATCGGGGAGCACGACCGACTCGACTTCTCCCCACTTCGTGGGCTGAAACGCGCCGGAGGAATTCGCGGGTGACTGCCCGCAACTCATATTTTTCCTTATCACTCTTGTCGCCGCTTGGCTTCACCCGTGCGACGTACAGGATCTCGGGCGACTTGTTCGCATCAAGGTCGGCCACGTCCATCGCGGCTGGTTCGCCGGCCAGTGACAAGGGGATCGGAAACGACAGCCGCCCCTTTTCAAAAACGCTGCGGCCGATCTGCTTTTCCTGCTCCGAAAGAACATAAACCTCGTTCTTGCCGACAGCTTTGAGCGGGGCGAGCCGAACGGTGCGCGCATTCCCCAGGCTGGGGAAAGTCTGACCCGAGCTCAGGCCCGAGCGCCCGGTCTGGAGGTAGACCCACACCTGAGCATTGGCCGGATCGGTGACGACGACGTCTTTTTTGCCGTCGCCGTCGAGGTCGCCGACCGCCAGCGAGCGGCCGCGTTCGGTCCCCTGCGGAAGCGCGAAAAATGCCAGCCGGCCCCGCTTGTTTGCCTCGTCGTCAGGCGACTGGTCCAAAGTTAGCACCTTGGCCCGGCCCGATCCTCCCTCGAGAACCAGAATCTCGCTTCCCCCAAGCCGTCAACCTGTCCGAAAGCGACCGCGCGCGGTCATCCAAGGCAAACCGCTGCTCGGGCCCCAGCTTTTTCTCGTCCGTCGCGAACCGGACGTGGATCGGGTGATTGCTCTCATGGTCAACGATCACCAGATCCTTGGCTCCATTGCCGTCGAGGTCGATGCCCTTGATCAGCCACGGATTGCCGGCCGTGTGTGGCGAGCGTTCGGGCTCGCTCAAAACCCCCGGAGCCGTCTGATAAACGAAAATCAGCTCTTTTTCCGCCAGCAGCGCGAAATCGTCGCGGCCGTCCTGGTCGAAGTCACTTACGGCGAGCGCCGCCGCCCTCGGCACGGCATCCCCGGCATTGATCTTCTTGGGACCGCCGAAGTGCCCCTTGCCTTCGTTGAACAAGATCTCAACCTCGGCCGGCGTGCCATAAAAGACGAGGTCGGGCTTGCCGTCTCCATTGAAGTCGCCGGTATCGACGCTCACGATTTCCTTGTTGACCGGAATGCTGACTAACCGCATCCGCCGGTCGTACTCGAGCTCGTTGGGGTCTTTGCGAAACGGCCGGGACTCCTTGTCATCGTCGCTTTTCTTGGTGCTCAAAAGGAGGTCGATCCGCGACCGGCCGTTGTTGGTGACGATGATATCATCGACCTTGTCGCCGTCCAAATCTTTGAGTTGAAGGTTGGAGATCCGACTATCCAGCTTGTAAAGCTCCAGCGGCAAGAACCCGAAGTAATCGGCGAGCTTGGGACTCGTTGCCTGGGCGAGAATAAGGGCGGGCTGTCCCATGAAGAACAATGCCCCAAAAATGACCCATCTCCAACCTTTCGGCGGCAGCTTATCCATCATTACCATCCTGACTGAGCCCAGCAGACGTACCGGCGCGAACCTCCGCGCGGAAAAGATGAGAGTACGACGCAAAGGTACGGGCGACAAGAGGAACGAAAAGTGTCCTGGAGTGCAGATGGGCATCGCGGTACGATGAAAGCGGCTCCTTTCGATGGCCTATCAACGGCCTTTTTGACAAAACAAGCGCTTCCCATAACTGCCCAGTTTGAAGAAGGATTCCCGCTATGAGCGTCGAGGAACTCGAGGCTGCCATAACTAATCTTCCCGCTCACGAACTGGCGGCATTGATGGCTTGGCTTGCGGAATATAACGCGAAGGTGTGGGATCAACGAATCGAGGCTGATCTTGAATCGGGCCATCTCGATGCGGTGCTTGCGGAAGTGGAAAGGGAATACGAGGCGGGGTTGGCTCGGCCTTTATGAACCATCTCGCTTTACCGCGCTTCTGGCACCTTTACCGCCGTTTGCCGCTACGCGTCCAAGAGCTTGCCAATAAGAAGATTCAGTATTCAAGATTCCAAACTTTAGAAGAGATAACATCCGGTGATCCCGGTGACGATCGCGAGATGCGGTCGGAGCGCGGCGACGACGTCGAGTAGTGAGGAGCCAATCCCGCAGTTATCGCTTGCACCGCTGCAATTCAGACGTAAGCCGCGGCGCCGGCGGGAGGGCGCGGGACGCCGCCGCTGTCAGCGCGGGCCGGTCCCTCGTATTCGCCCCGTTTTCTCACTCCGGATCTCCTGGGGCATCCGCGGCGAGCAATCCCCGCGACACGATCGCGATTTCACCCGGGCTGACTGTTTTCGGCTTTTTCGGGCCGGCACCGAAACTTTCCTCGGTAGCATGCAGCCGGGATCCGGCCAGGGGAGAACTCTCCGTCGGGCCACAATTCGGGAGACCATCAATTCGGCAAAACGCCATGCGACGGGGTGATCGGACGGCGACGAAAAAACTTGTCCCCGACCCCCGCGATTGACGGGTCGTTGTAACAAAAAGCGGGCGCGAAATGAGCCGATCGGGGACCCAGGGCCCGGTGCGTTGTCATCTTTGGGATGACCTCATGTCCCTCGCGGGCGCCTGTCTCAGTTAACGTCTGGCTTGAAGTACGGACTGAATCCCGGGATCTGCGCGGTCACAAGGGCCGGGTTGTTCCTCACTTCCTCTTCAATCGCACCGCGTCCGATTCTGGCGATCGTCTCGCCACAATCGGCACAGACCCTGAGAAATCTTGATTTAGAGTTCGTACATCCCTCGCCGTTCTGACCAAGGATTTCATGCTCGGCATTCCATGGATAGTGGATCTCGACATTCCCTTGCTGGCGCGTGCCGCAAATGTGGCACCAGTCGTCGAACGATTTCTTCCAAAAGTGCGCCATGGCATGCCTTCCTTTCTCACGTACACGCAGTGTTTGGTTGGTTGCGGAAGCGGGGCGAAGCCGTCGCGCCGACGGCGACTGTCTGGATATATCGGCCAAGTAAAGGCGATGTCTCAAGGGTTCTGTTCGATTAACCGCATAATATAGCAACAATATACGGATGTTCGCTCTGGCGTGGCGAAAAGTTGAGTTTGACAAAGGGGGGGTGCGCTCATGCCGGTTTCGTTGACAGTCGAGGCATCGCTTCCTGAGCCCCGGATTGCGCGGAATCATACGGCCTGGCGATGTCGCTTCAGGACCGAAACGGGATTTCATCCGCATGGCCGGAGCCCCCGGATGGGGGCGACGTCACAAGGCGCGAACGGTAGTTCGGCGCCATTAACTATTCGCGTCCCCGTTTCCGTCCCCGTTTCCTTCCCCCGTTTCCGTCCCCGCTGCCGGGCAGGTCCACGTGCGCGGGGGTACCCGCTTTCGGGAGACCGAACAACAAAAAACAATGCTTGACCCCGTCGGGCGGCACCGCGCCAGCGGTGCCGCCCGGACCGCGGTTCGGAAGTGGTTTGAGGGTCCTTCTGCCGGCTGACCGGGTCAGACTTGAGCAAGCCTTCGTTGAAAAACTGACCGCAGATCACCGCACGATAACACGCTGCTGCCAAGAAAAAACACTTCCGAAATCTTCGGAAATCGACGCTAGACTCGCGGAGGTTCGGGAGGCTATGATACCTTCGTTGCTGGATTCGAGATTCCTTGACGAAACGAATCGAATCGGAACGTTAACTGACAGTTTGCGATCGATCAGGGAAAACTAGATGAGGCCACTTTGAC
>CAWHKI010000270.1:0-6997 GCA_963829765.1 uncultured Isosphaeraceae bacterium | reverse complement strand
GGGGCCCCGTTCACCGTGAGCTGCGTGTCGATTTCGGTTGGGCAGAGGTAGCTCACGTTCATTGATAGCGAGAAAGGACCGCGATCAACCTGCGTGCGGAACCTTCGAGAATCGAGAGACTCGGAGTGTACTTATTGAACCAGTCCGTGTAATGCTTCAGTTGGCGTAAGGTGTTCAATCTTGGTATGGGAAAATCGCTTGTCTCATCGACGAGCTGGCGTGCGTGGCCAAAGGCCAACGCCAGTAGGCGCTCTGACCGCTTGTCGTTCGGCCAAAGCTGAGCGAGAAGGTAGAGCTCGACCAAATCCGCCCGCGTGTCGAGCGAATCATGACGCTCTTGCGGCGTGCGCCAAGGCCGGCGGATCAAGGCCTCTCCCAGCGTGCGTGCCGCGGCCCATTTTTCTTTCCACCATTCCTCCCGGCACACCGCCCGCCCTCGAAGCACCGCAGCCAAAGAAAGCTCCTGAACGACGACGTAGATTGTGCTGGAATCCGTCTGAAAGGACAATCGGTAATATCGCCACGCCGTTTGGAGATGGCCTCTATCCTAGCTCGGTTGGGAGGAGTCGTCGAATCTTGGTACGGATAGGTCCAGTGAACTCGTGCTTGCCACTTGTAAGCCAAAGCCAGATATCTATACACTTGTGCTCGTTCCATTGCTTTCTCCGGAGGCACCTCGTCAAGCAACTGCTTGATCCGGTGTCGCGCCATTTGAATGGTCCGCAATGCCCGTTTTCCGTTTCTTGCGCTCGCCTCGCGTTCGGCAGCGTTGGCTGCCGTCGCGGGCGACCGCGCGAGGGTTTCTCTGCCTCCAAGAACTGTTTCGTGACGCGCTCGAGGGTAAGGACCGCATTTTCAAACTGGAAGTAGGCCTGATCTACGCGAGTGGATAAGAGCCGTTCCGAAAAGTCCGCCGGAACCGACGAGTAGGCGACGATGCTGGCCCAATCGTGCGTGTCCGCCAGTTTCGCCTTGAGTTGCCAGCGAGCATCATTGAGCAGCATGCGCGGATCTTGTCCGCGCAGGAGCCCGCGGTAGAGCACCTCGGTGAGGATGACGGACGCCGGTAGGATAAGGGAAACTGAGACGCCACGACGAGCGGCACGCCCGCCTCGTGGACGACGTGGGCGATGCTGGCCCCTATTCCCACGACGGTCCCTTGATTCGCTCCTTCACATGCGGCAATGGTGGCGACCGTGGGGCATTGAAGAGTGTTACCGCCGTCCTCGCGGTAAGTACGGAGGACCTGTGCCAGACGAGGTCCTTCGACGACGTCCTGCTCCTCTGGAGCCCCGTCTTTATGCAGGACGAGCCCGTAGGCAGCTCTTCGCGACCCGGCAGCCTGCCGCCATGTGCCAGGATATGGATCTGTGCGAAATCGTTGTGGCTGCACGCGGCGTGGATCGATTCGACGCTGGCTCGCGGCAAGATCACCAGGTTTTTCTCAAGTTCACTTGTCTTCGGTCGCCCCGAGACGCCCTTGATGACCCACGGGTCGATCGCGGTGCGCAACGCCAGCAAATGGGCCTCCAGAAGATTGGCAGGGATGCCGGGCGGGCCGGCGGCGGCGAATAAGATGCGGGGCCGAGTCGGCCAATTTTGATGCTGTTCGGGAACGCGCCGGACCTCGCGCGTGATGCAAAGCGGGGCCTGGGCCTGCAAGAGAATGGGCTGGCCGGCACCGGGGAAGCCAGCCGGCGCGCCGCCAATTCAAAGGGAACCAGGGCCAATTCGGAAGCGGAGAGGATCAAGCGCGTGCGTAGAGCGCCGGCACTTGCCGCTGCTATCAGATAGCTCGGCGATCAACCCGGGAACTTCACTCAAAACGTCTGCGAGTGCTTTGGCGGTATCTTGCAATTGCAAGCCCCACGTTTCCGGACTGTCGCGGTAGCCAAGGCATTCAGACGTATGAGCATCTGGGCGTGTTCGAACGGCATGTGGATCGTGACGGCCGAGTGATTGCCGCAAACGCCAAATAAGGTGTCAAAGGAGACAAGAGTTGGTTGTGCGGCGGTCCGTGCCGAAGCAGCTCTAGAGTGACCGTTCGGATGCCGCTCACGACTCAGGTCCTCACAAAGTGGGTTCCGGATATGGGTTCCAATTTCCCGCCGACGACGCGCTCGAGGCTGGGCGTGCGTTCCCCGATCGTCCGCCCAGAACGCGACGACGGTCGGCGAAAAGGACCAATCCCGCTTTGTCGAGGGACGCCATGGTACCGTTCTCGATGGCGTCGTAGGCAGGACGGAACCGCGCTTCACTGCGCAGGATGTCCGCCGTCAGCTTGATGAGGCGGACCCAGGTCCCGCTGTTGAAGTAAAATCGCCTGGGCCCGAGAGGCAAGGCCCGTTCGAGATGCGTGTGGCCGGCCGTCAGGAAATGGATAACGTAGGGCGTACGGGAATTAAGTTCCTTGAACGTCGTATCGGCGATGTCATGGTCAAAGCTGCTGTCTTTCCAGAGCTGCTCCAAGGCGCCGCGAAGCACTTCAGCACGTCCCTTCAAGGTAATCAGGTTCAACACGGCTGAACCAAGGCCCAGGAATTCCGGCTTCGAAGTCACATCGATCAGTTCCCGCGGCCACGCCCCGGGCAAGCCGGTCCTCCGTCACGCGCAGCAATTCAGCCACATCCGCGGATGGTTCGTTCGCGAAGACCAAACCGGCAAACGTGTCATCGAGCATCTTGCCCACCACCTGCACGCACCGGCCGAGCGGCCAGCGAATCCATGAAGTGCGGCGCCATCGCCCCGTTCTCCAAGAAAGCCGAATCCGCGCCGAATGCTGTCCCATCCCAACTGGAGGATCGACGGAATCGCGCTGGCGATCTTGGTCGCTTGCGTGGGATCGAGTACCAGCAACGTCGGCACGACGGCCTGACCCTCGGGCTTGAGCAAGTCGACGAACGCGTATCGTTTCTTGATGTCGTTCATTACATCGATGACAAGCTTGGACCCTGCGTTCGGCGACCACTTTGGGGCCGGCCAACTGCGATAAACGTCGCGGCCGACCCGTCGAAGCGTCTTCGTAGTCGGTAAGGTTCCAGGGATCGACTTCGTTGCCGTGCACGCAGAGAACCTCGGCGTTCCAGACCCGTGCCCGATATCCCTCGTGGTCAAAGGCAAGTGTGATCCGACCACGAGCCGCGTCATCGCCAGCGGACAACTCCTGGAGCAACTGGTGGGGCACAGCGGGAAGGGATAGTTCCAGGTCATGGTTGCCGAGAGTGATCGCCAGGTAGCGGTCTTTCGTCTGGACGAACTTTCGAGGCACATCCGAAAAGGGCACGAAGGCCGGGTCCCTGATAATTCGGTCGACCTTGGCACTCGCGCCGGTCGCGTCAAAGTAGGTGGCGTTCGGTTCGGCGAGGAAATCGACAAGATCGCCGTTCAAGACTATCCCGTGGGCCTCACCCTTGGGCTTTTTTCGGATGACCTCGACGAAGGCCGCGAAGGCCTCGCCCTGGTTGAAGATTTGCCGCCCCGCCGGTGTTCCGCCCAGGTGGAGGTCCGAGGCGACGTGCAAGCTCACAAAGGTGGGATAAGAGACAGACATCGGATTTTCAAAGTCGTCGTTGGGAGCGCGTGTTGGCGGACAGCCTGACTTGCCCGTGACACTGGCCCGCGAGAATTGCACTTTAGCGGCACGGCCGCCACGTCGCAATCGGGCTCGGCATGTTCTGTCGAAGCCGTGGCGCTGACTTTGCCGAATATGCAGGCCATGCCGGATGCGCGGGGAGGAGGCCCTTTTCGTAGGATATCGTGTGGGGGGACCCACTTCGCGACAGAGACACCGTGAACAGTTGGGACGGAGCGAGACTTCAGGGCCAGTTTTGAGCGCAACGTCCCTGGGGTCAGATGACCCAGGGGCAAGCCCTTTAGCAGAAAAAGTTGTTCCTGACCCCCTGGATGGCGTGGGTGGACGAGCAAACAAGCAGGGCTTCTATGACCCACCGAAGTCAATCCCGGCTTGCATTTTCCTTTTCCGGGGTGAATGTTGCTCCGACGATACGTGGCTCATGATCTGTTCGTTCATCATTTCGGGAGCCGGACGTTTCAGGGGAACGGCGTCGCACGAGAAGCTGCTGGAGGAGAATGCCCGGCGATTTGCCGAGAAATAGGGGCTGAAGGGAATGGGCGGCGAACCGGTCTTGCTCCAGCCGTGGCGAGAGCCGGTCGAACCTCACGCCAAGGCTCGCGGGGATCTCGAAGGTCTGGGAAAAGAGGATCTCACGCAAAGCCGCAAAGGACGCAAATGCGAAGATGTTGGGGTCGGAACGCGCCGGGGATTCTCCCCGCGCGTAACTGGTTTCAGTTCATTTTATCCCGCCAGGCAATCGACTCAGCAGCACCGCCTCCGGATAGGGCACTCCCTCATTGATTAAGGTCTGAATGCGGAACATTTCGTCATAGACCGCTTGCGTGTGCATGTTCGTTCGCATGATGTCTTGCAGTCACCGCAGTCGCCGTGTCGCGTTGCATCGTCTGCCATTGGGTGCGGAAACTGATGGCGCTGCGATACATTTCGCTGAAGATGTTGATGCTTTGGCTAACGTCCTGCCGCACCTGTGCCACGCGCTGCGCAGACTCGGCACCAAGACCGGATAAAGCATCGGCCATGGGAAGGTAGCCGCAGGACCACTGATCGACAGCATGTAGGAAGTTCGAGCCGCGACGATCTCTTCCGGCATCAATGCGCACCCTTCTCGGTCATCGCCTTCATCGTGGCAATACTTTTCTGGTTCGCGTCTTCAAAAGCTGACAGCCAAACGCGTTCGGTCTCTGGCGGATTCGGAATGTCCATTGTGAAGTCCCCGGCTATTCCGCTTTGAACTCTTGTCTAGCCCCCAATACTTGTGCAGCATAACTTTAAGAACGCGAGAATGGTAGTGCCCGTCTGCCCGCCCTTGTTGTACGACAATAGAAATGTCCGGTCTTAACGCAATAGAAATGTCCGGTTCCAATGGACCTTTCATGGCTCCGCGCAAGGAAGGTCAAATGGAGAGCCGGATCGAGATGAGTCAGCACGAGAGAGACGTCCTCAAAATCATAAGCAGCGTGCTTCAGGGCGAGAGAACCCAAAGAGAGGCCGCGAGGTTGCTTTGCTTGAGCGAGCGCCAAGTAAGGCGCATTTGAGCGCGTCTGGAACACGACGGCGATGGTGGTGTCGTTCATCGCCTGCGAGGTCGGCCATCGAACCGACAGTTAAGCGGGCCGTTACGGGAAGAACGCACGATATCTACAAGAAAGATCTTTCGGACTTTGGACCAACGTTGGCCAGTGAGGTGCTACAGGAGCGTGGGGGCTCCGGGGACGCCGTCCTTAATTATTGACGGGCCGTTGTTGGCTTAGCCGGCCGAGCACTCTTCACCAACGACGAGCGGATGGTCGTTTACGCCCAGCGTCGGGTGATTCTGATCGGGATCGGCGATTTCGTGCAGCGCGGCGACCTCCGCGATCGCTTGGTCTTTGTGCAACGGGCCCCGATCCCGTACGCCAGCCCGCGCGTCGAGAGAGCGTTCTGGCCGGCTTTTCACGCCGGGTAATCAAGGATCATGGGTGGCGTGCTCGACGCGATCGTTCCTCCTGAGCAGTCGCGGTTGTCACGCTTATGCCGATTAATCACGCGCCCTGCTGTAAGCCTTTATCGCAATACCAGATACACCGAAAACCCCACCCGCGACGCTTTATGCTGGTTAGTCAGGCGCCCAGTCGTAACTCCATGCGATTCATGAGGATACACCAGATTCTCAAAAAGTGCGAGACAATTTTAAGATGTGCCGATTAGTCAGGCGCCCAGCGAAAGCCATTGGCTCGCAAAGGGTTATCGCGTGTTGATTACAACGATTACTCAGGCGCCCAGCGGAACCCCAGGTAGCATAACCATATACGGCCGAAGGCCTGTTTTCCGTCGCGGCGCCTTTGTGCGCTTTAGTCCGCGTTTGGGCACGAGGTGATCCTCCGGTTTCAGATTAAGTGCAGAAAGATATCCAGGGGATATGAAAGCGGATACCGTATACCGGCAAGGGCGGATTTTGATATCATGTTTTTGGCGCCTTACATCACGCCGAACCTTGACGACTTCCACTGGGACGTGCAGCACGCAGACGGGAGTCACACGAATATAGGCCTGGACGGGCAAGTCAAGCACGGCCCTGACAACTTCTAGCGAGCAGGGGGTTAGGATGAGCGTGATCACCGAGACGGAACCTGGCGGGGAGATGGTTTGTATCCAGGTGTTTTCAGCCCGCCCGCGAGGTGCCGAAGACCAGCCGGTGCCGGGCTCGCGTCGGAGATTCCATGTCGGAGAACGAGTGCGGTACATCACCTACTTCTACCAGGCCGCTCCCGCCGACAACCCGACCGGCTACATGGCCGTCTTTGAGCCGATCGAACGGGATGACCACACCCGATACGCGGCGACGCAGAATTACTTCGTATCACTCGACTGCTGGGAGGGGCTCCGACATCATTTCGCGAGCGTTCAAGCGACAGGGACTGAACAGGAGCGGTCGCCGGCCGCCCCAAAACGCGCCAGCGACCCCGTGGTTGCAACGGCCAAAAAGCCACGACGATCGCGGCCAAGATTTCCAGCAATGCAAAGGTCACGACACAACGGTCGGCTTCTCCGCCCACACGAAACCTCAGCCGCGACAGAGGGCTTCCGAAAGACCCCTGAATGTCGTGCCTGGTCCTCGTTCCAGGCCTTTTGTGACGGTGTGGGACGACCCTTCGGTCCGGCATCAAAGCTGCCGCGGCCAGAGTCGGAAAGATTGGCGCCGATGAAGTCGGGAGATCTGGAAATCGGCGTGACCGAGCGTAAACAGATCCCGTAAACCCCGTGTCTTTGTTAAAACGACCAGCGAGGCGTCGGCCAAGTCCATCCGACGATCACCGGCTTCCGTCTTGGCCAGTGCCGCCCGAAACGCCGCACCCGAGTGCACAGGCGCGGCCTTCAGAGCTGTTCACGATGCCGATGACGGAGGCAAGGCGTTGCTGCGTA
>CAWHKI010000269.1:0-7672 GCA_963829765.1 uncultured Isosphaeraceae bacterium | reverse complement strand
GCACGCACCGGCTGGCTCACGTTTGCTGGATGCTCGCCGACAGTTACATCCAGGCGGGCCAGCGCCCGAGGCCCTGCGCGCCGCCCGGCGGGCGGCCGCGGTGCTCGCCGAGCTGGCCGACCGGCACCCGGACGACCCGGTGGATCGGCTGCAAATGTTCCTGGGCCAGACCCGGCTCGCCGAGCGCAAAGCGCGGTGCGGCGAGTCGTCGGCAGCGCGGCACTCGGCCCGGCAGGTGGCAGACGGCCTGGAGGGGTTTTGTGAATCTCGGTCGGCCGACCCGCAGTCCCTGGCGCTGGCGGTTGAAATTGGCACCGATTGCGCCCCCGCGCTGCGATGCGCCGGGCGCCGACCAGGCGCTGCGTGTGGTCCAGTGCTGCCTGCGAACGTCCGAGCGCCTGGTCGAGGGGTACCCTGACGAGCCCGCCTACCGCGTCCGCCTGAGCGAGGCCTGGACCCAGGCGGGCAAGGCGAACTGGAGTGCGCGGCACCACGAGCAAGCCGAGGCGGCGCCTTGCGCGGCGGCGCAGGTGGCCGACCAACTGGCGGAGGCGCTGGCCGGAATACCGCCCGCTGCGCGAGGACCGGCAGCTCCGGCTGAGGAGCTTCCTGAACGAACGCAGGGGACTACGGAAGCAGCCGCTCGCGAGCGAGCCAAGGAATAGACCCCGTCCGGCCCCTGCCGACCCGCAACAGCCGCCCAAGAAGCCAATGGAACGCCTTGGCCGTGGTGCGAGCGGAGAATGATCCTGCCCGATCCACAACCTAGGAACGCGCGGGGATTCTCCCCGCGCGTCGCATTGATTGTGGAAAGAGTTTTCCGTGAAGGTGTCTGCCAGCGACACGAACTACCTGGCCAACCGAGAGGAGGTCTATCAATATCTTCTTCACCAGGGCGAGCTGTGGACGCAACTGAAAGAGCGATTGGAGAACCAGGCGAGCCTCGCCGTTCAGCGGCTGCGGCCACTCGCTGCTGAGGCGGGATCGCACGCACAATGAGCCGGCCGCGGTTTCTGGCCGATCCTGCGATCGGACTCATGGCCGCGCTCGCGCGAGTGCTCGTGGCGCCGATCAAAGCGCGAGCGCAAGATCCGCGCCTCGATGGAGAGATTTCCGGCAGATAGACGGCTCCCGCAACGGCTGGCAGAAAGAGTGGCGCTTTGGATTGCCCTCGACATCCAGCCCTATCCGTGGGACCCGAAGTCCACCGGCAAACCGCGGGGAGCCCGGACCCGGACGTCCACGCCCGTGCGGTCATCCTGGCGCTCGATTCAACATGTGAGGCGCTGGGTGCTTACCCCGCTGTGCTTCCCGACGCGGCAAGGCATGTGTGCGGCATTGCTGTCGTTCGGGGCTTCGAGCAACGAAAGGCCCGCCGCCTGGGCGATGCCCGCTGGACCGCCGCATCTCTCTTGGCCTTCGGGAAGTTGCTGGTACGAAGAGATCCCAACGAAGCGGCGTTCCACGTGGTGCTGTCTGAAGCCTTCAATCAGGAAGCGAAAAACGCCGCGAAAGTCGGGGACGTCCGCACCATCGAAGCGGCGACGCGAAACGCGCTGGTCGCGGCCTGGACCGCGATTCATCTCGACCCCCGGAACAAGGAAGCGCGAATCACCGTCGCGGGTCTCCAGGACAAGATGGTCCGTCTGACCTCCCGGCGACCGCCGCCGCGATGAGCTCGCGACTCTGAATGACCGTTTGTTTCCCCTTGTCCCTGGTGGGGAGGGCCTCAAAGAGCCAAACCTTTCGTTATCCCTTGGTCCATTGAGGTTGCGACATGGTGTGGCGAGCGCTAAAATACTCGCTTTACTTCCCGCGATCTGAGCCGCGAAATCGCCAACGGGAGGGCGAGGCTCCGTCCGAGCCGGCATCGGCACTTGGCTCGCACGGAGACTCGCCCTCCCTGGATGTGTCAAATCAGCCCGGGCGCGGTATAACAGGGATCGAATGATGACGACGACGGTAGAACAGCTCTTCGCTCGACTCAGCTCGGAGAAAAGTTTACATCGATTGATCGCGCATCCGAGCGAGGGGATTCAATCGAACTGGATAAGAACCCGCCACGAGCGGGAGAGTGACGCCGCCGTGGCCATTTTCGTGCTTTCGTACGAAAACACGAAGAAACCTAGACCCGGAACTTTACCTTGTCTTGGCTGTCACGGGCCAGCGGCAAACGCCGCTTTTTGGAAATGGACCCTATGCTACCCAGAGTTTCGCTGGGCACTTGAATAATCGACCGACGTGTTGGCCGAACAGTTTCCCGCCGGCGCGGTCAACGTCGAATTACTGGCGAAATGCCTGAAGCGAACACAATGTGGAAACACCTTCGAGCCATCATCTTGCTGCCGGGCATCGTGACGCTGCTCATCCCCGCAACGATCCTATGGTGGAGCGGTCTCGACACACTCGGTCTCTGGCAGTCCATCCCGGGTTCGGTGGTTCTGCTCGCGGTGATCGGTGCTCACTTCATTGGCCTGGGCCTTGTCCTGATGGTCGCCACGATCCGCCTATTTGTGACCGTCGGCAAAGGCACACTCGCTCCTTGGGAGCCCACGAAGAAACTTGTCGTCCGAGGCGTGTACCGCCACGTTCGCAATCCGATGATCTCCGGGGTGATGCTCGTCTTGCTTGGCGAGTCGATCGTCACGGCGTCCCTGCCCCTCTTCTGGTGGTTCCTGGCGGTTGTGGCCCTCAATGCTGTCTATATCCCGCTTTTGGAAGAACCAGGGCTCGTCAAACGATTTGGCGAGGATTACCTCGCATACAAACGCAACGTTCCGCGATGGATTCCGAGGCAGACACCGTGGGACGGTGGGGCGGGAGCGTCGGCGTGAAATTGGCCTTCCAGCCCGTCGAGCAGGCGATGGACGATTTTCGGTTGCCGATTTGAACCCCCAATTCGCCCGTCGCCATGGTCGGCCGGCGATCCCCGGCTCCATTTTGGGCTGGGCACTCGGGGTGCGCCAACGGATTCTGCCACTTGGACCCGGCCGTTTCGCTTCCCTATCGTCGACACGCTCCACTGGCACTCGTTCCGACGCTCCTGCGTCGGAATGCCGTCTTCGACGCTCTGCGTCGTCTTTCAGAAACCGCTCGAAAAGGCAGACTCACTCGACGAAGCCTCATGTAACGCCTCTTGGACGAAGCTTTGCCGTGCTTGTGTAACTCGATCGTCCCGAAAATCGGGAGGCTCGATACCTCGATTTGCATGCTGTTAGGCCAACGATCGCAGGGTCGCACACGACGCAGAGCGTCGAAGACGGCATTCCTACGCGGAGCGTAGGAACGAGTTGGGTGACGCTCGCGGCATGTTTCCCGCTCATCAGATTCAGCCATCGCCAGAATGCGTGAATCTGTTGGCGCACCCGGGGCACTCGACCGCGGGCCGACCGGCTGGAAGTACGGTGGCCATCGGGGCAGGTCGACCGGTACGATAAGGTAGATGCCGATGGTAGTTATCTACTTTGCGAGGGGGCGCCGACGAGGGCGCTCCCGTAGGGGTTGGGATCGGCAATCGAACGGATCGCGCTGCTTCCGCAAAGTTCGATTGAGGTATTTCCTTATGAAAGGCTTTGCTCGGGGGAAGCGACAGTTCGAAGCGATCGCGATCGGAGCCGCCTTGCTGGCAGCGACGGCCTGTGGCATCGCGCTGTGGTCAGCCACGTTGCGCACGCCGACCGATCTTGCTGGACAAGCCGCGCATGCCTACACCGCGGGCGATTGGGGGGCCGCGGCGAAGCTTGCCCGTCAGGCCCTTGCTGTTCGCAAGGAAGATCCGATCACGCTTCGGCTTTTAGCCCGGGCCTCGGCGCGGCTCGGCCGTGACACCGCCGCCATGACCATCTATCAGCGCAGCTCGACGAAAAGGAACTCGAGGCGGAAGATCATTTCTTGCTGGGCCTCTTGCACCAGCGTCAGGGGCAGGCCGACGCGGGGGCGCGGGCCTGGAAAAAGGTCATTGAGGCCAGCCAGGTCTCGCCCCAAGTGCTCGACGAACTCGCTCGCTACTATGTGATGGGGCGTTCCTGGGACGATGCGATCGTGGTGACCGAACGGCTCACCCGGCAGCCGGGCTGGGAAGCACATGGGTCGATGATGCTCGGCACGGTGCGCGTGGAACTTAATAACGTGCCGGGCGCGGTCCAGTCGTTTCGCCGCGCACTCGAACTCGACCCGTCGGAGGTCGACAAAGCCCGTCATCCCGCCAAGCTCCGCAAGCTGATCGCCCGGACCTTTTTGCGGGCGGGCCTTCCCGCCGAGGCCATGTTGGTGTTGCGACCTCATTCGGGAGCGCAAGCCCGACAGCGAGACGGCCTGGCTGCTGAGCCGTGTTTACCTTCAGGAAGGCGACAAGACGCTCGCCATGGCCGCATTGACACAGGCCGGTTCCTACCGCGCTGCCAACCCGCTCGAGGCTGACCCGGGCCCGTACGTGGGCGAGGGGCGGTGTGAAAAGTGCCACACGGCCATCTTCCGGGACTCGCTCTCGAGCCGGCATACTCAGACCTATTACCGGGGCCGGCAGCTCGACGCACTCCCGATCCCGGAGAAGCCGCTGCCCGATCCCGACGACCCCAAGGTGACCCACACCTTCCGGAAGCAGGCCGGCGTGCTCCACGAAGACACGCAGGTCGGGCGCGAGGTTTTCGACGCGGTCGTCGAGTATGCGTTCGGAACCAGCGACCGATACCTGACGACGGTCGGCCGCGACGCGAGCGGCGGCTATCACATCGCGCGACTGTCGTATTATCAAACACACGACGCCAAAGGCTGGGATCGCTCGGCTCTCGACCAGACCCATCCCACGCGAGCACGCACCGGCTGGGTTTCAGGGGTATCCGATCGGCGTGCGGGACGGCCTGGCGAAGTGCCTGTATTGCCATGTGACCAACCCTCGTACAGGGCATGACGCAATAGGCCCCGAGACGGCCGATCGCGCGATTGGCTGCGAGCGTTGCCACGGGCCGGGAGGCAACCACATCGCGGCCCTGCAGGCCGGCCTGCCCGATCGGCGATCGTCAACCCCGCGGGTGCTTCCGCTGAGGTTGTGACGAGCCAGCAATGCAACGACTGCCATATCCTCCAAAAGAAATTCGACGAGGACCCGGAGAACCCAGGCTGGGTCCGTTCTCAGGGGATCGGCTGGACTCGCAGCCGCTGCAATACCGAGAGCAGCGGCACGTTCGGCTGCGTGACCTGCCACAATCCGCACCAAACGGCGACCGCCACGACCAGTGCCGACTACGAGAAGCGATGCCTGAAGTGCCACGCAGTGACAGGCCAATCCGTGGACAAAACGAAACCGGCCCTGTCGCCGCGACCCGGCGCGGACGCGGCGTTCCGCCCGTGCCCCGTGAACCCTTCGAGCGGATGTCTGACCTGTCACATGCCCAAGGTGCGGATCGAATTACTTCACGGGGAATTGACCGATCATTTCATCCGCGTGCGCGGTCGGAAGCGGTGACGCGACGCGGCTCAACGAGGACGGAAGCCTTTCAGTACAAGAAAGCGGCCGATTGACTCGTGGCGTGTCAGGTTCTAAGGAACGGGTCAGTAATAAACTCCCTGATTGAACTCGTGCACGCCGCGGAGCGGCAAGAGGACCACTCCCACGCCGGAGCGTGGGAGCGAGAGTTTTCGGGTCATCAAGCATCCCGCCTCGAAATCAGGAAGTTATTTCCGCCCCGTTCCTCGATGTCCACAACGGGCTCGTTCTGGCAGACGACCACAATGTCGACGTGCCCATCGTGATCGAGGTCGCCGGCCGCGAGCCCGCGGCCGTTGAAATCCTGTCATCCTCGTTCGTGAAACAGCGCTTTCAACTTCTCGATCCCTGTCTTTGCGACGGTCAGGGGATCCTGGCTCCAGAGCTTACGGTTGAACAACTCGAGCGACAGGGTCACGCGGAAGCCGCCGGCCGCGAGGTCGTGCAGCAAGGATCGCAATGGGGCAACACCGTCTCCGGGAAAGACGCGGTCGGCGTCGGTCAGCTTGGACCGCGGCGGATCGGCCGGATAATCGTTGAAGTGGAAAACATGGATGGCGGAAGGGCCGAGCAGCTTGATGCCGCCGAAATCAGACCCGCCTCGATAGAGGTGATACACGTCGGGCAAGATGCAGGCCTTGGGGTGCCCGGCCTCGATCGCCACGCAGGCAGCCTCGCCCAAATGTGCCAGCGTCCGCGAGAAGCCCCAAACCTCAACCTGCGGAACCACCCCCATCTGGTCCCCGAGATCGAGTAAGGCCCGATACCGCTCGGCGATCGTGGAGAGATCTGTCATCTTCTGATCGGTCGCTCCCGCCGGCGGGGCGGCCAGGCGCTTGCCGCCGATGCGACGGACGAGTTCCATGCTCCGCCGGGCGCCTTCCAGGCCCTTCCGCCGACGATTCGGATCATCAACGATCCAGTCAAAGAAACCGATCGCGCTCTCGACGGTGATGTTTGCGTCGCGGAACCGCTTCGCCAGGTCTTCGAGCGAGCCGCCCGACGAGGAGTAGCGCTCCAGCTCGTCGACCCAGGGCTCCATCGCCTGGTATCCGGCCTTGGCCGCAATCGCGATTTCCTCCACGATGGTGAGTTTCTGGCCGCGAATTGTGCTTGTGTTGAGGCCCAGTTGAAACCGATCCGCCTGCAATTTCGGGGCCGGCGCGGCTGCTCGCTGCGCCGACTCGGCCTGAGTGGTGCCGGGCTCTGCTGATAAAACTACGCCTGGCGTGGCAGTCAGAAGCCCGCCAGCGAGCACTCCGGTGCTCTTGGCTAGCAGGTCGCGTCGGTTCAGCTCGATCGTCATGGCGGACCTCGTCACGAAATGGGTCGATGATGCGAGTTCGTCAATAACTCATGTCGCTCTTGAGCGCTCGACTGGCCACCAGGTGACTCTCGGCCATGCGGTCGCGGATGAGGGCGGTAATCGCCGCGGTGTCCAGGCCAGCGAGCTCGGCGGGGTAAATCGGCCGGCCGTAGTGAACGTGGATCGGATGAGGTACCGGAATGAGCCGTGATCTGGGCCAGGCCTCGAACGTACCGGCCAGCCCGGCCGGCACGACCGGCACGCCGACACGCTCCACCAGCGCGGCGATGCCCGGTTTGAGCGTGCCAAGCTCACCGTCCCGACTGCGCGTGCCCTCGGGAAACAGCGCGACGATCCGACCGGCGCGAAGCGTGCGCAGCGTCTCTTTCATGCCCGAGGCCCCGATCCCCTCGCGCTGAATCGGGAAAGCCCCGACGGATCGGATGAACCAGCCCAAGATCGAAAAGAAAAGCGTCGACCGCGCGAGATAGTTGAGCGGCCGCCGGAGGGGTATTCCCAGAAAGACGACGTCAAAGTAGCTCACATGGTTAGAGACCAAGATCACTCCGCCCGTCGCGGGAATGTTGCCCTGGCCCGTCGCCCGCCAACGCATGAGAATCGTGGCCAAAACGGCGAGGAGGTAGCGTACGGAATGATACCATGTCAATGAGGCGATCGAGCGATCGCCAGCGCGAGTTTCTCGACCCGCTTCCCGATCCGTCATAAGGGTAGCTCGCTCGAGGTTGTCACACAGGATCGACTCGCGGCGAGATGTTCTCGAACATCCTGGGCCATGCGATCGATCACGGCTTCGATGGACAAGCCCGTCGTATCAATCACGACGGCGTCCGGGGCGGGCTTCATCGGTGCGATCGCTCGGG
>CAWHKI010000268.1:0-9230 GCA_963829765.1 uncultured Isosphaeraceae bacterium | reverse complement strand
GTGTTATAGCCTTTCTTCCGCCGGCCGTTCTTGCTATCGATGCGGGCAAAGCCGCGCTGCCGCTCCGGGTGCACTTCGGGTGGCGCGTCGGGAGCCGGGTGTCGGGGACGTCGTTCCTCTTGGGTGCGCTCGAGGACAAGAAGGAGTTCTCGTTCGAGATGTGAGCTGGGGCACGCGTGTGCGCCGCGGACGCATATGGGCTTCGGCGACGCGCCGGTTTCAAAGGGCGTGTCGTCCGGGTCGGGCAGGTCAAGGATCGTCAGCTGCGATCGCGGCCGCTGCCCAAGCCAGCTCTGCAAAAACGGCGTCACCGCGGCAGCAGCCGCCGTCCAGGATTGCACCGCCGGTTCATCGATCGGCAAAGTCCAAAGAGTTGTATTGGCCGCGGCATGAGATGCGCGCGCAGCGACAAAAAGACTTGGCGCCTCAAATCCTAGTACCGAACTCTCCACACCCGCCGTCGCAACCCCGTCACGTCGCCAAAGGCCGGCCAGCGAATGCTCCTGATGCTATAGCGCTCGCCCGATTGGTTGGTCATTTGGTAACTGAAGTCATCCGGGTGCTCGGCCGTGTCGAATGGGACCGCCGGATCACGAATGCCGAGGATGTGCTTCAGGCGTTTGCGATTGGGTTCGACCGAGGCATCGTAGGCCCGTAGCGACGAGAAATCGCGCCTCCAGTGTGACTCGGCGTTGGCCACGCTTTGATCGATCTGCTTCAAGAGGAATCGGTCGACCCCCGCAACCAACTCGCTAGCGATGTCGCCGGTCATCGTGAGGGGCTTGGTGCCGGGGAGGGGTGGGCCGGGTTCTTGCGCTGACAGCGTGGCCGCCGCCAATGAACAGCACAGGAACGAGGTGAAATGTGCCCGCGTACGGTATAGCGTGACGGTCATCGCTGGCCTCGTCTTCGTCGGTCGACAAGTAAGTTACCGAGGGCATTCTACCAGAAAACCGGCCGATGCCCGTATTGAACCGCCGGGTAACCGAGCAGACGACGGATGCGGACCGATTCACCCCGGGGTCCCGGAAGGCCAAGGCCAACGGCATCCGCACCGGCGTGAGTCGGGTTGATTTCCGTCCAAAGTCGGTCTCGCAGCGGCTCATGGGCCAGGCGATTTCTTCGGAATCGTCTTAAGATGCCATTCGATCCGGGTCCCCAGAGCATGGCGTACCGCGTTAGTGTGGCATGGGTCGGGTTCGAATTCAGGCCGATTTCCAGCTTGTGAATGGCGGCTCGGTCCATCCCCGTCCGCTTGGCGATGTCGGCCAGGCTCAGGCCCTGGCGCTCACGCTCGGAACGCAAAGCGGCGATCAACTCGCGGAACGGGCGCTCCGGCGGTCCCAAGGCACGCACACGCTCCGCTCGCTCAGTGGCCTCCCGCCCGATCTGCCCGCTTTGAAACAACGCGCGCGGACTGGGCTTGCTGCTGTACCTCTCCGCGATGATTTCGTCCATGACGTTACGATCGCGCTTCAAATGAGCCCAGACCTTCTGCCGGTTCCCGCGGCTTTGACTCGGATCGTCCCAGATGACGTCGGCGTCTGATCGCTTGATCCGGCTGCACCGATCCCGCTTCGCCATCCCCAGTCACCCTTTCTGTAGTAATAGAATACTACGGACGAATAGATCGAGCAAGCCCAGTCGTGGCATGAAGCCGAGCTTGGTTTTCTTTTAAATCGACACCACGATGTGTCCTCGCTGAAACACCAGCCGATGCCCGTATTCAACCGCCGCTTTCTCGCCGGGTAACCGAGCAGACGACGGATGCGGGCCGATTCACCTCGGGGTCCCTGAGGGCCAGGGCCAACGGCATCCTCGCTGGCGCTTCGGGTTAGTATGAGAGGCCAACGCCCCTGAACTCATATTAACCCGACGCGCGAGCGAGGGCATCGCCAACGGCTTCCTCGCTGACGCTTCGGGCCGTACAGATGCACCTCTTTCGTTTCCGCTGGGAGGTAATGCGCATAGCCCGGCAATTCTCCGCTTGACGTGCGGAGAAAACGCTTGCTCTTGCGGAGAATAAATGCGATTATTGCCGCAGATCAATGCGGAGAATAAGCGTGTACATCCACCAACGAAGTAAATGGCCCCAGTTCCACTGGGATCAGGACGGCCTGGCAAACCAGCTTGTCGCCGTGCGTCATCGGCAGGGCCGGCTTATGGGACGCATGGAAGGATTGGGCTTCCAATTTCGCGAGGAAGCCGTGCTGAGCACCCTGACCCAAGATGTCCTCAAATCAAGCGAGATCGAGGGCGAAATCCTCGACGTCGATCAGGTGCGTTCTTCCCTCGCCCGGAGACTCGGCGTCGATATCGGGGCGCTGGCGTCTGCCGACCGGGATGTCGACGGCGTCGTCGAGATGATGCTCGACGCCACCCAGGGATATCAAGATCTGGTGACGGAGGAGCGCCTGTTCGGCTGGCACGCCGCTCTGTTCCCGACCGGGCGCAGCGGCATGCGGAAGATCAGGGTCGGTGCCTGGCGGGACGACAGATCAGGCCCTATGCAGGTCGTCTCAGGGCCGATCGGCAAGGAACGAGTTCACTACGAAGCGCCCAAGGCCGATCGGATCCCGGCGGAGATGGGGCAGTTCCTCGACTGGTTTAACGGGACGGCCCCGGTCGATCCGGTGCTGAAAGCCGCCCTGGCGCATCTTTGGTTCGTGACCATCCACCCCTTCGATGACGGCAATGGGCGCATCGCCCGCGCGATCGCCGATATGGCATTGGCACGCTCTGAGCGGAGTCCGAAACGTTTCTACAGCATGTCCGCCGAGATCCGGCTGGAGCGCAACGACTATTACGACATTCTGGAGCGGACCCAAAAAGGCACCCTTGAGATTACGCCGTGGATGCAGTGGTTCTTGAGCTGCCTGGACCGCGCCTTCGACGGCGCGGAACTCACGCTGGCGAATGTGCTGCGAAAAGCCCGGTTCTGGGAAACTCACGCCGGTGAGTCGCTCAACGACCGGCAACGGAAGGTCGTCAATCGATTGCTGGACGGGTTCGCGGGCAAGCTCACCTCATCGAAGTGGGCGAGCCTGACGAAATGCTCTCAAGACACGGCCAACCGCGATATCAACGACCTGGTCAAACGGGGCATCCTGACTAAGGACGCCGCCGGCGGCCGCAGTACGAGCTACTCGCTAACTGCAACAAGTCGTCCAGGGTGAAGCACGACTGGCCGGCACGCGTGGCGCCCGTGTCATCCACACGCAACGCCACGGCATCTAGAAGCCGGCTCTGTCCGGCGACGTTTTTAGGGGATCGGGAGACGAAGCTCCCTCCTACAAATTCTGTAGGAGCCGGCTCTGTCCGGCGACGGTTCTCGCCGTGTCTGGGGACATTGTTTTGATTCATTGCGGACCGTGTTCTTTCTTCCACGCCCGCCCAATTGCATCGGCGGCCATGATCGCATCGGCCACCATATCGGGCACCACTTCAAACGGTTCGTTGTGGATGGTTTCGCCCTCGGCTGTCGCACGGACAGCGATCTTTCGCAGGTCTTCTTTCGGCAGATTCGTCAGGCCGATTTCAGCCAGCGTGATCGGCAAACCAACTTCGGTCGCGAAGCCCATCACGCGGCGCAGCACCGACCGCGATTGTCCCTCGAGCACAAGCTGGGCCAGCAATCCAAAGGCCACCTTCTCGCCATGGAGGTAAGCACGAGTGGCCTCGGCCGTGGTTAAGCCGTTGTGAATCGCGTGGGCCGCCGCGAGACCGGATGACTCGAAACCCAGCCCCGACAGCAGCGTATTTGCTTCCACCAGGCGTTCCAGTGCCGGGGTGACGACCTGGGATTGAATCGCCCGCAGGGCATCGGCTCCGTCGGCCAGGACAGTACGGTAACAAAGTTTCGCGAGTGCCAAGGCGCTTTGCGTCGATAAGCCTCCTCGCATGTTTTTGACACGGCCATCAGCGCAGGTTTTCGCCTCGAACCATGTCGCCAGGGCGTCGCCCATCCCCGCCACCAGCAGCCGTGGTGGGCTCTGTGCGATGACTTGGGTATCGACGAGCACCAAGTCCGGGTTCTTACGGTAGATGCGTGAACATTCAACGACGCCTTCCTCCGAGTAAATCACCGATAACGCACTGCATGGGGCATCGCTGGACGCAACCGTTGGGCAGCTCACTACGGGCAACTTCAGATCGGCGGCGGCGGCACGAGCGGCATCGAGAACGTTCCCGCCCCCAGCTCCCACGATAACCTGGGATTTGTGCTGCCTGGCGGCTTGCTTGATTCGCTCGATTTCAGCCAAAGAACAGTGACCGCCGGACTCATGCACCGCATAGGCCATTCCGGCTTCCGCGAAGGTGCGTTTCCATGTTTCCGACAGCAATCGAATGGGCGAGCGACCAGCAATCACCAGCGCCGGGCCGCTTAATCCTAATCCAGCGATCTCCGCTCCCAGGACGGCGGTGGCGTTTTTCCCTTGGGTGTAGCGACTCGGCGAGCAGAAGACGGCAAGCATGGTGGGGCCTTATTGCAAGACGAAAGCGGGATAGGTCCGATGATCATGGAGTAACGCGAAACGCGTTGGGGAGAGCGGTTATTGTAGCAAAGCGTTGGTTCGACGTGATCAGACTTTCTCGAATGGGACCGTGCCGAGAGAGCATTGGCGTTCGAAAAAGACGAGCAGCGTATTCCCGTAGCGTTTCTGCCGGACCTCGCGAAGGGGGCCCAGGTCATCGAGCGGTTCGTATTCTTTGGGATCGATCTGGACGATGGCGAGGCCTCCGGTTTCGTCGTTCCCTTCCCCTTCGTCGGCGCTTGGCGGTGTTAATAATTCTGGCCGGGCGGCGAGCAGGCGCATGGCTTCGACCCAGAGGTTTTTGTATTGAGGAGGGGCGATATAGATGAGATCAAACGGCCCTGGGGTTGTCTTCAAAAAGTCGAGCGCGCCGTTTGGCGGACGATCGCGTTGGGGGCGAAGCCGGTCGAGTCGAGGTTTTTTTTGATGGTGGTGATGGCGTCTCGACCCAGGTCGATAAAGGTGCAATGCGCGGCCCCCTGGCTGAGGGCCTCGATGCCGACGCTGCCGCTGCCGGCGAAGAGGTCGAGCAAGCGCATGCCGGCCAAGCGCGGGCGAAGGATATCAAAGAGGGCCGTCTTGACGCGGTCAAGGATCGGCCTGGTTCCCCTTCCGGGCACCACCAGCAATGATTTTCCTCTCGCCGTTCCACCGACCACTCGCACCGGCCACCCCTCTTTACTCGGTTAGTCTGCGAACGGGCGCAATCCCAAAAAGCGGGGATCAAGGTATACCACAATTAAACGGACGGGAGAGCCCAAGGGGAGCGATAGGGCCGCCCCAGCATTTGGGCCGCCTCGTCGTCGCCGATGATCTGCTCGGTTCGGGGGTCCCAGCGCAGTTGTTCGCGATTGAGCCTCATGGCAATATTCCCAAGGTGGCAGATCGTGATCGATCGGTGGGCTACCTCCACGGGAGCGGCCGTCGGCTCGCGAGAGATCACGCAATCGATGAAATTGCGGAAGTGGTCGTCGCTCTTGTACAGGTGAATGCCGTCGGGACAAATCTGGGAATCGAGAATCGACTTGGGATCGGCATTGAGCTTGCCTCGATCGACGTAAATCTTGCCCTTGGTTCCCTCGAAGGTCACTCCCATCTTCTCTTTACTGGAGACGATCATGGTCACGCCGTTTTCGTAGACCGCTTCAAAGGAATATTCGGTGGCCGTGTTCCAGAGTTCATCGGGAGGGAAGGCCCCCTTGGCGTTGCGGATCTCGATCGGGCCGGTCAGCTCGGTCCCCATTCCCCACTGGGCACAATCGGGATGGTGGCCCCCCCAATCGGTGACCTGGCCGCCCGAGTAGTCGAAGATCCAGCGAAAATTGACATGACAACGGGCGGGGGCATACGGGGCATCGGGTGCTGGCCCGAGCCACATGTCGTAGTCGAAGCCTTTGGGCACGGGCTCCGGCTTTTTGTGGGCACCCGTCTTGGCGTAGTCGCTTCGTCCCGACGGTTGACCGACCCGCACGGTGTGCAGGTCGCCAATGCGACCGTTGCGAACAAGCTCGCAGGCGCGGCGGAAGCGGCGGTCCGAGCGCTGTTGGCTGCCGGTCTGGAAGACGACGTTCGACTGATTGACCGCGAAGCTCATCACGCGACCGTCGGCCACCGTCAGCGAAAGGGGCTTCTGACAGTAGATGTCTTTCCTGGCCTTACATGCAGCGACAACCATCAGCGCGTGCCAGTGATCGGGAGTGCAGATCTCGACGGCATCGATGTCGTCCCGCCCGAGGATTTCGCGAAAATCGGCGCTGGCATCGCAGGTGCGGTAAGATTCGGGCGAATGCGTCTTGGAATAATGCTCGTTCACCAGTCGCCGCGCCGGCTCCCGGCCGCCGATCTTGCCATCCCAGTAGCCCGCGCTTTCGCGGTTGGCGTCGCAGACGGCGACCACCTGCACGCGGTCATCGTTGAGGAACGATCCGAGATCGTTGAAGCCTTGGTTGCCCGTGCCGATCACCGCCAGGGTAATCCGATTGCTCGGGGCGGGCCGGCCCGCCAGTCCCAACGCGTTGCCGGGGATGATCGTGGGAAACGCAAAGGCGGCCGCGCTCGAGGCGGAGGGTCTGATCCAGAAAACCGCGGCGTGACGCGTTGTCGTGGGATTGGCTCATGGCTGCTCGCTCGCAGTAAAGATGCAATCGCTTTATCGATCCTGCCACTTGCCCTATTTTATCACCCCGGCTGGTTCCCACAACGGGCGACGGAACCGCTCCGACGGGGTGCGCCAACAGATTCCGGCGCTCTTGGGCGGCGACCGATACCAACCCGACGCGCCAGCGAGGGACACCGGCACTCCCCTCGCTTGCGCGTCGGGTTGGTATGTCCAGACTTCGATCTCTCTGCGGGCGTTTTCCTGAGCGTTCGCCAGAATCTGTGGGCGCAACCGCCACGGTGCCGAGACCGCGTGCAATCGTACCGATCCTCGACGAATCGCGCCGGTCGTCACTCTCCGTTCAATCGATCAATGGCTGTGTACTCCTGAGATAAGCGAATAGATCACGCACCTGCTGGTCGCTCAAGCTGTTCAGCAGCCCCTCGGGCATGATCGAGCCGGCGGCGGGGCGCATCGCGTCGATGTCGGCACGGGCAAGGACGACGTCTTTGCCGTCGCTCCCGCGCAAGATCACCACGTTCTTGTCTTGCTCGACCACGACCCCGGAGAGCACTCGGCCGTCGGTCATGGCAGCGACCACCGTCGCGTATCCCTCGCGGATTTCCGCGCTGGGGTTGACGATGTTGAGCAGCATGGTCTCCAGGTCATCGCGACGGTAAGTGGTGAGGTCGGGCCCCACCTGGCCCCCTTTGCGGAACAAGCGTATGGCAGCGGAGACACTGCTGCTCGAAGATCCGTTTGCCGGGCTTGGGAATCCCCGAGCCGGCGCGGATGACGGCCGCGAGGCGGTCGATCTGGTGATGCAGCTCGGCCGAGGTGGCCGGCTTGATCGGTCCCAACAGCTTGGTCGCCAGGGCGCTCACTTGAGAGTCTCCCAGCAGCAACAGCTTCTCGACGATTTCCCGAGGGACACCGCGGGGATCAATCGTCTGGCGCTCGATCTCCTTCAGGAACCGGGCCGCCCAGGGGCGCCGGGTCACCAGCAAGCTTTGGGCGGAAGCCCGTACGTCTTCAGACATATTGACATAAGACTTGACGACTTCGTCGGGAATGGCCGGGTCGTCGTATGTGGCGAGCGTGCTCAAGGCGGCCGATCGCAGCGCGTTGTCGGGCGACTGGCACGCGAGCCGCAACACAACCGGGACGCACCCCGGCCGGCGGACCTCGCCCAGGACTTGAAGAAGCTGAAGCTGTTTGGAACGGTCGGCCGAATCGTCGGATAACTCACGCAGCGCTTCCGAAATCGCCTCGGGCTTGCCCTGACGCAGGCCCAATGTCACCGACTGACCGCTGTACTTGGCCAGGGCTTCGGCCAGCTCGGTGGGAACCCCCGTCAGCGACCTGCCCGCGACACCGGCCTCAAACCCCGCCATCAGGCGCTTGATGTGATCCGGCCCAGGCGCGATCGCCAAAAGTCGCGAGCAATTGATCAGGTCCGACCTGCTCCCCGCCGCGGCGAACCGCCGCATCAGCCGTTCGGCGACGGTCGCGCGTACGATCGCTAAGTCCCAGACCGCGGGGTCGCGAAACAGCGAGAGCACGGCCTCTGGATCGGTCGCGACCTTCGCATCGAGCGCCCACCAAAGGAGGAGCGGCACGTGGATGTCGCTCGCGTCTTCACTCCGCGCCAACAGTTCCCTGACGATCGGCAGGGCATCTCGCGCGGGCAACGCCTGGCCGAACAGGCGAGCTGGCTGCGGACCTCGACATCAGGCTCAACCTTCGCCCGCCCGACCAGCGCCGTCGCCACCGAGGGAGAAACATGTGATTGATCGCACAAGAGCCGGGCCGTCCACAAGCGAACATACGGATCGACATGGTCGAGCGTCTTCAAGGCCATCGCTTCATCCAGACCTCCCACCAGATTCAGCGCCCAGAGCGCCTCAAGGGCGACTTGCCCCGTTTTCCCGCGCGACGAGTTGCTGGAAGCTCGGCACGATGACCGATCCTTGCGGTCGCCGAGCAGCCTCAGCGCCGTTTGCCGCGTCCACTTGTTGGGATCGGACAGCCGATCGACCAGCTCGTGCGTGCTGAGTCGCGCCAGATCGACAGGCTTCAGACGGAGCCCGCATTGCGTGCCTTGAGCCGGTAAATTCGCCCATTACCCGGTTCGATCTGGCCCTCGTGGTTTCGGTAATGGTTGATCTGACGGTCGTACCAATCGGCGATGTAAAGCGCGCCGTCGGAACCGAGCTGAATGTCGACTGGCCGAAACCACGAATCGTCTGTCGAGACAGCCAGGCCAATGTCGTGGGTTCGCACCGACGATCCGTCAGGCCGCACCTGGCTCATCACGACGTGGTTCAAGATCGGAGCGACTCCGAAGAGCAGTCCGTGATACGCCTGGCACGCATCGGCCTCGTAGATGACGAACGTATGCGTGAACCGCGGCACGCGATGATGCTTCATCGCGGGGAAGTAACCAAACGAATAGGGGTTTGACAGCGGCCCGTGCTTGTTGAAGCCCTTCTGGTAATAGCCCCCTTGCACGTAATGGAACCCGCGCGTGTCACCCCCGTTATGGCCCGAATATATGCGCCCTTTCGCGTCAATCTCGACGCCAAAGGCGTTGCCGA
>CAWHKI010000267.1:0-6428 GCA_963829765.1 uncultured Isosphaeraceae bacterium | reverse complement strand
CGTCGGCACGACGACCTGAATGTTGTCCTCGGCGCAGAGCTGAAGGAACCGCTCGAGCCGGGCACTCGAATGCTCGGGCCCCTGCCCTTCATAACCATGGGGCAAGAGCATCACCAGGCCGCAACCGCGTCCCCATTTCGACTCGGCAGAGGCGATGAACTGATCGATGATCACCTGGGCGCCGTTGGCGAAGTCGCCGAATTGGGCCTCCCACAGAATCAGCATGTGGGGTTCATCCAGCGAGTATCCGTAGTCGAACCCCAACACGGCCGCCTCAGACAGCAAGCTGTCGTACACGCAGAACTCGGGCTGATTGTCTTTCAAGTGGTTGAGCGGCTTATAGAGCTCACCCGTCTTCTGGTCGACGAGCACCGAATGCCGCTGGCTAAACGTGCCGCGGCGGCTATCCTGGCCACTCAGCCGAACCGGCGTGTTCTCGGCGATCAGCGATCCGAAGGCCAGCACCTCGGCGAATGCCCAGTCGACCGTCCCCTTCGACTCCATGGTCTTGACACGAGCCGAGATGATTTTGGCCAGCTTGGGATTGACCGTGAAACCGGCTGGTACCTGGGCCAACTTTTTGGTGATTTCGATGAGCGTTTCGTACGGAACCCCCGTCTCCACCGGCTTATAGGAAAACTTGGGTGAGAGCCCTGTCCAGGCGCCGGCGAACCCACGGTGGTCGGTCGCGGGCTCGACCACCCCACGCTTTACTTCCTGAAGAACCTCCCGCAACTTGTCGGCGAACGTCTCGGCGATCGTCTCGGCCTCTCCGCTGGTCAGGTCGCCGGCCAGCACGAGCTGCTCGGTGTAGAGCTCGCGGATACTGACTCGGTTCTTGATCTTCTCGTACATGAGCGGCTGGGTAAACGCGGGCTCATCTCCCTCGTTGTGCCCGTGCCGGCGGTAGCAGACCATATCGATCACGACATCCCTGCCGAATCGCTGCCGGAAGTCGAGCGCCAGTTCCCCCACGAAGACCACCGCCTCCGGATCTTCGCCGTTGACGTGGAAAATGGGCGCCTCGATCATCTTGGCGACGTCGGTGCAGTAGCGAGTGGAACGTCCTTCGCTGGGCGATGTCGTAAAGCCGATCTGGTTGTTGACGACGATATGGACCGTACCACCGGTCCGATAGCCGGGAAGCTGCGACAGGTTGAGCGTCTCAGCCACCAGCCCCTGCCCCGCGAACGCCGCGTCACCGTGGATTAGGAGCGGAACGCCCAGCCGCCGGTCGCGATCGTGAAACCGCCGCTGCTTCGCCCGCATCCTCCCTTCCACCACCGGGTCGACGGCCTCGAGGTGGCTGGGATTCGCCGACAGCGTGAGGTGAACGTTGTGCTTGTCGGCGGTCACATGATTGGCCGAAAAACCGAGATGATATTTGACGTCTCCATCGCCGCCCACGGCCCAGGGCATGTAGTTGCCCTCGAACTCGTTGAAGAGCATTCCGTAAGGCTTATTGAGGATATTCGCCAAAACGTTCAATCGACCCCGGTGCGGCATGCCCATGACGATTTCCAGCACCCCCGCCCCGCCGGCCCGCTCGATGATCGCGTCTAAGAGGGGGATCAGCATCTCGCCCCCCTCAAGCGAAAACCGCTTCTGGCCCACGTAGTTTTTGTGGAGGAAGGTCTCAAACAGCTCGGCCACGTTTAACTTGTAAACGATGCGGCGCTTCTTTTTGATGTCGCACCGCGGCCGGTTGCGGACCGGCTCCATTCGCTCAAGCAGCCATTGGCGGATTGCGGCGTCCCGGATGTGCATGAACTCCACGCCTACGGTCCGGCAATAGGTCTCCCGCAAGATCTCGATCAGCTCTCGCAGGGTCGATGAACCGTCGGGGCTGAGCTGGTGGTAGAAGACGCGATCCAGGTCAGATTCGGTTAGCCCAAAAGCCGCGGGCTCAAGATGTTCGGGTGAAACCCGCCGGGGCTCGAGCCTGAGCGGATCGAGGTTGGCCACATAATGCCCAAACTCCCGGTAGGCATCGATCAACCGCGTGACGGCTGCTTGGCCGCGAGCCAGCTCAGGATCGACGCCCCGGTCAGAGGCGGCACGCGGATCGCGCCCTAACTCATAACCCTGAAAGAAATTGCGCCACGACCCGTCTACCAAGTCTGGATCTTTTATCCAGCGCTGGTAGTAGTCTTCGATCAGGCTCAAATTGAACTGATTTGCAACTGTCGAGCGTTCCATGTTTAAGTCGTTTCCAGACTAGTCCGGTTTTCGACGGCAGGCCGACATGGGCCGATCGGTCGACACCCAGACTGAAAGCGCTTGCCGCTCGCCGAGCGACGAATTCTCTTAAACGTTTATAACCGTTCGATCCAGGTCGGGTTGGCGAATTTCTCCGCCAACAGCCCTTCAAGGACGGCCGACGGAACGGCCGGCGGTCGTGACGAGAGCGGGCCGGCTGAAAAACCGCCGCGGATCACATCCATCAAAATATTACGCGGCAGACCGAGGTTCCTCAAGAAGTCCTCATGACTTCGCCCTTGCCGATATTCGGGCTGGCGCGGCGGAATTGTCAGATACCGGACAATCCGCTCGATGGAAAAATCGTAGAGGATCGAGCAGTGGACCATGAACCACCGCTTGAGCCGCCGTTGGGCACTCCCTCCGCACTTGCGATCCTCCAGCACTAGGTCCCCCCGGCCTTCGAGCTTGACTTGGGGGCCCACCCCGCGAATCGACCGGGCGATCCCGTCCAGGACATAACGATGGGCCCCGTCGACGGCGGATAACCCGGGCGCTGCCGATTCCGGCAGGATCACCGAGACGTTGAGCGCGCCAGGCCCCACGACCACCGTCCCGCCGCCACTCGTCCGCCGGAAGATCGGCACGCCGTCCGCCCGGCAAAGGTCAACGCGAATATCATCCCCGATCCGGCACGACGCACCCATCACCAGTGCGAAATCGGCCGGCTCCCAGAACCGCAGCACCCGCCCGCTCCGCCCGGCGTCGGCCTCAATCAAAAGCGCCTCATCAAGCGCCAGATCCAGGTCGACGCTCGCGCACGTCAGGTCGAGACAAACCCAGTCTTCCAGCGAACATACCCCCCCGGCGGAAGGACGGAGGAAAGAGGACGGAGGACGGAGGAAAGCGTTTGCCCTCATGGGTCTATCATCGGTTCTCAATCCTCCGTCCTCAATCCTCCGTCTTCCGTCCTCCGTCCTCCGTCCTTCCTTCAGAAGCTTCCTTCCTCGACACGAAAATCCTTATGGCAGTCGGCGCAGGCCTTTTTTACCTCGCTGAACGCACTCTTGGCTTCTTCGTACGTCCCGCCCGAGGGCGCTGTCAATTCCCCCAACTTTCCCGACGTCTTGATGAGGTCATCCATGTATTCATCCCATTTCTTTTGCGGGTCGGCGACCTTTGACTTCCCGACGGCATCCTTCATTGGTTTAGCTATCTTGGCTAGCTTGGCCAGCTCTTTGGCGCTTTTTTCGACGTCCTTGCGGGATTTGAGGAAATTTGTTTTATTACGCACTCCCTTGGTGATCGTGGAGTTATGCTTGTTGACTTTCTCCATGACCTTGCCAAGCGGCGACTCGTCGTCGTTGGCGCCACGAAGACCAGGGCCGGCCACAATGCCGAGAACGAACAAGACGCCTGCGCTCAAAGGGAAAGCGAGCCACTTACGATTCATAATGCGGATCTCCAAACGCTGGGAAACGGACGGAAAACTCGGCGGGCCAGTGCGGAATGGTCAAGGTGGGTGTGAATGCTCGGCCTGCGCCGCTTCCTAAAGATAGTCCGCTCGGGCCTTCCGATCAAGAACGATTGGTCCATTGTCCGTGGTCCGTTGTCTTTTCGGTCCGCGGTTCCTTGCCCGTTTTTCGCTTCGCAAGTAGTTGGCAGCAAAGCCTATTCGGGCGTATAAAGTATTCGAACCATGCCAAATAATCCAGCAGCCACTCCCTTGCCGACCACTAGCCACTGAGCGCCGCCACCTGAGCACGGACAACTTAGAGCACGGACGACGGACAAAAAAGCACCGATGAACCAACCACTTGACTATCGCTCGACCGGCGTGGATCTCGATACCTACGAGGACACGATGAGCCGGCTGCCCCCCTTGATGCGCCGGACGTTCACTCCCAGGGTCATGGAGTGGAAAGACGGCTTCGCCGGTTTGTTTCGGCTCGATGACCACATTGGCCTTCTTTCGCGCACTTATCGCGACCCGGTTCTGGTTGCCTCGACGGACGGTGTCGGCACCAAGCTCAAGGTCGCCTTCGCCACCGGCCAGCACGCGACGGTAGGCATCGACCTGGTCGCCATGTCCGTCAATGACTGCCTGTGTGCAGGCGCCGAACCCCTTTTGTTCCTCGATTATGTCGCCATGAGCCGCGACGACCCGGAACTCACCAGCGCGATCGTCACGGGGATCAGCGAAGGTTGTATCCAAGCCGAGTGCGCCCTCCTGGGCGGTGAGACGGCCATCCTGCCCGAACTCTATAAAGAAGGCGAGTACGACCTGGCCGGGTTCTGTGTCGGGGTCGTCGAGCGCAAGCACATCCTCGACGGCCGCGATATCCGGCCCGGCGACAAAGTCGTCGGGCTGGGCAGCTCGGGACTGCACTCCAATGGCTACAGCCTGGCACGCAAGCTTGTCTTCGATCACGCCGGCCTGACACCGCTAACCTACGTGGATGAACTGGGCCGGACCGTTGCCGACGAGCTCTTGACCCCCACTCGGATCTATACCCGCGGTGAAGACGATTTACCGCAATTACCGGGTCAAACGCATTGTGCACGGGATCGCTCACATCACCGGCGGCGGCCTGATCGACAACCCCCCGCGCATCCTTCCCGACGGCTGTGCCATGCGCCTTCACCGCGGATCATGGCCGATTCCCCCTGTCTTCCCCTGGCTCCAACAACTTGGCTCGGTCGATCAGTCTGAGATGGACCGCGTCTTCAACCTGGGCATTGGCCTCATCGCGGTCGTCGCCGAACATTACGCCGATGCGATCGTGAGACGCCTCAGAAGCCAAAAGGTTGATATTCCCGCTTGGATCATCGGCGAGATCATCCCCGGCGAAAAGGGCGTGATCTGGGGGTAATAACAGGCAAGGCGAGATTGTTCCTCTCTGGCCCGAGATGGGCTGAGGAGAATGGAAATAACGCATCCGAAGTGCGATTGATATGGTAAAACTGAGCAAACGCGTAAAGGACGCTGCCGCGTGCCGGGGATGAAGCCGATTGGAGGAGACCCTCATGAGAATTGATCGTTTAGAGTTGCGCAACTTCAAGAAATTCGCCACATTCGAGTTGAACTTGCACCCCCAATTCACTTTGTTGATTGGCGACAACGGTGCCGGCAAGACGAGTGTGCTGGACGCGCTCGCGGTGGCGCTGGGCATTTGGCTGGTGGAGCCGCCGGATTCGACCTTGATCGGTTGCCGAAGGGGGATCTACCGATCGGAGATTCGGCTGAGAAGGCAACCACGCGGCGAGCGTGAGCAGTTTCGAAAAGCGATTGGCGGCGTGTCGGTCAAAGCGACCGGACAGATCGAGGATCACGATCACCTGACGTGGGAGCGTCTTATCGAGCAGGCCAAAAAAAGCACTCGTAATTACGCGGCGAAGGAGGCGCTTGCGGTGATCGAGGCGGCTTATGAACGCGCGCGGACGGACGAGCGCGTGCAGCTTCCGGTGATCGCCTATTACGGCGCGGGCCGCGCATGGCTGCATCACAACGAGCGGCGCAAGACTCGCGGCGACTTGAACATTCCGGGCGGCCGGTGGGCCGCTTTTTACGACTGCCTGAATGAACGCATTCGTATCGCCGATCTCGAGGACTGGTTTCAACGCGAGGCCAACGCGGCCGCGAACCGAGGCGGCCAATTTGGTCCCGGGTTCGAGGTGGTTCGCACCGCGGTCTTGAGGTGCGTCGCTGGCGCTGACCGAATGTGGTTTGACGGCGACCGCGAGGAAATCGTTCTGTCCGTCGAAGGTCGGGCTCGCTTTTCAGCAATTTGAGCTCCGGGCATCGAATGATGCTGGCGATGGTGGCCGACATTGCCATCAAGGCGGTCACGCAAAATAGCCACCTGGTTCCCGACGACGCGCTCCCGCCCACAGACGGGGCGTTGCCCGACGTCCTGGCTCAAACTCAGGGTGTCGTGCTCATCGACGAGCTGGACGTTCATCTTCACCCGCGGTGGCAGCGGGGTCGCCAGCGATATCAAATCGACATTTCCGAAAATCCAATTCGTGTGTACGTCGCACTCACCCCTGGTCATCGCGGACGTTGGGCCGGAAGAGATTCGAAGGCTCGACGACACGGCTGGCAGCCGCGTGCCCGAAGAGGACGATCCGGCGGTCTGCTCCGAATAGCGAGCTACTGCGCGGAATGATGCTGGTGGAAGGTCCCCCGAGAAAAGGTTGTCGCGACGCCGGGCGACTGATTAAACGGC
>CAWHKI010000266.1:0-80506 GCA_963829765.1 uncultured Isosphaeraceae bacterium | reverse complement strand
TCCCAACCGAAGCCTTCGGTGCCCGTGAAATACAGTCCTCGGTAGATCCATCGGTCCCACCCACACTGCCGAAAAACTCGATCTCACATTTGAGATTGCCCCACCAATCGACGGATTTGAAACCTGACTCGGGTTCGACCGACTTCACGATCTCAAACAGAGGATTACTGGGCCCTGGCTTCTGACGCACAGCCACGCCTGGGCAACTACCGTCGATCACCACCCAGCCCGTGGCACCTGACCCGAGCTTTCCGTCGGCATCTCCGACCAACAGATTGTATGCCTTGGCCGCGCCCTTATGTGCTGGCGTGAGGTTGGCCTCGACGTATGTACCAGGCCGAATGATGATGCGATGTCCGCCCGCCGCATCAGGTACGGCCGAAGCGCGGCCTGAATTGTGCGAAAGGCCCTTTGCCAACTGGTGCCGTCTGAGTTGTCTCCCCGAGACGAGACGTACGAGGTTGCGCCATGACGGCCGCTATAGTCGTCGGCTGAGGGGTCCCAGGACGCCGCCCCTATTGGACTCACAGTCAGCGCCAAGGACATTACCCAGTGCCGGCCCACGAATTGCAAAGCCAAGTCACAAAACACTCACGGCGTCTCATCGAGCGACCTCCCATAGATTCTCGGCTGCCGGGCAAATGAGCCGGTTACATGATATCCGTCCCCTTCGAGAGCTGCAATTCAGACGTAAGCCGGCGGTGCATCCCGGGGCGGGGGTTGCGTGGGGCCGGGGTCGCCATCGCGGGGCGGAGCGTCCTGCATTGGCCTCCGTGTTTTGGCCATTCAGCCGGCGGATTTCACGGCCGTTGATGAAGCCGCGGTCCACCAGAAGGTTCCACAAGCATAGCGCGCCTTCTGAATAGCCAGGGAAAAAAATGGCGGAGAATGGCGCTCTTTCGAAGGCCAAAAGCGCCATTTTTCGGTCACTGGAGCCAAGGCCCCTAAACACAACCCATTGATCTGGACGCTTTTATGTCAGCCGACTTTTTTGGCGCAGAGGGCGAGAAAAATGGCGGGCGCCATTTTCGGGCAACGAGCTTTTCGACGCGACCCAGAGGCCGTGGAGGCCGTGTATGCCATCGCTACGGACCCGACGAACCGGGGCCGACATGGAGACGACGCTCGCTAAGAGATTTTGAACGGAAGATAACGAAGGTTTCCATCGCGTCTTCGTTTCGCCCCGCTCGCGGTCCTCAGCCCGGGGCCCAGGCTGGCCGGCATACCCTCGAAGGGTGTGGGAAATGGGCGTGAGGGATTTGAGGATCGCGCCGATCAGTCAATCGACCTCAACCCGGCCACTGACCGAGATCAACCCGGCTCATAGGCCGCTCGTTATTCCGATAACCCGACGGCTCGCCGAACATCAGTGACAAAAAGCTCGGCGCACGATCTCCCTTCGTATAGTGCATTATACGCACTGCGCGGGTTTTGTCAAATTTTCAATGCCATTTGCCGGGTGAAATCCGAATGGAAGGCTTGACGCGGATGAGGGTTAAAATATTTGCCCAGACGTTTTGTCCGGAGTACTTGGACACACTGGAAACGCGACATGGCGAGCCGCCGGTATGACCTATGGGCAATCCGCTCCACCGTCGATCTGGCCGGGCGTTGTCTTTTTTTCATCACCCCAAGAGTGTTTGGGCCTTTGTCCGTGCAAACGAGACGAATTGGCAATGCGTTGGCAATTCCTGTTTCGCCCGTCCGCGAGTCTTATCTGCTCAGAAATGGGCCGGAGCCGTCTGCGATGAAGGGAAATTGGTGTCAGGAAGGGAAATTGGTGTCGGTGAAGGGAAATTGGTGTCGGTGCATTTTATTGCCGCGTCGCGAAGCGGGAGACCGCTCGGCACCGCCGAATGGATGGAGCAGATCGCGCAGCGATTGAAGATCGATCTGCTCCCCTGTCCCAGAGGCCGTCCTCGCAAGAAACAACGAACTGACACCAATTACTCCCCGCAAGAAACAACGAACTGACACCAATTACTCCCCCAAGAAACAACGAACTGACACCAATTACTCCCCTGTGGTCGGTTTGGCCCGGTCGGGTACCACCTTGGTCGAGCAGATCCTCGCCTCCCACTCGAAAGTCCACGGCGCGGGTGAGCTGCTCGACGTCTTGCGCACTTTTGAGGCCCTGCCTTCACGGGTCGGTCAGCCTGGGATCGACCCGTTCCAAGCCCTGGAGCTGCTCAGTCCCGAGTCCACCAGGGCGGCAGCCCAAGGATACCTCGACAGCCTGAACACCCTTGCCCCAGCCAGGGCCACACGCGTTACCGACAAGATGCCCGACAACGTCCAGTTGCTCGGCCTGATCGCGGTTCTGTGGCCGGGTTCCCGCGTCATCGTTTGCAACCGAGATCTGCGCGACATCGCCGTTTCTTGTTGGTTTGCAGCTTTCGAGACGCACGCCTGGATCAACACCTGGGAACTCATGGCCCGGTGGTTCGCCGATCATCAACGAATCTTGGAGCACTGGCGGCGCACCCGGCCGGTCAAATGGCTGGAAATCGGATACGAGAGCCTCGTGGGAGACCTGGAGGGACATGCGCGGCGCATGGTCGACTTCTTGGAGCTCGATTGGGATCCCGCTTGTCTGGATTTCCAGACGACCCGGCGTGTTGTGCGTACTGGCAGTTTGGTCCAGGTTCGGCAGCCGCTCCACTCCCGTTCGGTTGGGCGGTGGAAGAACTACGAGTCGAACCTCCAACCACTGCTTGAGGCCTTCCAACGATGCGGAGTCGCTTTGGCACAGTAGCCACGAGTGCCGGCAGATCCAGCGCGTTGGCCTCTTCCGTCGTCGTGCCTTGGGCCGACGATGAGTGGTTCCTAATCACAAGTCGAAGCGATTGTGGGCGGCCGGAATGGCGTACCATAGATGTAATGGTCGTGCTGCTCGGCGAGTTCAGTGGGTAGCTTGTCCCATTCCTCATCGCGAACATCGGCGGTCAACTCTAGAATCTCCTCCCAGATCGGCTTGTTGGCCAGGCCACCAGTGGCCTGACTTGCCGCTGGCGGCGTCGGCTGCTCTTGCTTGAGCCGTTCCAGGAGCAATGACGCGGCTTCAGTCACGGCATCGACCGATACGAAATGGCCGCGATGCACGGCAGCCTGGATCGAGCTTTCGATGTCTGGGGGTAATTGGATCGTCATGTCGTGACGCAGATGATCGGCCAGGCGTGTGAGCAGTCGCCCAAGACGCGCATCGTTTATGCGTCCAGTCACACCCGCGATCTCGGCCGCAGCTTTGGTGTTCCACCCGCGAACTGACCCATTGAGATCAGAACAACGTCGCCGGCCGTCATGATTCGCTTCTCGGTATGATATCTGATAAGCTGTAATCTGGCTCGTCAGGACCATACGCTCGTGCTAGCTGAGAGTGGCCGAATTCTTGCCAACTCTTTTGCTCTTCTTGCCAGGCAAGGAACCGAGCGAAGTCGATCAGTTGCCGGAGGCTGTCATCTGGCAGGTCTTGTAACAGAGGTTCTAGACTGGCACGTATGTCCACCGCATGATCCCCCAGGCCGATCAGTTGGAACGGCTCCCATAGAATGTCCATTAACCCCTTCACTCACCAGATTGATTGTATCTGGCTCGGCGATCGCCGGCCAGCGCTCGTCAACCGCGAGGGAGGCCACTGCGCCTGGCTGGCGCCTGTGTCCGGCAAGATGAGGCGGAAAGCACTCGTACCCTAAAATACTTCCGTTGACAATTCATTGATTCTGAGTCAGAACTACGCGTCGATGGGCCGGCGCAAGGAGTGCGCTCGTTTCCTTCGTGGCGATCTTCTTCCGACGATCGCGTTCGCTCCAATAATCGAGTCGGCCCGGGCGGTCAGGCAATGCGCAAAAACGATCGTTTGTGCGATTGGCACCCGTCCCGAGGCCATCAAGATGGCACCGGTGATCGAAGCTTTTCGGCGGACAGCCTGGGCGCGGTGCCGCGTTGTGCTGACGGGACAGCATCGAGAGCTGGTTGATGATGCCCTGACGTTTTTTGGGATCGAGCCGAACATTGATCTGGACGTCATGCGGTTGAGGTTGCCACTCGACCGCCTGGCCTCTCATCTCGTGAAGGCACTCTCGCGCACGTTGGCCTCGGAACGACCAGACATGGTCCTGGCGCAGGGAGACACAACGACCGTCGTGGCCACGGCCCTGGCCTCGTTTCAGCAAAATATTCCCTTTGGGCATGTGGAAGCCGGCCTGCGCACACGACAGCTTTTCGCTCCGTTTCCCGAGGAAGCGAACCGCGTCGTGACGTCTCATCTGAGTGCGTTGCATTTCGCCCCGACGACGTCGGCCCGAACCAACCTGGAGCGGGAAGGAATCAGCCCTCGCCGCATCTTCGTCACGGGCAACACGGTGATCGACGCACTCTTATCGCTGGCCGATCGCGATTTACCCGTCGGCGTCGACCTCGACCCGGGCAAGCGGCTGATCCTGATCACGGTACATCGGCGGGAGAGCTTCGGCGAACCGATTCGCGGAATCTGCCGCGCCGTCGGCGAGATACTCGATCGATTTCCCGATGTCGAGTTTCTCTGGCCGGTCCACCCCAACCCGTCGGTCCGTCCGATCGTCGAACGCATGATGACGGGCTTGGCGCGAGTGCATCTCTGCCGGCCTCTTACTTATGGACCGTTCGTTGCGGCGATGAAACTCGCGGCAATCGTCTTGACGGATTCGGGCGGGGTCCAAGAGGAAGTGCCGGCCTTGGGCCGGCCGGTCCTCGTGATGAGAAACGAAAGCGAACGTCCCGAGGCGATCCAAGCCGGAGTCGCCGCGCTGGTGGGCCATGATACGGAGGCGATTGTGGCAAAGGTGAGCCGGCTCCTGACCGATCCAGAGGCATACCGATCAATGGGCCGTGGATCCAGTCCCTACGGCGACGGCCAGGCATCCCGGAGGATCGTGGCGATCGCCGGTAGGTTCCTGGGAGGAGGCGGAAAGGGCAGTGCGCGGAGCGGGGCGGACCTGATCGACCGCCATAACCTTTTTGCAGCAAGGTGTTTCGGACTGAAGGGCCGTATTGATCGCCGGCGAATCGCGATGGGTGTCGAGGCAAAATGTGCACGCTCCCACTTTGCGACTTCTCAAGTCTGACATGGGGCAGCATTGCCTTTCTGCTCGAAAATGAGGGCATTTTTTGGGCGTGCAGTCGAAGACATCCATTTTTTGGGGTGGCTATCATCTGTGCAGGCGATCGCTGGGCTGGACTGATTGGACGGGACGTCAGATTCGCGAGGCAAACCAACGGGCGGTTATGTGGGCATCTCGACTACCTATCGCTGGGTTGCCCGAGGCCGTTCTGGCGACCCGGTTTTCGCCGAGCTCCCCTCGGTTGCAAATAAGGCCCGCAAGCGGCGCCGCGGATCGCCGTTCAAAGGTTTTAGCTTCGCATCTTGGAGGGCTTGTTTTGAGAGCTAGAACCCAGTTATAACTGATCGAAATACGGGGTGTTTCTCCCGAAACCGCCGATCGCTTCTTTCGGGAATCTGTCGAAACTTGCTGATGAACGAGTTTGGTCAAGAAGGCACAACGCAGGCGGTCGTGGCTCCGGTCCCGAGTCAGGCACCGCGGGAGGCCCGGGACTGGCGCACCTCGCTGGTTGCGATCCCGTTGGTCTTGATCGTCATTTACGCCTTCATTCCCTCGCTAGCCACCGACTTCGTGTCGTGGGACGACGATCAGAACTTTCTCGTCAACCCCTATTTCCGTGGTCTGGGCTTGGCCCAGGTGAAGTGGGCCTGGGGAACGTATTGGCTCGGCGTCTACCAGCCACTGGCGTGGATGCTCTTCGAGGCACAATATGTTTTCTGCCAAGTCGACCCACGAGGTTATCACTTGACCAGCCTGCTCCTCCAGGTTGCGAACGCCCTGGTGCTGTATGTCTTGACGGTGGCTTTGCTCGTCCGCTGCCGGCCCGATTGGGGCTTCGCGAGCCCGTGGACGTGCTCCTTGAGCGCAGGGCTGGCGACCGCCCTGTTCGCGGTGCACCCGCTGCGCATCGAGGCCGTGGCCTGGGCCTCCTGCCAGCCGTATCTACCCTGCATCCTGTTCTCCATGCTGTCGGTCCTCGCCTATCTCCATGCATTCCCCGTCGATTCATCCCCGCAGCGGGAGGGCTGGCTGGTGGCCTCGTTCTTCCTGTTCGTAACGGCCCTGTCGTTCAAGGCGGTGGCGGTGAGTCTGCCCGCGGTGCTCTTGATTCTGGACGTCTACCCGCTCCGGCGATTTCCGGGCGAAACCGGGGGATGGTTCGGAGCGTCGGCAAGGAACGCCGTGTCGGAGAAGGTCCCGTTTGTGTTGATAAGCCTTCTCTTCATGGGCCTCGCGTTCGTGGCCAGGGTGCAATCACCGCTCCTCACTGAGCACTACGAGGCCTCGAAAGGCATTGCCCAGGCGTGCTACGCGATTTGGTTTTACATCCAGAAGACGCTGTTGCCGCTGGATCTCATCGCCTTTTACCCGTTGCCCGAAAAGCAGAATTGGCTCGCACTCCCGTACAGTTTGAGCATCCTCGCCACGGTGGCGGTGAGCATCGCCTTGTTTCTCCTGCGCCGGCGCTGGCCCGGACTGTTGGCGGCCTGGCTGAGTTACCTGGCGATCCTGGCGCCCACCTCGGGCATCATTCGGAACAACAGCGGCGTGATCGCCGCGGATCGCTATAGTTACATGGCCATGCTGGGCTCGGTGATGCTGGCGGCCGCCGGTTTTTGCCGGCTCTGGCGGATGGCGTCGCGGTGGCATCCTGCCGCCGCCATCGGGATGATCGCGATTGGCCTCGGAGCTGCTCCTGGGTCTGACCGCCATGACGCGGAACCAGTGCCGGACCTGGCTCAATTCGGAAACCCTGTGGGCCCATGCTCTCTCCCATGGGGCAAACTCTAGCCCCTTGGCACACATCAACTTGGGCGCCGCCCTCCAAGCCCGGGGGAACTACGACGCGGCAAGGGATCATTACACCGAGGCGCTGCGGCTCAATCCCGGGCACGCCGAGGCCCACAATAACCTGGGCCTCGTTCTCGATAAACACGGGAAATACGAGGAGGCGGTGGCTCATCTCACTGAGGCGCTGCGGCTCAATCCCGGCTACGCCGAAGCCCACAACAACCTGGGGACGATCCTCGGCCGCCACGGGAAGTACGACGCGGCGGAGGTTCATTTCGCTGAGGCCGCACGGCTCCAGCCCGGCGACGACAAAGCACGCAACAACTTGGGCAAGGTCCTTTATGCCCGGGGGAAGGACGAGGCGGCAGAGGGTCAGTTCAGCGAGGCGCTGCGGCTCAATCCCGGCTTCGCCGATGCCCACAACAACCTGGGCGGCGTCCTCGACAAACACGGCAAGTACGAGGCGGCAGCGGCTCATTTCACCGAGGGCTGCGGCTCAATCCTGACTTTGCCGATGCCCACACCCACCTGGGGACGATCCTCTGCCGCCACGGGAAGTACCAGGAGGCGGAGGCTCATTGCGCCGAAGCTGTTCGCCTTCGTCCCGCGTCCGCTGATGCCCACAACAACTTGGGCGGCGTTTTCTATTCCGAAGGGAAATACGAGGCGGCGGCGGCTCATTTCACCGAGGCACTGCGGCTCAATCCCGGCTACGCCGAAGCCCACAACAACCTGGGGATGATCCTCTCCCGCCGCGGGGAGTACGAGGGGGCGCGGGCTCAATACGCCCAGGCCATACGATTCGATCCCGCCGCGGCTTATGCGTACAGCGCCAGCGCGATGATCATGGCTGCCTGCCCCGAAGCGAAGTTCCGAGACGGCAAGGGGGCCGTCCAATTCGCGACCCGCGCCTGCGAGTTGACCAACTGGAAGAACCCCATGAGTCTCGATACGCTCGCCGCGGCGCAGGCCGAAGCCGGCGACTTCGACACGGCGGTAAAGTCGCAAAAGAGGGCGATCGAACTACTGACGGACGAGCGGCAGAAAGACGACTGTCGCACCCGGCTGGCACTCTACCAGGTCAAAAGGCCCTACCGTCAGGTATCCCCGAAGATCGCCCCGACGGGTGCACGTCCATGAGATAGGGCACCCCAAGTGCGGGGCAATTTGCAGACGACGTACAACGGTGCGAGGGGAAAGCACTCGTACCCTAAAATTCTTCAGTTGACAATTTATTGATCCTGAGTCAGAACTTCGCTTCGATGAGTCGGCGCAAGGATTGCGATTGTTTCCTTCGTGGCGATCTTCTTCCGACGATCGCGTTCGCTCCAATATATGGAGTCGGCACGGGTGGTCAGGCAATGCGCAAAACGATCGTTTGTGCGATTGGCACCCGTCCCGAGGCCATCAAGATGGCACCGGTGATCGAAGCCTTTCGGCGGACAACCTGGGCGCGGTGCCGCGTCGTGGTGACGGGACAGCATCGGGAGCTGGTTGATGATGCCCTGACGTTTTTTGGGATCGAGCCGAACATTGATCTGGACGTCATGCGGTTGAAGTTGCCACTCGACCGCCTTGCCTCTTATCTCGTGAAGGCACTCTCGCGCACGTTGGCCACCGAACGACCAGACATGGTCCTGGCGCAGGGAGACACGACGACCGTCGTGGCCACGGCCCTGGCCTCGTTTCAGCAAAATATTCCCTTTGGGCATGTGGAAGCCGGCCTGCGCACACGACAGCTTTTCGCTCCGTTTCCCGAGGAAGCGAACCGCGTTGTGACGTCTCATCTGAGTGCGTTGCATTTCGCCCCGACGACGTCGGCCCGAACAAACCTGGAGCGGGAAGGAATCAGCCCTCGCCGCATTTTCGTCACGGGCAACACGGTGATCGACGCACTCTTATCGCTGGCCGATCGTGATTTACCCGTCGGCGTCGACCTCGACCCGGGCAAGCGGCTGATCCTGATCACGGTGCATCGGCGCGAGAGTTTCGGCGAGCCGATTCGCGGAATCTGCCGTGCCGTCGGCGAGATACACGAGCGATTTCCCGATGTCGAGTTTCTCTGGCCGGTTCATCCCAACCCGTCGGTCCGCCCGGTCGTCGAAGGCATGATGACGGGCTTGTCGCGAGTGCATATTTGCCGGCCCCTTACTTATGGACCGTTCGTTGCGGCGATGAAGCGAGCGGCAATCGTCTTGACGGATTCGGGCGGGGTGCAGGAAGAAGCGCCGGCGTTGGGCCGGCCGGTCCTCGTGATGAGAAACGAAAGCGAACGTCCCGAGGCGATCCAAGCCGGAGTCGCCGCGCTGGTGGGCCATGATACGGAGGCCATTGTGGCAAAGGTGAGCCGGCTCCTGACCGATCCAGAGGCGTACCGATCAATGGGCCGTGGATCCAGTCCCTACGGCGACGGCCAGGCATCCCGGAGGATCGTGGCGATCGCCGGCAGGTTCCTCGGGGTGGAGAATACATTCGCACCGCGCTCGGATTTCAACCGAGATCAATCTTGGGGAACAGCGGCGCCGGCTTGCCGCCGCTGATCGGGGCGGTAACCTGTAGGTCCGCCGGCAACTGAGCCAAAGCCGCATCACGGTATCCGACTTCGTCCCACGCCCTGATTGCTTCGAAGTTGAAGGCTCGATAAAAAGTCTCGGCGGTCCGTGGCAAGAATGGCTTGATCAGGATCGCGGTCACCCGCAGCCAATCGGCGAGGTTGACCAGGACAACGCGGCAAGCCGCGAGGTCGGTCTTGGCGAGCTTGAACGGTTCGGTCTCCTGGATGTATCGGTTGGCCAAGTCGACGACATCGCGCCATATCCTTTGGAAGGCCGGGCTGTACTCAAATGAGCCAATCTGTGCGCGGAGCGAGTTGATCAGCTCATCGAAATCGAGGCCCTTGCGCCACTGGGTTGCCGCAATCGCGTCGGCCCCGTCGAACCGCCCATCGAAGTACTTCAGGCACATGGTCAGGATGCGGCTGTAAAGGTTACCCAAGTTGTTGGCGAGCCCGCTGTTGTAGGCCTCGGCAAACCGCTCGAACGAGAACTCGCCGTCTCCACCAAACGGGCACTGACTCATGAAATAAAAACGGAACCCCTCGGCCGAGAACTTGTCGATCAGCTCCATCGGCTCGACGACGTTGCCCAGGCTCTTGCTCAGCTTCTGAATCTCACCCGTCTCTTCGTTCTTGCGGTAAACAAAACCATGGCCGAAGACACTTATTGGCAAAGGTAGTCCGGCCGACATCAGCATCGCCGGCCAGAGCGCGCAGTGAAACCGGGTGATGTCCTTGCCGATGACGTGGACGTCCGCCGGCCAGAGGCGAGCAAAGCGAGCTTCGTCGGTCCCGTAGCCGATCCCTGTGATGTAATTGAGCAAGGCGTCGAACCACACGTAGATCGTCTGAGCGGGATCGAACGGAACCGTGATGCCCCAGCTAAACCCTTTGCGGCTGATGGCGACGTCCCTGAGCTCGGTCTCGACCAGGTTGTGAATCTCATTGCGGCGGCTTGTGGGCTGAATGAAGTCAGGGTGCGACGCGTAGTACGCCAGCAAGCGGTCGCGATAGGCTGAGAGCCGGAAGAAATAATTCTCTTCCTCGACCCAGGAGAGCGGTGTGCTCGGATGGTTGGGACAGCACCCGCCCCCCTCTTCGACCTCTTTTTCGGTCTTGAACGTCTCGCAACCCGTGCAGTAGTAACCCCTGTAGACCCCCTTGTAGATATCGCCCGCGTCAAACACCGCCTGAATGAACTTTTGACAGCCGCGGTGATGACGTTCCTCGCTGGTCTGGATGAATTCGTCGTACGAGATGTCGAGCGCTCGCCAGACGTCCTGAAATTGCCTGGCCATTTCATCGACGTATTGTTTGGCCTCCAAACCCATTTCGCGGGCGCGCTGGGGCACCTTGACGGTGTTTTCGTCGTTGCCCATCAAAAAAAAGACGTCGTAGCCTTCCATGCGGCGGAATCGTGCTTGCACGTCAGCACCGATTTTCTCGAACGCGGTCCCGATATGGGGCCGGCTGTTGGGATAGTCAATCGCTGTCGTGATATAAAAACGCGAATCGCTGTCCATAATTCCCATCCTCGATGCCGATGCGCGAACCCGTTGGTAGCTGCCTTGCGAACCGAAGGAGCTCGAACAAGACTAAATGTCAGACATCGCCCCCGTCCGAACGGTTCAACCACCACGCGGGCGATTCAATCTACCATAAGCCCTGAGCGGGAGACGAGGCGACCGCGAAGGCTCGCGAGTGTGACTCGCGTCGGTTATGCGCGGCGAGCCAAGCTAAAGCCCGTGATGAAGGGCGCGCGGCACAGCGATGAGACGTGCCGAGCATCTCAAGGAAGGCATGATCTCGGTCATCTGTTCGCGTAGTCACAGTAAATCAGGCGCCCGTCGGCGCAGCCACAGCGCGTATCCGGCCATGGCGAGCGTTAGGTAATACGGGGCGGGCTCGGGGACAGGCACGGCTCAGTGGACGGGGACTCGGGCACAGACGCCGGGTCTGTGGACGGGGCGGTGATTTGTTGAGCCTGGTCGGTAGGCGTGCCCGTTGTGGTGGTCGCGGTTGGCGTCGTCGCGCTTGTCGACGGTGTTGCCCCCTGTGCTTCGATCTTGGCCAGGGACGCCGCGATACGGGGATGGTAGTGATCAAACCTTGCCGGGTCCAAGCTTTGTCGGTACTCGAAGAACTGCACCACCGCAGTTGTATTCGGCGGCGGGTCGGACTTGATGCTCTTCCACATTTGCGCTTCAATCCCCGCCGTCAGAGCGGGATGGGCAACCTTTGACCAGACGCTCGGGCCGCCCAGCAGGTATTCGGCCCAGGTCTGGTTGGAGGCGGCATCGACCGCTGACGAATCGTGGACGTGATGGATCGCAGCCGCTTCCGATCGGTTTGAGGCGGAGACCAACCCGATGATCACCGGTCCGAGCCAGATGAGGCAGCGCGCGCCAATCCGCCTCGACGTGTGCGAGAATCCATTCATAGGTCACCTGAAGGCCACGAGAGCGCCATTGTGCCCGTTTTCTCTCGACCGAGAGGGCAGGGCAGGGCAGATCGCTTCCTGACAACTTTAGATCGGAAAATCGCTCTCGATTACTTGACGGGATTATGCAGGAGATCCAGGTTTTGTCTATACCAGGGGTATGAGAAGATGCGACGACCGGAGATCACCTGGCGTTTTCGGGGCCATTCGCTTCCTCACCGGCTCTACGGACCATCATCGCGGCAGCGGATGACGAGTCGGACGGAATGATTGAATGTCGCGGCCGAGACCGTTATCCTGACGGGGGCCTGGGTGCTGAATGTTTTTCGCGCTCACGTGATGGGGCCGACCAAAATTGCCCGCGAACGATCAAAGTGTTGCCATTTTTCGAGCGTAAGGGAGAGACATCCGATGTCGACCGTGGTTGCAACCAGTCTTCCCGCACGGATGTATATCGATGGCGAATGGTGCGACGCCAACGACGGCGGCAGCTTGGCGGTCGTCAATCCGGCCGACGAATCCGTTGTGGCCGAAGTCGCTTACGGCGGGCGGGAAGACGCCGAGCGAGCGATCCACGCGGCTGCGCGGGCGTTTCCCGCGTGGCGAGCCAGTTCTGTCTATGATCGTGCCAAGATTTTGAAAAAGACCGCTGAGCTGATGCGCGATCGTGCTGACAGAATCGCCCGGGCCCTCACCCAGGAACAAGGCAAGCCACTCACGGAAGCCAAGTTGGAGGTGCTGCACGCGGCCGACACCTTCGAGTGGTTCGCCGAAGAGGGAAAGCGGGCGTATGGTCGGATCATTCCGCCGACGAATGTCGCCAAGCGTTACCATGTTATCAAGCACCCTGTAGGCGTGGTTGGGACCATCACCCCATGGAATTTTCCGGCTGCCCTTCCCAGCCGGAAGATCGCGCCGGCGCTCGCGGCGGGCTGCACGGTTGTGAGCCGCCCGGCCAGCCAGACGCCAGTCACCTTGATCTTGATGTTTGAATGCATGGCTGATGCGGGGCTGCCTGCCGGAGTCGCGAATCTGGTGACCGGCGAGCCTCAGGCGGTCACCGATGCGTTCTTTGAACAGCCGGCGGTGCGGAAAATTAGCTTCACGGGATCGACAGCCGTCGGCAAGGCACTCATCAGGCGGTCGGCCGATCAGGTCAAGCGACTGAGCCTCGAGCTGGGAGGACACGCTCCCCTGATCGTCTTTCCCGACGCTGATGTGCAGCAAGTGGCCCAGGCGGCGGTCATTGGCAAATTCCGTAACAACGGACAGGTTTGTATTGCTCCGTCGCGCTTTTACGTGCATGAGAAGATCGCCGGAGAATTCACCGAGGCGGCCGTCGAGCTGACCCGCAACTTGAAGGTGGGCAATGGATTGGAGCCTGGAGTTCAGGTCGGCCCGATGTTCGAGAGCCGTGCACTCGACAAAACGACGGCCTTGATTGAAGACGCTCGAAGCAAAGGTGGCAGAGTTTTGACTGGCGGCGGCAAGTCCAGCCGCTTTGACAAGGGGTACTGGTTTGAGCCGACGATCCTTCGCAACGTCAACGGCACGATGAAGCTCATGACCGACGAGCCATTCGCGCCCGTCATGCCGCTGCTCGACTTTTCGAATATCGACGAGGTCATCGCCGCCGCCAATGGAACCCCGTACGGACTGGCGGCCTATGTTTTCACCAACGACCTGACGATCGCGACCCGCATGGCCGAAGGGCTCGAGGCCGGGATTATCGGCATCAACGACCCCGTCCCGGCGACGCCTCAGTGTCCGTTCGGCGGCATGAAGGAATCGGGCATGGGCCGCGAACTAGGTATCGAAGGCCTCGACGCCTACTTCGAGACCAAGTACGTGTCGGTTGGGCTGAGACAAACCTGAACTGTTTCCCAGCGGACATTCCATGAGCACCACGATCGAACAACCACGGGCGAGTTGGCAAGGCGTCGAGATGTCTGCCCAGGAGTTCCTCGCCCTACCCGACGACGGCATTCACCGGGAGCTCAGAAACATCCGATATGGTTTCGTCGTATCTCGAGGCGGGAACGGTGGTGTGGGTGATCGATCCCGACTTATGTACGATCACGGTCTATCAGCCCACGGGTGACGTGGAGACGTTGTCCGTTCGGCAGGAGCTCAGCGGTGATCCGAATCTGCCGGGCATCCGGGTCAGTGTTGCGCGGTTGTTCCAGTGAGTCGCTTTCGCCTCGCTCGCGCAGCCGGCTCCGGGACTCCGATCAGGTGTCGCTTTGATTCAACGACCCGACACACCGATCGACCGCGGATCGGGAGACGGAGCTCCCTCCTACAAATCCTGTAGGAGCCGGCTCTGTCCGGCGACGTTTGTAGCCGTGTTTCGGGCCATTGTTTTAATTCAAGACCGGTAACGCCAGCTTTTGCTTCTTCTGCTTCTCTTTTTCGAGGTAGGAATCCAGCGGCTGCGTTTCTTCGTGGAACCGCTCGACCTCTTCGAGCAGGGCCTGAACCATGTCGCGCTCTTGGACATGGCGAATTGGGACGCCCCTTTTGAAGATGATCCCCTTGCCCGCGCCGGCCGCGATGCCGAGGTCAGCCTCTTTCGCTTCTCCAAATCCATTCACGAGGCAGCCCAGGATGCTGATTCGCAGCGGGTTCTTCAAATGTTTCATCTTGTCTTCGACTTCGGCAACGATGCGCTCGAGGTCGATGTCGAGTCGGCCACACGTCGGGCAGGCGACGACCTCGGGCTTGGTCACGCGACGATCGCACGCGCGGAGAATGTCGAACCCGGCCGCGATCTCGGGAACCGGGTCGCCTAAAAGCGACACGCGGATCGTATCGCCAATGCCGCGAAGCACGATCGCACCAATGCCGGCCGCGCTTTTGAGGGTCCCGTACTCGCGAGATCCCGCCTCCGTGATGCCGACATGGGTGGGATAGTCGCACAGCGCGGCATACTGGGTGTAGCACTCGACAGCCGTCGGAACGTGGCTGGCCTTCAGGCTAATGATCATCAACTTGTAACCAAGCCCTTCGGCCATCTCGATGTAGCGCAGCGCGCTCTCTACCATCGCCTCGGGGCACGGGAATCCGTACTTGTCGATCAGGTCTTTTTCGAGGCTCCCCGAGTTGACTCCAATTCGCATGGGAATGCCCCTATCGCGGGCCTTGCGAACGATCTCCTTGAATCGCTCTTCACCGCCGATGTTGCCCGGATTGATCCGAATCTTGTCGACGGCGGGTCGGCCGGACGTCGTGACCGCGTCCAAACACGCCAGTGCCATCCGATAGTCGTAGTGGATGTCGGCAATTAGCGGGATCTTGATTCGGTCGCGGATCAGCTTGGCGGCTTCGACGTCTTCTTTCTTGGGGACGGTGACGCGGACGATTTCGCAACCGGCCTCTTCAAGCCGCACGATCTGGGCCAGCGTTTCCTCGACATCGAACGTATTGGTCGTGGTCATCGACTGCACCCAGATCGGGTTCTCGCCGCCGACAATGTGATCGCCTACGCCTACTTCGCGTGTCTTGTGCCGCTGGACCGTTGTCGAATACGCCATGGATCAAAAGTCCCTTGGGTCCCAAAGATCAACCAGTTGCGCCCGTTCCACTTGCGCCGATTATATGCCTACACCGTAATCAAAGAAACGGTCGCGGTCAAGGCGACGTGAGGAGGCGCTGAGTGTGACCCTCAGAGAATCGTCGCCTTGATAGACCAGTCGTCAGGAAGCTGGGGATAATTGGCGGCTTCCTCGGCCGTGATGGCGGTTTTGGCGTTGATCGTGAAATGAATCCAGTGGTCACAGTGGGGACAGCGTCCCACGAAGCCGATGTCGTTCCACCACGCGCGGACGAGCGGATCATGGATCGCCCGCCCATGATCCTCAAGGCGGAAGTCGATCGCGTGCATTTGCTGGCCGCAACCGACGTGCGGGCAAGTCGGCTCTGTGTAGACAATGTGCGGCGCCATCAGACGATCCAATCCCCCTTGGCGATAGATCGCATGCATCCGCTCCCGTTCTTCGGCAGTCGGAGCCGCCAAACCAGTGGCCCCCGCGGCCATCGGCCACCTCCCTTGAGCAAACGAAAATGAAACGGCGAACTTGATTATACCGTGGTATTCTAGCCGGGAGGGGCCTGAACCGAACACCCCAGCACGTGCCACGGGTCCCGCGGCTGGCGGTGTTAAGTCGCCGCCCTTCGCACGGCGTAACCTTTGAAGATGAAGAGTCGCTCCATGACTGGCAGGCTCCGCCTTCCCACCAGGCTCAGGCAGTTTCTGGTTTTCGTCTGGAACACCACGCATCGGGTTGCCTGGCTCGCCTACGACTACCTGAACGCGGCCATGCACGGCCGCTTCGAGTCCTGCGCGGTCTGCGGTCAATATCGCCTGATGTTGTACGGCCGCCGGATTATTCCGCGGAAGCTCGTCGAGATGTGGGACATCCCACCCGATCTCGCGAACGCTTTGGCACGCAAAGAGTCGTGCTTTTGCTCGCATTGCGGGGCCAATCTACGAGCACGGCGAATCGCACAGACGTTGCTGTCACTGTACCGTGTCGGCTCACCCCCTACCTCGTGTCGCTCGATCGCGCAATGGGTCGAGCATCCCGAGCCCCGAGACCTTCGGGTCGCCGAAATCAATCGGATCGACGGCCTGCACAACTACCTGCTGCGCCTGCCTAACTTCTCGTTTTCTGACTATCAAGCCGGTCTCCCGCCGGGTTCGATCGTGGCGGGCGTCCGTTCCGAAGACCTCACAGGGCTGACCTACGTCGACGCGAGCTTTGATCTGGTGCTAACCTCCGAGACCCTTGAGCATGTACCCGACCTCGAAGCCGCGCTCCGTGAGATCCGTCGCGTGTTGGTTCCCGGCGGGCGGCATATCTTTACGATTCCGCAGTTGCCGCGCGTGCCGAAAACCTACGCCCGCTCGATCGTGCTGCCCGACGGCTCGATTGAAGACCGCGCACCGCGAATTTGTCATCCTGGAGGCGATGTGGGCTATCCCGTGTTCACCGAGTTTGGCGCGGATGCGGAAGATGTGTTCGAGCGAGCGGGGTTCGATGTCGAGGTCTTCTTCGGCCCGATCCATGACGACGACCTGGCTCAGGTTTATGTCGCCAGCAAACGGGGCGTCGACTGAAAGCCGTCTGCAAATCGCCGCGAGTTTTCCTGCGACAACCACCTCGAATCGTGGCGCCCGCCAGTTGACGGCAGTCGCGGCTCGATTGCGGCCATTCACGGCACGGGCCAGTCGGCGCCATAAACAGCGGCGCCCCCCCGGCGACGTCTTGGGCACTGAGATGATAAACATAGATCGAATGGCCAATTCTTTTTACCGGTTCGAACTGGCGGAAGTACCAGAAGGCGTCGTCGTCCCCAAGCCGCCAGGCGGGGGCCCAGGCTTGCGGGACCTCGCGAGGCGGCGCCGAATCATAGAGCCGCCACGGCAAACCATAAAGCAACGACACACTGACCGCATAATAACCCGGCGTGAGTTTCTTGGCGGGACCGACCAAAACCGGACGCGAAGACGGATCCGTCGGTTGCACTGCCCCTTGTTTGACGGGAGGCAGGAACCAGTCGAACGAATCGCCGCGGAGCTTGAAGATCGACGGGTTGATCTGGCCGAAGTAGGCCAGTCCGATCGGCTGGCCCGGGATCGTTTTCTTCCACCACTTCTGGAGTCCGGCCAAGTCTTGGCCCCAGTCGAGATTGCTGTCGATCAACCTCGCCGGCACCCGGTCGGGACCGCCCGGAAGCCCAGTTGAAAAAGGCTAGATAATGAGGGTGAATCCAGATCGATGAGGCCACGGTCGAGCCCAGCGAGACCACAACCAACGCGGTCATCACCCACCTCCGGGTACCCACGAGCCCGAGCATCCACGGGACCAGTTTTCCGGTCGCGATGAAGAGATAAGGCAAGACCGCCAGGACATAGCGAAGGCCAAGGTTGATGTCGGTCAGAAAACTCATCGAGAATAGGATTACCACCGGAACCGTCCAGAGGGCGATCTCGTCGGCCCACTCGGCGCTCGTGCGTGGGACAAACCGTAGCGAGACCAGCGACAGCATGATCAGGAGCCATGTCCCTTCCGGCACTTTATAAACCAGGCAGAGCAAATAGTAATACCACCAGCCGGTTCGTCGCAGCTCGCCATTCAAGTAAACAGGATAAGCGTCTTTTGGTTCGGAGGAAGTTTCCGGAAGCCCCCGTTCCGTTTCGACCATCCGATCGCGCTCCGCCTGGTCGGGAGCACTGACGGCCTTGAAGAATCGCGTGGGAATGCCCTCGGTCTCAATCTTTTGCTCATCGAAGCCCAGGACATAGTGTTCGGGCAAAGGACACGGTATTCGCTCCATCCAGCTTCCGCGAAATCGATTGACCCGAAACTGCCAGGTCGCCTCCAGCAAGAGGTTTTTGCTGTGGGGTCGCTTCATTTCGGGCGTCACGGGCCGCGTGAGCGACCTGGAAGCGAACTCAAATTTCGAGTCACCGAGCGGAATTCCCACCCCCTCGAAGAAATAGCCGGCGTCGATCATCAAAATGCTCAAGACGACGATGGTGATCCCATCGCCGAGAGCTCGCGGCATCCGCGTCGGCCACTCGGCTTTTGGAATCACGAGCACCAGACGCACGAGCCAGAGGAAAGGCCAGACCGCATAGAGCAAGAGCATCGTGAACTTTGTCAATTGCGCGAGGCCGAGCATCACTCCCGGCGGCGACCGCCCAGCGCCAACGCGGCTGCCGAAGATATCGCCAAAAAACGTAGGTTGCCGCGACTCCCAGAGCCGTCGCGGCCGCATCGGCCGTGACCAGTCGCGAGTGGGCGAGGATATTCGGGCAGAAGACCCACAGCGAAAGGCTCAAGAGCCCGCCCAGCGTCCCGTGAAGCCGCCGCGACCAGGCAAAAACGGCCAGGCCGCCTACGATCGAGAAGAGCGGCATCATCAGCCGGGCGAGCTGGAACAGCTCGAAGTAGCGATCGATGTTCAAGACCGCGAACGTCTGCGAGAAAGTGGCCTGCGAAGGATCCTGGGCCTTCCAGCTCGGCATTTGGTACAGCGGTTCCGTCACGGGGTTCGCCCAGAGGACCGGCAGCGCGGCCGCGAGCTTTACCAACGGCGGGTTGTGGTGATAGAGCCGAAAGGTCCCCTTCTGCCAGTAGGTGATGCCCGCGGGCATGTGCACCACCTCGTCGACGGTGGGGTTTTCCTGAAGCAGGCTACTGGCCGCCAGCGCGTATTGCAGCGTTAATAGCCCGATCACTAGCAGGACCGCGGAGATCCTCCCGCGGTAACCTGCGCGGCCTCGGTCGGCGGGAGCCGCGCCGTCATTGCCGGCTCGCTCGATGCCGACAGCCCGCTCTCCGCGGCAGGCCGGGCCGGCACCGGCCTAGCCGAGCGGCCCCGACGCGCGTGCGGCCGATTTCGTTTCTGTGACACGTGAATTCTCCACCGGATCGCGCAAGGGCGATCCTAGTGTAACAGTCGAGTCGCCGTCCGTCAGTTTCCGATCCTTTCGACAAGTTCACCTCGCGGTGATCAGAAACGGTTTGTCGGCAGAAAAGGCCCTGCCGTTGAAATCGCCGCACGACTGTGATCAGATGACCTAAACCTTTCGGGCACGGCCCACGGGCGCTGAACGCCGTCATTCCGTCGAGCGATCCGCGAGTACGGTTGATTGGAAACTTCCTGATGAATGAGTGTGGTCAACAAAGCTCGATGGAGGCGGCCGTGGTTCCGAGTCCGAGTGACGGGCCGAGTCGGCATTCGTTGCCGGCATGGGGCCGACCCACGTGGCTGGCTGCGATTCCGTTGGCCTTGATCGTCAGTTACGCCTTCATCCCCACCCTGGACAACGGCTTCGTGCCGTGGGACGACTATGAGAATTTCCTCGAAAACCGCAACTTCCGTGGTCTGGGCGCCGCTCAGGTGAAGTGGGCCTGGAGTACGTTTTTAATCGGTGTTTACCAGCCGCTGGCGTGGATGCTCTTCGAGGCGCAATACGTCTTCCGCCAACTCGATCCGCGAGCTTACCACTTCACCAGCCTGCTCTTCCACGTTGCCAACGCCGTGGTCCTGTACGTCTTGACGGTGGCCTTGCTCGTCCGATGCCGAGCCGATTCCTGCCTCGAGAGTCCCTGGACGTGCTCCTTGAGCGCCGGGCTGGCGACGGCGCTGTTCGCGGTGCACCCGCTGCGCGTTGAGGCCGTGGCCTGGGTTTCCAGCCAACCGTATCTGCCCTGCGCCCTGTTTTCGATGCTGTCGGTCCTGGCCTATCTCCGTGCATTCCGGTCAGGTTCAAGCCCGCGGTGGGCTTGGCTGGTGGTATCGTGCCTCCTGTTCGTGGCGGCCCTGTTGTTTAAGGGGGTGCCAATGGGCCTGCCCGCGGTGCTCTTGATCCTGGATGTCTACCCACTCCGGCGATTGGGGGACGGAACCGGGCGATGGTTCGGCGCGCCGGCGCGGAGAGCCTTGTTGGAGAAGGTACCGTTTGTGATGGTGAGCCTTGTCTTCATGGGCCTCGCGATCGCGGCTAAGGCGGAACCGCGATACCAGGGGGGGCATTACAACGCCCCAGAAGGAATTGCCCAAGCGTGCTATCGGATCTGGTTTTACATCGAAAAGACGGTGTTACCGCTGAACCTCACCGCCTGGTACCCGATACCCAGGGACCTGAATTGGCTCGCGCTTCCTTTCAGTTCGAGCATCGTCGCGACGCTGGCGACGACGCCGGCTTGTTTCTCCTGCGCGGGCGCTGGCCCGGACTATTGGCGGCATGGCTCTGTTACCTGGTGATCCTGGCGCCCAACTTGGGCTTCGTTCGGTTCAGCGACGTGATGGCCGCGGATCGCTATAGTTACATGCCCATGTTGGGCTCGGTCGTGGTAGCTGCCGCCTTTTTTTGGCAGCTCTGGCGCATATCGTCGGGGTGGCGTCCTGGCGCCGTCGGGATCATCGCGATTGGCCTTGGAACCCTCCTGGGTCTGACCGCCATGACGCGGAACCAGTGCCGGACCTGGCACGACACGGAAACGCTGTGGACCCACGCTCTGAACCATGGAGCACACTCGAGCCTTGCCATATTACAATTTGGGCAACGTCCTCTATACTCGGGGGAACGAAGAGGCGGCGGAGGCTTATTACATCGAGGCACTGCGGCTCGATCCCGGCTACGCCGATCCCCACAACAATTTGGGCGTCATTTTCGACAAACGCGGGAAATATGAGATGGCCGTGGCTCATTTCGCCGAGGCGCTGCGGCTCGATCCTGACTTTGCTGATGCCCACAGAAACATGGGGACGATCCTCTCTCGCCGCGGCAAGTACGACGCGGCGGAGGCTCATTTCGCCGAGGCCGCGGCTTCATCCCGGCGACGACAACGCACGCAACAACTTGGGCAAGGTGCTTTATGCCCGGGGGAAGGGCGAGGCGGCAGAGGCTCAGTTCAGCGAAGCGCTGCGGCTCAACCCCGGCTTCGCCGATGCCCACAACAACCTGGGCGTCGTCCTCGACAAACACGGCAAGTACGAGGCCGCGAAGGACCATTTCACCGAGGCGATGCGGCTCGATCCCGGCTTCGCCGATGCCCACAACAACCTGGGGATGATCCTCTCCCGCCGCGGGAGCTACGAGGCGGCGGAGGCTCATTTCGCTGAGGCCGTGCGGCTCCATCCGGGCGACGGCAAAGCACATTGCAACCTGGGTCTTCTCTTGTCCCGCCTCGGGAACTACATGGCGGCGAAGGCCCAGTTTGCCGAGGCCATACGGCTCGAACCCGGCGAGCCGAATGCGTACAACGCCAGCGCGATCATCATGGCCGCCTGCCCCGAAGCGAAGTTCCGTGACGGCAAGGGGGCCGTCCAATTCGCAACCCGCGCCTGCGAGTTGACCAAGTGGAAAAATCCCGCTCATTCTTGACACCCTCGCCGCCGCCCAGGCGGAGGCCGGCGACTTCGACGCGGCGGTAAAGTGGCAAGAGAGGGCGATCGAACTGCTGACGGACGAGCGGCAGAAAGCCGACTATCGCTCCCGGCTCGCGCTCTACCGGGCCAAAAGGCCCTACCGTCAAGTATCCCCACAAGACGTTCCGACTGAGAGCGCGCCGATGATCATGGAGACTCCTTGATGAACGAGATTGGTCAAGAAACTTCTATGCAAGCGGCCGTGGCTCCGATTCCGAGCGCCGGGCCGAATCGGGATCGGCTGCCGGCTCGCGATTCGCGCACCTGGCTGGTGGCGATTCCTTTGGCCTTGGTCGTCATCTACGCTTTCATCCCCGTGCTCACCGACGGTTTCGTGGGGTGGGACGACGATCAGAACTTCCTCGACAATCCCTATTTCCATGGCATGGGCACAGCCCAGGTGAAGTGGGCGTGGAGGACGTCCTGGCTGGGCGTCTACCAGCCGCTGGCGTGGTTGCTCTTCGAGGCCCAGTATGTCTTCTGCCAACTCGACCCACGAGGCTACCACCTCACCAGCCTGCTCCTCCAGGTTGCCAACGCCGTAGTGCTTTATGTCTTGACGGTGGCCTTGCTTGTCCGGTGCCGAAGCGATTTCGTGCCTCGAGAGCCCGTGGACGTGCTCTTTGAGCGTGGGCTGGCAACCGCCCTGTTCGCGGTGCATCCGCTGCGGGTTGAGGCCGTGGCCTGGGCGTCCTGTCAACCGTATCTGCCGTGCATCTTGTTCTCCATGCTGGCGGTTCTGGCCTATGTCCGTGCGTTTCGGACGGGTACAAGCCCGCGGTGGGGTTGGCTGGCCGGATCGTTCCTGCTGTTCGTGGCGGCCATGTTGTTCAAGGCGGTGGCGGTGAGCCTGCCCGCGGTGCTGTTGATTCTGGACGTTTACCCACTTCGCCGCCTTCCGGACGAGACTGGGCGATGGTTCGGAACGTCGGCGCGGAGCGCCTTATGGGAGAAGATCCCGTTTGTGATGGCGAGTCTTGTCTTCATGGGCGTCGCGATTGCGGTCAGGGCGCAATCGCCGTTCCGAATCGAGCAGTACGACGCCTCGGAAGGCATTGCCCAGGCGTGCTACGGGATCTGGTTTTACATCTTCAAGACGGTATTACCGCTAGACCTGATCGCCTTCTACCCGCTACCGAGGAAGCTGCATTGGCTCGAGATCCCGTACAGTTTGAGCATCCTCGCCACGCTGGCTGTGAGCGCCGGCTTGTTTCTCCGGCGTCGGCGCTGGCCGGGACTGTTCGCGGTTTGGCTCGGTTACGTGGTGATCCTGGCGCCAACGCGGGTCTCATTCGCAACAACAGCTTCACGATCGCCGGGGATCGCTATAGCTACATGGCGATGCTGGGCTCGGTCGTGCTGGCGGCTTCGGGTTTTTGTTGGCTCTGGCGGACGTCGCCGCGCTGGCACCCTGACGCCCATCTGGTGCTCACGGTGATCGGCCTGGGAGCACTCTCTGAGTTTGACCGCCATGACGCGGTACCAGTGCCGGACCTGGCTGAACTCGCAATCCCTGTGGGCCCATGCTCTGGCCCATGGGGCAAACTCTAGCCCCCTGGTTCACTGCAATTTGGGCGCCATACTCCTTCGCCAGGGGAAGTACGACGCCGCGGAAGCTCATTTTAACCAGGCGCTGCGGCTCAATCCTGGTTTCGACGGTGGCCACATCAACTTGGGGACGATCCTCTTCCGCCAGGGGAAGTACAAGGCGGCGGTGGCTCAATTCGCTGAGGCGGTGCGGCTCAATCCCGGCTTCGGCCCCGCACATTACCACCTGGGCGTCATTCTTTTTAGCACTCGGGAACTACGCGGCGGCCAGGGATCATTTCGCTCTAGCCATACGGCTCAAACCCTTCTACCCGGATGCGTACAACAGCTTCGCGCTGCTCATGGCCGCCTGTCGCGAAGCGAAGTTCCGCGACGGCGAGAAGGCGGTCGAATTCGCGACCCGCGCCTGCGAGTTGACCAAGTGGAAAGATCCACGATTTCTCAGTACGCTCGCAGCCGCGCAGGCCGAGGCCGGCGACTTCGACGCAGCGGTCTGGTCGCAAAAGAGGGCGATCGAACTCGTGACGGTTGAACAGGAGAAAGACGACTATCGCTCCCGGCTCGCGCTCTACCAGGCCAAAAGGCCGCACCGTACGGCACCCCCTCTGCGCGTCGACTAAGGCACGCCCTTGATAGTGGAGACCTCCTGATGGAGGAGTGCGGTCAAGAAAACTCAATACACGCGCCCGTGGCACCGGTTCCGAGACCGCTTGCCGAGCCGAGTCGGCGTTTACTGCCGGCCCGAGGCCCGCGGACCTGGCTGGTTGCGATTCCGCTGGCCTTGTTCGTGATCTACGCCTTCAGCCCCGCCCTCAACAACGGCTTCGTCGATTGGGACGACATTCCGAATTTCCTCGGTAATCCCTATTTCCATGGTCTGGGCGCGGCCCAGGTGAAGTGGGCCTGGACGACGTTTTGGCTCGGCGTTTACCAGCCGCTGGCGTGGTTGCTCTTCGAGGCGCAATATGTCTTCTGCCAACTCGACCCACGAGGTTACCACCTCACCAGCCTGCTCCTCCAGGTTGCCAACGCCGTGGTCCTCTATGTCTTGACGGTGGCCTTGCTTGTCCGATGCCGGACCGATTCCTGCCTCGAGAGTCCATGGACGTGCTGCTTGAGCGCGGGGCTGGCGACCGCCCTGTTCGCGGTGCACCCGCTGCGCGTTGAGGCCGTGGCCTGGGCCTCCTGCCAACCCTATCTGCCCTGCATCCTGTTCTCCATGCTGGCGGTTCTCGCCTATCTCCGTGCATTTCCGATGGATTCATCCCCGCGATGGGGTTGGCTGGTGGGCTCGTTCCTCCTGTTCGTGGCGGCCCTGTTGTTCAAGGCGCTGGCGGTGAGCCTGCCCGCGGTGCTCTTGATCCTGGACGTCTACCCACTCCGGCGATTTCGGGACGGGACCGGGCGATGGTTCGGTGCATCGGCGCGGAGAGCCTTGTTGGAGAAGGTCCCGTTTGTGATGGTGAGCCTTCTCTTCATGGGCCTCACGATCGCGGCCGCGCCGCGACTCACGGTTTCCCGTTGAGCACGATAATGCCTCGGAAGGCATTGCCCGGGCGTGCTACGCGATTTGGTTTTACATCCAGAAGACGGTGTTACCGCTGGACCTCATCGCCGTTTACCCGCTACCGAGGAAGCTGAATTGGCTCGCACTCCCATTCAGCTTGAGCATCGTCGCCACGCTGGCGGTCTCCGCCGGCTTGTTTCTCTTGCGCCGGCGCTGGCCGGGACTGTTGGCGGCTTGGCTCTGTTACCTGGTGATCCTGGCGCCCAACTCGGGCATCATTCGGTTCAACGACCAGATCGCCGCGGACCGTTATAGTTACATGGCCATGCTGGGCTCGGTCATGGTGGCGGCCGCCGGTTTCTGCTGGCTCTGGCGGATGTCGTCGCGATGGCATCCTGGCGCCGCCATCGGGATCATCGCGATTGGCCTCGGGGCGCATTCTGGGTCTGACCGCCTTGACGCGAAACCAATGCCGGACCTGGCGCGACACGGAAGTTCTGTGGGCCCATGCTCTGGCCCATGGGGCAAACTCTAGCGACTTGGCACACTACAACTTGGCCATCGCCCTTCAAACCCAGGGGAACTACCAGGCGGCGAGGGATCATTACACCGAGGCGCTGCGGCTCAATCCCAGCCACGCCGATGCCCATAACAACTTGGGCGTTGTCCTCGACCGAGGCGGCAAATACGAGGAGGCGGTGGCTCACTTCACCGAAGCGGTGCGGCTCAATCCCGGCCACGCCGGTGCCCACATCAACATGGGGACGATCCTGTCCCACCACGGGAAGTATGACGCGGCGGAGGTTCATTTCGCTGACGGCCGCACGGCTCCACCCCGGCGACGACAAAGCACGCAACAACTTGGGCAAGGTGCTTTATTCCCAGGGAAAGGACGAGGCGGCAGAGGCTCAGTTCACCGAGGCGCTGCGGCTCAATCCCGGCTTCGCCGATGCCCACAACAACCTGGGCGTCGTCCTCGACAAACACGGCAAGCACGAGGCGGCAGAGGCCCATTTCACCGAGGCGCTGCGGCTCAATCCCGGCTTCGCCGATGCCCACAACAACCTGGGCACGATCCTCTCCCGCCGCGGCAAGTACGAAGCGGCTGAGGCTCATTTCGCTGAGGCCGTACGGCTCCATCCCGGCGACGACAAGGCACACAACAACCTGGGCAAGGTCCTCTCTACCCTGGGGAAATACGAGGCGGCGGAGACTCATTTCGCCGAGGCGCTGCGGCTCCATCCCGGCTACGTCGATGCCCACAACAACCTGGGGATGATCCTTTCCCACCGCGGCAAGTACGCGGCGGCGCAGGCTCAGTACGCCGAGGCCATACGATTCGATCCCGGCGTACGCGTATGCGTATAACGCCAGCGCGATGATCATGGCCGCCTGCCCCGAGGCGAAGTTCCGTGATGGCAAGGGGGCCGTCCAATTCGCGACCCGCGCCTGCGAGTTGACCAGGTGGAAAAACCCCATCATTCTTGATACCCTCGCCGCGGCACAGGCCGAGGCCGGCGACTTCGACGCGGCGGTAAAGTCGCAAAAGAGGGCGATGGAACTTCTGACGAACGAGCGGCAGAAAGACGACTATCGCACCCGGCTGGCGCTCTACCAGGCCAAAAAGCCCTACCGTCAGGTATCCCCACAAAACGTCCCGACTGGAGCGAGCAGCATGATGATGGAGACTTCGTGATGAATGAGTTTGGGCAAGAAACCACAATGCGGGCGGCTCGGGACCGGTTCCGAGTGAAGAATCGCTGGCGGCTTGGGACTGGCGCACCTGGCTGGTTGCGATCCCGCTGGCCCTGATCGTCATCTACGCCTTCATTCCCGCCCTGGACAATGACTTCAGTCCGTTGGACGACAGATCAGAACTTTCTCGACAACCCCTATTTCCGTGGTCTGGGCGCAGCCCAGGTGAAGTGGGCCTGGACTACGTTTTGGCTCGGCGCTTACCAGCCGCTGGCGTGGATGCTCTTCGAGGCACAATACGTCCTCTGCCAGCTCGATCCGCGAGCTTACCACTTGACCAGTCTGGGGCTCCATGTTGCCAACGCCGTCGTCCTGTATTTCTTGACGATGGCCCTGCTCGTCCGATCCCAGACCCATTTCTGCCCCGAGGGCCCGTGGCGGTGCTCCTTGATCGCCGGGCTGGCGACCGCCTTATTCGCGGTGCACCCGCTGCGCGTTGAGGCCGTGGCCTGGGCCTCGTGTCAACCGTATCTGCCCTGCATCCTGTTTTCCATGTTGTCGGTGCTGGCCTATCTCCGTGCATGCTGGACGAGTTCAAGCCCGCGGTGGGGTTGGCTAGCGGGCTCGTTCCTCCTGTTCGCGGTGGCCCTGTTGTTCCATGCGCTGGCAGTGAGCATACCTGCGGTGCTGCTGATCCTAGACGTCTACCCACTCCGGCGATTGGAGGACGAGACCGGTCGATGGTTCGGTGCGTCGGCGCGAAGAGCCTTGTTGGAGAAGGTCCCGTTTGCGATGGTGAGCCTTGTCTTTATGGGCCTCGCGATCGCGGCCAAGCCGGAATCACTGTTCCCAGTTGAGCATTACGACACCTCGGAAGGCCTTGCCCAGGCGTGCTACGCGATCTGGTTTTACATTTTAAAGACGTTGGTACCGCTTAACCTGATCGCCTTCTACCCGGCGCCCAAGGTGCTGAATTGGCTCGCATCCCCATTCAGTTTGAGCATTTTCGCCACGCTGGCGACCTCCGCCGGCTTGTTTCTCATGCGGAGGCGCTGGCCCGGGTTATTGGCGGCGTGGCTAACTTACCTGGTTATCCTGGCTCCTAACTCAGGGTTCATTCGGATTAGTGACCAGATCGCCACAGACCGCTATAGCTACATGTCCATGCTGGGCTCAGTCATGGTGGCGGCCGGCTGTTTCTGCTGGCTTTTGCGGATGTCCTCGCAACGCCATCCGGGCGTCGCAAGCGGTATCGTCGCGATCGGCCTGGGAGCGATCCTGGGTCTGACCGCCTTGACCCGGAACCAGTGCCGGACCTGGCTCAACGCGGAAGTTTTGTGGGCCCATGCTCTGGCCCATGGGGCAAGCTCTAGCGACATGGCACACTACAATTTGGGCGACGTGCTCCAAACCCAGGGGCGCTACCAGGAGGCGAGTGATCATTACGCCGAAGCGCTGCGGCTCAATCCCGCGAACTACCGAGCGCACAACAATTTGGGCACTTTCCTCTACAGCCGTGGGAAGCATGACGCGGCGGCGGCTCATTTCGCCGACGCGCTGCGGCTCAATCCCGGCTACGCCGAAGCCCACATGAACTTGGGGACAATCCTCTCCCACCGCGGAAAGTACGATGCGGCCGAGGTTCATTTCGCTGAGGCCGCGCGGCTCCATCCCGGCGACGACAAAGCGCACAACAACTTGGGCAATGTCCTCTATACCCGGGGAAAGGACGAGGCGGCGGTGGCTCAGTTCACCGAAGCGCTGCGGCTCAATCCCGGCCTGGCTGATGCCCACCACAATCTGGGCGTCGTCCTCGACAAACGCGGGAAGTACGAGGAGGCGGTAGCTCATTTCACCGAGGCGTTGCGGCTCAATCCCGGCTTGGCCGATACCCACAACAATCTGGCGACGATTCTCTCCAGCCGCGGCAAGTACGCGGAGGCGGAGGCCCAGTACGCTGAGGTCGCACGCCTCCGTCCCGGGGACGACAAGGCACACAATAACCTGGGCAAGGTCCTCTCGAAACGAGGGAAATACGAGGAGGCGGCGGCTCATTTCACCGAGGCGCTGCGGCTCAATCCCGGCTCCGTCGATGCCCACTACAACCTTGGCCTCGTCTTTTCCCACCTTGGAAAGTATGAGGCGGCGAGTGCTGAATTCGCTGAGGCCATACGGCTCCAACCGGGCGACCCGAGGTCGTACAACGCCAGCGCGATGATCATGGCGGCCTGTCCCGACGCGAGGTTCCGCGACGGTAAGAAGGCGGTCCAATTCGCAACCCGCGCCTGCGAGTTGACTCAGGGGAAGAACCCCGTCGTTATTGATACGCTCGCCGCTGCACAGGCCGAAGTGGGCGACTTCGAGACGGCCGTCAACTCGCAGAAGAGGGCGATCGAATTTGTGACGGATCAGCGACAGAAAGACGACTACCGCGCCCGGCTGGCGCTTTACCAGACCAAAAGGCGGTACCGTCAGGTATCCCCACAAGACGTCCAAGCTGAAGCTCGCCCTTCGGATTGGAGGCGATCAGCAGCGCATTGACATCGCAGCATTATACTTAATGCACAAACAATCGTTGATGTGGCGTTTTTTTGGCGATAAATGGCGCTTTTGAGCGAGGCTCCGTCTTCCAATGTTCGGCATAACAACGACTGAGCACAAATCGTCGAACGGGCAGGTACACTCCGGCCCACGGGCGGGCAAAAAAGGGCGGGAGCAGATAGCACAGGGTCGCGAGTTGTTGTTGATTGAACAATCTTAGGCGAGGCCATACGATCCCCATCTGGTCGAACCCCTTATCTTTATGCGGCCCCATGGCGACAACGGCGGAGCGAATGCAATGACGACGTCGACGGGCGGAGTTCGATTGTCGAAATTGTTGTTCATCATTTTCTTTTTCGCCGTGTCAACCATTATCATGACCTATCCGCTATCCATCCATCCCGCCACATCCGTGCGCGATCCAGGCGATCCCCTGTTGTTCGCCTGGATGCTGGCGTGGATGACACATGCGATCTTCTCGCATCCTCTCGACCTCTTCCAGGCCAATGCCTTCTATCCGTTCCCCGACAGCTTGGCGTTTACCGATGCCCCCCTGGGAATCGTCCCCATTGCCGCGCCCATCATCTGGGTCACGGACAACCCGGTCTTGGCGGTCAACATCGCTGGTTTCGCCGGCTTCTTCTTGAGCGGCCTGGGCACATTCTTGCTGAGCTGGCACCTCACGCGCAGCGTCGGAGCTGGGATCGTTGCTGGAATCGTCTTCGCGTACTGTCCCTATCGGTTCGACCACCTGGGGCATCTTCAACTCCTGACCGCCCAATGGATTCCGCTGACGTTATATTTCCTGCATCGAGGGTTCGAGGAGCGGCGCCGGCGCGACTTCTTCGGCTTCGGTGCGTGCTTCGTTGTTCAAACACTTTCCTCGATTTACTACGCTCTGTTCCTGACGGTCGCCATCGCCCTCTTCGCTCTCTATTTCGCCGCAAGTTCCCCGCGCCGGCACGCCGTCGAGTCTCTCCTCAAGCTCGCCGCAGTTTCCGTATGTGCCGGCATGGTGATCATCCCGTACCTCCTGCCGTACCGGAGAGTGCAGATGACCAATGGCTTCCAGAGGCCTTTCGGAAGAGGTGAAGCTCTTCTCGGCCGACTTGCAGGATTACCTCGCCGTGCCCTACGACAACGTTATGGGAGGGCTCGGCTTCATCCGTGCCCCCTCCGAGCATTGCCTCTTCCCCGGCTTGGCTCCAATCTTCTTGGCGGTCATTGGTCTGTTCATCGTCCCGCCCCGCCATGACCCCGCGCGGGTGGGCCTGCAACCCGGACCAAAGTCGTGGTTCGGGCTCTACATTTCCCGGTCACAGGGCTTCTATCTGGGCCTCGCCGCCTGCGCGTTCGTCCTTTCCCTGGGGCCCACGCTACGAGCCTTCGGACGCCCAACGGGAATTACGCTACCTTATATGTTCCTGTACAAATACTGTCCAGGTTTGGACTCCATTCGGGCCGTTTCCAGGTTTGGGATCTTGGTGTTGCTGGCACTCGCTGTGCTCGCCGGAGACGGCGTTGCCCGAATTGTCGACGGCGTCGTTCTCGGGCGGGCAAGCGCTTGGTCGCGAGTCGCTCTCACCGGGGTGATCACTGTCATGGTGATGTCGGAGTACGCCTCCTTCCCGATCACGACCGAGCCCATTGAGGCCGGACCTCGGGCCCCGGAGGTCTATCGCTGGCTCGCTCACCAGGAGGCCGGCGGGGCCGTGATTGAGCTCCCCTTCGGATCCGATTGGCTCAGCAATGCTCGCTATGAGTATTTCTCGGCATATCACTGGCGGCCGATCGTCAATGGTAATTCCGGCTTCTATCCGACGCTCTACTCGGAGATGATGAGCATCCTCGCGCAACTTCCCGCTGGGGACTCGGTCGGGCTCCTGAGGGCCTTGGGTATCGACCTGATCATTGTCCATGAGGACGGGTATCGGCCGGAGGTATACCGGGAGCTGCAATCTCGGATGGCCGAGAATCCCGAACTGGTGGCCGTGCAGAATTTCGGCAAGGATCACGTTTATCGGGTGCGTCGCCGCGCCGGTAGTGGTGGTCAGACCGGCGAGTTGGGAACCGAGGCAGAGCTATCCGGTTCGACCCGAATGCTCATCTCTCGGATTCCGAGAACTCACCGGGCAACAGCCACTCCGCCGTCGTCGCGTCCCAGATCACGGCCGAGCTTCAGTTGGGACGCGGTTTTGAGGGCACCTGGCGATAGGGTTTTTTGGCCTGGTAGAGCACCAGTCGGCAGCGGTAGTCGCCTTTCTGCCCCTCGTCCGTGAGAAGTTCGAGTGCCCTTTTCTGCGACTTTACCGCCGCGCCAAAGTCGCCGGCCTCGGCCTGTGCGGCGGCGAGCGTATCGAGAACCACGGGGTTCGTCCACTTGGTCAACTGACAGGCGCGGGTTGCGAGTTGTACCGCCCCCTTGCCGTCGCGAAACCTCGCTTCGGGACCCGCGGCCATGATCATCGCACTGGCGTTGTACGCATAAGCTGAGGCCGGATCAAATCGTATGGCCTCGGCGTACTGAGCCGTCGCCCCCTCGTAGTTGCCGCGGCGTGAGAGGAGCATCCCCAGATTGTTGTGGGCATCGACGTAACTGGGATTGAGCCGCAGCGCTTCAGTGAACTGAACCTCGGCGGCCTCGTACTTCCCCTGGGTATAGAAGACTTTGCCCAGAATGTTGTGTGCCTTATCGTCACCGGGACGCAGACGTGCGGCCTCAGCGAATTGAGTCTCCGCCGCCTCGTACTTCCCTTGTTGGGTGAGGATCGTCCCCAGGTTGTGGTGGGCTTCGGCGGCGCCGGGATTGAACCGCAGGGCCTCGGTGAAATGAGCCGCTGCCGCATCGCGCTTCCCATGGCTATAGAGGAGAATGCCCAAATTGTAGTGTAGTTGGAAGTTGGCGGGATTGAGCCGCAGCGCTTCAGCGAAATGAGCCTCAGCCGCTTGGTCGCTCCCCTTGTTTTGAAGGGCAACCCCCAAGTTGTAGTGAGCGTTTGCGTAGCCAGGATTGAGCCGCAACGCCTCGGAGAACTGAGTCACCGCCTCCTCGTGCTTCCCCAGGGAATAGAGGATGGTGCCCAAGCTGTTGTGGCCCTCCGGGTAACCCGGACGGAGCCTCACAGCCTCAGCGTAAAGAGCCAGCGCCGCCTCGTACTTCCCCTGGGTATAGGCCGCGGCGCCCAGGTCGAGGCTTGCCAAGTACCTGAAGTGTCCCCTATGGGTCAATAGGGCGCCGTAGATGACGAGCCAGGCCACCGGGAGGCGCAAGCAGCCAGGTACGCCGGTCGCGGGCCCGCGGCAGTTCGTGGTCGGGAACCGGGGCTACGGCCACCTCCGTCGCGCTTTCTTGACCAATCTCATCCATTGCCACGCATCCATATCACTTTACTCGCGATTTAGTCGATGCACTGACGGCGGCCTGGCCCCGCGCGCCGCGATCGAAAGGCCCAGATCATCTCATCACACTGGCACGGCGAATTCAACGGCTCAACGGGTTATTCGGCAGCCGCGATCAGCATTTCGGCGAAAACCATCGACTCGATACCCCTGGCTCAAGGTGTGATGGTTTGCTGGTTTTCCGTTTCCGAATTCTTCGTTTCGCTTGGCGATACCTGGGAGCGTCTGCTACATCTGACCCCTTTGAGGCGGCTTCGACCGGGAATCTCCTAAGACAGAAAAACTCCAGTGTTCCCCCCTGGCACGGTGCCATCTAACTCGCAATAATGCGATTGCGACACATTGAAAGAGTTGAACCAACGGGGACCGACGACAGCGAGGAATAGTGAGGGTTGGATCGAGCAAGCCGCCCGATTAAATGACGAACGGCCACGACGCGCACATCCCGACGGCTTCCTGGACCAGCGAAGGTTGGATTAAGCGAGCGATCGCCCTCGGCGTGTTTCTCACCGCCGCGATCTTACTCTTCGCCCGGCTGGGATACTACGCGCTCTGGGATGACGAGGCGGTTACTGCGTTGATCGGGCTGGGCATCTGGCGGACGGGCGACACGACCGCCGTGGTCGGCGACAATGTCCTCGGTTACGACAATGGCTCCCTCCTGGTCGGGCCTCGCGAGCGACACAGGCCACCCCTGGGATTCTACCTGGCTGCACCATCGTTGGGGCTGCTGGGCTCGACGGCTTGGGCGGCCCGATTGCCATTTGCCCTGTGGCGTGCTCGCCAGCGTCGCGGTGCTCTTGCTTGGGCTGAAAAAGTCCCACGCCGACTTGACGACTTGGATCTTGATGGCTGAGGCGATCTTGGGCAACGTCTCCTTCTTCCGCTACCGTCCCAAATGGCGCTATTACGCTCCCGCCATCCTGGCGACGCTTGCCCTGGCCTTGCTCTACGTCTTCTGGGACGGCCGCAGGCGGTCACTGGCGGCTTTCACCGTGGTGTCGCTCTTGCTGCTGGCCGCCAACTACCTGAATTATGCTGCGATCTACGTCTGCCTGGCGGTAGACTTTCTGATCTGGGGCCGGAAGCGACGTCCGCTCGCGGCCGGCGACTGGCTCTGGCTCATTCTTCCCCAGGTGCTGCTCGGGGCCCCGATCGTCCTGGTGTGGAATCCCCTCGACAAGGTCGATTATCAGACAGCCAACTGGCTCGCCGACAAGGCGACACTCTTCCGGTGGAATTGGCGTGACCTGAACCAGTGTGAATACGGCGTCGCGCTCTTGATCCTGCTGGCCCCCCTCGAGGCCGGCAACTTCGACGGGGCGGTAAGGTCGCAGAAGCGGGCGATGGAACTTCTGACGGACGAGACGCAGAAAGACGACTATCGCTCGCGGCTGGTGCTCTATCAGGCCAAAAGGCCGTACCGTCAGGTATCCCCACAACACGGCCCAGCCGAAGCTCGCCGATGATCACGGAGGCTTCTTGATGAATGAGTTTGGTCAAGAAAACCCAACGCAGACGGCCGTGGCTCTGGTTCCGAGTCCGAGTACCGAGCCGAGTCGACGTCCGCGGCCGGCGTGGGACCGGCGCACCTGGCTGGTTGCGATTCCATTGGCCTTCTTCGTCATCTACGCCTTCATCCCTGCCCTAAGCAACGGCTTCGTCGATTGGGACGACCAAGAGAACTTGCTCGCCAACCCCTATTTTCGCGGTCTGGGCGCAGCCCAGGTGAAGTGGGCTTGGACTACGTTTTGGTATGGCGCTTACCAGCCACTGGCGTGGTTGCTCTATGAGACCCAATTTGTGTTCTGGGGATTCGACCCGCGAGGTTACCACCTCACCAGCCTGCTCCTCCAAGTTGCCAACGCCGTGGTCCTCTATGTGCTGACGGTGGCTTTGCTCGTCCGCTGCCGGACGGATTCCTGCCTCGAGAGCCCGTGGACGTGTTCCTTGAGCGCCGTGCTGGCGACTGCCCTGTTCGCGGTGCACCCGCTGCGCGTTGAGGCCGTGGCCTGGGTCTCCGCCCAGATGTATCTGCCCTGTATTTTGTTCTCCATGCTAGCGGTTCTCGCCTATCTCCGTGCATTCTGGACGGATTCATCCCCGCGGTGGGGTTGGCTGGCGGGCTCGTTTTTCCTGTTCGTGACGGCCCTTTTGTTTCACGCGTTGCCAGTCAGTCTGCCCGCGGTGCTGTTGATCCTGGATGTCTACCCGCTCCGGCGATTTAGCAACGGGACCGGCCGATGGCTTGGTGCGTCGGCGAGGAGAATTCTGGTGGAGAAGGTCCCGTTTGTGATGACGAGCCTGCTCTTCATGGGCCTGGCGATCGCGGCCAAGCCGCAATCGGAGTTCCCACTTGAGCATTACGACGCCTCGGAAGGCGTTGCCGAGGCGTGTTACGGGATCTGGTTTTACATCGAGAAGACGGTATTACCGCTGGACCTCATCGCCTTCTACCCGGTGCCCAAAGATCTGAATTGGCTCGCATTCCCTTTCGATTTGTGCATCGTCGCGACGTTGGCGATCTCCATCGGCTTGTTTCTCCTGCGCCGGCGCTGGCCCGGACTGTTGGCGGCATGGCTCTGTTACCTGGTGATCCTCGCGCCCAACTCAGGCTTCATTCGGATTAGCGACCAGATCGCCACGGACCGCTATAGCTACATGTCGATGCTGGGCTCGGTCATGGTGGCGGCCGCCGGTTTCTGCTGGCTCTGGCGGATGTCATCGCGATGGCATCCTGGCGCCGCCATCGGGATCAGCGCAATTGGCCTAGGAGTGTTGCTGGGTCTGACCGCCATGACGCGAAACCAATGCCGGACCTGGCGCGACACGGAAGTTTTGTGGGCCCATGCTCTGGCCCATGGGGCAAAGTCTAGCGACTTGGCACACTACAACTTGGGCGTCGCCCTTCAAACCCAGGGGAACTACCAGGCGGCGAGGGATCATTACACCGAGGCGCTACGGCTCAATCCCAGCCACGCCGATGCCCGCAATAACCTGGGCCTCGTTCTCAATAATGGCGGGAAATACGACGAGGCGGTGACTCACTTCAGCGAAGCGCTGCGGCTCAATCCCGGCCACGCCGGTGCGCACATCAACCTGGGGACGATCCTGTCTCACCACGGGAAGTACGACGCGGCGGAGGTTCATTTCGCTGAGGCCGCACGGCTCCGTCCCGGCGACGACAAAGCACGCAACAACTTGGGCAAGGTCCTTTATGCCCGCGGGAAGGACGAGGCGGCAGAGGCTCAGTTCAGCGAGGCGCTGCGGCTCAATCCCGGCTTCGCCGATGCCCACAACAACCTGGGCGTCGTCCTCGATAAACACGGCGAGTACGAGGCGGCAGAGGCCCATTTCACCGAGGGGCTGCGGCTCAATCCCGGCTTCGCCGATGCCCACAATAACCTGGGAATGATCCTCTCCCGCCGCGGCAAGTACGCGGCGGCCGAGGCTCAGTTCGCTGAGGCCGTACGGCTCCATCCCGGCGACGACAAGGCGCACATCAACTTGGGCAAGGTCCTCTCTGCCAAGGGGAAGTACGAGGTGGCGGAGACTCATTTCACCGAGGCGCTGCGGCTCAATCCCGGAAACGTCCAAGCACACTATAACCTGGGCCTCGTCCTCTCCCGCCTTGGGAGCTACGAGGCGGCCAAGGCCGAGTTCGCCGCGGCCATGAGGCTCGCGCCCGGCGACCCGAACGCATATAACGCCAGCGCGATGATCATGGCCGCCTGCCCCGAAGCGAAGTTCCGTAATGGCAAGGGGGCCGTCCAATTCGCGACCCGCGCCTGCGAGTTGACCAAGTGGAAAAACTCCATCATTCTTGACACCCTCGCCGCCGCGCAGGCCGAGGCCGGCGATTTCGACGCGGCGGTAAAGTCGCAGAAGCGGGCGATGGAGCTTCTGACGGACGAGCGGCAGAAAGACGACTATCGCACCCGGTTGGCGCTCTACCAGGCCAAAAGGCCTTACCGTACGCAGACAGGCATTGCACAGCCGGCACGGCCTCACTGAGGCGAAACCTGGCGGTCTCTCTCGCAAACGATGGTATCCTCAATGACGAACGACCTCGAGGCACACATCCCAACGGCTTCCTGGACGAGCGAAGGTTGGATCAAGCGAGCGATCGCCGTCGGTGTGCTTCTCGTCGCCGCGATCTTCCTCTTCGCTCGCCTGGGGCACTACTCGCTGTGGGATGACGAGGCGATTACCGCGTTGATCGGGCTGGGCGTCTGGCGAACGGGCGACACGACCGCCGTAGCCGGCGACAACATCGTCGGTTACCGAAACGGCTCTCTCCTCAGCGGCCTGCACGATCGACACACTCCGCCCCTGGGATTCTACTTGGCTGCGCCATCGTTGGGGCTCCTGGGTCACAGTACGTGGGCAGCCCGATTGCCGTTTGCCCTGTGCGGGCTTGCCACGGTCGCCATGCTCTTACTTGGGCTGAAAAGGGCTCACGCCGACCTGACAAGCTGGATCTTGATGGCCGAGGCACTCTTGGGCAATGTCTCGTTCTTCCTCTATTGCCGCCAGAGCCGCTACTACGCCCCCGCTATTCTGGCGACGTCAGCGCTGATGTTTCTCTACGTTTTCTGGGACGGCCGCAGGCGCTCGCTGGCGGCTTTCACCCTGCTGTCGCTCGTGCTGCTGGCCGCGAACTACCTGAATTACGCAGCGTTCTACGCCTGCCTGGCGGCAGACTATCTGATCTGGGGTCGTAAGCGACGTCCTCTCGCGCGAGCCGACTGGCTCTGGCTCATCGTTCCCCAGGCGCTCCTTGGGACGCCGATCGTGCTCGTGTGGAACCCCCTCGGCAAGGTCGCGGACTATTACCAGACAACCAACTGGCTGGCCGACAAGGCGACTTTGCTCTGGTGGAACTGGCATGATCTGAACCAGTGTGAATACGGCGCCGCGATCTTGATCCTGTTGGCCCCCCTCTGCTACGCCCACACTCGGTGGGACGGGCTCCTTCGCCTCCCGCTGGCCGCGTTCATCTACGTGGCCGCGATCACGATCGCTTCGCCACAGTGGGTTGGCACAATCGCGATCGCGGATATCCGATACCTGGCGCCGATGATTCCCCTGTGCATGGTGATCGGTGTCCTATGCCTCCGCGCATTAGCCCCAAGCCCCTTCCGGCCGCGTTACTGGGAATAGTCCTATTCGGGACGAACCTGATCCACGGGGGGCCGTTGTTCGACTGGGGTTCGCGGTCGACCATCGTGTCGTATGTCAGAGAACTGGCCCAGCCTCCTGGCGACCCCTACACCACGGCCGCCCGCTGGATCAACGGCAATGTTCCGGCTGGCTGCTCGGTGTTCGTCCACCCTGGTTACATGGCCTATCCCCTGATGTTTCAGGCCCCGCGGGCCATCTACGCCTGGCAGTTCGAGGCACCCCCCTCGCCTCAGTTCGAGAACCTCCCCCTGATCCACTTTCGCGCGATAGAATTGCCCGATTTCGTCGTCCTTTTCGGTCCCGCCGCCCGGGAACTCGCACCTGGGTTCGAATCTCCTGACGATACGACGTACCGCTACGAGCACACCGCTGTGCTCGACACGTATTGGGAGCAAATGTTTCGCCCCGAGCTGTTATGGCACACGTTCCGACCGATCCCTGTCCGAGACCCGGCGAACGAGGCGATCCACGTCTTCCGCCGTGTCACGCCGCCGATCAACCCACGGCCGGCTCGCGCCGGCGAGCAGCATGGACGGGGTTCCGGCATTTCCGCGAAACGCGGTCACCCTCCCGTGGAAGGATTGGACCCTTCCATGGCGTCTGCCCCAGGTGCGGGCGTGGAACCGCCGGTCGATCTCGTCGCGGCCTACGCGCACAAGAACTTTGGCCTGGTCCTCTATACCCAGGGGAAGTACGAGGCGGCGGCGGCTCATTTCACCGAGGCGCTGCGGCTCGCTCCCGGCTTTGCCAAAGCACACAACGACTTGGGCAATGTCCTCAATGCCCAGGGGAAACACGAGGCGGCGGTGGCTCATTTCACCGAGGCGCGTGCGGCTCGATCCCAGATTCGCCGGTGCCCACTACAACTTGGGAGTCGCCCTCCAAAAAAAGGGGAGCTACCAGGCGGCGGAGGTTCATTACGCCGAAGCTGCACGGCTTGAACCGCGCTCCGTCGATGCCCACAAGAATTTGGGCATCGTCCTCTACACCCAGGGTAAGCACAAGGCGGCCGTGGCTCATCTCACCGAGACGCTTCGGCTCAATCCGGGCGACGCCGATGTCCACGACAGCTTGGGGACGATCCTTTCCCACCAGGGAAGGTATGCCGAGGCGGAGGGTCATTTCGCGGCAGCCGCACGGCTCCATCCCGGAAACGTCCAAGCACATTATCACCTGGGCCTCGTCTTCTCCCGCTTCGGGAACTTCGAGGCGGCCAAGGCCGAGTTCGCTTCGGCCATACGGCTCGCGCCCGGCGACCCGAATGCGTACAACGCCAGCGCGATGATCATGGCCGTTTGCCCCGAAGCAAAGTTCCGTGACGGCAAGAAGGCCGTCCAATTCGCGACCCACGCTTGCGAGTTGACCAACTGGAAAAACCCCGTCATTCTTGACACCCTCGCCGCGGCACAAGCCGAGGCCGGCGATTTCGACGCAGCGGTAAAGTCGCAGAAGCGGGCGATGGAGCTTCCGACGGACGAGCGGCAGAAAGACGACTATCGCACCAGGCTGGCGCTCTACCAGGCCAAAAAACCTTACCGGCAGGTATCCCCAAAGCACGCCCCGACTGAAGCTCGCCCGTGATTTCCGACACAATAAGGGCGGCGTCAACACGGAGGGCACCAAAGTTCCGCGCCTATGGGAGTTCCAAACGCTCGAGCTTTTGTCTGATCCGTTCTCTCGGAGACCGCCGAAGATACCACCGATCACGGCTCGGCACGATAGGCGACCAACTCGCTGATCGTCTGGAACGACTCCCGCAGATCGCGATAAAGCTGGCGATAAATGGGGAAAGCACGATCGTAGTATGCCTGCGCCATGGGATCGACCCGCGTGGCATCAACGGGTCGGATGGTGGCGTCGCAGGCTTCAGCGACCGACGGAAATCCGCCGGTGCCGACGTGGGCCAGTAAGGCAGCGCCAAAAGCTGGTCCTTCGGTTGAATTGACCGTATGGACATCGCAGCCGTAGATGTCGGCCTGGATCTGTTTCCAGAGTGCGTTGCGGGCGCCTCCGCCCGAGAGACGGACCTGGTCAATGGCGACTCCCATTTCACGGATCAGCTCGAGGCTGTCGCGCATGGCGAAGGTTGCCCCCTCGAGGAGGCTTCGAATCATGTGGGCACGGCCGTGGCGTACGGTCAGCCCGATCCAGGCCCCCTTGGCGTCCGGATCGAAATGCGGCGTTCGCTCGCCGGTGAGGTAGGGCAGGAAGAAAAGACCTTCGGCCCCCGGGCCGGCCAGTGCGGCCTCGTCGGTGAGCAAGAAGTAAGGGTCCTCGCCCTTCTGTCTCGCCATCTCGACCTCGGCCTTGCCCAGCTCGTTGCGGAACCACTGGAAACTCCCCCCAGCCGACAGCACGACGCCCATGACGTGCCAGGCGCCGGGCACGGCGTGGCAACCGCGTTGGAGCCTCCCCAGCGGATCGAAGCCAAGGCGATCCGCATGGGCGAATACGACGCCCGAGGTTCCCATCGTCGCCGACACAACTCCCTGGCGGACGATTCCGTTACCCACCGCGCCGGCCGGCTGGTCGCCACCGCCCCCCACCACCGGAGTACCCACCGGCAGGCCCGTCGCCTTTGATCCCAGCTCGCTCACCTGGGCCGAGACCTCCGGGCTCTCGTAACAGGCCGGCAAAGCGCGGGATCGATGTCAAGCTTGGCCAGTAGCTCGCGGCTCCAGCACCGATTGGCCACGTCGAGCAAGAGTGTGCCCGAAGCATCGCTCACTTCCGTGGCGAACGTGCCCGTCAGGCGGTAGCGAACGTAATCTTTGGGCAACAGAACCTGGCGAACCCGCTCCCAGTGCTGGGGCTCGTGCCTGCGCACCCACAAAAGCTTGGGCGCGGTGAATCCGGTCAGGGCCGGGTTGGCGACCAGGCGAATCAAGGCCTCGCGGCCGCCGGCCGTGGCTTCGATTTCTTGGCACTCGGCCGCCGTGCGCTGATCGTTCCAGAGCAAGGCCGGCCGGATCACTTCTCCGGCCGCATCGAGGAAGACCGAGCCATGCATCTGGCCGCTCAGACCGACCCCGACGACGTCGCCCCGTTGAAATCGGCCCGAGGCCATCACTTGCCCCACGGTCTGCCTGGTCGCCTGCCACCAAAGCTCCGGGTCTTGCTCCGACCAGCCCGGCCGCGGGTGGTCGCAGGGATACTCGGCGGACGCCGAGGCCAGGATCGTTCCCTTCCCGTCCACAGCGAGAGTCTTGGTCGCGGACGTACCGACGTCAATTCCCAGTGTGACACTCACGGCATGATCTCCCAGCGCTCGCCGCACCACGAGATGCGCGGCTTGACCTTTCATACGATCCCGTGTTTTTTCGCCTTACTGCAGAATGTGCTCCGAGGCATTCCCAGAAGTCGCGCCGCGACGCTCTTGTTTCCTTTTGCTTCTGTCAGCGCGTCGACGAGTCGCTGTCGTTCATAGGCGACGAACTCAGAATTCCAGTCGTCCGCATGGCCGTGTTCCGATTCGGAACCATCCCAGGTGGAATCCGGAAAACTGTTGTCGGCGAGCGTAGAACGAAATGGCGACGCGAGAGGATCTGTGCCCCCAGACGTGCGGGCAGGCCCCGGCGGCCGCGGGTGCGGGCAGCCGAGGGCGGAGCCGGCGTCGAGCCGGCCGGCGCAGCTCTTGCGGCAGATCGCCGAGCATCACGGCCGGACCATCAGCGAGAACAACCGCTCGCTCCAACACGTTTTCCAGCTCCCTGATGTTGCCGGGCCAGTCATAAGCAACGAGGGCATCGACCGCCTCGGGGTCGAGATGCGTCACCAGCTTGCCGGCTCGGTGTGAGTGCACGTTGAGAAAGTACACCGCCAGCTCGAAAATGTCGTCGCGGCGCTCGCGCAAAGCGGGAGTGGTCAGGCAGATCACATTGAGGCGATAATAAAGATCCTCGCGAAACCGGCCGGCATGAATCAGGGCTTCCAGGTCTTGGTGAGTAGCGGCCAGGATCCGGACGTCGACCGTGATCGGCTGCGAGCTGCCGACTCGCTCGAACGACATTTCTTGGAGAACGCGCAACAGCTTGGTTTGAACCTCGAGGTTGATGTCACCGATCTCGTCGAGAAACAGCGTACCGCCGTTGGCCTGCTCAAACCGTCCCACGCGATCGCGGTCGGCCCCGGTGAACGCATTTTTGACGTGGCCGAACAGCTCGCTTTCCAGCAAGCTTTGCGACAAGGCGGCGCAGTGGAGTTTGACAAACGGCCGTCCCGCGCGGGGGCTCGACTGATGAATCGCCGCGGCCAGAAGCTCCTTGCCCGTGCCGCTCTCACCCCGGATCAACACGGCCGAGTGAGTGATCGCGACCTTGCGAGCCATGGCGATCATGTTCCGGACGGCCGCGCTCGGAGCCTTTGATCGACTCAAAGGGGCCGAGGTCCCCTTCGCCGGCCCCCGCGTGCGTCAGCTCACTCGGTTGTCGCGCGGATGCCGGTGCCAGAGCTATCCCGCTCGCGCTCGGCACGCTCTCTGAGCTGATCTTGCAGAATTAAGATTCGCCGTTGCTGTTCGGTGATCTTTTCGACCTTGTCGCGCAGCTCGCGGTTGAGGCTTTCCAGCGTCTGCTGGATATGGGCCGAGTGCAGCACCAACGTGGCGACCGAGCTCAATGCCGCGAGAAATGCCATCTCTTCGTCTTCGTAAGGCATGCCGCTCCGCTTGGGGCCCAGGATAAGAAGGCCGGACAACTGCCCATCGTCGCCCATTGAGGTGGCTGCTTCGCCTCCCAGCGCGATCATCGCATCGGTGGCGGCGTCGCTCGTCCGTTGAGTGCCAGCGCGTGGGAAAGCCGGACCGTTTGCGCCTGCCGCAATCGGACCACCAGCGGGTGATCCAAAGCGAGGGACCGCTCGTCGGGCGCCGGGCCGTGGCTGGCCACGAGTTGCAGTGGCCGCCCCGGCGCGTCTTCCAGGTAGAGGGCACCCCACTCCAGCCGCAACACCTCGGACGTGGCCTCCAGCAGGCGGCGACCGAGGGTCGACCGGTCGATCAAACTTCCAACCGCCAGACGCATCTTTTGCATCGCCCGATCGAACTTGTACTTCTCTCGGAAAAACTGCCTGTCGATCACCCGCTGGAACCGTCCACGCGCCAATTCCGACATCAGCAATACCCCAAACACCGAAAGTGCCGCCGCGACCGCCACCCGCGACGTCGCGTGGGTCGAAAACAACTGATCGCCAATCAACTTACCGCTGACCAAGAGCACGCCCGAATAGATCAGCCCGGCCGTCAGGCTGAAAGCGAAATAGACCGCGCCTCGGTTGATAAACTCCTCGACCTGCATCAGCTTGTAGCGAGTGATACTGAAGGCGTAGGCCATCGTGTACAAAAGCGATACCCCAAACATCGGCCAGGCGGCGTTGCCGCGCCCAAGTGTCGCAAGATCGATCCACGCCTGTGCAAGCAGATAAGCAATCAGGACGACCGATATCAGTGAGGCCAGTAAGATCCACTGAACCTGGTTGCGCTCAGCACGGCTAGCGGCGTGGCGATAGCTGAACGTCAGACAGAGGATGCAAAGGCCGAAGAGCAACACCGCCAGGCCGATATAGCCGATCGCGAGCTGCCGCAGAAGCTGAAATGCGACCGCGGTGTGCGCGTAGTCATCCTGATTGGCCCACCATCTCGCCGCGAACATGATTCCCAAAAGCACTAACAGATACGCCGAGGGAATGCCGTACAGAGCCCCCAACACCCAATTTCGGTGCCTCTGAAGAATCGGGTTGGGCCGCGGGAACACCAGGAAGAAATGGAGATTAACCACGGGCACGAAAACGGCGAAAAGCGCGAATGCGTAAATCAACAATGGTTGGGTGACGATCTCCGTCCAGTGATAACCCCCCATGAACGCGCCGACCGTGATAATGCAAACCGCGAAAAACAGCTTTGCCGAAACATCCTCGGGCGCTTCCAAAACACCCGAGCACCCACGGCAAAGATCAGGAGCTCCTGGAGAAACCACACGCATGATCGAAAATAAGTCCACCGAGGAGGATGTTGAACCGTCACTAAGGCCGATCGTTCCATCCCCGTTTTCTGATCGCGCCAGCGCACGTTGATCGTGTCGCCAACGTGTTTGCTCAAACCACGTAGCGTCCGGATGTAGTCGGAATAGCTCCCTTCGTGGATCACAGTCGGGCCGATCGATAAAAGTGAATCACCAATTTGCGGACGGCTCCCCTGCCATGCGTAATCGTCCGGGATCTTCTCTTCCACCTTGGTCCCAAACAGACAACGCACGCCGATCGAGCCCATGCGGGCAACGTGCAGCAGAACCACGAACGAGTAGAGGATCACACCGAGCGAGCACCCCATCCATAGCACGCGGACCAAGGTACGCCGCCAAGAGGACCCTAAAATCGCGAAGGTCCTCGATCCAGAACGCGATCGCGCTCGTCCGGCGCCTGCCGCCAAGCCGGCATCCGATGACCAGCTCGACCACGTCGCTCTGCGATGCTTGCCTGGTGAATCCATGATGCCTTCAATGACGAAACGACTCTTCCCTTGCTGCTTGCTCAATTTGCCTCGGCAGCGGGCCACGAAACGACCGCCCTCTCTACCCTGACCGATTTAGCGCCGAGACGCAAGGCGATCGTTAACGAAATTTCGTCAAATCGCAATGTTGGTCGCGGTGTACGCATTGCCCGACAATTCTTTCGGCCTTTAACTCAGAGGTGGGATGATCGCGACGGATCTCCAAAGCTTTTGCTCGCCAGCTGCGCAATTTTTGGATCAATTTCGAGAAGATGCGAAGAAAGGGCAAAATGAACCGCTTCGTAGCCGCCGAACGACGCGAGTTTCTTATCTGTCGGCGCCGAAGAATCGTCAGTTTGCCCGATTCGATCCGCTGATTTCAAGGCCAGTCACACCCATGCTCGCGGAATTCTCGGGTTCGTTGTACCAACGGCATGACAGATGCTCTTGCAGGTATCGAGGATAATCATCGAGCAGATCCCTCATCGGATGGTCGGGGCTGAGGCTTTCGTTCAACACCTCCTGAACCACTTCCCGCCCGTTGAGGGAACCGAGCCGAGCGTGCGATCGGTTCATTTGAGGAAACACCATGCGGCTAGCGGCGAAGTGGAGTAGCTCGGGGACGATGCACGCCAGTGGTATCGACCACCGGCGGCTTGAGCCCGTTCGGATCGGCAGCGAGTGGGTGGATGTGATTCGGCTCGGTCGAGGTGCCCCGCTCGTTTTGGTGCCTGGCCTCGCGGGAAGCTGGAAACTGCTCTCCCCGCTTGCTAAGCTGCTGGCGCCTCACTTCAATGTCATCGTGCCTGGACTGCGCGGAGACGCCGCTCGCTGGGGCGACCTGGAGAGTCAACCGAGTCGCGCAGACTGATGTGGGCGAATACGCCGATGATTTGGCTTTCGTGATCGAGCATCTGGAACTCGACTCGCCAGCGATCCTTGGCGTGTCGTTCGGCGGGGCGATCGCGGTGGAATACGCGGCTCGGTATCCCGATCGACTGGGCTCGCTGATTCTTAACGGAGTTGAGGCACGATTCCATCGGTCGATCGGATCATCGATCGCGCGGCTCGCCCTCGAGCGGTTTCCCCTCCCTAGCGACAGCCCGTTCATCAACCAGTTTTTTCATCTCCTGTACGGGACAAAGCCGGAGCCAGGCCCGCTGACCGACTTCGTGGTTGACCGTATCTGGGAAACCGACCAGAACGTCATGGCCCAGCGGCTGGCCCAACTAGAATCTTTTGATGTCTCGGATCGGCTCTGGACCATCACCGCGCCGACTTTGGTTCTGGCGGGCTCCCGCGACGCGATTGTTCCCGCGGCCCGACAGCGTCTGCTGGCCGACGAGATCACAGACGCGCGATTCGCGACCATTGAGCATGGCGGCCATCTCGCGTTCCTGACCCATCGAGCGGAGTTCGTCAGGGAGGTCCGGCGCCACCTCGGTATGGCCAAGGCGACGGTTTGAGCACTGGCGGGCTCGCCTCGGCTGTCGGATGGATATTTTCGGGTTGACCGTTGATTGTAGCCGCCTGGTTGGATAAAGTACCTTTGTCGGTCGAGACATGAAGCACACCGTCTGACCGACTTTCGTGTCGTGCTACCGTGGCGCGACGGACTAGAGCCCGAGCCTGTTCGAGGCTGGTCTCCAGCGGGCCCGGGGAGGCTAGAACGAAAGGAGGTGATCGCGTGTGTAGTGATAACCAGGGGCGGCTCGCCTAAAGGCAGCCGACGGGTTGCCCGTCCGGCAGCCGCGTTTCTTGACCATACCCTTACGGTTAGGATCGGCCAGGCCCAGATCTACCAAGATTGAAGGCCTGGTCGATTCCGTAAGTTTTTCTTGTCTTATCGACTTCTCGAATCTTACAATCGAGCCCCGGCACCGCTGAAAAAAGGTTCCGGGGCTTTTTGTTTTCTCTCGCGAATTCATTCCAGGGCGATCCAGTCGCCAAGTTCCAGATGCGTGCTCCTCGAGCACGAAACCGATATCGGAGGATGGTCGACCGTGATCGTAGTCATGAAACCTGACGCAACGGCGTTGCAGATCGAGCATATGGCGAATCACATCACGTCGCTGGGGTTGAAGCCCCAGGTGATTCACGGAAATCACCAGACGGTCATCGCCGCGCTCGGAGAAGAGGTGCCGGGCTTGATCGAGGCCCTCGAGCCCGGCGAAGGGGTCGAAAAGGTCCTGCCGATCATGGCTCCGTACAAGCGTGCTTCCTCTGAGCTGAAGCGCGAGCGGACCGTCGTCAAGGCACGCGGGCTGGAGATCGGTGGGACGCGAGTGGCCGTGATCGCCGGCCCGTGTTCGGTCGAGAGTGAAGACCAAATCGTGGGCCTGGCCCGCCAGCTCAAGGCGCTCGGTGCCACCGGCCTTCGCGGTGGTGCGTATAAGCCGCGAACCAGTCCCTACAGCTTTCAGGGACACAAGGAGCTGGGCCTCAAAATGTTGGCGACGGCTCGCGCCGAGACCGGCCTGGCGATCGTCACCGAGGTCATGGCCCCCGAGCATGTCGCTGTCGTCTCCGAATATGCCGACGTGCTCCAAATCGGCGCCCGCAACATGCAGAATTATCAGCTCCTCCAGGCCGTCGGCGACTCGGGAAAGCCCGCGCTCCTCAAGCGCGGGATGAGCGCGACCCTTGAAGAGTTTTTGCTGGCCGCTGAGTACATCCTCGACCGGGGCAACCCCAACGTCATGCTCTGCGAACGGGGCATCCGCACCTACGAAGACCATACCCGGTTCACGCTGCCCCTGGCAACGGTTCCTTATCTCCACGACAAGAGCCATCTGCCCGTGGTCGTCGACCCGTCGCACGGCACCGGCAAGTCTCGTCTGGTCGTGCCGATGGCGCGCGCCTCGTCGCCGCCGGGGCCGACGGCCTGATCATCGAGGTCCACGACGATCCCGAGCACGCCGTCAGCGACGGTGCCCAGACGATCACCCCCGCGGCGTTCAAACAACTCATGGACCAGTGCCGGCGAATTGCGGAAGCCGTCGACCGGACGATGTGACAAAGCGTCGATTCGAACGGATCTTTGCGGAGGCGATCGATGCGTTGGGCGCTCGTGACAGGAAGTTCGTCGGGGCTGGGTCGGTCGATCGTGCTCCGGCTGTTGCGCGAGGGGGTCTCGGTGTTTGCGGGAGTGCTGAGCCAGGCCGAAGCCGACGATCTGGCCAGCGAAGCACACCGTCAAACGGCAGCGGACGGCACTCCTCGATTTGTCCCTTTGATCCTCGACGTGACCAGCGACGCGCAGATCCAGGCGGCGATCGGCCGGATCGTCGAGGAGGTCGGAAGCGACGGACTCTGGGCTGTCGTCAACAATGCGGGCATCGCCGTTGCGGGACCGGTCGAGCACCTGTCGTCGTCTCAATGGCATCGCCAGTTTGCCGTGAATTTCTTTGGTGTTGCCGACGTCACACGAGCCGCGCTCCCCTGTTGCGGCGAGGCATCGCGGCCCACGGGTTTGGTGTTCCGCGAGTCATGATCGTCAGCTCAGTGACCGCCAGGATCGCGCAGCCGATGATTGGCGCGTACTCGAGCAGCAAGGCGGCGGTGACCGCGATGGGCCTGAGCCTTCGTATGGAAATGCACGCGCATGGCATCGGTGTGACGATTCTCGAGCCGGGGGCCATAGCGACGAATATCTGGGAAACGGGCGAACAGCAGTCCGCCGAATTCACCGATGACCATCCGGCGATGCAAGATTATCGTGTCGCGCTCGAAGGCCTTCGTACCTTGGGCCGAAGACTCGCCGCGAACGCCATGCCGGCCGACCGCGGCCAAGATAGCCGTTCGCTCGCTGCTGAATACGCATGCCCCAGCGCGCGTCCTCATTGGGTTGGATGCCAAGATTCTGACGCTCTTGCAGGGCACGCTCCCACGTTCCTGGTTCGAGGCCCTCATCAGGCGGGATTACGGAATTCCAAAACCGCCTTCGACGTACCCCGGCCTACCAAACAGGCCGGCATCCGCATAATTCCGCCCCGGGTGACAATCACGCCGCCGTGCTCGGTCTCGGCAAGCACGTCGTCGGGCTTGTAGTTTCTCTCGACTCCGTCGTGATCGCATTCCAGGAAGGCCACTACGCGGAAACCATACCGCAGCTCTATCCTGCCCTGAGACTGGAGGAAGTGTACGGCGCCATTGCCTACTACCTCGCCAATCGGTACGAGGTCGATCAATAACTGGAACGCCAGGAGATCCTGTGGCATCAAGTGCGTGAGCACTGCGCCCGGAATCCCAGCCCCGTGGCGCTACGGCTCCGTGCGCTACCGGCGAGGCTCAACAAACTGCGAGGATCAATGGCGTCGCTTCAGGAGTTTTTCGGATCCGTTTGGATCAGTCGATCGACGTGACTTCGTCCGGGTCAACGTTCTTCAGCACGGCCGGGACCACACAGCCACGCTGGCAGGCCCCAAAGCGTCCTTCTCGTGATCCGACGCATCAGCATTCTCCCCGGGTTCAAGGTTTCGAGAGCGCGAAAGAACGAACGGTCGAGGGAATCGAGATCGTCGGCTCCTGTTCGTCGCCCGAGAGTTGGCCCACGCGCGTCTTGACGTAAGCCTGCAGGTCGTAGAGCTCGACGCGGCCTTTCTTGAAGAAGTCGGCCTTGCCCGACAGCCCGTCAACAATCGCCCGCGTGAAGAAGCCGTGTCCGTTCTCCTCGGCGGCCTCCTTTCCCTTGGCAGCCCCGCACATCACCACCAGTCCCTCGTCGTTGACCATCTGCTTGAGCATCGTGTCCGTTGCCGTCGGCAGGCCGCGGGTCTTGCGGGTCTTGGTCGCCTTGGCGTCGAAGCCACCGCTATCGCAGGCGTCTAGAATCAGCATCGTCGTGCAGGGCAACTCACCCAGAGCCTTTCTCAGCGACTCGCCTGATACGCCGGAGGCGCCGAGCTTACGCAGGTTGGCGTCGAAGGGCACCAGGTAGAATTGGCCCTCGATCTTGGAGTCGCCGTGGCCGGCGTAGAAGACCACCGCCACGTCGTTGCCCTTGGCCTTGCCGGCGAGCCACTGCAGGCCCTCGAGGATATTGGCCCGGGTGGCCTGGGCGTCGAGCAGGAGACGAGCCTCGACGCCGCCGGGGAACTGGCGTCGGCTGTGGGTCAGGAAGGCCTGGCGGATATCGCGGGCGTCGGGGGCGGCAGTCGAGCTTGAGCCGCTCGTCGGGGTAGTCGTTGATGCCGATGGAGAGCACGTAAAGTGAGGGTCCTGTGCCCTCCGATTTCAGCTCCTTGATCTGGATGTTTCGGAACGAGGCGTCGCCGGTGTGGTTCTGCAGCCCGATCCGCCCGCCATCTCGGAGCACGCCCGGAAACTTCTCCGCCTGGCCTCTATATTCGTCTAGGTCGAGATCCTGAACCAGCGTATCATTGATATAAACGGTTACCCTCCGCCGGTTCGCGATCAGGCGCACGCGGTTCCACTGGCCGGCCGGCTTCGCGGCCGCTTGCCGGGGCGGTGACAGCGCATAGATCGAACCGTTGTATTGCTCGGGTCTCAGTCCGGAATAAGTTGCGTCATCGAGCAGTGCCACCTCCATCCCCGCGAAAGCTGGATTGCCTTCAAGTGGGCTGCGCAAGGCGATGCCGCTGTCGCCCCGCTCGGCGAGCTGGTATTCCAGGCGGAGCTCAAAGTCGGCGTAGGTGGCCTTGGTCATCAGCCAGCCGCCGGTCTGTGAGCCCACGTTGTTGAACGTTCGAAGTTCGCCCGCGTTGGCGGACCATTGGTCGCCCGTGCCCTGGTACACTTCCCAGCCATCCAAGGCCTCGCCGCTGAATAGGGTCCGGAAACCGGACTTGCTCTCGCCATCCAAGGCCACAATCGCTTCGGGAGTAGCGTCCGAACCGGCCAGGCGTTTGATCTGGATATTGCGGAAGGAGGCGTCGCCAGTGTGGTTCTGCAGGCCAATCCGGCCGCCGTCTCGGAGCACGCCAGGAAACCTGTTCGCCTGGCCTCTGTACTCGCCTAAATCGAGATCTTGAACCAGGATGTCGTTGATGTAAACGATGACTCGCCGCTGGTTCGCGACAATTCGCACTCGGTTCCACTGACCGGCTGGAAGAGCGGCAGCCTGCCGGGGCGTCGACAGGCCCCAAATCGAGCCGTTGTTTTCCTCCGGCTTCCGTTGCGGATCGCTTGCGTCTTCGAGCAATCCCACTTCCATCCCCGTATAGGCCGGATTGCCTTCCATCGGGCTTCGCAAGGCGATTCCGCTATTACCCCGCTCGCTGAGTTTGTATTCCAGTCGGAGTTCGAAGTCAGAATAAGATTCCTTGGTCATCAGCCAGCCGCCGGTCTGCCATCCGAGGTTGTTGAACGTCCGTAGCTCGCCATTATCCGCAGACCATTGATCACCCATTCCCTTGTAGACTTCCCAACCATCCAGATTTTGACCATTGAACAGGGATTGAAAACCGGCCTGTGATTCACCGTCCGCGGCCAAGAGCGAACCCGGGCCGCAAAACGACATTAGAAGGGCACCAAGTATCCACCTCGTGATCTGACGCATTGATGTGATCTCCGAGTTCAGGGCTTCGCAAGCGGGAACGAGCGAATGGTAGAGGGAATCGATATCGTCGGCTGCTGCTCGTCGGCCGACAGCTCACCAACGCGGTTGATGACATACGCTTGCAAGTCGATCAGATCGACCCGGCCCTTCTTGAACACGTCGGCCTTTCCCGATAGCCCGTCAATGATGGCCCGCGTGAAGAAGCCGTGCCCATTCTCCTCGGCGGCCTCCTTTCCCTTGGCAGCCCCGCACATCACCACCAGTCCCTCGTCGTTGACCATCTGCTTGAGCATCGTGTCCGTTGCCGTCGGCAGGCCGCGGGTCTTGCGGGTCTTGGTCGCCCTGGCGTCGAAGCCACCGCTATCGCAGGCGTCTAGAATCAGCATGGTCGTGCAGGGCAACTCACCCAGAGCCTTTCTCAGCGACTCACCCGAGACGCCTGACGCACCCAACTTGCGCAGGTTGGCGTCGACGGGCACCAGGTAGAACTGCCCTTCGATCTGCGAGTCGCCGTGGCCGGCGTAGAAGACCACCGCCACGTCGTTGCCCTTGGCTTTACCAGAGAGCCATTGCAGGCCCTCGAGGATATTGGCCCGGGTCGCCTGGGCATCGAGCAGCATGCGGGCCTCGACGCCGCCAGGGAACTGGCGGCGGCTGTGGGTCAGGAAGGCCTGGCGGATGTCGCGGGCGTCAGGGGCAGCGCAGTCGAGTTTGAGCCGCTGGTCGGGGTAGTCATTGATCCCGATGGACAGCACATAGAGTGATGGGCCTTCCCGCGAGGTAAGCTCCTTGACCTGGATGTTGCGGAACCGAGCCTTGCCGGTGTGCTTCTGCAAGCCGATCCTTCCCTTCACGCGGTTCAGGCCGGGCAAGGACCCGTCCGGAAAGGTTGCGCCTGCCTCTGAGGTCATGTCGAGCACCGGCTTGCCGTTGACGGAGGCGCGGAGCGTTCGACCTCGAACCTCGACCTCCAGCGCGTTCCACTCGCCGGCTGGTTTCATCTCCGGGGAGCGGTCGGGTTTCAGGTACATACCGAGTGAGTCGTCGGTGCGCAGCCAGAAGGAGGAACCCGTCACTTCCCGTCCGCGCGGGCTGTCCACCAGCTTCAACTGCGGATGATCGTAGGGATAATCCGGTCCATCCTTATGGGGCATTACTTCCCCCTGCACCGCGGATGCCGATCCCGCTGCTGCCGCCTGGCGCGAGGGTGAATTCCAGCCGGAGTACAAAGTCGGAGTACTCGCGATCGGTCACCAGGTGGCTCCGTGTGCGGTAATCCCAGCCGGAGCCCACGATGCTCCCGTCCTCCACGTCCCAAGTGGTCGGGTCGCCACCCTCGACTTGCCAGCCCGAGAGATCCTGGCCGTTGAATATCGTCCGGAAACCTCCGGAATCGTCGGGTTCGCCGACCTTTGGTGGAAGCGCCTTTGCGGGGCTGTCCAGGCTCTCGATCAGGATGTTGCGGAAGCGGACGGTCCCGGTGTGACTCTGGAAGCCGATTCTGCCCGCCCCGCGCTTTAGTGCGGGCAATGCATTGGGCCTGGCGGCGAGTTGTGCAGATCCGTATTCCGCACCTGCCGTCCATTGACCCAGACCTGCAAGGATCCATCGCGTAACTCGATTCTTGCCTCGTTCCAGGCGAGGTCGAGCCCCAATTCGGCCGGTTGGTCCGGGGGCAGGTAATCCCTGCCATTTCCACTCGTCGACCAGCGCAGTCGCCGCCGTTTGCGCGTGCAAACCTGGAGGTTCTTCGAAGTTACGGAGGTTGACCTCGAGGTGATGCTCTCCGGGTGACGCTAGAAGCGCGATTCCGCTATCTGCGTTCTTGGGTATTTGGAACTCGAAACGGAGGACGAAATTGGAGAAGTCTCGGTCGGATAACAGGAAATTCTGCTTCCGCCAGTCGCCATCAGCGGCGGCGACGAGAACGCCGTCCTCAACGTGCCAAATAGTTGGGTCACCCCTGTCGACCCGCCAGCCGCGGAGGTCTTGGCCATTGAATAGCGACTGAAAGCCGGCCTCGACTCCCGCCGCGCCGTCCCCCGCTTGTGGCGGCACGGGAACCGGCGGGCGCCCTCGCCGCCCTCCGCGGCGATCGCGCCCGAGGCGAAGACTACGACCAAGTTCAATGCCAGGGCGAGGGCGGAATAGAAACGCAAGGCTGGGGACATGACGGTGAATCTCCTAGAGAGTGTTTCGGAACGGGAGTTTCGCTTGCCGCGCAACAAAACTCTGGGTGACCCTATTTCTCCTCGTTCGGAGAAGTTCCCGGCTCTGCCAACCGGCCCAGGAACAGGATTTTCCCCGTGCGCAGGTCGCGCAGGAAGAAGACGAAGGGACGATCAGCCGTGAACTCGTGGACTTCGGGATTGGGCAGCCCACGCGAGGCTCGAAGGGCGGTGGCGGCGTGGGCCTCGGTTCCGGCCTCGTCGACCACGATGCGGACATGCTGGGCCACGCTGCTGAGCGCAAAGGGTTGTTCGGCCGAGCAGAGGCCGCTGAAGTCGGCCCCATCCCGCTGAAACGCCAGGGGCATCCCGAGTTGGGCCAGGAGATCCGTGAGCTCCCAGTCGGCGGCGATCGCGAACCGAGGGAGGCTGACCGTCACGGTTTCTGGCTTGAACTGGCGGAGCCACTCGGACAAGGAGGTGCTGGTGAGATGCTTCTCCAGCTCCGCGATGCCGTCAGGATGGCGCGGGAGAAGCAACACGAGGGCGACGTCGCGGCCGGTGTAGGGAAGCTCAAGTGCCTGCGCCCAAGCCGTGGTCGCCAGACGGAATTTGCCGGTTTGTTGCATCAACGGCACTTGGATCTGCCGCCTCGAAGAGACCCGGAACGGCCTGGATTGAGTCAGCTCTTTCTTGAACGCAGAAGCCCACGTGCCCTGGAAGGTCAAGGCATTGGCCAGCACGAGCTGGGTCGCGTTGCTGATTGCGCCCGGTTTGAGCAACTCGGGAATCCGGCCGTCGGTCTGCGACTTGACCCAGGCGTTGATGGCCCGGCGTGCCGATTCCGGATTGTCCTCGAAGAGGGCTTCATTCACGGTGGACTGGTATTGCTCCTGGATCATCGCGAGGTATTCCGGCAAGACGCTAAGGCTCTTGCCGGCCCACAGGGAATTGGCCGACGTGAGCTTGACTCCGCGCGGTCCGGCCTCACCCGCCACCACTCCCCGGTGCAGCAGGCCGAGGGCTCGGTGGACGGACGCGCTGTCGCTGGGAAGGTGCAGCACCTTGGCGATCTGCTCCGCGGTCTGGCCGCGTGCGCCGGCCTGGACCATCGCCAGGCCGCTGGCCAGGCTGAAGGGGGAAAAGGCAATGTTTCCTGTCCGTTCCCGCAGGCGAGCGTAGGCCTCCCAGGCGAACTGGTTGTGGCCCTCCACGACGGCCGCTAGCTCGACGCTGGAGACCCGATTCTTGTCTAACCCCAAAGCACGCTTTTTGGCTTCGGGGGCCCGACCTGCCGCGAATCCTTTGATCTCCAAATGCCCGTGAAAAGTTGCCGCCTCGAATCCTGATAGCCCCAGTAAGCCCCGATGAGTGAGAGACAGGCCATTGAAACCAAGACGGATCTTGGATGACGTCAAAGGAATGCTTTGCACGGCCCAGTCACCGGAATTCCACACAAGCAACGTGTTATTGCCCAAAAGGCCAATCAGCTTGCTGCCGTCGGGCGTAAAGGCTGCCCCCAATACGGTGTGACCACCGCCGAACAGCGTGCGCGATTCGCCTGTTCTTCCATCGAGAACGCAGACGCCGCTATTCTTGGCGTCGGCCATTCGAGCTACCGCCAGCCATCGGCCATTCGCGGAGTATTCGGCGGCGCAGCGATCCGCGTTTCCTGAAGTCTGAACAGAAAACACGGTCTTGGGCTCAGCCCAGCTCCACAGCGTCGTCTTGCCGTCCTTGCAAACGCCAGCAAGGTGTTTTCCGTCCGGATCGAAAGCGACAGCGAGCAACGATTGGTCGCTGTTGGGGCATGCCTTCAACAGTTCGCCAGAACGAACGTCCCAGATCCGTAGATTCCCCTGCGTATCTCCCGAGGCCAAATGTTGGCCATCGCGGGAAAACGCCAGGGTTGTGACCTCGGCGGAATGGGCCAGCGTTCTTACAATCAAGTCGGGGGCCGACAGGTCGCGGATTTCGATCCCTCGCTGCAGGCTGGCGGCCAATACATTCCCATCCGGCGAGAATCCAGCGGCCCTTATGGCGTCATCGCGGGAAAAAATGACTGGATTTCCAGTCTCATCGCGTCGACCCTTCCGCAACACCCGGTTTGGTTTGGATGCCAAATGTATAGAATCGATATCCCAGAGAACGAGCGAGCCATCGCCGCCTCCCGTGAGCACTAGATCTTTCGTCGCTGACATGGAAAGCACCCAAACGGGGCCGATCTTTAGCGGCGACAGTGCTTCCTCGACCGTCGATGTCGGCGACGAGCGCGCTTGCCGCCCCGTTGTCGCAGTCTGCCCATAGACGCCCGCTGTGTGGCCAACGAACAAGAGCGATAGGCATACGATTCTGCGTAGCATAATCAGGCTCCGGTTTGGTCGAGGAACAAAACGGGGAACACTAACCTGCAGACACCGCCATTCGGTTGCTGGCAGATGGTTCGGTTTTGGCCTTACCGAATCCGACGGCCGGAATGGGGATCGGCTGCACACGGATCTGCTGTCGGGCCGCAGGCCGGGGCAGCCCACGTCGTCGAGAAACTGAATCTCCGTGCCGGCCACCGCGAGATCGTCGGCAAGAGCACCGCCGATGAGGACACCGCTGTTTCCCCGCTCGGAGATGCGAGACTCCAGCCGAAGCTCGAAGTCGTCGTACTCAGCCTCGGTCACGAGCCAGCCGCGGCCGGCCGTGTTCACGAGGGCCCCTCCATCGACCACCCAGTCGTTGCCGTCACCGCCGATGAACTTCCATCCGCTCAGGTCCCGGCCATTGAAAAGCGGGTGTCGGCTGTCCGGGCTTGCGCCCTCGCCCATGCCCGCTTGTCCAAGCGCCGTCGCCAGCACCAAGAAAAGCGCAAACCGCTCTTATGTGTTCGACAGACATCCACTGCCTCCGCGGATTCAATGCTGTGACTCAACACGCCGGGTGGGAAAATCGCATTTCCTCACTGGCCGACAGGATTGGAATTGTAAGAAGGCGACACGCCAACCGGCCACCTAAGATCGCTGAGACCGACTCGTCGCAGTGCCGAGGCGGAGCCAGACGACTTTTTCGAGACGATCGCCAGAACAAACGGCTCCCCTTTTAAGGAGAGGAATTAAAGGCTGAGGAGGCATCTGCGGGTCGGATCATCGGTCCCAGACCCGGTCTTAGCCTCTCCCACTGGGTTCCGGCGCCGGAGCCATCGAGCGGTCGGATCATCGGTCCCAGGCGTGGTCTTAGACTCTTCCACTGAACTCCGGCGCCGGTGGCGTTGCTCAAATAGGGGCGAACCGCCGGTGCCCGCTCCGGTCGGAACTTAGACTGAGTTCCGGCGACTCCAACCCGCTGTTCCCAGCGGACCTGCGGCCAAAGCCAAACCTCCGACGGTACCACCCACGGCCGCCACCGACCCGGCGGCCAAACCTCCGACCGTCGCCGCCGCACCGGTGGCCAAACCTCCGGCGGCCGCCACCGACCCAGCGGCCAAACCTCCGACCGTCGCCGTCGCACCGGTGGCCAAACCTCCGGCCGTCCCCACCGCACCGGTGGCCAAACCTCCGGCCGTCCCCGCCGCACCGGTGGCCAAACCTCCGGCCGTCCCCGCCGCACCGATGGCCAAACCTCCGGCCGTCCCCGCCGCACCGGTGGCCAAACCTCCGGCCGTCCCCACCGCACCGGCGGCCAAACCTCCGGCCGTCCCCACCGCACCGGCGGCCAAACCTCCGGCCGTCCCCACCGCACCGGCGGCCAAACCTCCGGCCGTCCCCACCGCACCGGCGGCCAAACCTCCGACCGTCGCCGCCGCGCCGGTGGCCAAACCTCCGGCCGTCCCCACCGCACCGGCGGCCAAACCTCCGACCGTCGCCGCCGCGCCGGTGGCCAAACCTCCGGCCGTCCCCACCGCACCGGCGGCCAAACCTCCGGCCATCGCCGCCGCGCCGGTGGCCAAACCTCCGGCCGTCCCCACCAGACCCGGGGCCAAGCCCCCGAGGGCGCCACCTGCTATGGCCCCCTCAATCACCTTTTTGTTAATCGGACTGCTGGGACCCGAGAACCCCTGGATCGTGTCGTAGGCTAACGTTGTCTTCGAGGAAGCCGCACTCAAAGCCGCTCCTGCGGGACCTGTCCCCGCATCGAAGCTCATATTGCTTGGCACGTAAGATTCTCCCGCATTCAAAGACTGTGCTATGAGCCCCTCATTCATTCCAGCCACCGCCGGAGACCCGGCGAAGTACCCGCCCACGGCGGCGGAGGCCGCGTCGGGCAGGATGGTCTGGTAAGTGTTCCGGATCGCGGTATTCCACCGGTTCTGGTAGGGAGTATTCGAGCCGTTTCCGCCGTACCACGACTTGGCCTTGGCTATATCCTTTTTATCCCACCCCTTCCATTTCGTTGGATCGCGGGCGTCAAACCAGTCTTTGTTGGTAGCATAGACACCTTGACCTAATCCTTCAACGGCGCAGAGATTGCCCCCGCTTCGGCGCCAACGATGGCGCCACCCCCGGCGCCTAGCACTGTACCTACACCTGGAAAAACCATTGACCCCGCGATCCCGCCCTCGGCGGCTCCCCCCGCCGCACCTATTGCCGCCCCTTTCATCGATTGCTGATATGTATCCCTAATGGTAGTTTGCTCATTTACCCCCGGCCCCTTTTCCAGCTTCTTGATTTCGGGGTTGGTGCCGATCCCTTTAAGTTTGAGATCGGCCGCCCATTGATTGGTGACTTTGCTGCTCACGCCCTCCGCGTGATGAGTAATCTTGCTGCCCACGCCGCCCGCATGATGGGTAATCTTGCTGCCCACGCCTCCCGCATGATGAGTAATCTTGCTGCCCACGCCTCCCACGTGGTGGGTAACGTTGCTGCCCACGCCTCCCGCGTGATGGGTGATCTTGCTGCCCACGCCTCCCGCGTGATGAGTAATCTTGCTACCGACCCCTCCCGCGTGATGGGTGATCTTACTGCCCACGCCTCCCGCGTGATGAGTAATCTTGCTACCGACCCCTCCCGCGTGATGGGTGATCTTACTGCCCACGCCTCCCGCGTGATGAGTAATCTTGCTACCGACCCCTCCCGCGCGATGGTAAGCATTACTGATGGGCGCACCCAGGCTTTGCTTTATGCTCGAGACACTTGGCGGTGACCATGAACTTGGTGGTGACCATCCACCGCCGCCAAACATGCCGCCGTGGGCCCGAGTCGAGATCACCACGAAGAGCACAAACGTCGCACAAGTCGACTTGGCTGAAGTGCCGTTCATGACAAGGCTCCTAAAGGGGAATATTGTGGGAAACTGTGTTCCGCATTGAATTCGAACTCGATAGACGGGTGGTGCGACCGAGCGTCCACGAATATGGTGTCACCGAAATTCGGACACTCACTTTTATGCACGAGGTATCCGGCAGGCGGTTGCAGCGTACATTGGTGTCGCTTGGGAGTTAATGCTTCGCCTGGGGGCCGGGCTTGCCCGCAGTCGTACTGGGAGCCGGCGTCGCCGCAAGCGAACCGGTGGTCTTCGGCGCAGTAACCAGAGTGGCCGGTCGTTTGGTTTCTTCGCCCACAGGCTTGAGTTGAGCTCGCAAACGAGCGACAGCCTCACGGACGTCGACCACGAGCGGATGAACCGCGCCAAGCCGTCCTTCCTGAATCGCTAACGAACGCTCGAGCGACTTCAGGCTTTCCTGCTTCTTGCCCTGACTGTTCTGAATCACTCCGAGTGTAGTAAGGTGCGAACCGTATTGGGCGTGCTCGGAGCCAAGCTCCGCGTCGCAGATTTCCAGTGCCTGGATGGCGAACTGTTCGGCCGCGTCATGTTGGCCACTGGCGTGCAGCGCAGCGCGACCGTATCGAGGCACACCGCGAACTTGGCACTTCGCGACCCAAACCGCTCTTTCATGACCTCGGCCGCTTCTGTCGCCAGTCGTTCCGCCGCTTCCGGGTTCTTGAGCGCGATTTCGACGACCGCAAGATCGTTCAAAACGGCCGCGAGCGCCAGCTCATGATCGCCGTCTTGGGCCTGTAGCATTGGGATCACTTTCTCGTAGAGCGCCTCGGCGAGCTCGTAATGGTTCTGGTGGTAGTGGACTAATGCGAGGGAATTCAGGCCGGCGATCACAGCCATCGGTTCGCTGTCGGGCAACTGCTCATAAATCCCTAAGGCGGCCCGCGCGTTGGCGGTGGCTTCAGCAAACTGGCTCATCCGAATGTGCACAGACGCGGCTCCAATCAACGCTCGCGCGACGAGCGCGGGCTTGTTTTGTTCCTGTGCATCGGTCAATGCCAAAGCGAAAAGCCGCGCGGCCTTCTTGGTATCCGATGCATCAAGAGCCGACTGAGCACTGTCGAGATACGCTTCCACGATGATGCTCTGTCCCCTTGCAATCGAAGGGATTGTGAAGACACACAGTAGCAGGAGTGCCACGATCAACTTCTGGGTCTTTTCCGCACTGCACATAGCCCGGCTCCTTCATTCGTTATTGGTGTTATTGAGATTCCCGAATACATCACTTCGTTCCCGTCAGCTATCCGAATTCGGGCCGCGTGCGATCACGGAAAACGCTTCCCCGTCATCGCCCGGGTGTCCCTGGCCGTTTCGGAACGGAATATAGTGGCGAGAGACCGGTGCGCCGTCGGCCTGGTCCCATACCCATATTCCGCCATCGTCCTGTGAGTCATAGATCGCGGCGTGTCCGCCGGCCGCGGAATCAATGTAGCTTCCCCTCTCGTCAAACGTGGCGATGGCCGCTCCAGGAGGAAGCGGATTGCCACGAACCGGCGGCCCCTGGCTCCAATTGGTCGGCGCCGCGCGCGGCGGACTGTTGCACGAAGGTTTCGCTGGCCCCATCGCCAACGACGTTACCTGCGAAAGCGTCAGGGCGTGCCGCCCAATAGGCCCGATCTGCTCCGGCGGAGCCGCTCTCGTTGGAAGAATCCAAGACAGTGGGCGGATTACCTGACGGATCGGCCTGAGCCAGGGATCCGCCTGAATCGGATGACGGAGGCGTCGCGTCGTTCGAGGAGTCGGCCGAGTCAGTCGCGCCCGAGGCCGCGCCGGCATCCGGCGTTGCACCGTTGGCGTCTGGACCGGCATCCGAATCGGCGTTACTCGAATCGGTATTGGCCGCGCCACCCCCGTCCGCGCTGACGCCGTCGGCATCGGTACCGCCGCCGCCATCGGGGGTCGTCCCGCCGCCGTCGCTGTGGTCGCCGTTCATGCCGGTATCGCCGCTACTGCCTCCATCATCGCCCGCTGAGCCACCGCCGCCGGCGCCTCCATCGTCCGCCGATCCGTCACCGCCGCCGGCTCCTCCATCATCCGTCGATCCGCTACCGCTGCCATCATCGGATCCAGCTCCACCGCCGCCCGCCCCGCCGGAAAGAAAGCTGTTCATCAGTCCGCCGAGCACGCCTCCGAGACTCGACACGGATGCTCCCAGCGCATTAGCGTTAGCCGACGTCGAGGCGACAGCGGTCGTGGTACTGCTTCCCTTGGTGCCGGTCGCCGTGGGGTTCTTGTTGGAGGACGCGGTCGTGGTACTGCCGCCCTTGGTTCCGGTCCCCTTGGGGTTCTTGCTGGAGGACGCGGTCGTGGTACTGCCGCCCTTGGTTCCGGTCCCCTTGGGGGTCTTGTTGGAGGATGCGGTCGTGGTACTACCTCCCTTGGTTCCGGTCCCCTTGGGGTTCTTGCTGGAGGACGCGGTTGTGGTGCTACCGCCCTTAGGTCCAGTCCCCTTGGGGTTCTTGTTGGAGGCCGCGGTCTTCGTTCCGCTTCCCTTGATCGTTGGCCCCTTGCCCTTCTTGATCGAGGCCACGGTCTTCGTACCGGTCCCCTTGATCGTTGGCCACTTGCCATTCTTGATCGAGGCCACGGTCTTCGTACCGCTCCCCATTGTCTTCCCGTGTGACGTAGCCTTTCCGACCACGGTCGGGTGAGACGACGACGTCGTGGCTACGTGTCCCTTGCCTTTTGAAAGTCCTGCGTTGCTGTGCGCTGTAAACTCCCCGTGCGTGTGCGGCCGGTTCGTTAACGAAGTCGTTCCAAGTGTTGACTTCAGTCCTTGGCCGGTGGAATGCTTGGAGGCCATCGATATCGCGTGAGGTCTCTTCCGAACAGCAAGGTGTTCGTCGATCGTGTGAGGCCGATTGGCCGGCGAACTGTGCGTTATGCTCCCAGCGGTATGCACCTGCGCATTCGCAAACTGCGAGCGATGGGCGAGGCTTGTCCCCAAGTTCGGACGCGAGCCGCTAGGAAGCGACGTTGTCATAGGGCCAGACGTCCCTTTCTTAACGTTGGCCGGGAGGTTGTACTTCGCGACAAGCGCTTGCTGATGAACTGAGACTTGATGGGTCAATTGCGGTTGTGGTCGTGTGGCGGATGTCAGCGCGAGGCCTTGCCGATAACCTGGAACGGAGTTGTATCGTATTCCGGTGGAGACTGGAGGTGTGGCTGAGATGCGCGGTACGGCCGCCGCTCCGACATCAAGTTGAGGCTGCGTCGGGTAAGCGGGTCGCATAGGAACGCTTGCCCCGCTTAGCTGATAAGTCTGGCGTGTCGGGATAAACATGCTGTTCGCCGGATATGCGCTCATCGTCGGAAACTGGGGCCGCTGCACCTGCTGCGGCAGGTTTAACCCCGTCTGAGGTGAGAACATCGCCCCACCCGCGTTGAATGGCTGCGTAAAGCCTCCCCCCGAAAAGCCGCTTGGCCGAGTAGCGAACGACGGCCCGGACGCGAACGGCCGCTGAAACTGCGGTGAAGGGGTGAACGAAGGAGGACGCCAGGCTCCCCCCTGAAGCGACCCGAAGTGGACGCCGCCGCGGGCTGGGCCAGGATGTCGCACCAAAAAAACCACGAGGATCGCTACCAGCACAGGCCAGAACGGCGAAAGATAGCGTCGATTGGTTCGATTCATGGTGGTGCCTCAATCTTATTGTGAATTCATCGGTGTGGGGGCCGACATTTACAAATGCCTCAATCAGCGATTCGCGGAGAGCTTTTGCAAAAGCTCCGTGAAAGCGGCGGTTTTGAGCGCGGGGCCCATGTCTTGATCGCTTTCGATTTCTTTAAGCGTGTAGCCGCGAGAAACGCATTGCGGCAGCAGCTTGCTCGACTGGTCGACATCGCAAGAGGCAACCGCGACCACGGCCTCGAACCAGGGATCACCGTCGCGCTTTGTTGATTCTTTGGCGGCCGCGGCGGCTTCGGCGAATCTCTTCAGCCGGACCAGGCTGCGCACCATCCGGTCATCAAAGTGCGACGCGTACTCCGGATAAGTCAGAATCGCGGCGCGATCGCGAGCGAGGACATCCACCACTTGGTCATAGCGCTTCCCTATCCACTCCGATTCCGCCTCCCAAAGGCCCAGCGACAGCTCGTCAGGGGCCACTCCCCGATACGCTCGCACGAGCGCCGCCAGGTCATCGGCCTGGTTCCGCTCGACCAGGATCGGCACCAGATAGCCGAACGCATACGCCGGGTCGGTTGATTCGGCATAGCCTCGCACGGGCGTCTTGCGTGCCAGGTTCGCATCGAGAAATCGGGCAATTAATGAATGCTTGCGCGCTGGTGTTCTAGCGCGGCCGATGGCGGTTTTCAAAACCTCGGCCGCGCCGTCAAAGTCCTTTTGATTCATTCGCCCCTCCGCTTCCCATTCATCCGGGCGAGGATCGGTGGGGTGATCTTTGCGCCGCGAGTTTGCCAGATCGATCAGCAGTTGGGACTGGCGATCGCCGTGGCACAGCACCAAGAGCTGTTCGAGCGTGGCACGCTCGGGGCCCACCCCGCGATAGGCCGCCAGGCCTTTCCCTGCCTTGTACAGGGCAAACACTTCGCCGCTGCGGAACGATTCACGATCCTTTGCCGACTTGACCAGCTTCGCCCCATCGGCGAAAGCCTGGGCTGCTTCGTCGAACTGCTCCTTGAGCGTCAGCGCCCGTCCCTCATAAAAGTATCCATCGGCGCTTTTCGGAGTGCGTTTGAGATGTGCTCGCGCCAGCGCTAGCAAGGTATCGCCGTTCCCTGCTTCGGAGAGCTGCCGCGCGAGGCGGTCGAAGGCGTGTCGTGGATCTTCGCTTTGCTGATATGCCTCGACCGACCGACCCGAAATAAGCGCTAGGTCGAGCAATTCGTCACAGTAAAAGCGTTTCGACCCGTCGCTATCGGCGTGGGCGACCGCGGATTCGAGATACTTGGCGGCGTCATCCCACTTGCTGTGTGTCGCGGCGACCCGTGCGTCGTAGTAAGCCGCGACTCCCTGATCGATCGCCGGCTTGGCCGGAGAGTGGAGCAAGAATTCGAGCATGGCGACATTTCCGGCCGATAGGAGTGCGTTGGCCAACAGAGAAAACAACTCGGCCGGACGGGAAGCGCGGGCAAGTCGTTTGACCACCTCGTCGCGCTTGTCAGCCGGCAGCACTTCCGCCAAACCGGCGAGATTGCTGACCAGATTGGGATCGTCGTCCAGTCCCTTGCGATACGCGGCGGCCGCCTCCTCTTTGCGGTCGAGTTGAACGAGAGCGTTGCCGATCATGGCGTAAATCTCAGCGTCATGGCCCAGGATCGCCAGTGCTTGTTGTGCATATTCCAGCGACCGGGCGGGATTCTTGAGCTGTGCGTGAATCAGCGCCTTGATCTTGGGGACGCCGATCATGCGCGGGTCGTACTTGATCGCCTGATCGAGGCATTCGAGCGACTGATCCGGCTGCCCCTGGTTGAACTTGATCTGCGCGTAAAGCAACCACCGCGGCCCTTCGAGCGCCGCGGGGAGCGGAGTATTGGCCAGTTCCAGTACCACGCGCTCCGCGGCGGGCATGTCGCCGCGTGATGCCAGTCGCGAAGCCGCGACCAAGCGCTGCCACTTGAGCGAGTTGGGATCCCTCACGAACGCCGATACCGTCATGGCCACCATGGTCGACGACCGGAAAATTGAGCTCGCCTCTTGCCAGTCGAAGAGCTTCCACGAGCCCCCCGCGTCGCGTGCCAACCAGAGTTGAACCAAGCCGACGATGCGCCGATCGCCGTTGAGAGCATGAACATCGATGACCAGGGGCGTCGCGGCGGTTTCGTGCTGGCGATGCATCCGAAAATTCTGCCAGCCTCCCGCGACCGCTTCCTGGAGCAGACCTTTACCCACGACGATCCGAAGCGCGACCCGAAGCGCGGTCTTTTCCGCTGGTCCGAGCGTGCTTACGATCTCTTGCCGCTCGATCTCGGCAAACATGCGATCGGTGTCAATCGCGGCCGACACTCGCACCGGGTCCTTGGCTCGAACGGCGTCTAGCAATCCCTCTAAAAACGCAAGTAATGCCGCGTCGAGGGTGCCGGCGCGGTTGTGCACGCCGGCCCCCGTGCTGCCTGCTTGACCGGGCTGGTTCCCATCGGCCGCTCGTTGTTGGAACGATTCCCGCGGCTGTGCGGCAGGGCTAGGCGAGCTGATCATGTTCAGGTAGCACGCAGAGGCAAACCCGATCGTGACCAGCGTCCGCATCTTTGAGGAAATCATGTGGTGCCACCGTGATAGTTAGATCACTTAGTTCGTTTCTCTCGGTCACGACGTTGTTTCGGAGCATTACCGCTGAGCAGTCTGATCGGAGAGTGCGGTCATCGTGCCATCGTTGCCGATCAAGTATTTCGCGTTACCGTAGGTGACGATGGTGCCTGCGGCCGTTCCGGCGAGCTCGGCCGGGATCTGGTAGCGCTGGCCGGGCTTGGGCCTCGAATCATCCGGAGTACTGCCGGTGGTCGCCGTCATGGTGCCGTCATTGCCGAGGATGTAGCTGGCACCGGCATAGGTGATCGTTGAACCCGGGGCGGAACTCTCGTAGCCCGCGGGAATCTGATAACGCTGGCCCGGTGTCGGCTGCGCCGTTCCCGCGGCGGCGCTTGCCGGAAGTTGCCGGTGAGAAACCAGAGCCAGAGCCCGGTGCGGTCGAAGTCGGCGTGTAGCTTGTTGTCGCGGGGGTCGCGCCGGAATACGCCGTCATGGTTCCATCGCCGCCAATCAAGTAATTGGCCCCGCCGTAGCTGATCACCGAGCCTGCCGGAGACCCTTGATAGCCAGCCGGAATTTGGTAGGGCTGCGTCGCGGTGGCGACATACGAGGTCGGCTGGATTTGCTGATACATCGTTTGCTGCGTCTGCGGATCATAGGCGGCATACTGCTGCGCGTAGCCTGGCTGCGGCTGCTGATAAACCCCCTGCTGCGGCTGCTGATAGAAGCCCTGCTGTGGCTGCTGATAAAAGCCCTGTTGCGGCTGCTGAACAAAAGCCCCTGCATCGATGGAATTGCTAGAGTAGTTCGACAGGCCGTTATTGCCGTACGACAACCCCCTCCCGCCAGCGGCCGGGTTGTAAGTATTCGTAAATGGCGTTGGCGAGCCGGACGTGATATTGGTGAATGTGCCGGGGGCTGTGGTCCCGAGGGCGTAGTTTCCGCCGGAATTCGGGTTCGTGAGGCCAAGGCTCCCTTGTTGGGCGTAGTTTCCGCCGGTCATCGGGCCCGTTAGGCCGAAGCCCCCACCTGAACCCTGCGGATGCCCCGACGAGTGCGATGGGATATTGACATGTGGCGGCGACACGTGAAACCGCTGGGCATTGGCGCTGCCGCCGGCGAGAATCACGGTGGCCAGAGCGATACCGCATGAGAACGGCCGGAACCGGAATATGGACGTCATAGAAATTACTCCTGTTGATTAATAGTTTGGAACTGGAAATAAGGGAACGAAACTCCGTGGATCGGGGGTCATGGCTGTGATCGCTGGGGCCGATTAGGGTCGCCCGAGGCATTGGGTTTCGCCGAAACCGCAAATGCGAGGAAGTCGAAGTTTTCGATGGTTGGCGGGCGATTGATCACCGGGTGTTGCTCGTTGTCGGTCAGGGTGGCGACCCCACGGCCGAGCGGGAACGCGAGTTCGTCAATCGAGAGCAGGCCGTCCGTCGGCGGGAGATCCTTCGAGGGGTCGTTGAAGGTCTCGAGCAACACTTTGGTGAATGCCCCATGTCCCCACGCGGCAAGCTCTTGACTTTCCTCGCGAGGTTTGCACGCGCCAAACATCACCGCGCCGACCTCGTCGGAAGTCAGCTCACGCAGACCCTCGGGCGCGGCCCTCCGCGCATGTTCGATCCCGCCGGCGTGGCACGTGTCGAGGAAAACGAGCGTGCGGCGCGTCGGAGGCTTTCCACTAACGACACCAAGTCGCGATCGGGAATGGCTGTGGAGATCAGTCGTTTCTTGTCGAGGTCGTGGGCGGCGATAAAGTAACCCATCGATGGGTCGCCGACGCCGTGAGCCGCGATGAAAATCACCGCGACATCTCTGGCTGTCGCGCTGCTGTTGAGCCAATCGAACCCGGCGGCGAATCTCGCTCACAGTGGCTTGTTCATTCGTCAATAACCGCGTCTGAACATCCTCGTAGAGCTTGCCCGCGGGCGATTTCCAGGCCGCGGCGAAGGAGGTCGCGTCGACGTGTGGGAAGTCCAGGTTAAAATCAGAGTTAGCATATCGGGATATTCCGACAGCAAGTACAAATGCCCGCGGTTTTCGCTCGATTTGGTCGTCGCCGGCTTCGCGATAGACCGCGATCTCTTGCGGTCGGCTGCTCGAGCGCGAGGTCCGATCGGTGGCCAGCACCGAGATGGAGTTTTGGCCCGGCTCGAGTTCGACGTTTTGGTCGACATGACGGATGACCTCGGTATCGCCGGGCTGTGCAGGAAGGTCTCTGCCGGTGATTGGGCGTCCGTTGAGGAGAATCTTGACGGCGCCGATCGGGAAGTCCGTTTTGCGCCACGACGTCGGCCCGGACCCGGATGGAAGTGTCAGGCGTGCGTGTCCCCTGAGACGGCTCGATGATCGTGACCTTGGGTGGTTCGACTTTGCGAAGGTCTTCCGGCTTACGGAGATCAAGTGAAGGCGAAGGATGGGCCAGCCGACGATTGGCAAGCTCGACGGCCCGCGTCGGGTCGCCCGTTTCGAGAATGACATCGATCACGTCCGGTCGATAAAGGCGCTTGCGAAACTGGTGGGCCGTGTAGTATTGGGCGGCCTTGTCGCGCCCGCGATTCACGTGCCAGCCGATCAGGCGGTCTCCCCGGGGGACGCGTCGTAATACCCGGCTGGCGTCCAAAGGACCCACTCGTCGCCGACGGCGAAGAGGCTCAGCGAGGGGATCACGAAATCACCCGAACGGACAAGATCAATCGGCACCGCGTAGGATTGCCCGCCTCGAACCAGTTCCACCTCGGTCCGTTGGCCGGGGTTAAAGTCGCGAATGCCGGCCATCTGACGATCGAATACTGTCCCGAGATCGCGGCCACCGATTTTTACCAGGATGTCACCGAGCATGACGCCCGCGCGCTCGGAGCTTCCCCCTGGCTTAAGGTGGTAGACAGCCCCATTCACATACGAAAAGAAGTCCGGCCAGCCCTGGTCGTCGATGCGGGCGAGACTCCAGATCCGGAGACTGCGGTCGCCGGACCCCGAGACCAAAAACCGTCCGTCGGCTGAGGCGCCGCAGGCGTTAACTTGTCCGCTGTGGCCGATGAAGACGCGACTGCGGAAAACGTCGGAGGGATCGAAACCGAAAAGCGTGTTGTCATTGCAGCCCACCATCAGCAGGTTTTCGATCCCCGTCTGGGTACTGCCCAGGTATCCGAAACAAAGAGGAACCACCCCAGCCGGCATCGGAAACCCGCTTTCGACTTGCCCCTGGCGAAGGGATACGAATTCAAAGGGCCCTTCACGCGGATTGCGGCGGAATCGAAGCTCACGCTCCCCTCGCCGCTGCGATAGAGGGTCGTTCGGTTGAGATCTCCGGCTCGAGAAGGTGCGCTTTCGGAGGTCGAACGATTGGTTCAAGTCGGCGTAACTGTTGTAATTCCATCGATCCGGTCCGTAGGGCTCGGTGCCAAAGAGGATTTGGCTTCCGGTTTTGTCGAACGCGGCGTTGTAAACGGCCGCACCTTTCCCCGCGAGGCGAACCCTGCGCCGGCCGGTCCTGGTCTCCCACACATCGATGTTTCCGAGCGCATCACCGCTCGCAGCCAAAGACTCATCCGGCGACAGGGCTAACGCCAAGGGAGTGAAGGACTGCTCCTCGTATAAGCGGATAAGACGGCCAGCCGTGGTCCAAAGCCCGACCCAATATGTCTCCCTTTTCTCAGGCCCGCGAGAACCGCCGAAAAGTGCGAGCGCCTCCGGGCTCGCGCCTGTGCCCCAATAGATGCGGTTCCTGCTCGCCCGGCCATGGTCTGGAAACTGGCTCTCGATTTGAGCCAACGAGTTCCCCAGTCCCTGTGCCCAGACGTGGGCCGCGCCGAGCGCGTCCGGCGGTGCCAACTCCAGTCGCTGGGTTTCATTGAGTTCGTGGAGCTCACGCCCATGAAGTGCGGAAAAGGCATGGAAGCCTTGGCCGTCGTACACGACGAGCATTGCGATCGCCGTCGGAAATCCAAAATAGGCAACGCTTGTGGACCAGGCGATCTCGCTGATCGGACGCCGCGCCGGCCAGTCCCAGAAGACCATGGCCCCATCGACTCCTCGAGAAACCAGGCACTTGCCGTCGCGTGAGAACGCAAGCTCCAGAGTGCCTCCAGTTGCATGCGCGGGGAGAAGCATCCTGATCTCGCTGAAATCCGCAGTATCGTAGACGCGGATTGTTCCCAGCGTTGTGAAGTCCTTTACGCCCACGAGCAAAAATCGGCCGTCGGGCGAAAACCGGACAGCGTAGCACTGACCGTTACCCGCGTTGTCATCGTAGCCGCGAAGAGTCCAGAGGAGTCGTCCAGTCGCGACGTCCCAGACCCGCACGACCTTGTCGCTCCCGGCGGCCGCCAGCCAATCACCGCGCGGGCTGAAATCGATGCTGTTGACGGGCGAAATGAATCCCTGGGTGTCGATCACCAGCTTGGGCGCGGCTTCCGCCGGCGCGGGCTCGTCGCGACTCCTGAAGTCGAAGTGAGCCTGCTTTCGCGCGCCTCAGCCGGGAACGCGAGCACGGCCAGCGACGCTCCAACGATGAAAAGACCGCGGAGGATCCTGCCGTGCTCTTGCCCATTTCCAACACCTTGAATCGATCTCATATTCGACCTCGATGGCTCACGGCTCGCCGTGAAAATGGTACGTCTTACCCACGGTGAGCTCGCCCGTTTTGCCTCCGCTGAACCGGACCTCGAGCGGCGGGTGCCCAACCCCGTCGCCAGGCGGCGCGGTGTGTTCGGCGATTTCGTGGGCGCGACGCGGCCGTATGACCACGATCCGCGGCCGGCCCAGCGGTATTGGTATTCCATCGGTTGGCTGCGATCGTTGCGGATTCGGACGACGCGTGATTCACCGTCACTCCCCAGGCTGAAGGCCATGGGCTTTTGCGACGTTTGATCGACATCCTCGCCGCGGGCAGCCTGCCTGTCCGCCCAGGTGACGAAGACCCCTTGAGTGCGCGAACTGCAGCCGGGCGAAAAACTCCGGCCACGACACGAAACCGTCGTTGTCGGTATCGGTTTGCGCGACGCCGTCTTCGACCATACGCGCGAAGCTGCGCAGTGAAGATGCCACCTTCGTGGTCGTCGCCGAACGAAGCGTTTCCCGAAGCGGCCGTGATGTCCACCACGCCCCGCGACTGGTAGAGCAGGCACTTCAAGAGCGGGTTGATTGCCGCGGCGGTCCCCTTATCAGGGACAACCCGTCGTGACTTGCCAGGAAGTGAAAACCGGGTGCTGCAACAATCGGTCATGATCACGATCAGCCCTGGATGCCGCGATTGCATGGCCGTGCGCAACTCGGCGCGGAGCAGTGGCCGGCCGGCAAGATCTTGCAGAGCCAGGAATTGACCTTTCTGGGGGTCCGTCGCTCCATGGCCGGCGTAGTAGAACAGCAGCGAATCATCGCGTCCAACGTTGAGCCGGCGATAGTACGAGAGGATCGCCTCGGCACTGGCGTCTTTGCCGGTGAGGACCAGGACCTCGGCCCGGTCTGCCGGCAGGTTTTCGCTGAGCAGGTGATCGATCCGCTCGCCGTCCACCTTGACGCTCTCGCCTAGACCGCTCCTGGTGTCGATGACCAGAAGGGCGTGTAACTTGCGCAATGCTCTGGTGCAACTGCACGGCGACGGCACCCCGTGGGGCCAAGATGATGCCAGTCCGATGACAATCCATCCGCAAGGCCGTGATTTTGGTGTTCGGGTCAGGGTTGGCATGTTTCCGTCCATCAGGTGATAGACATTGAGAAGTCGGCCCCCGCCGGGATCGGCCGCGATTTCCGCGGCTCGACCCGGGGTCGGCGGGACGGTGTCATTGACCCTTTGGCTTGTAGTAACGAACGACAATCGTCTGCACCAGGACGGGATTCTGGACCTCATCGTTCTGGATCGCGCCGTCGACGGGGCTGTCGCCCGCTCCCACCAAGCCTCGGGTGCGAGGGCCCGCGTGGGCGTGCTCCTTGATTGTGCTTTTCAAGTCCGCGAGCGAGCGGGTTTTTCCGGCTCTCACGAGTGCCGAGCGGTTCAATCCTCGCAGGCTGATGTTCATGGCCTTTGCCGACGGATCGTCGTTCGCCGGGGTGTCGCCGCCGGCGACATCCTTGGTTGCCGAACCGCCGCCGGAGCGGAAGATGTGGAAATGGATCAGGCCCTGGTTGGGACTGTAGGTCGCGGCCGCAGTTTCCGCGTCCGACAGCACTCGAAAGGGCTTGCGCGTGTTGTTATCGAGCTGATAGCCGGAGATCACGTACTCCCGGCCCGGGTCGACGACCCAGGCCAGCAAATGGCTCGGGTCTCCCTCCTGTTCGTAGAGCGTGCTCTTGCCATTGACCGTGAGGGCTACGCCAATGCGCTCCGTGGCCTGCGATTTGACGTAAAACGAGATGGCCTGGTTCTCGTTCGGCTCAGCGACCTGGAGCTCGCCCGGGCTGTTGGGGTCACTCGTGACCTGTTGGGCCTGGCCGTCGTAGCGGATCTCGTAGTAGAGGAGGTTGTCTGTATCCGACTGCGCCGCCGATGATGAGGAGGCCTGGGCCGTCCCGTCTGAAGGCGTGGCCGTCTGGGTTTGGGGCTTGGCGTTATCGGCGGCGGCGTCGGACACAGCGTCCTCATCCAGCTCGATGTTACGCGTCTTCCGCTTGCCGAGCTGGCGGCTCTTCACCTGAAAACTTTCGTTGAGGTCAGAAAGAAGCGAACGGTCGGTCTTGACCTGAAACGACGTGACTTTGTCTTGCTTCGGCGAGTTGGGGCCGAAACCTTCGATGGTCACGGTCGCCGATTTCAGGTCGGGGCGGACGGTGACGATACCGGTCAGCAGGTAATCCGGCTTGACCGTCGAATTGCCCCACGCCAGCGGGTAGCTCTGCTGGAATAGAGCACGCTGAGCCGCTGAGTTGTCGTAGCGACCAATCTTCTTGGCCGCGGCGACCTGGTTGGCGTCGTGGATGATCGCGATCGTCTGGGCCGGATCGACAGGGTTCTTGGCGATCAGGGCATTTTCGATCCGCCCGACGATGTTGTCGTTCAACGGGCCAACCGTGAAGCTGCTCGACTGCTTGCCTTTATGGATACGGAACTTGAGAACGCCGACGGTGCGATGATGGTGCTCGTGGAGGTAGCGGATCACCTCGGGCGCGTGTTCCAAGAGCGCGACGTCGAGATTATCGGCGCGAATGGGATTGGCCGACATGGCCGCCAGGGCTAGTGTCAGGGCAAGTGAGACGCGCCCGAGACTCGAGCGGGCGATCGGAGCGGCGAGCAAGGATTTGCGAATCATGGGATTCATCTCCGGGTTGAGGAACATGGTGCGATCTGGAATCTGCAAAGTCCCGGTTGTCTTAATCAACTGGGGTTGGTGGATGTCGCTGGCCCTGTCCAGTAGCGGATGAATAGAGACATTGCGGGCTGAGTGTCGAGCTTCGCTTCGACGCGGTTTAGGTTACTGCCGGATGTCGCCTGGCTGTCTTGTATGATCAGGCCGCGCTCGCGTTTCTGGGTCGCGTGCCGAGCCGGGACGGGCCGGAGGGCGACATGCTCGGCAACCAGGCGGCCATTGACGGCGTAAGTGTGGGTAGCGGCCCGGATCGCTGCCTGAACGTCGGACAGGCTGCGCCGCCCGGGTGGTGCTGTGGCGATCGCGAGAGCTCGCCGCCGGCGGAGGAGACGTTCACTGTACTGGGATTTGATGTTGAGCTTCCCGGGCGGAAGACGAACATCGAAAACACTCCCTTTTGCTCGGGAGCGAGCTCGACCTTGGCCGAGTCATCGTCGGACAGCACTTTGAACGCGTGGACCTCTTTGCCGTCCTCGGTCGCATAGAACCCCTCAATCGTGTAGGATTGGCCCGGCCCAAGGATCCACTTGGTGCATTCGCCCGGCTGTTTGCTCGTCAAGTCCTCCCCAAACAGCGTGCTCTTACCGTCGATCGCCAGGACAACGCCAACGGTATCCTGCGTCGTGTTGGCGATCATGAATTTGACCTTCTGGCCTTCCTTGGGGTCCTTCGCCGTGTTGCGGCGGACCTTGAGCTCTCCCGGGTTGGTCGAATCGGTATCGAGGCTCACCGGCTGGTCATCGTAGAAGATCTGGAGCTTGACTGGCTCGTCCGAGTCGCTGGTGGGGTTGGCGCCGGTTTTGTCGGCGGTGGCGGCATTATTGCTGGCCGCCTCATCGAGGTCGCGCACACCGTGGTGCGAGAGTTTCCGTGAAAGGACAAAGCTCTGCCCGATCCCGGCGAGGATATCTCGGTTCACGGGGAGGTTCTTGATCTGGAGTACTTCGGCCAGCACGTCCGGCTTCTTACGGTCGAACGCCGCGATCGCCAGGGTCAGCGTCTTCATGTCCTTCGCAACCAAGACTTCGCCCGTAAGGAAGGCGTCGGGCTGCTTGTGCTGGGATCCCCAGGCAAGTGGGTACTTGTCTTCGAGCAGACCTCGCCGACCCTTGGGGTTACGGAACGTGGCGTTCCGGCTTTGGCCGGTCGCTGCCTTGCTCGCATCCTGAATGATGTCGATCGGTCTGCTCGGGTCATTTAGCAGGATCAGCGCAGTGCTCGAGACTCCTCGCGATCTTGGTATTGAGCGTGCCCGCATTCAGGCTCACCGGCTGGTTTCCCTTCTTCACCGCGAACTTGAGTATCCCCACGGTATGGTATCCGTGGTCTTTGACGTACTTCATGATTTTCGGTGATTCTTGGCGCAAAGCGTCGTCGATGACATCGGCTCGAGCGGATGGCAGCGAGATTGCCGCGAGCGTGGCGATCAATGAAGCGACAGTCCCGATCGAAACCCTGTTGGGTGGGTACATCTCGAGCTCCCTTTTCAAAAGAAGCATAGGCAACTCAGGCTGGCGACAACTCCGCGAACGCATTCGCCAATCTCGCGTAGCGTTCTCGCTCAGATATCTTCTAGGAACGCGAGAACGAAGAACCGAACGCGCGTTGCCCGTTTTTTCTCAAAAAAAATCTACGGAAGCCGGGAAGTCGCACAGATCTCGGGCGCCAACATGCTTTGTAGCAGAGCTTTGCGTGATTTCGCCGACATGGCCTTGATTTCGTTCAGCATCCACCGACATACTAACCTTGGTTCAGGCCACAGCGTTTGGGATCGTAGCGAGTAACGAGAAGGGAGATGTCGACGACGATGTCAACGAATGGCCGCATCGACTCTGATTCGGCGCCAGGCAGGAACCGATCGGCGCCCTGACGGGCAGTGACCCGGCGGCGCGGTGGCGCGAGCTGGAGGCGTGCCGCGATTACCTTCGGCTGGTCGTGCGGCGGGGCCGCTGGTCAAAAAACGCGGGGCAGCCGGCGACGTCGGAAATCGTCCACGACACGTTGGCCGACGCCTGGCGCAGACTTTTCCCTGTTCCACGGACGGACTCGGGGTGAGCTCCGCTGTTGGCTCAAGGCGATCCTGGTGCACGCTTCGCTCAATGCCCAGCGGCGACCGTGCCAGGCATCGCTTGATGTCAGGCGGGAGGCCGAGGCCCTCGCCGGCACGACCACGTCCCCCAGCCAGGCCGCCCAGAGGAATGCTTCGCGGGAGGAAATCGACAAAGCGCTCGCGACCTTGCCCGAACGCCTGCGCACGGTTGTTCACCTGCGACTGTGGGATCAATTGCCCTTCGCGCAGATCGGTGCTCGTCTGGGCATTTCGACAGACGCTGCTCGCGTGCTCTATGGGCGAGCCATCGCCAGGCTGCGCGGAATCGTGAGGCCGGGCCATGACCCTGGATGAACCAAAGCAGACACCACTCGACGAGCAATTGCTCGAGCAAGTGATGGCCTGCGACGCCTTCCTGCACGACTCCTCGGCCTCGCGGGATCAAGATGCGTCGGCGGCTCCTGAGTTGACCGAGGCCGACGACCGTGGGCGCAGCCGGCTGATGCTCTTGCTCACGATGCTGGAAGCGGCGGAAGCGCCGAGGGACGGGGCTTCCAATCCCCCGAGAGAAGCTCCGGGCGAAAGCCGGCCATTGCTGGGCCGCTTCGTGGTCCTCGAAGAGCTCGGGTCGGGCGGATTTGGCTTCGTGGTGCGAGCGCGAGACCTGACCCTTGGCCGCGTGGTGGCCCTGAAGATGCCCTTGCCCGAGCGAGTGTTGGGGGCGGGGGACGTCCAACGTTCTCTCAGGGAGGCCCAGGCCGCGGCCCGGCTTGACCATCCCAACATCATCCGCATCTACGACGCGGGCGCGATTGGCCCTTTGGGTTACTTTATCGCCGCGGAGTTTTGCCCAGGCCCCAGCCTGCCGCCAGTGGCTGAGGGCCCAAAACCAGCCCGTGCCGCCCCGACTGGCGGCACGCTGGCTGGCCGAGCTCGCTGAAGCCGTTCAACACGCTCACGACCGCGGCATCCTTCATCGCGACATCAAGCCGGACAACGTGATCCTCGCGAGTCGTGACGCGTTATCGGCAGCGATTCCAACGCGTGAACCCGCAACGACGGTCTCCCCTGGTGACGATCCATCCCTCTCAGGCGACTTGAACCCGGAACGTTTCGTTCCCCGCCTCACCGACTTCGGTCTGGCGAAGCTGTTTAAGGAACCCGTCGACGAGACGAAAAGCGGCGCCAGGATGGGGACGCCGAATTACATGGCCCCCGAGCAAGCCGCCGGGCGCAAGAAAGAGGTCGGGCCGGCCACCGACGTCTACGCATTGGGCGCGACTCTCTACGAAGTCTTAACCGGGCGGCCGCCGTTTCGTGGCGAGACCGACATGGAAACGCTTCGGCTGGTCGTCGAGACCGAGCCGGTCGCACTCCGGGCGCTGCGTCCGGGCTTGCCACGCGACCTGGACACGATCTGCCAGAAGTGCCTGCGCAAAGAGCCGGCGGGTCGATATGCGTCGGCCGCGGCGCTCGCCGACGACCTGAGGCGACTCCTTGACGGCCGGCCCATTGTCGGCCGGCCGGTTTCATCGTGGGAGCGAGCCTGGCGCTGGGGCCGCCGCCGGCCGGCCGTGGCCGCCTTGGTGGGGTTGGTCGTGCTGCTGGCCGGTGTGCTGATCGGCGGCGCCAGCCGGTGGAACGCCCAGCTACTTCGGCACAACGCGCAGCTCAAAGAACAGATCGCCCTCGCCGACCAGCAGGCGCGAATCGCCGAGGATGCCGGCATCAAGCCGACCGCCACCACTACGCGGAAAATCTCAGGCTGGCTCGCCGGGCACTCGAGTCCCGACAGATCGAGCTGGCGCAGAATATCCTCCACGAGGTTCAAACAGGGCCCGATGGTGTCGACCCACGGGGCTTCGCCTGGCGCTATCTCTGGCGAGAGGCCCATCGCGAGTTCTCGCAGCTTTGGGGACATGACTCGACTCTTCAGAGTTCGGTCGTCTCCGCTGACGGAAAGACTCTCGCGACTGAGGACGTGCGAGGCACGGTGATGGTCTGGGGCCTGGCCTCTGGCATGGCGCTCGACAAGCCGCGTGCCATCATTTCGGCGCCTCATGGCGCTCCCGCCACGATGCAGCTCCCGGCGGACGGCCGGTTGATGGCCAGGCCGACTTCGCCGTCGTCGGTCCCCGGAGTCGAGGTGTTCGAGATGACGGAGGGCCGGCCTCTGGGTCCGCTGAATTTCGAGGCAGGTGAGCGTTTTCATGCACTTGCCTTCGATCCCGGCGGCCAGCGCCTGGCCGTATCTCTCATCCGGCAGGATGGAACGAGGTCGATCAGGACGTGGGACGTCGCCGCGCGGCCGAGGGAACGGCATTCTTGGGTCATCGGGCAGGCCGGTCATCCGCTCGAATTCTCACCCGACGGCCGATTCCTGGCCGTCTATCGCGGCGATGGTATTACGCTGCATGATCCGTGGACTGGTAAGGTCCATGTCGTGTTGGCGGGCTCGCGGGCCGGGCCTGTCCGGTACTCATCCTTTTCGGACGATGGCCGCTTCCTCGCCGTACACGGCGCGGGAGACCGCGTGTTCGTATGGGAGACCAACTTCGGCCGCGAAGTCGCTCGGTTTGAGTCGGTGGGTCGACCAGTCAGGCTCGCATTCAGCCCGAGAGGCTCGCGCGTGGCCGCGATGGACGAATCAGGGCGGGTCGTCGTCTGCGAACGAGCGACCGGACAAATGCGTGTGTTGACGCAGGGCGTGGGTGATCGAAATCTTTTTTTGAGCCACTCCCTGGCCTTCTCGCCTGACGAGGCGCTGTTGGCGATCGAGATTGATAGCGGTAGGGGGCGGCCCATTGAAGTGTGGGAGGTCGAGACAGCACACCGGCTCGATTTCACTCCAGGCGGGAACATCGCGAGGGGCCTTAGTTTCGTCCGCGGCGGCCGGTCATTGATCGTCCACGGCGGATCCACGCCACGGATCTGGCGTCTCGAGCCGCCGCCTGAACCGGATGCGCTTGCCGGCCATAACACCGAGGCGTGGGCCGCTGCCTTTTCACCCGACGGCAAGGTCTTGGCCACCGGCGGCGACGACACCAACGAGCCCCAGACGATCAAGCTCTGGGACCCGGTCACCGGCCGGCTTCTGGCAGGCTGGCAGGCTCATACGGCGACCGTCGCGACGCTCGCTTTCAGTCCGGACGGCCGCCTGATCGCCTCGGGAAGTCTGGATTCCGGAAAGCCGGGACATCCCAACGTGATCCTCTGGGCCGCCGTCTCCCACAAGACAGATCGCGAGCTTGGAGGGGCATACCGACTGGGTTCGTTCCGTCGCCTTCAGCCCGGACGGCCGCTGGCTGGCGTCCGCCAGCGATGATCTGACTGTGCGGCTCTGGAGCGTCGCAGAGAAGACCACGCACGCCATCCTGACGGGGCATACCAAGAAACCGACCTCGGTCGCCTTCAGCCCCGACGGACGGACGCTCGCCACGGCCGCCAACGACGCGACGGTCAGGCTCTGGGACGTCGCAACGAGGCAGGCCCGCGCAACTTTGCTCGACGTGGGAAACGTTTTGGCGGTCACGTTTGCGCCCGACGGCTCGCTCTTGGCCTCGGTCAACGAAGAGGGAAGCGTGAAGCTCTGGGACGCTGCCACTGGCAGCCTGGTCCGGACGATCCGCGGGGACTCGGAACAGCTCCGTTGCGTGGCATTCACGCCCGATGGGCGCGACGTCGTGACAGCGGGCAAGGGCAAGGTTGTCCGGGTCTGGGACATCGTCACCGGCCAGGAGCTGCTGAGCCTCGGGGGGCATCAGGCACAGATCAATGCCGTGGCATTTTCGCGCGATGGCTCGATCCTCGCGTCGTGCGATCATCAGGGGAAAGTCAAGCTCTGGCGGGCCGACTGGCCCGGGCTGGCGATTGCGCCGTGAAGGAAAGTTCATTTGCAACCGCTTCCGAGTCTTTGCCGCTTCGATAACATGCATGCACTTGCGGCTTAGCCTCGTCGCGCGAATGAACCGTGCGCGCGATGATCGCGAAGAAAAGAGTCGCAAGAGCTGGATTCTTCCAGGACCGAAGGGGGGCGGCCGGGAGTTGCGCCAGTCATGACGTTTCGCCAGCGGCCCTCAGAATCGTCTCGTGGATGCGCGGCGACTTCGATGCAACGCGATCAGCGCCGATATATACGGATCAGCATCAGCGCATCTGACGCCACGCGTCCTCGCGGCGGCGGCAAGAGTCAATGCTCGGGCCGAACCCGGGCATCATCCCCTCGGCCGTTTTCTTCCTGCGCTACGAAAAGTCGTGAACGGTTCCCTATAACGCGGATCGACGGTCGAATCAAAGTAGTAGAGTTCCACCTAAATTCCCAGATCTAACCACGGGGGGCACGGACAGGCACGGAAGAAAATCAACAATCACGAGATCATCCATCCGACGGGTCTAATGAGTGGTCCAAGCAATCTAGCCCCAGACCATTCACGCCCTTCATTCCTGTTAGCCGGCTCGTTATCGGACTTATCCCCACATGGCTGGTCCTCCCCGGCTTTTGGTCGGGGGAGGATGCCGGACTGCCGGCGCTCTCCAAGAATGGTACAATCGAGCCGGGCCTCCGGGGGCGAGCGGGTGGATTGCTTCCTCGCTCCCTTCCAGCGGGTACCCTCATTGAGGAGGAGCGAATCATGGCGACGGTTCCGAAGCAGCGGCGAACGCGCGAAATCGAGTATCCAACCGGAGATGGAAAGCCCGTGGCCGAGACCGGACTTCATGTGAGGAGCTCCTGGGCACGTTCGAGACGCTCGACGATCATTTCGCGGGTCACCCGAACGTTTTTGTCGGGGCCAACATGCTCCTCTATTATCAGAAGGGCAATCGCCGGAAGCACGTGTCTCCCGACGTCATGCTTACGATGGGTATCCCCAAGGAGCCGTTGCGCAATTGTTACTTGCTTTGGGAGGAGAGGAAGGCCCCCGATTTCGTCCTTGAGATCACGTCAAAGACCACCCGCGGCGAGGACATGAAGCAGAAGTTCGGCCTTTATCGCGACGTCTTGCGAGTGTCAGAGTACTTCCTCTTCGACCCGAGGGCCGAGTACTTGAAGCCGCCGCTCCAGGGCTTCCTGCTCACGAGCGGGGAATATGTTCCGATCGAGCTGGTTGCCGGCCTTCTCCCCAGCCAGGTTCTGGGTCTTCACTTGGAGCGTGACGGAGAGCATCTCCGGCTATTCGATCCCGCGACAGGCAGCCGTTTAATGACGCCGCTTGAGGCACGCGAGGCCGCCCAGTGGCAAGCCGAGGCCGCCCAGCGGCAAGCCGAGGCCGCCCAGGGGCGAGCCGAGGCTGCGGAAGCGGCTGAGCGCCGCGTTGCGCCGAGAACGAGCGCCTCCGCCGGGAGATCAAGGGCCTTCGCGGCGGATGACGGCCGCCTCGCGAGAGGGACCGCCCGATCCCCGATCGCGGTCGAACGTCGATTCCGGCATCCGTTCGGAAGGGGCGACCCGATTTTGACGCGTTGTACCGATTATACAGCCGACACGCTGTAATCTCTTAGTAGTTATGGACATGCGTCCTTTTTTCCAAATATGCCGATTATACAGCCGACACGCCGTAACATCTTGATATATAATGAGATTCGGCGTTTTTTCCGATCATGCCGATTATTCTGCTGACACGCGCAACACTAATGATAGTTTTGACTTATGGCCCGGTGAAAGTTCCGATTGTAGGGCCGACATGCGGAAGTCGCACGTACAGAAGCAGTTGCGTCACTCGCCATTTTTGTGGCCAGCGAGGTATCGTGCGCGCGCTTGTCGGTGCCGGGGTTTACACCCCGTCCTTTAGGATTTCGCCGCTCACGCGGCTTGGACACACCAACGATTCTTGGGGGTCAAGCTGCGCGGGTCCGAACCGATGTTCCCGCGCGGCGAAAGTAGCAATGAGGTGGCGAAACAAGAACGCGAGCTGCAAACGATCCTCGACTCGTTCGAGGGAGGGCGAGATTCCGCCGATCCGCGCAGGCCCGGTTGCTGTGTGCGACATAACATGCACGCACAGGCGGCTCGGCTTCGTCAGGTCGACCGAACTGCGTGCGCAATGATCGCGGACAAAAAGTTCGGAAAAAATTTTTAAGTCAATCCAAAGGAAGGGTTCTGATCGAGATCTACCCGAAAACCGGAATAGGTGCATTCACGAAATTTGTAAAGCCTGTTATATTGTTAGTATGGAGAGTGTGCGCAAAGTGCGAGTGGGTGTTTCTCATCGGTTCTCGGGTCGCCGGCACGATCATCTCAAGGCGTTGGCGTAATTGCGTTCCGACCCACTCGCGGCGCATCCGCACAGATCACAACATCGCGAAACCACGACGAGAAATCGGCGAGCCGAAGCGCGACACAACAATAACGGGTTTGAGTTGTTCCTTTTCGTGTCATTCGTCCCTTTCGTGGCGCTACGATCGGATTGACCACGAAAAAGACGAAAGACACGGAACTGATTTGGGCAGAGGGACGTTCCCTTCCGTGTCAATCCATGCTCCAAAACGCGAGTGTACTTGCCCCTTCGCCGAATTTCCCTAACTCGTTTTTTCGAATTGGGCTTCTGATATATACAGCCCCGCTCAAACCTCGCCATTTGGTGCCAAAAAGTGCCACTTCAATGAATAAGCATCAAAGAATTCAGGACCACGAGGGAACAAGAGTCCGCCAAATTCACCTTCGTGGGACCGATCAGGGCTCGCGCTGTGAACTCACTTGCCAGCCGATAAGAACTCGATTTCAGCCGAAAACGGGCATTTTTGAATCATGCCCAACCGAGGCGAGGAATTCGCCTGGGGGCGTCCGTTCATGAGGGT
>CAWHKI010000265.1:0-53766 GCA_963829765.1 uncultured Isosphaeraceae bacterium | reverse complement strand
ACATTTGTCTTGTGAAGCGTGTCACACAAAGATAAGTGACGCCATCACGCTGAGATACCCAGCCGGCGCCTGGCGGGATTGGAATGCAGACTTCCCCCGCACAAAGGCCTTGCGGCTTCATTTCAAACCCCGTGATGGCCGCGACGTTTTCCTGAGGCACCCACAATTGCCGCCCATCGACGAGCGCGCGATCAATCGCGATCGTGTTTTGGCCAGCGAGGACTGTGACCTTCGCCGGCACCGCCTCGGAACCGCGCACATACGCGTTAAACGCCGCGCTCCATACGATCCAAGCTGCAAGTGAATTTCGGTTCATTATGGTTCTCCTATGGCCAAGAGGCGGGATCTTCAAGCCATTCCATGTTAGCGAGGAAGCGGCGAATAAGACCACGTCCGCTGATCGCGAAATAACGTCGGTAACATCGATCGAACGGAGCTCAACCGCCCGGGACTTTACAGCGGATAGGACACGGATCGCAGGCGGCTTCGGCCTGTGTCGCATTTCCAGCGTGTCCAGGAACGCGCGAGCCAAGAAATCCCTAAGAGTTTTAAACGGATACTGGAAAAAGTGTTGCGACCGATCTTATTCAGAAAATGGTCTTGCAAATATTGACAAAATCTGGGAATGCGCCTATAATTCAAACGGTGGGAACAATGCCGGTAGTGCGCGGACAGCTCTCCGAGAGGTTGTTAACGCGACGACGTTGGGCTATGTGCGCTCCGTTTTCCGCGCGAGGAGTTTCCCGCCCAGGTCGAGAACCCAATTCGGCTTTTGAGTGCCGCGGGCAACGGTCGGAACACCTTCGCGGACCGTAGCGATTATCCCACTTTGCACGCGCTTCGAGGGCAAGCCCGCCAGCTTGGGCCGCGGGCTAAGAACCGCGAGCGTGGCAAACGGCGACGCGATGGAATCGTGCCATCGTGCGCGAGACTATGCCTTTTGCAGAGTGAGTGCCAGCGGAACGGGTTGGCAAGCCCCCTGATTCGTGATCCGTTCTGGCTCCATCACATGCCGATTCACGTTGAGCTGAGATTGTTTGAGGGGAGCGTCTTGCGCCACGAAGGCGGCACTGGCCGCTTGCAGCGACCCGTTTTCCGTGCCCCGAAAGCGAGTGCGCCTGCTCCCTCGCCGAATTCCCCCAACTCGTTTCTCAGATTGTCTGTCTGAGACAGAGGACCTCTGAAACCGCGCCACCTTGTGCCAAAATGTGCCAGCGTGAAGGAATTCAAAAGCTGGATGATCCGAACCCATTGGAAATGAAGACCTTCCGACAATTGCGTACGCGTCCTAGTGGATATTGTCCTACTCTCGACGAATAGGATGTCGTAGAAGAAGAGTACAATGACTTGCACCCTCGTTCGCTGATACGTGTCTGTGAGAGTGCGATGTCGGTCGGTTTTGACAGCGGTAAGTAAGCCATAGCCACGGACGGACTCTTCGGGCGTAACCCATAATGAGCCAAGCAATAACATCTCGCGAACCTAAACCTCGCCCGGGCGCGGCCGTTCCTCGAGGCGACGCGGCGGCGAGAAGTGACAATTTGGTGTCGCCAACGGAGCGTCGCACGGCAAACGCCGATCGAGGCGACGTGGGGTCGCGCGTGCCATCGATGGAGGAGACGGCCCTCCACGGTTCCTTTGCGAGCGATCGGGCGATTGAAAAAGCGAGCCAGCTCGACGTGGACTCGTTGATTGGGCGCGGATCGGACAGTACCGGGTCGATTCGGTGCTGGGCCGCGGGACGATGGCCTGGGTATTCAAGGCCAAGCATCTTGGTCTCGGGCGGCCCTGCGCGCTCAAGATCATGGACCCTGGCCTGGTTGAGCGGAAGCCGGGGCTTCGCAACCAATTCTGGGCCGAGGCCCGGGCGGCCGCCAACCTGCTGCATCCCCACGTGGTTACGATCCATAACCTTGGCCGCGTGCATGGGTTACACTTCATCGAGATGGAGTATATTCGCGGCGGGCATACGCTGCGCGAATCACTGGTCCGCGAGGGCCCGCTTGAACCGGTGCGCGCGGCCACCTTGGCCCGACAGGTTGTCATGGCCCTGGGGGCTGCCCACGACGCCGGGCTGGTGCACCGCGACATTAAACCGGCCAACGTCTTGCTCACTCCCGACGGCCGGGCCAAACTCGCGGACTTCGGCCTGGTACGCCGGCTCGATGATTTGGCGGCCGGAGGCGCGCCCTGGCCGGAACGCCGAGCTTCATGGCCCCCGAGCTGTTCAAAGGGACTCCGGCCAGCGCCCGTTCCGACATCTACGCGCTGGGTGTTCTCTTGTTCCATAGCCTGTCGGGCCGTTTGCCGTTCGCCGCGGCAAATGTCGGACAGTTGATCAAATTGCACGAGAATCAGCCGATTCCAGATATTCGCCAGGTCACCGGCGCGATCCCCGACGCCTTGGTCGAGATTGTCGAGAAGTGTCTCGCCAAATCGCCGGATGATCGATTCGCGACCGCTCGTGACCTGGCCGACTCGCTCGAGCGAGTGATCCATCGCCAGCGCGACACGGAGAGCCTGGTGCGTGAGGCCGCCAGGGGCATCGAGTGCTTTATCCAGGGATATGGCGATACGTTTCGAGTGATTCTCCCGCTGCCGGGCGACCGGCTTCAAGAGGTCGTCATCGAGGCGACCGAAGAGAAAAACAACGAGCGATTCCTCTCGGTATTTTCCGTCTGTGGGCCCGCCGACCCGGCCTACTTCAAGTACGCCCTCAGAATCAATGGTCACCTGACATTCGGCAGCATTTCGATTCACGACGTGCTGGGCAGCCCGATGTTCGTCATGTCGCGGACGTTCCCCAGAGAAACAGTGCGCATCGAAGACGTTCGCGATGCGCTGCTCGAGATTGGCCGCCGGGCTGATTATGTGGAAAAGCAGCTTACGCGCCTTGATCAGTATTGAGTGTCGCCGCGAGAGCTCAGGAGACGCCCCGATGCCCGACGACCTGGCCTCGAGCAGCCTGCTGATTTCGAGCGGGATCAGCTTGATCGCGGTCTTTCTCGGGTTGCGTCAGTGGTATGAGCGGAGAGCTCGCGACAGCGCGCTTGCCGATGCCGACCGTCGCTATTTTCTCCGCCAAGACGTGCGCCGAGGGCTCGGCGTCGCGGTGATGTTGATTCTCGCCGTCGGGCTTTACTTGGGATCGCGAATTCCACCCAAGCTGGGTGGACGCGCCAACTTGGTCTTCGTGCAGGTCTGGCTCGTCATCATCGGCTTGATCATCGTCATGCTTGGCTTGGCCTTGGTCGACTGGATCTCGACTCGTCTTTACGCGCGTCGCCAGCGGCGGGTCCTCGCGGCGGAGCGGCGCAAAATCATGAGAGAAACGCTTCGAAGACAGTCCACTGACCGCGCCCACGGTTCGGACCTCGACTACAAGTGACCTTCGTCGTCGGCTGTTCCCCCGGTAAAGCCCCTTTTTCGACCGGTCACATGACTGCGATGCCGATCGTGAAGATTCTGATGAACATTTGCGAAGAATGCGAAGAAGACGCGCGGACTATTCGTTGACTCGATGTTACACCTGTTATACTATTAGTTGAAGCGATCCAGGATGGAACCGACGACACTTGGTGAATTGGTTCGATCCGCAATCTTTCCGTCCCTAATCTCCGGCGCCCATGGGATTGCGCCGCTACGCAAGGCGCCGGCTTTTCAAAGGAACGGATCGATTTGGTTCTCGCCCATCTTTTTGTTCTGTTCGTGGGCCAATCGCGCCTTGTTGTGCTCCTACCCGGGAGGCCTAACTTTGAGATGCGGACCTCGTTATTTTCGGCATCATGTGGCTCTGGTGCTCGCGGTGTCGCTTGCGCTCGGGGCCACTGTTGATCACTGTGTCTCCGCCGGTGAGCCGGACCCCAAAATGTACTGGGACATGAGCCAGGTCCGACCGGGCATGAAGGGCATTGGCAAAACGGTGATGGTCGGTACCAAGTTGGAAGAGTTTGGGGCCGAGGTTCTGGGGGTCATGCGCGACGTTAGCCCTGGTCGCGACATGGTTTTGTGCCGGCTTACCGGTTGCAATCTGGAGCACGCGGGCATCATTCAGGGGATGAGCGGCAGCCCGATCTACATCGACGGCAAGTTGCTCGGGGCGGTCGCCTTTGCCTGGGAATTCGCCAAAGACCCGATCGCTGGGGTGACGCCGTTTTCGCAAATGTGTCAATACGTCCGGTCCAATGATCGCCGGATCGCGGCCGAAACGAAGGCCCTCGGGGAGGGGAAGGTTCATGCGGCGCGATTCTCGGTACCTCTCTTGATCGACGGCCTGACTGGTGATGGGCAAGAAGACGGTCTGTGGCGATCATCACAGCCGATTACGGTCGCGGGGGGTGGAGCGGCGGGGATGATTCCGATCGTCACTCCGCTGGCGGCCAGCGGATTTGGTCCCAAGGCCCTGAGCCTTTTGACCGACCGCTTGCGCCCTCTCGGGATGGCCCCGATGGCGGGAGGGGCCGCGCCTAAGCGGGTGGTGCGTGAAGAGGGTGATCGCCCGTTAGTGCCCGGTTCGCCGCTTTCGATCGCGATGGTAACGGGCGACTTTGACCTCTCCGGCATCGGCACCGTCACCCATGTGGAAGGGGACCGCGTTTACGGTTTCGGCCATCCCATGTTCAGCCTGGGTGCGTGTGAGTTTCCGATGATGACCGGCTATATCCACACGGTCTACCCCCGAGCGAGCGTGAGCATGAAGATGGGTTCCCCGCTCAAGATTGTGGGGGTCATCGATACCGACGTGAGCACGAGCGTCGCCGGCCGGATTGGCCCCAAGCCCGACATGCTCCCGCTCGCGGTTCGAGTCAAAACCAGCCAGTTCGCCGACGCACACGTTTACAGAGTGCAAATGGTCCGCGAGCCAGTACTACTGCCCAACCTGATCATGGCGGTCTTGACCAATGCGATCGACACCGAAGGAAACCTTCCCGAAGAGTTAACGGCGCAGTTGAGCGCGACCATCAAGATCAAGGGGCACGACCCCATCACGGTCTCCGACACCTTCAGCGGCCCGCGGTACACGGGCCAGATGGGGGCGGCGGCGCTTTTTAGCCCGCTGGCCGCGATGGTCAACATCTTGGTTCGCAACTCGATCGCGCCGGTCCGGATTGAGTCAATCGACTGCCACGTCGAGATCGAGCCCGGCCGCAAGGTCGCCCAGATCGAGATGGTCCGGCTCTGTTCCGAGACAGTCGAGCCAGGTCATGAACTGAAGGCGATTGTTACCTTGAAGCCGTTCAAGGGCGACCGCGAAACGGTTGAGCTGTCGATCCCGATCCCCGCCGATTTTCCCGAAGGACCTTGCGAGGCCGTCTTTTGTGATGCGGCCAATAGCATTCGGAGAAAGTTGCGTAACGAACCCGCCGTGCTCGAGCCGCGTGACCTCGACGGCTTGATCCGAACCATCCGGCTCCAGACCGAGCCGAAGCGGACTGCGGTTTATGGGCACGTTCCCTCGCCCGAGCGCGGAGTGTCGATCCAGGGGCAGCCCTTGCCCAATTTGCCGGAGAGCGTGCGGGCCGTCTTTGCCTCGAAGCGGGAAGGGCCGACGGCCCCCATCCGTAGCGATATCAGCACCGTGGCGCCAACGCACTGGGTTGTCGAGGGCATGCAGTCGCTTCGCTTTACGGTGGCCAAGGATGCCGGGCTCTCGTTATCGTATCGTTGAGCAGTTTGGGGTTCGCCCGACTCAACGACCACGAGGAACGAAATGCGCCAGCTTTCGATCGCACCCAGGGTTCGTCTATTGCCCCGGCTCGCCGGTGCCACCATCATGCTCGCCCTCGTTACATGGGGGATGCCCCCTGGCCGGGCCAAGGTGGAGACCTGGCGTCAGGAGGGCCCGACGGCCTTTGCCAAGTGCCATCGCGAAGGTGTCGTGATTTCCGATCTCGGCAAGGTTCGGCTGGGCCATGCTCTTAAAGGATTTGGATCGCTGGCGGCCGAGCGGGTGTGGGACCTCGCTCGAGGGCATGACGGGGCCTTATACGCTGCCACGGGAGATAACGGCAAGATCTTTCGCCGCGCCGCCACGGCCGATGCTCCTTGGGTCCTCATCTACGATTCCACCGATACCCAGGTTTTGTCGCTCGCCGTTTGTGCCGATGGGACTATCTGGGCTGGGACGGGGCCCAACGGAAACGTGGTGAATCTGAGCGATCCCAAGCATCCCGCCGCTCGTCCCAGCCCCAAGGTTCAGTACATCTGGGACTTGGCGGCCGACGCCCGAGGCAACTTGTACGCGGCCACCGGCCCGACCGGGCAGCTTTGGAAACGATCGGCGGAAGGCAAGTGGGCCATGTTTTACGACAGTAAGGCGACTCACCTCCTCTGCCTGGCGATTGGTGACGACGGCGTGATCTATGCTGGCGGTGATGGCGAGGGCTTGATTTACCGGCTGGAGCATGACGGCAAAGCGACGATTCTCTTCGATGCCCCGCAGGCAGAGGTACGATCCCTGCTCTGGGCCGGCGACGGTGCGCTTTACGCGGGCACCGCGGCGGAAGCCGGGGGCGGGGAGCCACGGGCGGGGCTCGCTGTTCATGACTCAGGGGGCCGACGGGCCGCGATTGCTGGACGGGTCAGCCCTCGATCGTGCTCCGGGCGCCGACTCTCGCGGTGCAGTCGACGAGGGATCGTCCGGGGTGATCCGGGTTCAGGCGAGTGGTCTTGGCCAGCGCGGCCGCCGGGCCCCCGGCCGCCGGGGGGCGGGTCCGCTTCGCCAAGAACGATCACGGCCGGCGATAATGCCGTCTATCGACTCGGCTCCGACGGTGTCCCCCGCGAGGTTTTGAGGGTGAAGGCGCTCGTGCACGCGCTGGTCTGGGCCGACAATCGACTTCTCGTCGGCACTGGACCTGAGGGCCAGCTCTACGAAATTCGCGACCGCGGCGAAGAGACCTCGCCGATCGCCAAGCTCGATACCGGCCAGATTCTCTCGCTGATCGTCCAGCCCGATGGCACGTGCTTAATAGGAACGGGAGATCCGGGGTCGGTCGTGGAGCTTTCGTCGGGACACGCGGCCGCAGGCATTCTGGTTTCGGAGGTTCGTGATACCAAGCTGGTCAGCCGGTTTGGCTCTTTGAGCTGGCACGCCGATTTGCCGCCGGGCACTTCGGTGTCGCTTGAGACGCGCACGGGAAACGTGGGCGAGCCCGACGAAACCTGGTCGGCTTGGTCGGCCAGCCAGAGAGACCCATCGGCGGCCACGGTCGCGTCGCCGCCCGCTCGCTTTGTCCAGTACCGGGCGAAACTCTCCACGACCGACCCGCGCCGGACACCCGAGCTCCGCTCGGTCTCGTTGAGTTACCGCACATCGAACCTGTCACCGGAGATCACTCGGCTCGAAGTTCCCGACCTCAGCGCGGCCGACGGCGCCGCCCGCCAGACCCGGCTAAACCTGCGCTGGGAGGCGACCGACCCCAATGACGACGAGCTCAGCTTCATGCTCAAAGTTCGCAAGGAAGGCTGGCCCGAGTGGATCGAGCTTTTCGATCAGCCCATCACCGACAAGGTTTACCCGTGGGATACGACGGCCTTTCCCTCCGGGATCTATCGGGTCAAGCTACTGGCCAGTGATCGACCATCCAACAGCCCCGACGACGCTCTTTCGCAAGACCACGAGAGCGAAACATTCATCGTCGACCATGACCCGCCCGTGGTGAAATTGACTCCGAAGAAAAGTGGGGCCGCGATCGAGCTCAAAGACGAGCTTACCCGGCTCGTCAAGGCTGACTACGCATTAGATGGCGGCCGTTGGGTCCCCGTTTTCGCCGACGACGGCTTGTTCGACTCGCCGCATGAAAAGATCACGCTCTCGCTTCCCGACTTGCGGCCCGGAACGCACTTGCTGATGGTACGTGCGACCGATTCCGCCGGCAATGTCGGCACGGGGGACGCGCTCATCCCGATCGAAATATCCAAATGAGCCGCCGATCGGCCGCAACGTGAGGGCCATTGATACGCCGTGAGCAACCTCGGAACGACCTACCGCGAGACCGCCGCGCATGTGCCCACTCGCCCCCGCGGCATCACGCTGATCGAGGTCATTGTTGTGGTCGCGATCATCATCCTCGCGTTCTTGTTCCTGCTGATGATGCTTCCACACGGAAGAGAACAGGCTCGACTTCTAAGCTGCCAGAAGAACCTCAGCCAGATCGGCGTCGCGCTGGCGATGTACGATCAATTTCACCACCAACTGCCGACCATCGCGACGCTTTCAGCGGTCGATGACGCAGATAACGCAGAATCGCCCGGGCCGCTACGAATGCTTCTGGAAACGTTGCAAATTCCCGACCTGTCCGAGCTGAAGGATCGAGCATCGCCCGTAAAGCCAAGGCCCGGGCAAGTGCCCGCCGATACGCCTGTCCCTGGATTCGTCTGTTCCAGTGATCCGAGCGCGATCTCGGGATGGTTCGCGGCGCCGATCAGTTACCGCGCGACGACCGGCGGCTCGCCGGCCGGTGCCGATGGCGCTTTCGCGATCGGCCGCGTGATCAGGCTCCAGGATATCGAGGCCGCCGACGGCTCGAGTTTCACGGCTGGCTTCTCCGAAAGGTTGGTGGGTGATCACCAATCGAATCACTCCGCCCCGGGCAACTATCAGGTCGTTCCCGGCCCCCTGAGCGACTCTGGATGCCCCGCCAGGGACGATCCCGCCGTCTGGCGGGGCGACGCCGGCTCATCGTGGGTCTGGTCCGATTACCGCCATACCTTATACAATCATGCCCTTCGCCCCGGCGCCTTTCTTTCGTGTGTGGCACTCGACGGCAAGACCGCGTTCATGGGCGCTTCCAGCGGCCATGTCCGGGGTGTCAACTTGCTCTTACTCGACGGCAGGGTCGATCTGGTGACACGCGAGATCGACCTCAGAATCTGGAAAGCGTTCGCGGAGATTCATTCTTTTGACAACAGCCCCTAGCCACTGATCACTAGCCACTTTTTCTGAGTCAATGTCCCGAGACACGGCTAGAAACGTCGCCGGACAGAGCCGGCTCCTACAGGATTTGTAGGAGGGAGCTCCGTCTCCCGATCCCCGATCTAGCCTTGCGTCGGGTCGTTGTTCTGAATCGAGATCGCCGATGCGTGAGCCCGCCGTGATTTTTGACTTCGGCAATGTTGTCTGTTTCTTCGACTATCTCAAAGTCTGCGAGCGGCTTGGCCCCAGGCTTGGCCTGACCGGCGAGGCCTTTCGCCAGCGAATCTTGGAGCGAGGTTTCCCCCTTTTGCTGGCCCGCTTCGAGAGCGGCAAGATCGCGCCCGAAGCGTTCGCCGACGAAGTGATGACGCTCTCCGGGCTGAGCTTGCCCTACCACGAGTTTGTCGAGGCCTGGGAAGACATCTTCTGGCTGAACGAGCCGGTCGCTCGATTGATTGAGCGTCTCGCGTCAGAGGGTTTCCCTCTTCTCCTGGGTTCGAATACCAACGTTTTGCATTTCACCTACTACCGGCGCCGGTTCGCACCGACACTGGACCTGTTCGACCATTTCGTTCTCTCGCATGAGGTCGGTCACATGAAACCCGGTGCCCCCTTCTACGAAGCGTGTGTGGCCGCCGCGGGCCTGCCGGCCTCGTCATGCATCTTCGTGGACGACCTCTTGGAAAACGTAGAAGGAGCCCGACGTGCCGGCCTGACCGGTCTGCAGTATGTCGATACGCTGGCCTTGATTAGTGACCTGGGCGAACTGGGAGTAACCCCCGTTTGACTTCTTCAATCCAGAGGCCACACTGCAATTGACCCAATTTCCGCGTTTCTGCGCGGGCCCCCGGAATTCGTCTCGACTCCCCCCCTCTGATTCTCACCTCCTCGAATTCTTTCGATTAGGGCCTTGACGAACGGAATCACGGTGGACATAATTGACTGCATGCATGGTAACATCTTCGCTTGCAGGCCGCGTGGGCTGTTGTCTCTCGAATGGTAGTCTCGGGTGGATGGCGGCCTTCGTCAAGAATACGCAAGAATCACCTTGATGGTGGGAGAGCCTCGACCTCGACTGAAGACGTTTCGGTAGAACGATTCAGTGAGGCTGAAGCTCTCGAGCGAACTGGGGAGTCTGTCGATGTTTAGCTTCAAGGGATATGATCGAGAAGACGCGCCGAAGCGGCACCTTGGCCAGAGGAAACCTCGGCGGAATGGAACTCCCAGGGTTGAGTTTCTCGAGAAGCGGCAGTTGTTGACCAGCGCCGAGTTGCCCGCGCCCCTCTGGACGCCTTCGGACCCTACCAACCTGCTGGACGCCCAGAACGGGCCGATGGCCAACCTGGGGGTCGGCACGGTCGGGGTTTATGCGGCGTATGTGGATAGCGGCGGCAACACGACACAGCTCGCAGCCGAGTTCCCAACAGTCTATTTTGAAAACGGACTGGTGGGGCTGCAAGTCAAAAGCCTTGGAGGCGACTTTTCACAGTATGAGTCTCAGTTGACGGACGTCGGCATGCAAATCACGACGGCCAGCTCCTACCTACGACTTCGTCGACGGTTATGCCCCGGTCAACGAACTGCCGACGATCGCCGAAATGCCGCAGACGATGAGCGGCCAGGTGCTCTATAAGCCGGAATTGAAGGGCACTGAGTATCAGGGGGAAGCGTACAACGAGGCCGAGACGTCGATGTACGCCGACGTGGCGCGGAACCGAGTTCAATGTTGATGGGACCGGTGTCACGATCGGCGTCCTGTCTGACAGCGTCAATCAGTACGACGGGGGTTTGTCGGAGTCGTATGGGACCGGCGATCTCAACCCCAACCAACCGGTCGACGTGATCGCGGACGGTCTCGTCCGGCAGCACCGACGAAGGCCGGGCCATGTTGGAGAACATCCACGACGTTGCGCCCGGCGCCAGCCTGGATTTCGCGACGGCCGACGGCGGTGACTTGGCCATCGCGAATAACATCGAGGCGCTCCAGACGGCCAGGAGCAAAAATCGAGGCAGATGACGTTGGCTATCCTGACGAGCCGATGTTTCAGGATGGCTTGATCTCCCAGGCCATCGATACCGTCGTCGCGGACGGCAGTCACCTATTTCAGCGCCGCCGGCAACGCATCCGACCAGGGCTACCTCTCGACCTTCCGCGCCACCACGGAAACGATTCCTGGCATCGGCACCGGCACCTTCATGAACTTCGCCATCGGCGGTCAGACCAACACCGACTTCCCGTCACGACGGACGGCCCCAATGATGTGATTTCGTTTGAATATGACCAGCCATTCGCGACTCAGCAGCCGGCGGGATCGACCGGCACGGTGACCTCAAATGTCGACATTTACGTCATTAACGCCGCTACGGGCGCTGTTGTCGTCGGAGCCGCCCAGAACAACAACAACGTGGCGCTTCAAGAGCCCCTGACAGGTCATCACCATCCCCACTGCCGGTAGCTACTACATCGCGATTCAGGTCGTGTCCGGGTCTAACCCAGGCCACGTCGAGTTCGTCAATGACGATGAAAACGTAAACTTGATCGTGAGCCAAGAGTACGGCAGTGCCGCAGGGACCTATTACCCCGATTCCTACGGGCACTCGACATCGGCTACCACCATCGGGGTCGGCGCGACTCCGTGGTGGGCGCCGGCTCCCTACTTGGGCCAGAATCCGCTCGCGAACGAGCCATTCAGCTCTTACGGCCCGGAACTCCAGGTTTTCAATATCAACGGGACACCGCTTAGCACCCCAACTGTCATTGATAATCCGACCGTCACCGCACCGGACGGCGGCAATACCTCATTCTTCAGCCCCGGGCAAATCATCGATACCGCCGACCCTCCGTTCCCCGGCGAGCCGGCGACTGGTACGAACCTGTCGCAAGACCTGCCCACCTTCTTCGGTACCTCGTCGGCGACTCCCAACGCCGCCGCCGTGGCAGCCTTGATGCTGCAGGAAGTTCCCAATCTCACGCCCGCCCAGATCCGCCAGGGCCTGATCGCTGGCGCGACCCCGATGAACGGAACGCCCGCGGGAACTTGGAACCAGCAGTCCGGTTACGGCCTCGTTAACGCCGTCAACGCCATCGACGCCGTCGCCTCGCTCCGCGTTGTTTCCACCAGCCCCGCCAATGGGTCGACGGTCACCGTTGCCCCCGGCGCGATCACGGTCACCTTCAACAAACCGGTTATCTTCGCCACGGTCTCCGCCGCCGATCTGACCTTCACCAGTCTTCCGTTCGGCGTCTCGATCGTTCTGGGTACTCCGATTGCCGTGGATAATCCGACCGATCCCACGATCATCCAGTTTCCGTTCAGCTTCACCCGCTCGGCCAGCGCGACCACGGCCAATGGGTCGTACACCTTCTCGATCCAGAGCCCGGGCGCTCTTCCGGTCCAGTCGGAAGACGGCAAGAGCCTGGCGTCGTCCGGCCCAATCACGTTCACTCTGGCCGATACGACCTCGCCAACAATCACGGCGACGAGCATCAGCGGCCGGACTGTGTCGATCACGTTCAATGAGGCCATCAACCCGGCGACCGTGATGGGGTCTGTCGGCCTGCAGAATGTTTATGTGCTTCGCCAAGGGAGCGCGACCACTTGGCCCCCGACCGCCGCGACGTTATCAGAGTACACCAACCTGAATAGCGACCCGCGCACAACCATCAGCTACAATCCGACCACGTTCACGGTGACGCTCAACTACGCCGCGCTGCCGCAGACCGAGCTGCCGAGCGACCGATACGCGATCGTCGTCCTGAGCCCCGCGACACCGACGAGCGCGGGCGTCACCGATTTGGTCGGCAATCCGCTCTTCGGGCTTTACACGGGCGGCTTTCCGACCGGCGTCGGCGAGACCACGCCGCAAGACTTCATCCAAAACCTGGGCCTGAAGACCCTGGCCGCGCCGATCATCACGACGCTCGTGATGACTCCCACGGCCGCCAACGACACGGGCATCGTCGGCGATCAGGATACCATGATTACTGACCCGACCTTCACCGGTCAGGTCTACGCCCCCTTCCCCGGGACCGTCGCCGGCCTCCAGGTATATATCGAGTTCGCCAACACGTTGAACCAGGGCAACCTCACGCTCGCCATCGGCAGCGGCGGCCGCGGCTACACGGGCAGCTACAGCGAAGTCGTGACCACCGACGCCAATGGCGCCTTCACGGTCACGTCGTCAGGTCTCTTGCAAGGGTTTCAGAGCGTCGTGGCCGTCGTGGTCGGCCAGGCCGACTCGCCGCCGCTGCCCGGCCTCGCTTCGTCCTATACCGACAATTTCCGTATCGATCTGACGGCCCCGCAGATCACCAGTGCTTCGTTTGTGGAAGGCGGCCCGTCATTGCCTCTTCCCAACAGCCCGGAGCCCAATGTCACGCCGGTGGCCAGCCTCACCACCCTGACCCTGTATGCCGTCGATGACGTCAGTCAGGCTTATACGACCCTGGTCACTCCCAGCACGGTCATTTTCGACGCGCTCAATCCGACGACCGCCCAGAATATCAGCAATTACTCGCTGATCAACACCAGCGAGAACGACGAAGACGAGTCTTCCTATATCCTCACGGCGACTTATGTGACCACGGCCCCCACGCTCAATGCCACCGGCACTTACGTCGTTGCCTACAACGGCTATATCAACCTGACTTTCGCCCCCGGCCTTCCCGCCGGGAACTATACGCTCGTGGCACACACCACTGAGCTGCAATACCCCGGCATCACCGATGCGCGCCGGTAATCCCTTGAACGATACCGTGTCGCCGCCGGGACTGGCCACCAAGGATTTCGTCGTCAACTTCGACGTGCAGCCCCAGCCTGTCTACATCACCAGCATGGCGCTCGAGAGCACCTACCAAGGCAACGGCTCGACGGTCATCGGCACCGAACAGTCGTACTTCGAGCTGCCGCCCTCGGGTGGAACGAACACGCGTGACAACGTGCCCGCTCCGCCCACGGCGGTCGTCATCGACTTCTCGAACCCACTGCCGTATTCGTCCTCCAGCGGCTCGCCCATCAACTACGGTCAAGACGTCCAGCTCATCGAATCGGCCGACAGCTCAGGGGCCGCTTCCGACGGTGATTTCGGCAACCTGGGCCAGGGGGGACTGGGTAGCACTGGCTCGGGATTCACGATCCTCACTGACACCACGGTCACACTCTATAGCTACAACGGCACGACCTGGGTGCCGACCGCGCCCGGCGGGTCGGGTACGCGGCTGGTGCTGACAGTCGCGACCACCCTCACGGCCGATGATTACCAGGTCTACATCCCCAACCAGATTCAGCCGGGTAACATCAACACCGAGATCTTCGACATCTACGGCAACCAGCTCGACGGCGAAAATGTCGGCACTCAGACCTCGCAGACCAGCCCTGATTTCAATAACCCCGTACGCGCCGGCGACTGTCCCCGAATATGAGGATTTGCAAAGCGACGGCACGTACCGCATGGACGACATGAGCGGCAACGGCGTGGCCGGCGGCGCGTTCGTGGCCGGCTTCACGGTCGTCAATTACGGCAATGTGATTTACGCTCAGCCCGGCTACTATGAAAACCCGCTCCAGCCCAGCACGTATTCCAACGGCAGCTTGGCCAATCCCTACCCCGTGCTGGCGCCCGAGGGTAATCCCAGCACGGCTCCAGCCAATCCCAGTCACAATCCCAACGGTGGGCTCAACAGCACGACCTTCTTCCAGCCCGGGAATTTCAACACGGCCTACGACTTCAGCGGCGACGGTTTATTCGAACAGTCGGCACTCTATGCGGCTTCACAATTAACATATGCGTCTGCTTATTCCGCTGGCGGTCCGGTCGTCGTGGTGGCCCTGCCGGGCATTCCCCAGCGTAACCCGATCACCGGGGCCATCACGCAAGCCGCATTCGTGCTTCAGGCTCCCGCGGGCGACAACAGCGGGGTGACCAACGGCAGCGCTTCGGTACCGTTCAACACGACTCTGGTCTTCGCCGCCGGCTCGACGCTCAAGTTGGAAAACGCCTCACTCTATGTGCAAAACCAGGGGAGTGCTCTTCAAGGCGATGGCACGACCAGCGATCCTGTTACCTTCACGTCGTACAACAACGCGTCGATCGATGGCGCCACCAACGGCAACCCCGATACCACCCCCGAACCCGGGGACTGGGGTGGCCTCGTCTTCCGCAATTACGACCAGGCCGCGCAGCCCTCCGTGACCTTCCCCGTTGATGGCACCTTGGTCGGCCTCAACGGCGCCCCCGCCATTTCTGGCGCATCCGATCTCATGTCGATCCTGAACAACTTTAATATCAGCTACGCCGGCGGTGCCGTCCCGCGAGGGATCGAGCACTTTCTATAACGCGATCACCCTCTACGGTTCGGCGCCGACGATCTCCAATGGCATCATCGCAGACACAGGGTCGGCGGCCGGAGGAACCGAAGCGGCCATTGGCGCCGATCTTGACTCGTTCCTCACGGAAGACGCCACACCCGACGGTCCCCTGATTCGCGGCATTACCGTCGAAAACAACAACTTGAACGGTCTCTGGCTCATCGCCGAATCGAACGGATTCATCGAATCCACTAACTCGATGCCGAACATCCCCACTAATCCAAGCACGCTGGGAGGATCCGAGAACTACACGTTCTTCGAGCCCCTCCCGTTTGTCGTCATCACGCAGCTCGTGGTCGGCCAGGAACTGCTCGAGAACACCGGCGGCCTGATTCAGTGGGTCCCCAACCGGCTCTACATCGACCCAGGTGTGATGATGAAGTTCAACTCAGGGAGCCCTCGACGTTCTCAACCCGGCGGCCAGCCTCAACGTCGGTTCGCGGTCGTACATCACGGGCTACGACGCGAACAACGCCTACAGCCCCCTGGTTTCAGGTTTCGTCGCGGAGTCGGCCACGGACCCGACCGTGCTCTTCACGTCGATTTATGATGACGACGCCAAGACGAGCCCTGGTGGCGACTCCGATTAATGTGACTAACGAGACCGCGGCGCAGATGGCGACAAAGCTGGTCCCGGCGGCTTGGGGCAGTGTCGGCATCCAGAGTGGCGCGGTCGCCGTCATCAACGCGGCCACGTTCCAATATGGCGGCGGCGCAGTCAACACGCAGGACTTCACGATCCCCTCTCAATCGGTGCTGGCCTTTATCACCGACTATACCGACTTCATTTTGCCCATCACCGCCTTCGACGATCTCGGCACGCACGTCTACGTCACCAACAACAACTTCTACAACAACTTCGGTGCCGCCATGCAGATCGAGCCCAACGGCTTGATGGCGGGCAACCCGCTGACGCCGCTAGCCTCGGGCGATCCGTTCCTCCGTGGCAATGTGATGACAGGTAACGGCGTCGACGGGCTGATGGTCTTGACGAATCTGGTTTACAAGTACTCGGCGAACTACTCCTCATATCTCGGGCCCGTTGAAGCCATCGCAGGCTCAGACGCCTACTCCAACCTGTCGGTCGACTCGGTCTGGGACCTGACCGACATCACGTATGTTCTGGAAGGGACGCTGATTATTGATGGTGCCTATGACAATGGCTTCTTTAACGGTGAGCAATTGCTCAATGCACCGGTGCCGAGTACCACGGCGTACGGGGCCATCCCCACGCCGGTGGTTTCGCTGACCATTCAGTCGGCACTTCCCGGCACAATGCTCGCCGATGGTGAGACCATCCCCAGCCCGGGCCAATCGGTCATCGTCAAACTCTATAGCGACAACACGCCCTACGATTCGGGCAACCTGGGTACCTATGGGTCGTCGGGCAGCATCGCCGCTGTTGAAAACGCGGGAGCTGGGTTCGTCGTCGGTGTGGACGACGGCGTCGATCCTACCGGCGGCGAGCTCATCGATCCTGGTGCCTACTCCGAGCTGCGTATTCTGGGTATCCCGGGAAATCAGACGACCGGCCAGCAGCGCGTCCCCGTGATCATCACCTCGCTTCGCGATGACACGGTCGGCTTCACGGTCCGCGGCGTCGTCATGGACGACATCTGGAACAGCGATCCCGTTTTGCAGTACTACGCCGCTCAGGCCGGCACAACGTTTAACCTCACCACACCCGAGCCCGGCGACGGCGGATATATCTACGTCGGTGCGTTGTCACTCAATGAATACGACCCCACCGACCCGCTCGAGGGGAGCATCATCGACAACGCCGACATCAGCTACATGACCTCGATACAGATCCAGGGGGGCGGGATCATCGATAACAGCGCGACCGCCAATCCCAATTACCCCGCCGATGAACGCGACATTCTCGCCGGCAATGCCGGACCAGCGACCCAGTTTAACGCCGCTTTCAATTTTACCATCGATGATTCGAATTTGGCGGACTTCTCCTCGGCCGCCGTGTTCGCCCATCCCGATTCCCTCAATCAAGCCGACCGGACCATCACGGCCACCGGCGCCACGACCTTTACGGGCACACTGACGAGCGGGTCGGCGAGCGTCACGGGCATTAGCAGCACGGCAAGTCTCTCGGTCGGGGAGGCGGTGGCCGGTATCGGTATTCCCGCTGGAACAACGATCGACGCCATTGTCAATTTGACCAGCATCACGCTCTCCAATGACGCGATATTCACCGGCTCGGAAACCATCACGGCCACGGGCGCATCCCCGCCGACTCGCGGCTCACTGGTGGGAGAGCCGGTCGACCTCTACCTGTACAACGACACGATCTCGAACTCGGTCCAAGGGGTGCACATCAACTCGTTCCCGGGCGATGATAGCACGGGCTCCACTCCCTTTGAGGCGGTCCTTCTCAACGACACGTTCTACAACGATACTTACGACATCCAGACGGTCGCGCCCCAATTGGACAGCGCCCCCAACGACTTTTCCGTCGTCAACCTGCTGGCGATGAATGATATCTTCGACGGCGCGGCCGACGTTGCCGTGAACATGCAAGGTCAGGCCGGATTCGAGCGCGCTTCAGTACAACCTCTTCTACAACAATATCGCCAATCTGCTAATCACCACCAACGACGGCGATTTCGAGGGCAACGTCGGTGCTGTCTTCGCCAATCCCGATTTCGTGGGCCCTGTCGGCATCGGTGATGCTTCCGCTCAAAACTTCGAGCTGGAGGCCGACTCACCCGCGATCAACGCGGCTCGCAGTGAAATCGGACCGAACTCCGAAAGCAATGCGATCTACCCAACGGTCACTCTCGCGCTGGTCAACGGCGTGCTCACTCAGACCCGAACGGACCCCGACGCACTGGTTTACCCCGAGCAGCCCGGCCGTCAGGGTGCGTTCGGCTTCTTCGATACCACTGATCCGCGGCAGATTCTCACCCTACCAGGATCCGGTGATTTTAACTTCCCTGACGAATGGGAGCCCGTGGCTACGGGCGGATATACGACCGCCGGCCAGACCATCGGCACGTACGCTTACGAACCGGTTACCGGCCAGCGGGATATTGTGGGTTACATTCGCGCCCCGCAAGCCGGCAGCACGGGCACCGGCTACGGCAGCAATCCTTTTATGGACATCGGTGCGTATCAGTACGTGAACCTAAACCCGCCCGAGGTCACCGGTGTCACGGAGACCCTGACCCAAGGGGCAACACCGGTCAATTTCTACAATGCTGGCGCGATCTCGGGCGTGAACCAGACGCCATGGACGATCAACATCACGTTTAACGGCCCAATCTCGCCCAGCTCGATTTCCACCGGTTCAGTTTCGCTCGTCGACCTGGGTAGCAACCCGAGTCAACCTCTCGACCAAGAAATCAACCTCTCGGGCAAGCTATCCTATAACGCCTCGACCGACACCCTCGTCATCAACCTGGCGGCCGCCGGAGTGACGCTGGGGACCGACGCTTACCAGATCACTCTATTCGGCAACGGCTCCCCAGTCATCACGAACTTACAAGGCGTGGCGCTCGATGGCGAAAACACGGTCGGCGATAGCCAGTTCGGATCACCACTGGCCCTTCCCTCGGGCAACGGATATCCGGGCGGCAATTTCTATGCTTCGTTCGTCATCAATACGACGCCTCCAGGAGTCGCGGCGGGCTCTCTCGTGCTCGACCCGTCCACCGATACGAATATCGCCGGCGACGACATCACGATGTCGACTCTGCCCGAATTCGACGGCACCATCAGCGAGCCCAACCCCGTTCTGGCGCCCGTTGCCGGCCAGACGGTCATCCTCAACATCGGAATCGAAGTCAACGGTGTGACCTACTTCAGCACGGCCGGCGCACCCGCCAACCTTGATCAATTCATCCGTCCCGACGCGGGCACGGCGATTTCAGGTACCGGCGGCACCTTCACAGTCAAGGTGGGATCGGATGCGGCAAAGACCGGGCTCGTCACCAATATGAACTCTCTGCCCAACTTGTTCGGCACCTACAACGTCGGCACCAGTGGCGACTTGTCGCCCCTGCCCGGCACCGTAAGTGGTTACTACGTGGCCCAGGTCATTGTCATCGACCAGAGCGGCAATGAGTCCAATCCCGCTAGCCCCAATGCCCAGGTGCCGTTCGTCGTCGATGACACCCCGCCCACCGCGACCTTCACATCACCCACGCCCGGCCAGGTCATCACGAGTTTGACCGATGGCGTACTCAGTTTCACAATTACGACCAACAAAAACCTCGATTTGGCTGCCTTGACGGCGGCCTCGGTGGTGGTGACGAGCGCGGGCCCCGACGGCATCCTCGGCGACGCCGATGATGTCACGATCCCGATTAATCCCGCCTCCTTCAAACCGACTTATTTGAACAAGGGAACGGGCGGCTCGGGTGCGGAACAGATCACTTTCTCGACTCTTCCCGGGACCGCGCTCACCAACGACCTTTATTCGGTCACTCTCGAGAACACTGGCGCCGGCGCCATCCGCGACATCGCCGGTAACGTCCTGGCCAGCCCCGTGACCGAAACGTTCGCGGTCGCCGTCCCCTCGCTGGCTCAAAATCTCTTCGTTGAAGCTGGGGCCGACGCCTCCACGGCCAACGGCACCGTGGAAGATCCCTATGCCACGATTGGCGCGGCCATGGCCGTCGCCACGGCGGGCGACGTCATCGCGGTCCTCCCCGGCGTTTATACGGAACAGGTCACGATGAAGCCGTTCGTGCGGCTGCTTTCGGCCTCCACGAGCAGCACCGACAGCACGGTTTTCACGACCAGCACCGGCAACGCCTTCGAGACGATCATCCGCGCACCCGTACGCAGCGACCGCTCCGGCGGGCACCTACGCCACGATCACTGCGACCGGTCTTGAAAGCCTCCCCGGCCTCGTCACCGAGATCGCCGGTTTCACCATCGCCAGCCCGCTCTTCGGAGACCCGGCAAGTGGAATCATCAACCCCTACGCCGTCGGTGTTGATATCACTGATTCCGACATCACGCTCGACAAAGACTACATCATCGACGCCGGGGTCGGCGTGGCGGTAACGACGTCGTCAGCCGGCGCCGCCACGCCCGACATTTACAACGACGGCATCATCGGCAATACCTATGGCCTTGGGATCGACGACGCGGGAGGAACGCCCTCGACTGTCAACCCCACGCAGGTGATCAACAATGACTTCGCCTTCAACACGTACGGCATCTATTTGCTGAATTCCTCCACGTCTCCGGTTTTAGCCTACGTCGCCAGCAATATCTTCTGGGAGAACCACGACCAGACCAACGCTCGCAACGGCTACGCGATCTACGCGAGCGATCCGGGCGGGGTCAGGCTGCAGAACAACTTGTTCTACGGTAACGGAGCCAGCGAGACCAACCAGGCGAACGCCACCAACGACTTGGGCAACGGATTCAGTCCCGCCTTGCTGGGAACGACCGCCGCGGCCGCCGTCAGCGACCAGGGCAACTTTGTTGGCAACCCGTCTTTCGTCTTCCCGATCGACCCCAGGCCGGGCTCGGACGGTCCCGCGAACTTCTTCATCGACGCCGATTTCGAGCTGACCGCGACTTCAGCGGCCATCGACAACGCCTGGGAGGCAACGGCCATCCCCACCGACTTGCTGGGCAACTCGCAGGTCTACATCAACGGCGGTCTCGGTGTCGCCGGCTATGGCCCGCGCGACATCGGGGCCTTTGAATTCGGTGGGACCAGCGGCCAGGCCATTGGCGGCTCGTTCCGAGTCGTCACCACCTCGCTCGTGCCAGATACCGGCGCGACCTACGCCGCGGGAGCCACCGACACCGTCGCCACGGCGCCAACGTCGATCACCGTCACTTTCTCGGAAAACGTCAATCCCGCAACCATCGCTGCGACCGACCTGGCCTTATCCGGCTCGGGCATCAGCTCCTCCGCGCCTGTGCACGCGACGAGCCTGACGTGGATCGATGCCTATACCGTCGAATTCAATCTGGCGGGTCAGTTCAACTCGTCGGGCACCGTGAATGTTTCGATCGCACCCAACGCGATCCAGAGCACCTCGGGCGCGGTCAATCTTGGCTATTCCGACAATGCGGTTCTCAAGATCGCGCCTGTCGCGACACCCACACCGACGCCGACTCAGACGCCATCCTCTTTAGTACCGGTAACGCTGTCACCCAGCCCCGCGGTGGCTCCAAGCCCCGCCGCGGGGCCAAAAGGCCCGCTTCATCACGCCAAGAAGAAGGCCGTTGTCCACCACGCAAAGAAGATCGTGCACAAACATGAGGTTGTGAGGAGGGGCGAAGACAAACCCAAGACCAACCATGTCGAGAAAAAGAACAAATGAGCCGCGACAAGGGTAAAAACATCGCCGGACGGAGCCGGCTCCTACAGGAAATGTAGGAGGGAGCTCCGTCTCCCGATCCCCGATCGAGCCTTGTGTCGGATCGTTGAAAAAGAAGTAGGGCGAGCCACTTCCCGCAGCCATGTCCCCTGACCCCGGCGATCGATCGAACGGGTCCGTTCGATCGCCGTCAAGCCCGACGTCTGTGCTCACTTTTTCTTTCGAGACTGATCGCAGCTTTCCCCCTCCAGAGCGTCTTTCTTCTCGGTGATGACCGGGCATTTGGGCGATTCTTCGGCATTGAGGGCCGTGAAGTCCTTCCATTCGTCCGGTAGGTTATCTTCGTGGAAGATGGCTTCGACGGGGCATTCGGGAACGCAGGCCTCGCAGTCGATGCACTCATCGGGGTGAATGTAGAGCATCTGAGCGCCTTCGTAGAAGCAGTCAACAGGGCAGACCACCACGCAGTCGGTGTATTTGCAATCGAAACAGGGCTCGGCGACAATGTGAGCCATTCGCGACTCCTTTAAGGGACCAAAACAACGCTTACGCAACCAAAAACGGCGGTTTGGAGACCATGCAACCGCGAGGTACACCTGTCGATGCTCAACCATCTTAGATAGCGGCCCCGGGTTGGTCAAGGGTTTCGCCCGGGAACGCACTCTCGGCCAGGCTGGGGCCGTGAACGCGAGCGCGGAAATTTTGACGTAGGTCAGGCTTTCCAGCCTGACATTCTGTTCCCGCCGGACGGGCGTCAGGCTAGAAAGCCTGACCTACGTCACGCAACGGTTTCTGCGGGTCACGCTTTCCAGCCTGACATTCTGTTCCCGCCGGACGGGCGTCAGGCTGGAAAGCCTGACCTACGTCATGCAACAGTTTCCGCGTGCCCAGTTAGTTCTTTGTCTTCCGGCGAGCCGTCTTAATCAGGATCGGTTCAGTGGGCACATCGTCATGCGGACCACGTGTCGACGTTCTGACCTTGGCGATTTTGTCGACCACGTCCATCCCCTCGACGACCTTGCCGAAGACGGCATAGCCGCCCCCATAAGTGTCGAGCTTGGTGTTGTCAACCAGGTTGATGAAAAACTGGTTCTGAGCCGAATTCGGATCGGACGTACGAGCCATGGCGATCGTGCCCCGAGCGTTGCTTAAGCCATTACCCGATTCGTTCTTGATTTTACCATGCTGCCCTTCGGTTTTTTCACTCATGGATTCGTTGAATCCACCCCCCTGGATCATGAATCGGGGGATGACCCGATGAAAAATCGTATTATCATAGAACCCGGCGTCCACGTATTTCAAAAAATTCTGGACGGTGATCGGGGCTTTCTCTTCATCGAGCTCGATCGTGATCGGCCCGAATGAGGAGTCAAGAACAACGACCGGGTGTTTGGCGTCACTTTGGGCGAAGGCCGCGCGTGACGGCATAACCGCCCAGATGCCAGGCCCATGCGAGCCCCACAAAATACGAATGCCTGTCTCGTCCTGCTGTCATGGCTCTTAAAGGCTCCTCTCACGGAAGGGTCGGGTAGTGTAATCGTGAGTCATCTCGGGGACTGCCAAACTCGGCGTTCCGCCTCGAAACGGTCGAAGCGAAGAGGTGGCGCCCGTCTTCAAGATTTTACCTTCAACTTGGATTTCGATGATAGCTTCTTGCCGGTCACGCTTCTCGAGCTCGCGGCCGCTTCCGGCGCAATCAGCTTGATGGCGGCGGAATTGATGCAAAACCGCTGGCCGGTCGGAGCCGGCCCATCATCGAACACATGTCCAAGATGGGCACCGCAGCGCCGACACATCACCTCAAGCCGGGGTTCGACGTCGCTATAGTCCCAGGCAGTCCGTACGGCCTTGGAGCCGTAGGGTTGATAGAAGCTGGGCCATCCCGTGCCCGACTCAAATTTGGCCTGCGAGCGAAATAGCTCCGACTGAACATGGGCGGCGGCGCAGCACACGCAAATGAACGTGCCCCGGAAGTGCCCCGAGGCATACTGACCCGTGAATGGTTGCTCCGTCGCCTTTTCTCGAGTCACAGCAAACTGCGCCCGCGTGAGGATTTTCCGCCACTCGGAGGGTGACTTGACAATAAATTCAGGCTCGACCGCTGCCGTTTGCCTTGCCCCAGCCTTGTTTGTCGATTCCTTGGGGCTATTTTCACTCGCCCCCGCTCTCGAGGTCGATTCGGGAGCGAGGGGAGCGTTTTCGAGCGGGTCTTGCGCCAGCGCATCATGATTGGCGAGACACACGACCAATGCGCTCATACAGAGGACCGTCCACGACCGCTGACGTTGCCGAAACATCGATACTCCTCGCCGAACGCCACCTCGGCCCGCCGCCAAAGCCAAACTAGAAACGTCGCCGGACAGAGGCGGCTCCTACAGGATTTGTAGAGCCGGCTCCTACAGGATTTGTAGGAGGGAGCTCCGTCTCCCGATCCCCCGGTCTAGCCTTGTGTCGGGTCGTTATTTTTAATGCCCCCGGTGTCATCTCGGTGCGCTTGGCCGCAAACGCGGCGTCAACCAGCGTGGCCGTCACCGCCGGCGAGAAACCCTCAACGACCGCGACGTCTCGCCCTCGCCGTTGAACAACGTACAGACTGTCGTCGAGGTTGCGCCAAACGGAGTCTGGGATGGGCTTGGCAGGCGAACCCAGTTTACCCACTTTCGCCGTTTGATAGGCGACGTAGGCATGCGCGAACTCGCGGGCGTCGTCTTCGCTGTCCCAAGTGGAAAGCCAGACCAGGGCGAGCTTGTTGCTCGGGCCCTCGAAGACCGCATAGCGATCGCCGTCCCAACCGGCCGCCGCCGCCTTGCCCCCGTGCCTACGGAGCATGATCGCCATTTGCATTTCGCCCAAAACGTTGCGCCCGGCTTCCTTCCAACCGTCACCCGGCTTGAGGGCCCCCAAGTCGATCGTCATGGGAAAGTCCGGCTTGGCACGGTATTTATCGGGGTGGAGAATCTGCTCGGTTGAGAGGGGGGGATTGCGATAAACATCGTCGATCGCCGCCCAGCCCCCTTGATTGGCCATTTTCGCGCAAAAGACCATCCCCTTGAAATAGGGGAATATCATCGACTCGCTGATAATCGGCGGGGCATCGCGCAGGGTTTTGCCATCGCCCATCATGGGCATAAACGGAGCCAGCAAGTTAAATGTAAATTCCATGCGTTCGGCCGGCAAATGAATGATGTCTTCGCCCTTCCAGTCGTCCATGCCCACTCCGAACATCGTCAGCGTCGCTTCTCCCTCGATCAGGGCGTCAAGCGCCAACGAGCGATCATCGTCTTTCTTGATCGCCTGTTGCATCGCGTCTAAATCGTAGTGCTGATCCGCCAGAGCGTGTGTCAACTCATGGGCGATCACCGTTTTGTTCTCGTCTTTATCAAAGGCCCCCTTCTTGCCGAAGAGCCGCTCGAGAAAGGTCAGGGGTTTTTTGACTTCCGCCTTCGGTTCCTCGATCAGGTGCATCGTCTTAGTTCTGGGGTCGTAAAAGGCGGCGACCTCCTCGGAGTAGACCTGGGCGAGGGTTTCTCGGAGATTGTAGTCGCGCGGCAGAAGCCCGAGCACCTTCATCGCCAGCTCGTTGGCATGAAACTCCTCGGGGGTCATGTCCTCGTCGATCTCCTTGAGAATCAGCGCCTTCATGTCTTCGCGTTTGGTAACATCTCGCTTCACCTCATGTTTGAAGGGGACCTTGCGCAGCTCGGGAAGGAGCTTCTCCATCGCGCGTTTGTAGCGGATAACGGCCTCGGTGAATTCCCCCTTATCGGCGAGCCGGTCCCCCTCATTCAAGAGGCCGGTCCCCTGGCGGATCGCGGAATCGTCGCTCCGGCCGACGCCCGGCGCGAGCGCCGCGACGGTGAATGCCAGAGCAAGGCTGACAGCATGGAAACGCATCTGGTTATCCTGTTTCATCCTGAGGTCGGAGTAAGGCGATCAGGCGCGCGGCGCTCATCGCGGGGTCGAGACCACCGCCTTCGGGCGCGGCGTCGGCACCGGTGCCGGCACCACCGGCGCGATGCTGGCCCATGGGGACACGGGCCGGCTCGATTTTCAAGAGCTGCCTGGCCGCCCGCACCCAAACATCGTTCTGGTCGCGTGGGCCGTCGCGGGTGCCGATCCTGCCGTCTAGCGACGAGCACATGAACTCGAGAATGGTGGTCTCCGGAACACCCAGCGAGCGAAGATATTTCACTTTATCCGGCAAAAGCATGCGATTAAATCGCCATATGCGATAGGCTTGATCGTGGCGATCGGGGTCGACCTCGTATGCATACCGCTTGTCGAGCTTGGCGATCTCCGGGCCGGCCTGGCTTCCTTTTGCTCGCAGCAATTCTCGCAGCTCGTCGCGGAACTTAACTTGTTCTTCGAATTGGCGGGCGCGGAGATCGGCATCTTTATTTTCAACTTCCGCGATCCTCTCGGCCTGCTTCTTGGCGGCTTCTTCCTCGATCGCTCTTTGCGTTTCTTCTTTGGTTGGAAGTGGCGCGAGCGGCACAGGCTCAATTGCGCCGACGCGGCCGGCAACCGGGGCCCCGGGCCCAGGACCGTTCCCATTCTCGGCAGGTCCTTCCTTGGGCGACCGCGTCGCGGTCATGACGTCGCCGGTGACGGGCGCGGCCGTCGCCGGTTGCGGTTCATCGGCTGGATTGGCGAGTAACGGCCCTTTGTTGGCCCCATTGGCCGGTTTGTTGGGCGGGCCCTCCTTGGAAGCTGGCAATTTCGTCATTCCCTGCCCCCCACCGACTGTCGACCCCGCCCCGTCGTTCGGGGTTGGCGGTTGGGGAGGGTTGCCCAACTCGGCAAACGGGCCCGGTACGGCCGATCGCGTCTCCAGTGTTGGCATTTTTTCTTGGGGGAGCGTGATTCCCGTCTCCGCGGCAACCGCGAGGGTCGTTGGCTTGGAGAGCGTGTTGGTTTGACCCACGGGCTCTGAACGGGTGGGTGCCGGCACGCCACTCGCGCTCGCGGGGGATGGTGATGGCGCAGTGCCCGCGTCTGCGGCTGATTTCGCTGTTTTTGAATCTGACAGGGCTTGGGGCCCTTCCTGCCGGCCGGAATCGGGCAATGTGGCAGCGACTTCGGTCGTCGGGGCGGGCGATGGCAGCGCCGTGGGAATGGGCAAAACGGTCGTCGAGGGGGGAGTGTCTCTCACGAGAGGCAAAAGAGCGCGTTCGGCCTCGATTTCGCGAGCCAACTGGGACCGATCTCGCGCGGCCTGAATCCGATCTTTCTCGACCACCATGCGATGGTACAGGAACAGCGAGGCCCCGGTGACAAGAATCACGAACGGGAAAAACACCCACGCGGGCACGCCCCGGTTGCGATATTGAACGACGACGACCGGCTGCGGTGGAGCGGGTGTCTCGAGAAGCTGGTCGAGATGATCGGTCTCGAGCATCGGCTCTGTATCACTGCGCATCGCCACTCGCCTCCCCTTGTTCCGCCCTAATCTGTACCAGCAAGGGGCACTGTGTCATTATATGCTACCAAAGGCCCTTGAGGGAACGGTACGTTGAAATTCGCTCCCTCCGGCGATCCGGCGAATGGTTTTCTTACTTTAGTCGAATTCCACCCAATGGTTATGACAAATTTGGATGGACAAAGCCGGCGAACCCTCTTGAAAAGCTTGGCAGGGCTGGGAATCGGCACCGCCACGTTCCGCCGCGCCCTCGCCGCCCAGGCCGCCCAGTCCGGCTCGATCACACCCGAGATGATCAAGCAGGCCGAGTGGATCGCCGGTCTGGATCTCACCGAGGAAGAGCGCGCGAGCACCGCCAGGACGATCACGCAGAGCCTGCGCTCGTTCGCCGAGCTGCGCAAGGTCGACGTCGGCTACGACGTGCCGCCGGCCTTGACCTTTTTGCCTGTCCCGCCGCGCCCGGCCGCCGCCATCAAGCGCAACCAGTTAGTGCCGGCCCAAGGCCGCACGTCCGGCGCCCGGGCTCGGCCGAGGAGCTGGCCTTCCTGCCGGTGACCGAGCTCGCGAGCTTGATTCGCGACCGCCAGGTGAGCTCGATCGAGCTGACAAAACTCTATCTCGACCGCCTCAAGCGGTTTGACCCGCTCCTCAAGTGCGTCGTGACATTCACCGAGGACCTCGCGCTCAAGCAAGCCGCGCAGGCCGATCAGGAAATCGCCGCTGGGCACTATCGCGGGCCCCTGCACGGCATTCCGTGGGGTGCGAAGGACCTGATCGCCTATCCCGGATACCCGACAACCTGGGGAGCGACGCCGTTCAAGGACCGGGTGATCGACGTCAAGGCCACCGTGGCGGCTCGCCTGGAAGAAGCCGGGGCCGTGCTGGTTGCCAAGCTCTCGTTGGGCGCGCTGGCGATGGGCGACCAGTGGTTCGGCGGCCGGACGCGCAGTCCCTGGGACCCGCGGACCGGCTCGAGCGGATCGTCGGCCGGCTCGGCGTCGGCGGTCGCCGCCGGTCTGGTGGGCTTCGCGATCGGCAGCGAAACCCTGGGCAGCATCGTCTCTCCCTGCCGCGCCTGCGGCGCATCGGGCTTGCGCCCGACCTTCGGCCGGGTCAGCCGGCACGGCTGCATGACCCTCTCATGGTCGATGGACAAGCTCGGGCCGATCGCCCGATCGATCGAAGACTGCGCGCTCGTCTTCGACGCGATCCACGGCGCCGACGGTCTCGACTGGGCCGCCGTCGACCAGCCCTTCGAGTGGCCGCCCAAGGTCGCTCTCGACCGCCTCAAAGTCGGCTACATCGAGCAACCCAACCGGCCGGCCGAAAACCGCGAGGAGCTGAAAATCCTCCGCAAGCTGGGCTTCGAGCTGGTGCCGATCACGCTGCCCGAAGAGCTTCCCATCGGGGCCGATCACGCTCATGCTGGACACCGAGGCGGCCGCCGTCTTCGACGAAATCACACGAAAGCATATCACCGAAGGGTTAAATACGCTGGCCCAACACGTTCCGCAACGGCCAGTTTGTGCCAGCCGTCGAGTACCTGCGGGCCGCCCGGGTGCGAACCAAGCTCATGCGAGCGATGGCCGAGCGGATGACGGCGGTCGATCTCTATGTCGGGTCCGGTGAAGACCTCGCGATCACCAACCTGACCGGCCACCCGACGGTCGTCTTTCCCATGGGCTTTCACGATCGGGCGGGCCGGTCGATGCCGGGCTCCGTCACGCTGACCGGACGGCTCTATGACGAGGCAACCCTCATGGCCGTGGCCACCGCTTTTCAGCACGCCACCGGCGACCACCGTCAGCGGCCGCCCCTCGAAATCTATCTGGCCGAGGAAGAGCAGCGGAAGCGACAAGAGAAACCGAACCCGACGCGAACCAGTCGCTGACGAACTCGAAAAGGTCGGTATACTTGGAGAAGGTCCGAGATCGGCTGGCAGATCGAGGAGGTCGTCGTACTCGAGGAGCAGGTAACTTCTTTGGGTTTTCAATTTGGGCTCAGACCTGAGCCGATTAACTGAAGTTCGGCTCGCACCAAGGTGAAAACGGCGTACGACAGCGTCCCTCGCATTTGCGTGGACCGATGCTCACGGCACAATGCGTTTTTAAACCGGTCCCAATCACAAGCCGAGGGGCTCAGCATGAAGTACAAGGTCGTCCTCGAAGAATCGGAAGAGGGATTCGCCGTGTCCGCGGCGAATCTGCCTGGCTGCCACTCTCAGGGAGCAACAGAAGAGGAAGCTCTGGAAAACATCAAGGACGCGATTCGCGAGTATACGGCGGCGGTTAATGAACGTCTGCGCAATGCCGAACGTGCGCGAGGTCGAGGTATAACTATGCCCAGGCTGCCGGGCGTGAATCACCAAAGCGCGCCGCCGTCGACCTCGCACTCGAAAGGTCGCTGGCTTCGCTCGCACGCGATCAACCTATTGCCGGTTCCCACTGGTCGATGGCACTGGCAATCCTTCTTCTGGAACCGTCTTGGTCGATCGCCAGGGAAAGTCAGCCGCCTGGTGGACCGCCGCCGAACGCTTGTCTTGAACGAAAACAGCCAGCCGAAGATTCTGGCGGTTCCACGTCGGTCCGATCACGAAAGGAAACCGCTGCGTGACAGGCGATTTGCCATCAAGTTCGATGAATTCGTACTTCGTCTGACGAGCGGGGAAACGAGCGACGAGTGACTTTCCCGCGTTCTCACCCGAGTGGACTTCGGTGACGACGCCGTCCTCGCGGAGCACGGCGCAGAGCAACAGCGGCGCCTTCTCGGCACGGCTCGACTGGCTCGTCACTCTGATCGTCGCCGTGCCCGAGAGCCCGTCGCTCTTGAGGTCGAACGTGACGTCGATCGCCACGGCGGGTTTCTTGGTCCGCGCCCGACGGATCGCCGCCTCGGCCGAGGCGGCGTCTCGGCCATTTACCGACTGTTCGCCATCGATCATCATCATCGGAGTGTAGTAGAGCCCGTATTCCGCGTTCTTGGGCTTGGTATAGATCTGATTATAGGTCATCTGCCGCTGGCTATACAGCGAGTCCGAGAACACGTCCTTCCAGGGCTCATTGAAGTAATCGACATGAAAGGCGACCGGAACGATCCCGCGGTCTCGCTCGGCCAGCGCGCCGAGCACTCTTTCGGCCGTCGGGCACATGTCGCAACCCTGCGAGGTGTAGAGCTCGACCAGGACCAATCGCTTCGTCTTGTCGTTCTCCGCAGCCGACGCCGCCCGATGCAGTCCGCCCATCAAGAAGATCGGTATGACCAGCGTTACTACATTCATCCCGCGTACCATGGGAAATACTCCTAGATCTGCGTCAGTAGGTGTGCAACGCGTCGACCCTCCGGCTGGGTGTCTTCGCAGGATGCTCCAAGTGTTCGCTTCTCATCGGTGACGTTTAATTGGCTCATCTCTCTCGATGACATCGAGCCCCTCAAATTCAGCGGAAAGCGGTCTCGTGGAGCTGTTGATCGCCGCGACACCGACGCTCAGTCGCTCTTTAAGATCGGCGGTCAGAGGAGAGAAAGAGGTCCAGCGTAATCCGTCGGGACCGAAGGACGCATAAATCTCGGCGCCGCGCCTCTTGAGGCGAAGATGGTTCGAGCCGTCCGTGTTGATTATACCGCTCGACATGGCGAGGGCGCCGTCTTTGCGGTACTCGAAGTTGGCGTAGGGGCGAACCTTCCCGTGCTGGAGGTCCGCGGCGATCTCGAGTCGGACGTAGTTTTCGTGGTCCTGCCAGATGAGGAGCCCGGCCCCGTGATACGGGGGATAGTGAGTCGTCGTCGCTTTCCCTCCGGGGTGGCTGGTACCGGCGACCCGCACGCTTACATCGAAGTCACCTTCGACCTCGCGAAGGATGCGCGGCGCGTTCATGCGACCGATCTCGGCACTGAGAATATGGGTGCGTCCAGGGACGACGATCCTGGCCCTGCTTTCGCGCGGTTCCAACTCGAACTTACTATCCCTGTCGGGATCGACGACATCCCCCCAATTCCCTTTCCCTCGCGCCGTTCTGTCATCGCTCTCCGGCACTTGCCCCCGCTCGGCAATGCTCACGATGGGTGTATCGACGTCACCCTTTCCCACTGTCGGGGAGACTTTCTCCGCGGCCTGCTCTTTGTGTTGGGAAACCTCCGCCATCTGAGGCGGACCAGGTTCGGTCGTGGCTTTGGAACGAGGTACGTCGATACCGGCGAGAGCACTCGATGCCGAGACGGGACCCCGATCGCGCCGCGGACCGAATTGATCCTTGCTCGCGACGGTCCGAGCCGTTCGCGCCGCCCCGGGCTCCCCCGTCATTGTTGGCGCAAGGGGACTCTGGTCGGCGGCCGGGGCTGACGTGAGGCCGACAGCGACGATCTCAACGTTGGTCCGACGGTGCAGAGCGAAAATGATCGTCCCGAGTACCATGGCCAAGAGCGCCCCAAGCACGGCCGCTGTAATCACGAGCTTACGGAGTGCGGACTTTCAAGGCAACGGGTCGGGCGAGAAGACTGTCTTCGGCCAGGAAGACAAGGCCCATACTACCCTTGCCCAGCAGCCCGAGAACGCGATAATGGGCCAACCAGCCGACTCTCCGGCGGCCTGAGGCGAGGCGAGGATGTCTACGCGTTCGTGGCTGGTCGCACGACCGCCAGCCACGGTCGCAGCGGGCGGCCAGTTAGCCGACGGAGGATAGGAGCCTGTTTCCTCGGGGTCCTGCGCGCCGCACTGCCCGTTCCGCAAGGCAAGGGGCGGCTTTTTTCGGTCGGAATCGTGGGGGATCATGGCTCGCTCCGATCTCATGCAACGCCAACGCGAGGACAACACACACGGCCAAGCCGAGCACGGCGTTTCGGTGTGAGTAGACAAAACGAGACATTGGTAAAGTCCTGGAGAGTTTCATGGGTTCTTTTCCAGTCCTCGCAGCACGGCGAGCACAGTGGAAGGCTCGGCCCTCTTGCGGTAATCCGCGTCGACGAAAGCGTAGCGGATCACGCCCGCGCGATCGACGACGTAGGTTGCGCCCAGGGGCAGCTCGCCCGAATTGTCGTCATTGTGCTTGGCCAGGTCGAGACGCCCCTTGAACTGCTCCAGTATGATTCTGGGGACCTTATAGGCTACCCCATAGGCGTGCGCAACTTTATTTCCTCTGTCGGAGAGCACCTCGAAGTCGAGATGGTCTTTCTCCACGGTGCTCAGAGTGTTGTCCGGCGTCTCCGGCGAGAGGGCGACTAGGCTGGCGCCTGCGGCTCGGATCTGCGGCCAAGCTTTGTGGAATCCGCGTAGGGCGATATTGCAATAGGGGCACCAGCCACCGCGATACCACGTAAGCACGACCGGCCCCCGGGTGGTCAGCTCCGAGAGCTTGACCTTCTTACCAGCCGCGTTCAAGATCTCGAAATCCGGTGCCCGGTCGCCCACCTTCAGGGCCTTGTCGGTCACGCCGGACTTTCGCACCTCGTCGATTCCCTGCGCGTAAACTCGTAGACGGTCTGGCGGTGCTTTTCTCTCCGCCTTTTCTCGAAATTCATTGAGCTCCTTGCGTACAGGGGCACTATCCGGTTCGTTTGCCGGCTCCTGGGCGCAGAGGGCCACGGCGGTCGTGAGCGCGAAGAGTGACGCACCCAGACTTGACACAATTGCCGAGGCACGGCGAACAGTACTACGATACATTATTGTTCTCCTTCTGAAGATGGAGTGATTGACCTGACCTCAACTCCTCATCCGACTGCGATCACTAACGGGCCGCCCCGCGAGGGACACTTGGTTGCGCTCGGTGTCGGTGGTGAACCCTGTAACCGGAATCGCTCCAACCGGGGACCACGCTGACGGCCTCCGAGACCGTGTGGAACGACGTGGTCGCAAGCGGCCTTTGCCCGATGCTCGCCGCATAACCGGGGGCCGGGAAGCCGATGAAGTTGCTCGTACCAAAGCGATCTCCCGCTCCGCATGGGCCGTAGCCGACAGGCGAGAATGCCGGGGCCCCGAAGCCCGGGCCGAACTGGCCAGCCGAGGCGAATCCCCACGCGCCGGGGAAACCCCATTGCGCCCGGGCGCTACCCCCTGTCGTCAGCACCAGGGCAAAGACCAAAACCGAAGCCAGTGTACTCAACCGTTGCGATGTCATGGCTCTGACTCCTTGAACCGGTGATAACCCCGAAGCGATAGGCCTTGCCATCGCGCGAGACGTTCGGCCGGTTATTGTTTGAAGATCACTTGAATCAAAGGCTAAAATCATTCGAACTTCGTACTCGAACATCGGGAATTACCGCCCGATAGGCCAAAGAGGGCACGCACGATAGCCCGTTCTAAGGCATCGCCGCTCTGCTCGACGGCGACGATCCGGCCGTCACGGCCGACGAGCAAGTTAGCTGGGACCTCGTGAGTGCGATCCGGATTGAGTGCATCATGAGCCCCTTTCTTTGGATGCACCAGAAATCTCCAACGAATGAAAAAGCAGTGTCGGTGTAGCGAAGGCTTGAGTTTCAATGTCCTGCGAACCAGTCATAGCCCTGCTCGGCCCAGTAGTCGCCAGGTCGATCATCGGTGAATTGGATACTTCCGATCCGCTTGAGGTTCTTGATGCCGTACTTGACCGGAATAACCAACCGGAGCGGCGCGCCGTGCTCGGCGGTCAGAGGCTGGCCGTTCATCTCGTAGCAGAGCAAGGTCTGGGGATGGAGCGCGCTGGCCATGTCGAGGCCGACGTAGTACTGGCCGTCGGGTGTTTGGAGCGAGGCGTACTCGAGCAACCGGCCTCCGCGAGTCGCCAAACCCGTGGCCTGCGCGAGGTCGGCGAGCCGTGCACCGGCCCAGTGCACGACGTCACTCCAGCCTTCGATGCAGCGGAGCTCGGTCGTCATCTCGGCCCGTGGAAGGGCCTTGATCTGGTCGAGGTTGAACAGACGCGGCGAATTCTCGCCGGGCGAGCCGGAGACCCGAAGCCTCCACTCGGACGCATCGATGCTCGTGTCCAGCCCAATCGTTCCGTTGACGCGAGGCATTCGCGCCGCGGAGCGGGGAAATTGCGGCGAGAGGCGCGATGGGCGAAAAAACGCCCGACCTAGTCGCTCGTCAAACTCCAGCACTCGGCGCAGCGGCCAGGGCAATCCGCCGTCGTCGCCCCGCGTGACCAGCCAGCGCCAACCTCCGACGCCTGCCAGAGCGGCCACGCCGCCAACAATAAATCCGCGGCGCGAAAGCTGGCGCAGTCGACGCTCCAGGTCGCCGTCCGGCCTCTTGAGGCACGCGGTCGAGTCAGTAGGAATACGATCTTGTCGTCTCGGCATACCGTCCGCGACGAGCCGAGCTGCAGGCGTGGCCGCTCCACTCTCATTGGGCGTGTTCTTCACTTGCGCGTTGTCTTCCTGGGACAACGGGTCCTGGTCAAGTGGTGGGTCCATGAACGGCCTCCGGGTCGCTTGACAGCTCTACCCCGATGACCATCGCGCGGAAATTGTTCCACCCGGCGCGGATGACCTGCGTGATGTGAATGGCAAAGAAGGCGACGTATCCGATCGCCAGGACGAAATGCTCGAGGCGCGCCACCGGGTAGCCGCCGAGCAGCGCGGTGAGCCAGGCGACCTGGACTGGTTTGTAAATGGCCAGGCCCGTCAGCAGTGAGCCGGCCCCCATCGCGACCACGCCCGTATAGGCCAGCCGCTGTGCGCCGTTAAACTTGCGCCTTGGCAGCGGCTGCTTGCGAATGCCCAGGTCGTGGAGCACCACCTGCCACGCCTCCGCGAATGTGTGACGGTTCGGCACCAGCTCGCGCCACTCCCCGCTCCAATAGTGTATGTGACGTAGAGCAGACCGTTAATGGCAAACACCCACATGAAGGTGAAGTGCCAGGCCATCCCTTCCGCCAAACGGTGATCGACTTGCAGAGCACGGTAGAACCACTCCGGGAAAAAGGTGACGAGCGTTCTGCCGCCGACCCGGATCAGATACACGTCGTTGGCCCAGTAAATCAAGAGCCCACTCCAGATCATCATGGCCAAAACCGGTACGTTGATCCAATGAAAGAGCCGGGTTGCCAACGAGTGCTTCTGCTTGAGCCGCGCCATGGTAGCGACCTCCTCGGGTAGCGGTGGCTGGCGGTCCCTCCCTGGAGGCCAGCCATCTGCCTATCGCGGACGATCTTCACTTGCGAGGCCCGTCCATCTTGCCCTTGTCCATGGTCCGCCGTCCATCTTGCCCTTGTCCATGGCACCGCCATCCATCTTGCCCTTGTCCATGGCACCGCCGTCCATCTTGCCCTTGTCCATGGCTCCGCCGTCCATCTTGCCCTTGTCCATGGCTCCGGCGTCCATCTTGCCGCCGGCATTCTTCATCCGAGGAACACCCGGAGAGACCCATACGGCCAGGAGCGTGGTGGCGAGTGTCGTTATTCGAAGGAGGGAACGCATCGGTGAACTCCAGTGAGACTGATGCTCGGAACGAGGCGCGGAACGTCCGCAACCGGGTCGAACCGGGAATCAACGGCCGTTGAGATTCAGCATCTCCGCGACGAATCCGGAGCAGGCAATGACTCTTGCCCCCTCACGGATCAATCTTGAGAGAAACCGAGCCCCTGCCGCGTCGATGAACTTCAAGTCGCAAAGATCAAGGCAAACTTTCTCGGGTGAAACCGGGGACTCGCCGCAGGCAGACTCCAACTCGGGGACCCAGGGCTCGAGAAGCTTGCCCTCGAGCTTGAGCGTGCGAGTCAGATCGGTCCCATCGAATTGCGTGATCATCAGCATGACAAGCTCCCAATAACACGGGGAACCTTATTAGCGATCTCCGTGCCGGAAACCGATCGCGGGTCGTTCGAATGCCGCAAGTCTTTGGTGCGCCACTGAATGAATTTTCTCGACGGCTCGCCGCCGGAAATCAGCAGCGTTCCGAATGAGATGAAGGCGCCACGACCCGTCGTGGGGAACTACGAGGGTTCGTGGGACGAGCGGGAGACGCCGAGCTTTTTCAGTCGACTGCGAAGGGTGTTGGGGTGGATACCGAGGATTCCGGCCGCGCCGCGTGGCCCGTCGATGACCCAATTCGTTTGGCCCAAGACCGCGAGGACGTGCTTCCGCTCCACATCTTCAAGGGCGGCAGAAGGCGCGTCGGCCGCTTTCGAATCACCTTGACAGAGGAATTCGGGATCGACTTCGAGCGTGGGCCCAGTCGCGAGAATGACGGCACGCTCGATGATGTTTTGTAGCTCGCGGACGTTGCCCGGCCACGGATACGCCATCAGTCGGCGCATGTGTCGAGGGGTCGATGCCGTCAAAACGTCGGGCGATCCTCGCCGCGAACTTGTCGAGCAGGTACTGCGCCAGAAGCGGAATATCCTCGGGCCGCTCACGGAGCGGTGGGATTTGCACCGGGAAGACGCTGAGGCGGTAGTACAGGTCTTCACGGAACGACTTTTCGACGACAGCCTTCTTGAGGTCGCGGTTGGTGGCGGCGATGACACGCACGTCAACTTTTCTGGGGGAAGTACCACCGACCCGGTCGAACTCGTGCTCCTGCAGAACGCGCAGCAGCTTGGCCTGAGTCTCGGCGGGTAGCTCGCCGATCTCATCGAGGAAGATCGTGCCCCCGTCGGCCAGCTCGAACCGACCGGAATGACGGGCGATCGCTCCGGTGAACGCGCCTTTCTCGTGACCGAACAGTTCGCTCTCGACGAGCCCCGCGGGGAGGGCCGCGCAGTTGATCTTGATCAACGGCTTGCCGCGGCGCTGGCTCGCGGAGTGGATGGCACGGGCGATTAACTCCTTGCCGGTGCCCGTCTCGCCATGGATCAAGACCGTGGCGTCCGTGGCGGCAACGCGACAGACCTTGTCGAGCACCGCCGTCAGAGCGGGGCTTCGGCCGACGATCTCCTCGAAGTTGTGCACGGACTTGAGCTCTTCTTGGAGGTAGGTGTTCTGGTCCGACAGCCGCGACTTTTCCTGCTCCATCAAGACGCGGTCGGTGATATCGACAAACATGGTCCGCGTGTACCTCCCTCCGGGATCGGGCTTCGACCACCACTGAACCCAGATCGGCTTGCCGTTGTCTTTCCGGCGAAGTTCGAGAATCACACCGCTTGTGTCCATCCCTCGGGACACTGAGGCGAACGCCTCTCTGACGCGACGCTGCGCATCGGGCGTATCCGGAACGAAAGACACTCCGAGAGTACCGGGGACTTCTTCCGGCGTGATGCCGAGAATGCGCATGGCCGCTCGATTGGCGCTGATGAATCGTGAATCGAGATCCTCCTTCACGTAGGCGATCGGCGCCTCTTCAAAGAGGTCGCGGAGCCGTTCCTCACCCTCGATGAGAGCGCGCTCAAGGTGAAGGCGTGTCAGTTCGGCCGCCGCCCGAGCCGCAAAGATCCTGAAGATGAGCAGGTTTCTCGGTCCGGCTGCCATCTCTTTCGTATCGAAGACGGCGATATGACCCAGTTGTCGACCATCCGGCGCGAGGAGGGGCATGCCGAGATAGCTCTCAATGCCAAGCTCCTCAAGGATCGGAGCTGTGGGAAACTCCCTCGCCACACCGGCTGGATGGTGGCAGAGATTTCCACGGGCGACCTCCTGGCAAGGCGTGCCTCGCGGATCATACTCGACGCTCGGACCTGGCCGATCAACCTGCCAGTAGGCGAGCGTACGTACTCGCGGCTCAAGGCCCGCGAATTCAGCAACGAGCGCGTAACTGACGCCGAGAGCCGAAGCGAGATGTTTGACCAGCGATTGGAAGGACTCTCCTCCGGTGGACGCCGCCGTTCCATCCGCGATCGCCCGCAGGGTAGCAAATTCGTCATCAAGCCATGCGGAAGCCGCCACCGGTCCTTCTTCCAAGGTCAATTCGTGATGGATCATCAGGGTGATCTCCCCCGTCGTCGCTTCCGATCCGTCCATCCCTGATTATGACACTGCGCGAATGCTCGTTTCAAGTTCCTGGGATCCAATTCTTCGGGGCTGGATCCCATCGATCGACTCGCTTTGGACTGGCGGGTCGCCGCATCATCGGCAAGATGAGGAAATGATCGATGCGGCGACCGGCCGTGGAATTGCGCGGCCTTGACAGCCAAGTCAATCGGTCATTTCACTGACCCAGTTGTTCGCGATCGCACCGCACGCCCCGCGACGAACATGCCGGTTACTCCGAGGGCCAGCAGCACGACCGACCCCGGCTCGGGAACGGACGAGATCGTGATCGTGTCGATCAGATCGTCGGCGCTGAATAAATGTGAGATTTGGTAGCCGGCGGCCGTGGTCAAGCCGTCGATACTTTGCAGGAAACTGGTCGCGCCCGGCTCGGTCAGAAACGGGGTGACCGCGCCGTTCGTAATCTGCGTCCCGGTTCCAGGGCTTTGTCCTTGAATGAAGGTGAGGGCGACCGAGGTGCTTTGTTGCTCGGTGTCCGAATCCCAGATATCCGAACCATAGACCTTGATCATAATCGGACCGATGAAGTTGCCGTTCGAGTTGAAGATCTGAAGTGGAGTGGCATTGCCTTGGAAGAAATCGTTCGAGGGGACCACCATCCCGGCGTAACTCAAGTATTGATCTAAGGCCGGATTCGCCACGTCGAGTGTCGTCGTATTGGACTGCCCCGGCAGAAATTGGATCAGGCTGCCACCGGACTCCAAAGTTGTTTGTGGCCCATTGCCGGCGAAAAGGCTCGTCAGCGGCGCGGTATTGCCGAACTGGGCCAAAGTTGCGATCGCGGAACTGGCGGTACTTCCTTGAGAGAAAACATTGAACGAACCGTTTTGGACACCGAACCAAACCGGCGCCAGGGCGAACCCACCCGTCGGCTGGTTGTTGGTCACCGTGATCCGGATTTCGGCGCCAGGCGCCGGCGCGGCGGCCAAAATGGCAGCAACCGCCGTGGCGATTCCCAGCAAGACCCGCGGGGATGCGTTTCTCATTTCGTGCTTACTCCTGATTGAGGGTGTGATGACAACGATCCTTCGATCTGGGACGAAACTCGTCCAGTCGGTGGTTAGTCGCCGACTCGGCTCCGGCGTTACAAACGCCCGGGCACAATTTCGAAATCGGCCAGGGGAATTGGAAAGGGACGTCCGTGGCCGGCCCTGGTCACCGCAATCCACGATGGCACGGGTCTTGTCCGGGGCGATTTCCGCTGTAACATTCGTCCGGGGCATTGGGACCGCCCGGGTAGGTTCGAGTTCGCTTGATGAGGAATCATGAACGCCGATCAGTTGCCGCAGGCCGATGATTCGGATGGACTAATTGCCGTCGGCGACGGGTCCGCTTGGCTCGACGAGCACGGTGACGTCTTGTACCGGTATGCTCGCTCGCGGGTTCGCCACCGGGAGTTGGCGGAAGACTTGGTGCAAGACACCTTGCTGGCGGCGCTCCAATCGCGCGACCGATTCCAGGGCCGAGCGACCGTTCGCACCTGGCTACTCTCCATCCTTCGGCGTAAGATCGTTGATCATTACCGACGCACAGCACCGTCGATTTCGCCCGCGGAAGCCGACCCTATCGAGACTTCCGATCCCGTTCGCGGCCGGTATTTTAGCGTGAGTGGTTTGTGGAAGACGGCACTCGCGTCATGGAAGGCGCCGGACCAGGCGCTCGAGGATCGCGAGTTCTGGGACGTGCTCGACGGATGTCTGAATCGACTGCCACGTTCGTTGTCCTCGGCATTTATTTTACGGGAGCTCGAAGAGGTGGACACAGCCGAGATGCGGCGAATCCTCAACCTGAGCGAAGTCAATTTGCGCGTGCGGCTGCACCGCGCCCGGCTGCTGCTCCGCGAATGCCTGGAAAAACACTGGTTCATCGAGGCACGCGACGGGCCAAGGAGAATATCGTGAGTTGGTTGAAAACCCTCGTGCGCGTCCTCACTCTCCGCTGCGAAGCAGCCTCGGAGCTATTGTCGCGCGAGCTCGACGATTCGCTGCCCCTCCTCGACCGTGCGGCGCTCGTTTGCCACTTATTGGCGTGCAGGTCCTGCCGCCGGTTCCGGGTGCAGGTCCGCTTGATTCACAAGGCAGCCCGCTACCGCTCGCGCCGCCGAGCCGAAACGGACTCGACCGAGGACGCACTCTCCGCGGAGGCACGACACCGCATCGCCCTCGCGTGTCGAGACGTTGGCCGCGATGATGCCGGCGCCGAGACCGTGATCGAATAACAGTTACGTCTCGCTTTCAGTCCAGGGCGGGGCTGAATTGATCCTGTGAGGGCAGTAAGCGGTCAGCCAACATCGCGGCATTCGCCTCGGAAGAGAACCGCGCGGTGTGACAAAATCTTCGACATTACGGGCCCGCGCCTGCAACGGCTTGGGCGCGGCCCTCTCGCGCAGACCCTGAGCCAGAGTTCCTCTCGATAAACACCAACATCCGTCGGTGCGGTAATCCCGACCTTCACTTCGTTCCCGTGAATCGCGACTACGGTGACCGTCAAGTCACAGTGCGGCACCAGAATCCGTTCGCCAGCTTGCGACTGAGGACAAGCATGGGATCTTCCTCCTTCGGTTAGCCCTCATTGCCTACTGCTTTCGTGGGCTGTCGATGAACCCATTCGTCCGGGTTGATCGCCACATCGACGCTCATTTGCCACGCCCGTCACGGCCTTGACGCGTTGCCAAATGACACCCATGAGTCGCTCCGACACAAGAATTCCTGACCGCGAGTTCGCGCGTGAGTTTCAGGGAGCGCTCCGTTGATCTAAGCAGCTAGATCGGCCCGTACGTCCGGTGTCAGCTTGAGCTGATTTGACTGGTTCCACACGACAGCGTTTTCTGTTTTTTGCGGGTCAGCCAGGGAAAATCAACCGATACTAGACCACCGACGGAGGGTTACTGCACACCACCCACGCCGCCCAAGCCACCGACTCCACCGCCGAAGCCACCACCGCCAATTCCACCGCCGAAGCCACCGCCGAAGCCACCACCCAAACCACCGCCAACTCCGCCACCCACGCCCCCCCGCCCAGTGTAGTTGCCTGCGGGCCGAGCGCCAGCTCCGCGTGTGGCGACATTCGCATTACGTCCCCTGCCGGCTCTCAGTCCGGGGAAATAGGCCGCTGCCCGGCCATAGTACAGCGAAGGCCCCGTTCCACCTAAGTTGGAGGGATCTCGACTGAATCGAAACGGCCTCGCGGCACGCTCCGACCCCTGTTGTCTCGAATAGGGACTGAGCGGATCATAATTCCCAGCCGAATAAGGGGAAATCGGATCGTACAAGCCGCGTCGATCGTTCTGGGTGTAGTACTGTTGCCTGACCATCGCGCCATAGTTGATCGTATCCGTCGGGGTTGGGCGGAGGGATTGGAGCTGCTGATTCGGTAGGTAGATCGCGTAATAGAACGTAAACGGATCGTTGAGCACGCCGGCCCCTCCCAGGCCCGCACCGGTACCAAGGCCTTGACCGAAGCTCTGGCCGGATAATGACATCAAGTAAACTAACAACAAGGTCGACCAACGAGCCTCGCGCCACATGTGTCGCATCATGTTTTCACCCTTCGTCATCTCTGGAGTTGAGATTCTTTTTGCGTCATCGGGATTTCGAATCGCTGGGTTGCCCTCGAGCTTGAGCGTCAGATCGCTCTCCACGGATCGCGTGAGCTTGAGCATCACAAGCGCGAAAACATGCAGTCACTGCTAAGCGATCGCGATGCCACAGGCCGTCAGGAGCCCCAAGCGTTCGTCAGAAGTCGCTAGTGGGTAGGGAGATGATTTTCCTGCGCCCGGCGGAATGATGAAAATCGCCGCGGTCTGTCGGGAGGTAGGTGCCACGACCTGTCGTGGGGGGACTACGAGGGTTCGTGGGACGAGCGCGAAACGCCGAGCTTTTTCAGTCGGCGACCACCGCCGAAAGCCGCCGCTGGAGGTCTACCTCGCGGAGGAAGACACGCTGAAGCGACAAGAGAAACCGAACCCGCGCCAAACCAGTCGCTGAAGAGTTTTTCACGAAGGTGGGGCCAAATCGATGGCGGAGATGTCTACGATCATTTCGGAGAGGAGAAGGTAACTTCTTTGGGTTTTCAATTCAGGCTCAGACCGGAGCCGATTAACTGATTATCTGCTCAAACCAAGGTGAAAACGGCTCACGAAAACCTCCTTCGCGTCTACGTGGGCCGAGGTTCACCGCATAATGCGTTTTTAAACCGGTCCCAATCACAAGCCGAGGGGCTCAGCATGAAGTACAAGATCGTCCTCGAAGAATCGGTCAGCCGCGCACCTTCTCAGAAGCCCGGCCGGCTTCTTTACGATCCTTGGCTCGAGCGTGCCATTCGGAAAGAAACGGGTTGGCCTGGAAGATGAAACTGGCGTTGCTTTGGGGGTCGGCGAACGCACCTAGCGTGTCGTCGATCGGCTCGTTGTCGAGCATGTAGCCGCACGAATCGAAGAGGGCGAGAACGTCGGCCCGCGAGACGCCTGGGTGAATCTCCAAAACGACCTTGGGGCGGTACCGGGATAACAGGCGCCTCATGCCGCGAAGCGCATCGAGCTCCATGCCCTGCACGTCGATCTTGATGCCGTGGACGACTGGGTCGCCGTCGGCGATGCTCTTCCAGATGGCGTCGAGGCCGACGGCGACGATCGCGGTCATTGGGCCGCGGCCGTCGGCGGGCAACTGCGAATCGATCATTCCGCGTTCGGTCGCGAACCGCGCGACGACAGGGCGGGGTGCTTCCGACAAGGCAAAGGGAAGAGCGACGAGCTGGTCAAGGCGATTGGCGCGTGCGGTCTGCTCGAGGCAGGCCGCGGTGGTCAGGGCCGGCTCGAAAGCAAAGACCCGGCCCTCGGGCCCGACGGCCCGTGACAAGGCCAGGCTGGTGTAGCCGCAATTGGCGCCGATGTCGAGCCAGGTCTCGCCCGGCCGCGCATTGGCCAGCAGCCAGTCGGTAAGCTTTCGCTCAGTATACCCAAGGATCGCCGCCGGATAGTCGTGCCATGAGGTCACGATCCTCATTCCACGAAGCGGCCCGCTCCAGACCCGATGAGCAACATGTCTGCGCGGCAGTAATTCTCGGACGAGTGACTTCGTTTTCATCAGATCGGTCCCTCGAATGGTTGGAGCTGAGCGCCGACGGGGAAGGCTCACGCTCGTGAGTGGTGGCGGCCGGTCACGCACCGGACCGCCTCGATGATTGCGGCGTGATAGCGTGGCCAGTCGTGAGCCTCGGCCTGCGCGCGAGCTGAAGTAGAACACGCGGCCCGATACCCGGCATCGGTGCCCAGCCGTTCCATCGCGGCCGCGAGCGCCTCCACCTCGCGGGCCGGCACGATCAGGCCGTCCCGCCCGTGCCGCGCCACCGAGCCGGCCTCGGCGGTGACGATGCACGGGAGTCCGCACGCCATGGCTTCATAGGTGACAACGGCCGATCCCTCAAACAGCGATGGAAAGACAAACACATCGGCCGACGCCATCCGGCCGGGCACCTCGGCATGGGGCAGACGCCCCAGCCATTCGACCTCTTCCAGGTACGGTCGCAATGGGTCGGTGTTCGCCGGCAAGGCCCCTAGCAATTGCAACCGCCAACCTGGCCTCCGGACCAGCCGCCAGGCTTCCAGCAGATACTTGATCCCCTTGCGCTGTGTAATCCCTCCGGCGAACAGGAAGGTACACGTGATTCCATGCCTTTTAGCCGGGTCCGGCGTGAACCGCCGTGTCTCGGCGGCATAAGGCACCACGGCGATACGGTCGCGGGGCGTGCCGTGCCGCACCAGCTCGCCGGCGATATGCTGGGAAGGCACGAGGACCCGATCGGCCAGCTCGATATCACGCAGCCGGCGGTCGTGCAGCCAGGCCATCTCACTGAAGTCGACCTCGCCATTGCCAAGATAGATCGGGAAGAAGTCGGGCGCACTTTCGGCCTCGATCTCCATCACCAGGCGCTCTTCACGAACGTCGCCGTGGACCATGGAGAGCACCGAAGGAATGCCGAGGCGCCGGCAAGCGGGAAGAGCGAATTCCGAGGCGACGTCGCTAAAAAAAAACGCCGCCCCCGGCCGATCGCGCACCAAAGCTTGTTCCACGACCCGGTCAAACCGTCGCGTCCGCCACCGGGCGAGTCGCAGGCGGAGCTTGGGATGGGATGTCGCGAGCGTGCGCTCGCCCACCAAAGCCAGGTCGAAGCCCCAGTCTGACCGAATACGTTGAGCCGGGATTTCGGGCTCATGCCGGCGCCGCAGCAACCGCTCGAACCGGCTAAAGCGAAGGGGGGCACCGCGTTTGGCCAATGCGGATAGCCAGTCGTTGGCGGGATAATAGAACGCCGTCACAAACCGGCGCAGCCGGCGAGCCCGGGCCAGGCCGACGACGGCCTGATAAGCTGGCGATCTCGCGTCGGGACAGGCGACGAAGACGTCGTCGCGAGGCTCGTTGCCGTCGATGTTGTCCAATCCGCCCGCGGTGCCCAAGGCAGTGCGACTTGGGCAGGATCGGCGAGACGAACCAGTTGATATCGCAGAGGTTGGCATTCAATCGTCCCTGATCGAAGCGTGATGCATCCTCCCTGACGCTCGCTGGTTATAGGCCAGCCGAGCCATATCGTCAAGGCGGAAACCGCAAGGCATCGGCGCAGGTGCATGCACGCAGATGTTCTCTCCAAAGTTAGAGACGATGCCCAATCGGAATATCGAACAAGTATTTGGTATTGCGTGCGACGGAATGGAATCTAAACTTTTGGAGCTATGCGCCGAAATCCTGTCGCTGAACTGTCGCATTTCTCGACAAGTATTTCGACGTAGCCAGGAACCTTATCCTGGCTCGGAATCTCTCGACCTGAATTGAGGTGAGTTTAGGGTTTAAGCAACCTCCAACACCGATCATTGAGGCTTCTACGATGGCCGAGCTCGTGCGGCATCCGGGAGACCCAAGGGCCTCACAACTCTCTGGTCTTGATCCGTGAGGGCGGAGACAATCCTCCTTGTTCCTCGTTCACGATGCCGACGGCCACACGTCGGCCTATGTTAGTCTTGCGCTGCGCCTAGATTCGAAGCACCCTGTGTACGCACTGGAACCGCACCGAAAGGCCAACCACCCAATTCTGCACACGCGAATCGAGGAGATGGCGGCCTTTTACATCGGTAAAATTCGAGAGGTCCAACCCCGAGGGCCCTACTTGCTTGGTGGATTGTGTGCCGGGGGGCTCATTGCCTTTGAGATCGCTCGGCAACTTGAGCGCCAGGGCGAACAGGTCCCTATGGTCGCCCTGATGGATGCGTCCGATGCCGCAGTGAAAGGTCAATCTGTTCACGTCGCTGGGCAACGACTAAGCCGGCTCGCCTCAGTTTTCGACCACGACAAGGGTGTTTCGACACCACGACGTCTCCTGATCGTGAGTAGCAAGTCGCTACGCAAGGTCGGCAGCTTCACGAGGTACCTGACGCAATCACGAAGCGAGATTATCCGTGAATACGTCATAATGCAACTATTTAGCCTGCACTTAAAGTTGGGATTGCGCGTTGCCGACGTACCTGCATGACATCTCTGTGCGAAGGGCCTACATGGTTGCTAGGCGGGCGTATCGGCCCGCAACGCCGTTTAACGGTGAGCTGCTGTTGATCCGGGCGAATGGCGATGACGCTGGCGATGAGGCCGGCGGCGGTGCGCCTCTTAAAGAACGCTATCGCGACCCTCTGATGGGCTGGGGCCGGTGCCAGCCGGGGCGTTCGCACCGTCGATGTTCCCGGTGGTCACTGCAGCATACTTGAGGAGCCGAACGTTCGAGTTTTGGCGGAGAACATTCAGGCATATATCGACCGCGTTCTTCCAACCGCCGCCCCTCACTCGAAAAGTCGCGGTCCGACATATGTTTCGGAAGGTCGGTCCAGCCCACACGTCGTCTTCACACACGATACATGCACAGATAGCTGATCTGAAATCCGACGGTCTCAATGTAGCCAACCGAAGAAAAGCCGGCGACGCGGCCTTGACGGGGATCTCGTGGTTATTTCACTTGTCGGCGGCAAGACGTCGGCGTTGTTTGCCGATCGTCAATTATTGCGCTTGGCGAGGGCCGCCTTAACCCGCTCCGGCTGAATAGCGAGGCCCGCTATCCCTCTACTGCTGATGTCGGTAACCTGCGGTCAAGATGCTCAATCGCATCGGCCAGGCGCTGCACCCCCCAAGACCGACCTTGTCTCGAGGCCGAGTTTAAACAATAATTTGACAATTGCCTATTGGGCAACGGAATGAGACTGTCCCCGGTTGAGGGAGCAATCGATTTTGGAGCGGACTGATACAATGCCCGACCGCCGGACCTGGTCCCACGCAATCGCCCTCGTGTGTTTCGTGAGCGCCTTCCTGTCAGGCGCGGCGAAACGTTGACGTTCGAGAAGGATGTCCGGCCGATCTTCAAGCTGTACTGCCTCGATTGCCACGGCGGCGGCGAGGCGAAGAAGGGCCACCTTGACCTGCGGCTCAAGCGGTTCGCGGAACGCGGCGGCGACAGCGGCCCGGCCGTGGTCGCGGGCCGGCCCGAGGCGAGTTTGCTTATCGAGCGGCTCAAGAATGGGGAAATGCCGCCGGGGGAAAAGAAGGTCCCGCCCGAGCAGATCGTTCTGATCGAGCGGTGGATCGCGGGCGGGGCCGTGGCGACGCGAAAAGAGCCCGAACGCCTCGATGCCGGGATCGACCTGACGCCCGAAGAGCGTGCCTACTGGGCCTTTCAGCCGATCCGCCGGCCCGCGCCGCCCACGTTTGGGCGAAACGATCGGGTCCGGACGCCGATTGACGCATTCGTCTTGGCAAAGCTTCGCGAGCGCGGACTCTCATTGGCTGCCGACGCCGACAAGCGGACCTTGATACGACGAGCCGCTTTTGACCTCACGGGCCTTCCTCCTTCACAGGAAGTCATTGACACGTTCCTCGCGGACTCGACCGACGGCGCTTACGAACGGGCGCTTGATGAGCTCATGGATTCGCCGCGATACGGCGAGCGCTGGGCGCGACACTGGCTCGACGTCACAGGCTATGCCGACTCGGATGGCAATGGCAACGACGACACGCCTCGGCCCTATTCCTACAAATATCGCGACTATGTTGTGCGATCCATGAACGCCGACAAGCCGCTCGACCGGTTCGTGGTCGAGCAACTGGCCGGCGACGAGTTGGTTCCTCGGCCTTGGACCGAGTTGACGCCGGAGAAAGCCGAGTTGCTCGCCGCGACCGGGTTTCTGCGAACAGCCGCCGACGGAACTTCGACCGGCGCGGCGGACGAGCCACTGGCGGCGAACCAGGTGGTGGCCGACACGCTCAAGATCGTCGGCTCGACGCTGCTGGGCCTGACGGTGGGCTGTGCCCAATGTCATGACCATCGCTACGACCCGATCCCCCAGGCCGACTACTATCGGCTGCGAGCCGTCTTCGAGCCCGCGCTCGACACCAATCACTGGCGGAGGCCCGGGCAGCGCCTGGTGTCTCTTTTCAAGGATGCCGACCGAGCGAAGTGTAAGGCCATCGAAGCCCAGGCGGCGAAGCTTCAGGCGGTCGTCGACGCCAAGACCAAGAATTACCTAGCGGCGGCGACCAAGAAGGAGCTGGCGAAGTTATCCGAGCCGCTTCGGACCAAACTTCGCGCTGCCCTCGATGCCCCTGCCGCATCCCGCTCTGAAGAGCAGAAGCGTTTGCTGACGTCAAACCCGAGCGTGAATATCAGCGCCGGCGTCCTGTACCAGTACGACGCGGCCGCCGCCGATGATCTCAAGAAGGAAAGTGCAAAGGTCGCCGCCAAACGCGCGGAGAAGCCGGTTGAAGATTTCGTCAGCGTGCTCGATGAGGTCCCCGGCGTCTTGCCGACGACGAAAATCTTTCATCGCGGCGACCATCGTCAGCCCACGAAATCGGTCCGACCGGGCGATCTGAGCATCGCCGCGCCCGAGGGCTCGCGATACGAGGTCCCCGAAAAGGATGCCTCTTTGCCCACGTCGGGCCGCAGGCTCGCGTACGCGCGACATCTCGTGAAGGGGGACCATCCCCTTCTTGGTCGTGTCTTGATGAATCGCATCTGGCTCAATCACTTCGGCCGCGGCCTGGTCGACACGCCCGGAGACTTCGGCGTGCTGGGTACTGCGCCCGACCCACCCGGAATTGCTGGACTGGCTGGCCGACGAGCTCGTCCACCAGCAATGGTCGCTGAAGCGCATGCACAAGCTGATTATGACCTCTACGGTTTACCGGCAATCATCTCGAAGGAGCCAGGCGGCGTTCGGCCGCCGATTCGAGCAATACGCTTTACAGCCATTTCCCGCTACGGAGGCTCGAGGCGGAAGAGATCCGAGACATCATTTTGTGTGTGAGCGGACGACTCAATGAGACGTTATACGGGCCGCCCGTGCCGGTTGCCGAAGACACCGTCGGCCACGTCTTGCCTGACAACGACTCGGCAAGGCGGACCCTCTATCTTCAGGCTCGCAGGACGAAACCGGTCTCGCTGCTCGCCACATTCGACTTTCCGACAATGGCGGTCAACTGTGACCGCAGGGCCCCGACCACCTCGGCCACGCAGTCGCTGGTGCTCATGAACAGCGAATTCATTCTGAGCCACGCCGGGCGTTTGGCCCGCCGCGTGCGAGACCTTACTCCCGAGGGTTCGACTTCAGACCAATTCGCCCGGCAGGCCGCGTGCGCCTGGAAACTCATTTACCAGCGCCCGATTGCGCCGGAAGAGGCGGCATGGGTGAACGAGTATAGTTCCCGGCAGCTCTCGACGCCTGGTCCTGATCGCGAGCTCGCCGTCTTGACGAATCTCTGCCAGCAACTTCTCATTTCCAACGAGTTTCTCTATGTCGACTAACCTCCCCTTTCGCAACCGCCGCGAGTTTCTGGCGAGCACCGCCTCCGGGGTCGGTGCGATCGCCCTGGCCCACTTGCTGCGCCAGGACGGAGCACTCGCTGACATTGCGAAGAAGCCCGGCGAGAACCTCCCACTAAACTTACAGGCCCGGGCGCCCACTTTGCTCCCAGGGCCAAGGCGATGATCTCGCTGTTCATGCACGGCGGTCCGTCGCATGTTGACTTGCTGGACCCGAAGCCCGAATTGTCGAAACGAAACGGCACCGAGTACGACGGCGAAGTCACGTACAGTTTCATCAATCGCGCCAGCAAGACGCTTTTCGGCACTCCCTTTCGGTTTGCCAAGCACGGCCAGTGCGGCACCGAGGTCTCGGAACTTCTGCCCGAAACGGCCGGTATCGTCGACGACATCTGCGTGATTCGCTCGATGCACACCGGTGCCAATGGCCACGAGGTTTCGATCCGCTTTTTCCACGGGGGGATGGCCGGTGTGACGGGCCGGCCGACGATGGGAAGTTGGCTCATTTACGGTCTCGGGAGTGAATCAGAACAGCTCCCGGCCTACATGGTCCTATCCGATCCCGCAGGGCACCCGGTCGACGGAACGACCAACTGGTCGAGCGGGTTCATGCCCACGATGTATCAAGGAACCGTGCTCCGGCCGCAGGAGCCGCGGATCTTGAATCTCGACCCTCCGGCTCATCTTCGAGGAGAGCCCCAGCGCCAGAATCTCTCACTCCTCGACCGGCTCAATCGACGGCACCTCGAAAGCCACCCGGCCGAATCCGACCTTGAGACCCGAATCCGCAGCTACGAGCTGGCCGCGGCCATGCAAACGACCGCGAAAGAGGCGCTCGACGTCTCGAACGAGCCGGCTTACATCAAAACTCTCTACGGACTGGATCAGGACGCGACCCGCGAGTACGGCACGCGCTGCCTGATTGCGCGGCGACTGGTGGAACGAGGCGTGCGGTTCGTCCAGATCTTCCTCGGCGGCCAGCCCTGGGACACTCACGGCGGCATCAGGACCGCGCTTCCGGCGATCTGTCGGCGAACCGACAAGCCGGCGGCGGCGCTTGTCAAGGACCTCAAGCAGCGCGGGTTGCTCGACACGACCCTCGTCCACTGGGGCGGAGAGATCGGCCGGCTGCCGGTCACGGAAGGGAAGCTCGACTCCACGGCCGGTCGCGACCACAATGGCCAGGGCTTCTCGTTATGGCTCGCGGGAGGCGGGATCAAGGGGGGCATGACCTATGGAGCCACCGACGAAGTCGGTCACCGCGCGGTCGAAAATGTCGTCACCCCCAACGACTTCCAGGCGACCGGCTCCAACTGTTCGGCCTCGATCACCACCGACTTGTCTACCACGCCAACGGCAGAGAGCAGCGGCTGATCGATGGTCGGAATGCGCGGGTCGTCAAGGAGATCCTTCAGTAGCACGGCGTTCTGGGAGAACCCTGTGGACGCGACCTTAAAGGCACCTGACGACAGGCTCAACCGCCGCGGTTTCCTTGCTACCGCCACAGCCGCGATGGTGACGACGCGCAAACGGCTTCTGATCGATACCCACCTCGAGGTCTGGGCCTTAAACCCGCGGTTCCCGTTCCAACATCCCGAGCGGCCGGACTTGAAGGTGGACGCCCCCGCCCCGATCGAGAACCAAGTTGCGCAAATGCGCGATTACGGCCTGGCGTACGCGGTGCTTATCAACCCGCGGTATTATGGGTGGGATAACTCCTACATCAGCGACTGCCTGCACCGTTACCCGAAGCTGTTCGTGGCCCACGGCCTGATCAATCCCGAGGCGCCCGAGGTCGTGGACCGCCTCCGCTACTGGGTCATGGAGCATGGGTTCCAGGGCATGCGGTTCAGTCCACTCTACCACCCGAGCTCGACCTGGTTGAACTCCAAAGCCCACGACCCGCTCTGGCGCGAGGCCGAGCGGCTCGGCGCCGTCTTCAACTTCTACATCCTGCCGCACCAGATGCCGATGCTGGCTGACATGGCCGCTCGACACCCCGGCGTGAAGGTCGTCGTCGACCACCTGGGCATGCCCGACCTCCGCCGCCGCGACCCCTGGCCCGAGTTCCGCAAGATGTTCGCCCTGAAGAAGCTTCCCCAGGTCTGGATCAGTGCCTCGGAGCCTTACGACATTCGGTGACCAAGCAGTTCCCCTACCGCGACACGATCCCGTTCTTCAAGGCAGTCTATGAGGAGTTCGGCGGCCGGCGGCTCATCTGGGGAACGGGTTATCCGAGGCCGCGCTGGGAGTTACCAATGGACAAGGAGTTGGAGTTTGTCGACGAAATCCTCGATTTCTACACGGCGGAGGACCGCGAGCGTCTGCTCGGAAAGAACGCCTTGGACATCTGGAAGTTTCCTGCTCCGTGAACCGACCCGCATTCATGACTTGCGGCACCCCTCGCTGGCGAGTCGGGTTAGTATAGCTTCTGGGGCCGGCCCAGGTGAGGTTCGGCGAGGATTATCGAAAGGATGGTTGTGATGCCGACGAATGACGAGCCGCGTGTTACCGCTAACAACGAGCGTATTTCGCGCCGGAGCATCCTGCGTCTTGGAGGACTGACGCTCAGCGGATTGACTCTGGGCGATGTGTTCCGCTTGCGGGCCGAATCAAACTCTCAGGCCCAATCCAGGCAGAAGTCAGTCATCATGATCCATTTGAGCGGCGGCCCGTCGCACCTGGACATGTACGACATGAAGCCGGGCGCGCCCAGCGGGTATCGCGGCGAGTTCCGGCCCATCCCGACGAATGTACCGGGAATGGAGATTTGCGAGCTGATGCCATTACAGGCGCAGATCGCGGATAAATTCGCCATCCTGCGTGGTGTCTACTCTGTTTCACCTCACACCGGCAACGAGTTTTATAGCGGCTATCCCTGGCAAGAGTCTCCGCGGGCCCCCGTGCCGGGCGAGGGCCGGCGGCCGGCCTTAGGCTCGGTCGTGAGCCGGCTGCGCGGGGGCGGCCTGGGTGGGATTCCACCGTATGTCAGCCTGCACAACCCGCCGGATTGGGAACGGGCGTATTACCTCGGCGTCGGACACGAACCCTTCCGGGTTGGTGGCGGGGATGGCAAGGAGACGCTGGAAAACCTCAGTCGACGGCCAGATTTGAGCGCCCACGGCTCGAAAGCCGGAAGGATCTCCACCATAGGCTCGACACGCTCCGGCGGGACCTTGACACCACGGGAACCATTAAGGGCCTTGATGCAGTTCCAGGCCCGTGCGCTGGAGATCATCACGTCGGGGAAGGTACGCGAAGCGTTCGACGTCGACAAAGAGCCAGAGCGGATCCGCAGCTCTTTACGGCAGCAACCCCGGTCAACCCAACTGGATGGCTCCTGGGCCGATGCTGCTGCAGGCGCGCCGTCTGGTCGAAGCGGGCGTTTCCGTTGTGACTGTCTGTCCCTTCGGCGCCGGGCCCTGGGACACGCATCGGGCTAACTTCAGCACCCTCCGCAACTTGTTGCCTCCGCTGGACCGGGCGATCACCGCCTTGATCCTGGATCTCGATCAGCGCGGTCTGCTTCCAGAAGTGGCGGTGCTGATGGGGGGCGAGTTCGGCCGAACGCCGCGAATCGGCGACGTGACCCCTGACGGCCGGAGCCACTGGCCGGCCGGTTTCCACTGGGTCGCCGGTGGCGGATTGAAGACCGGCCAAATCATCGGCGCCACCGACGCACGCGGCGAGCAAATCGTCGGTAACCCGATTCGAATGCAGAACGTGATCGCGACGATGTACCATGTGCTCGGCATCGACCCGGCCACAACGTTTACCGATCAAGACGGCCGGCCGTTGCAGGTACTTGATGACCGTGAGCCGGTTCGGGGCCTGCTGTAAATCACCGTTTTTTTGGACACTCCTCGCCGAACACCACCTGTTCACGCGACTGGGGTGCCGAGCGGCCGGCGTGTCGTATTTGTGTTTCTCAAGTGATCGCGAAATCGCGAAACACCCCGCTTGACATTGCACAATGAGCCGTATACAGTGTCGGTCAGCAACTTCTGAAGAGGCAGAAACAGGATAAGCCGAGCGCGATGGGATTTCTTCGTCGGATTGTTCGGCAGCTTAAGACAATCGTTGCTCTTGGCCGCTCGTGTGGGCGCGGCGCTCGCCGCGAGATACATACGTAGATCGCCGGTTGGCACTGTCTGATGCCGATGGTGGGGTGTTGTGCGCGAATCGCCCCTAAACTGCTTTCGCAACAAGAGCTGTAAATCCGGAAAGGATCATAAGATGGGCCACGCAGGCAGCATGTGGCGAATGCTACGTCGAGGGGGGGCGGACGAGGCCGTCCGCGTTCCGCCCGGCTGAGTGCCGTTCCGTGCTGGAGCCGTTGGAGAGCCGCTTGTCCTCTCGCCCACGGTCTACACCGTGAACTCGACAGCGAGCTGTACGACGGGCACGGGCACCTCGGGTACGCTGCCCTACGTGGTCGGCCTCGCCAACGCCGACCCTTCCGGAGGTGAAATCGAGTTTGACCCGACCGTCTTCAACACCGTGCAGACGATCAACCTGGCTGGCAGTCCGATCGTGCTCAATAGCACCAGCGTGCCCGAGACGATCACGGGCCCGGCGGCGGGCGTGACGATCAACGCCGGGGAGATGAGCAGTGTTTTCCAAGTCAACAGCGGTGTCGTCGCGACAATTTCTGGCCTGACCATCGCGAACGGCTCGGCCACCGGCGATGGCGGCGGAGTCAGCAACGCGGGCTACCTCAGCCTCAGACCTCCTGATTTGCGAGATTTTGATCTGGAGCCAAGTTCGGTATTTCGGCGTCACCGGCGATCGAGTAGACGAGTGCAGATTGGTGCCCGGATAGGTGAACTCGGCGACGTTGAGATGGTCCAGCAAATGGGCAATCGCGCGGTTGGACCGCGGGTTCGACATCGGATGGACTTGCACACGCAAGACTCCCTGTGCCAGATCAGGCACCAGGTCGGCCTCGGAGCGAAACAGATCACGCAGCAAACTGCGGGCGTCGTCTTTGCGGGCTAGTTTCTCACGCACGAT
>CAWHKI010000264.1:0-11651 GCA_963829765.1 uncultured Isosphaeraceae bacterium | reverse complement strand
TCTGCGAGCACGGGGCGAAGGTCCCTGGCCGGCTGGTCAGTTCGGCCAAAGTTGGCTTTCGCACGCCGGGGTCGATCGTCGCTGCCCGTTCTCCCCTGGACGGCCGCCGATGATGTGACCAAGGTCTCGCCGGTCGCCGCATCGGCGGCCTATCTCGACCACCTGCGCGACGCCTGGAATGCGCGGATCCCGGCAAAATTGCCGCTGATCGGCTCGAAAACCAGGAAGTCTTGCTGACCGTCCCGGCCTCGTTCGACCCGTGGCCCGCGACCTTACCGTGGAGGCGGCCGAGAAGGCCGGGCTCGAACATGTCACGCTCCTCGAAGAGCCCCAGGCCGCCTTTTACGCCTGGCTCGCCGTCCACGACCAAAAGTGGCGCAGAAGGTGAAGGTCGGCGACATCATCCTGGTCTGTGACGTCGGCGGCGGGACGACCGACTTCACCCTGATCGCTGTGACCGACGAAGGAGGGACCTCGCTCTGTCACGTCTGGCCGTCGGTGAGCACATCCTCTTGGGCGGCGACAACATGGACCTGGCCCTCGCCTATGCCGTGGCCGCGACGTTGCCCCAGGGAATGGAGGGCCTCGATGCCGGCCAGCGCGTGGCGCCGGGATACGCCTGCCGGTCGGCCAAGGAGACACTGTTCACCGACCTCAAAAAACGCGGCGCCGGTCGCCGTTCTGGGCCGCGGCTCCAAGGTCATTGGCGGCTCGATCAAAACCGAGCTGACCCGCGACCTGCTCAAGAAAGTCGTGCTCGACGGCTTTTTGCCCCAATGCTCGCCGACCGACCAGCCGTTGCGGGGCGCCGGGTCGGCCTCACCGAGATCGGTTTGCCGTACGCCGCCGATGCGGCCGTCACGCGACACCTCGCGCGGTTCCTGGGCCAGCAGGCCGGCTCGCTGCACACCGGCGGGTCGATGGTGCTTCCCTCGGCGGTCTTGTTTAACGGCGGCGTCTTCAAAGCGGCGGAACTACGGCGGCGAGTGCTTGAGGTCCTCTCAAGCTGGGCAGGCCGGCCTGTCCCCGAGCTGGAATCCTCGGATCTCGATCTGGCCGTGGCCCACGGGCGCCGCCTACTACGGCCAGGTCCGCCGCGGCCGCGGTGTTCGGATCAAGGGCGGAGTGGCGCGGGCCTACTATGTGGGCCTCGAAACGGCCGCGCCGGCGGTCCCGGGCGTCTCGCCGCCCATCAAGGCGCTTTGCGTGGTGCCGATGGGGATGGAAGAAGGAACCGAGGCCGACGTCCCCGGCCCCGAGATCGGCCTGATCGTCGGCGAGCCGGCCCAGTTCCGGTTCCTCGGCTCGACGACCCGCCGCGACGACGCCGTCGGCACCACGCTCGAGCGCTGGAATATCGAAGAACTGCAGGAGCTCGACCCCCTCGAGACAGCCCTGGAAGCCGAAGATGGCCGCTCGGGCGAGCCCGTGCCCGTCCGGTTGCACTCGCGCATCACCGAAGTCGGCACGCTCGAATTGTCGTGCCAGAGCACCCGCGATCCCCGGAGCTGGAAGCTGGAATTCAACGTGCGGGAGTCGAGCGACGCATGAGCGACGAAATGATCTTGCGGATCGACGGCAATGTCGAGCGACCGTTGCGGCTGACGTTCGCCGATCTCGCCGGTTTCCCTGAATCAGCGCAGGTGCGCGACGTCTCCCGGTTCCATTCCACGCGAAAGGGGGACGGAGTGAGTTTTGACGCGCTCCTTGAAAGAGCCGGCGTACTGCCGACGGCAAATTACCTGACTCTGCACGCCGACCGCGATGATTTTCACGTTTCCGTTCCGCTCGAGCCCCTGCGCGGTCAGGGCATCGTCGTTTATCGCCTTGGCCCTGGCCCACTGGGTCTTGAGCACGGCGGCCCCATCCGCTTCTTGATTCGCGACCCGGCGGCGTGTCATACCGACCAGTTAGACGAGTGCGCGAACGTGAAATACCTCAAGCCGCATCGAGCTGACCGAAAAGCGCGGGCGGGACACGCGACCGGCTGACGAGAAGGCGCAATGAAACGCTACACGCGGTGCGGAAGATGCATCGCCATGACCAGCGCGGTGCGGATCTGATCCGCGCCACCGCATCGCCCCATCAGCGTGACTTGGGGGCTGAGAGCGCCACTGACCTCGTGGGAACTCCTCCAGATCGATCACGAAAACACGAAAATACGAAAGCACGAAGAAATCTAGGACGGGAACGCTACCTTGTTTTGGCTGTCACGGGCCAGCGGCAGACCCCGTTTTTGTCGGTACTCAGCATAAGGTATCCGAACTTTTTTCGACCTCTTGGCCACCGCGCCCGGATGAGCTGGCGACCTGGCCAGACCGGTGGCGTGAGCGCTGGGGTCGTCTGGCCAACGACCTGCAAGACCAAGGGCTGCCGTGGCCGTGGCACGAAATCGAAGCGTTTCGACGAGTCAAAGCTCCTTCGGGCCGCGGCCCATATATTCCTGCTCAAAACGAGTTATCCCTTCGCAGATCGCTGCTTCGATTTCCCCGTGAGTTTTCATCACGATCTGGACAACCATCCTTCGCCCGTTCGTCAGCCGCCGCCCTGGGCTTGCGGAATCGCGTGCTCGCCTGAAATGTCATCGAGCCTCGAAACTGCCAACAATTATAGCAAAATAGAAAACATTTTCCTTGCTATTTATACACGGAAGAGGACAATGAAAGTTGCTTGAGAAGTCCGCGTGGCCAAGCGGGCCAATCGGATAACAATTTGAGCTGACGTCGTCGGACGACTAGATAAGGGGCAACCCGGCTTTGCCAGGGGGCCCGTTGACGAGTAAGCCGGCGTGGTGGAAAACCTCCAGGTGTTCCACCACGCCGGCTTTTTTTCTGTCGGCGGCCGATGACTACCCTCACCCGGGACGAAAAAATGGATAAATCAAACTTGACGATGGCGCAACAGATCGCCGAAGTCGCCAGCGCTTTCGAGGAGATGCGAACCGGACACACGCCCAAGTCTGTGACGGTCGTTCTGAGCGAAGAAACGCTCGTCATCACAGTGCACGGGGCCTTGACAAAAGCGGAAGAAGCCCTGGCCCAGACACCCGCGGGTGCCGCCCAAGTGCAGGATTTTCACCGCCAGTTGTTCGCCGACTCGGCCGATTCATTGCGGCGGGATATCAAAAGGATCACTGGCGTCGACGTTCGCCAGGCGACCGCCGAAGTTGAGACCAAAACGGGCACTGTCGTTCATGTATTCACAACAGGCACTATGGTCCAGGTGTTTTTGCTCGCCCATGGCATACCGGCGGCCACCTGGAGCGGCAACGGGAATGTCGACCAATTCTGAGCAAGGAGCACAACGATGTTGGTCTTGTCGAGAAAGAGTATGGAATCTGTCGTAGTCGGTGGCCCGGCCCACGTTGAGCGCATGCTCAGAGTCACCGTCCTCGAGATCAAAAACGGGTGCGTGAGACTGGGGTTCGAGGCGGATGCCTCGGTCCGTGTCGATCGCTCCGAGGTGTGGGAACGGATCCGCGCGAGCCGTGGAGCGGCCGGATCGCTCGAAAGTCCCGTGCCCGACTTGGCCAGTTAAGGAGAGGCAAGAGTTCACTATGGGCAGCGGAGGCCGAATTCCGGGAAGAACGCCATCGCCACAGTGTGGGAGCGAGCAAGAGTCACGCACTGACACAATACACCCGAGAGGATTCGAACCTCTAACCTTCGGTTCCGTAGACCGATGCTCTATCCAATTGAGCTACGGGTGCTTCGTGAATCCGATATTCTACTTGCGGTAAGTCGCCGGATGCAATCTCGATCGGCCAAGTAGCACTTAAGAAACACGGTTAAGCGACGGCACTGGCAAGCTTGCGTCGGGCGATTTCGAGCACCGGGGTTTCGTATCGGTTCGAAGTCGGCGCCCGTCCCCTTGTCATATACACTCGTGCATTAAACGGGCAGCCTTCGCCCATCCTCCGCCGAGCGATACGCGGACCAGACAACGTCCATGGTCTTGAGATTGTCGACCGCGTTCGTTTCGTGCTCTTGACCCGATAAGAGGCCGTCAATGAAATGGCGCTGCGTGGCCGCATAGCCGTCGACATAGACCAGATTGTCCGGGGGTAAAACGACGGGCCGACGCTCGGTTGTGCCGTCGGGGCTCTCTAGCTCGAGCGACCCGTCGGTCAAAAGACGCACCGTCGCTGCGGAGCCTTCAACGACGGTTTCGTTCAAGGCCCATTGCGGTCGTGCTCGGTCAGGGACCGCACACCAGCTAAAGTCGAGCCACCCCAGGGCACCGCTCGCGAAGGAAACCGCCAGCATCGCCACGTCCTCGCCGACATTGCCGGTGCCAAAGTGGCCGATCGTGGCCGAGACCGTCTCGATTTCTCCCATCAGGTAACGGGCCGTGTCAACGAGATGACACCCCATGTCCATCAAGATCAAGCGCGGCATTGCCGCCAGATAAGCCTGATCCGCAAAGCCGCCCGGGCGGATGGCCCGCGTGTCGCGATGCGCGATCCGCAGACGAATCGGCGTGCCTATCGATCCCGAATCGATCAGGGAACGCAGAGCACGATACCACGGCCGGAACCGCCAGTTCTCGTGGATCATCAGCCGTACACCGGCCGAATCGCAGGCATCGATCATGGCGGTCAAATCGGCCCGAACCAGCGCGGCCGGCTTCTGACAGAGAATGTGCGCGCCATGTCGCGCCGCCAGATCAACCAGCACGCGATGCGACTCGGGCTGCGTGCAAATTTCGACAAAATCGAGCGAATCTTCCTGGTCGAACAAATCCGCGGCGCTTGTGTAAGTCGCGACCCTATCAAACTGCTCCGCGGTTCGCTCCAGACGCTCTCGATCCAGGTCGCACAGCGCCACCAAACGACGCGCCTTTAACATGCGACCATGCCTCGATGTGAAACCGCGACACGAACCCACATCCAATCAGGGCCCCGCGGAGCGGCCGTGCGGCGAGTCTCATTTGCTGTTTCCTTAATTGACCAAGCATGTGGCCACGCACGTGCTTGGGAATGATCGTTCAACCCTTCTTGGCGCTGCACAGCGTGGCTGACTTGCGCCCTCGATTTTGCGAAATCTTAGAGCACGATCGCATTTTTCGGGGCCAAGCGTCACAATAGAAAGCCATTAAATGACAAGCACAACTCCCGCCGACGGCAAGGGTCTGAAAATAGCGTGGTCGAGCGGAAACGGCTGCAGCCGGTAGCAAGCGAGTTTCATCATGAGTCCGGATACGACGAAATGGCAATCACCGCGAAGGTTCGCCGTCGGCTATGCGATCGCCATTCTGGCGCTTATCCTGAATGCAGCCTATGCTTTCTGGAGTCTGAGCACGATACAGACCACATGGGACGCCCTCGGAGACAGCCGCGAATTCGCTCGAGGGATCGACAAGGTTCTCTCAGACCTCAACGATGCTGAGGCGAGCCAGCGCGGGTTTTTGCTCACCGGCGATGAACGCTACCTCGAGCCTTACATGAGGTCGCACGCCGTCATCAGTGCCGAGATCGAACAACTCCGAGCTCTCCCGGGGAAGGATAGCAGCCGGCAAGCCCGTCTCGATGCCATGTCCGAGGCGTCAGCGACCAAGCTCGCGGATCTGGAAAAGGGAATCGCCGCCCGCAGGCGAGACGGTCTCGAGGCCGCCATTGCGGTCGTGCGGAGCGGCCGCGGCTGGGAGGCGACGCAACGTGTTCGCCGAGAGCTAGCGGCGATGCAGGCCGAACAGGACGCGGTCCAGGGGCCCCTGAGACAACAATTGGAGACGGCAAACCCGCCTCCCTTTTGGCTTTTCGAACGCGCCGCGCCCCAGGGCACCCTGAGACGACAGTTGCAGACGGCCATCACCCGAACCATGGTCACCTTTACACTTGCGTCCGCCCTGGCTTTGGCGCTCTTGTTCGGGGCCCACTTCCTGCGCGAACGTAGTCGGCACGAGGTCCGGCGATACGCCACTTGGCTGTCAACGACTCTCCGAAGTATCGGCGACGGAGTGATCGCGACGGACACTGATGGGCGCGTGATTTTCATGAATGCCATCGCCGAGAAACTCACCGGCTGGACGCAGGACAAAGCGCGGGCGAAGCCGCTGCAGGCGATTTTCCGGATCACGAACGAGTCCACGGGGAACCCCCTTGAAAACCCAGTCGACAGAGTGCTGCGACAAGGGTCGAGCGAGGGCCTTTCCAACCACACACTTCTTATCGCCAGGGATGGAACCGACGCCCGATCGAGGACAGCGCGGCCCCGATCAGAGAAGGCGAGCGGGTGCTCGGCGTTGTGCTCGCCTTTCGTGACGCGAGCGCGGCCCGCCTGAGCCAATCACAGCTTCGGCAGAGCGAAGAGCGTTATCGCTCGCTTGTCGCGGCAATGACTCAAACGGTCTGGATGACCAGTCCCGACTTCGGTTCGAGCGTGACCCTCACCGGAAAGGACCCGATCGGCGTTCCGGATCGAGCGAAAAAGGCAGGCGGATGGTTGAGCGCCATCCACCCAGGCGACCGGCAGCGGACGAAAGAAGCCTTCGATCGGGCGTCAAGATCCAAAGCCGTGTACGAGGTCGAACATCGCGTGAAATCCCCTACCGGCGACTACCGCCATTACCTCGTCCGCGCGGTGCCGCTCCTCGACAGCGCCGGCAAAATCCGCGAGTGGATCGGAACAAGCAGCGACATCACCGAGCGCAGGCAGGCCGAGAAAGCACGCGAGCGGCTCTATCTTGAGCTACAGGAAAACAACAAGCGGAAGGATGAGTTTCTGGCGATGCTCGCGCATGAGCTCAGAAACCCGCTCGCGGCCATCGCCAACGCTGTCATTCTCGCGACCCGCTCCGGGCCCAATGAGCATGTCGATTGGAGCATGCAGGTTATCGACCGGCAAATAAAGCACTTGACCCGGCTCATTGACGACTTGCTCGACGTCTCGCGCATTACCCGCGGTAAGATCGAGCTCCACCGCCATTTGCTGGACGCGACGCCGATCCTCGACAGTGCCGTTCAGACAGTCCGTCCGCTCGTCGACGAGCGAAAGCATAAGCTTTCGGTCGCGCTCGACCGGGGCAAACTCTGGTTGAACGCCGACCCGACTCGGCTGGAACAAGTGGTGACAAATCTGCTTACGAATGCCGCCAAGTATACCGAGAACGGCGGCCAGATCTCGCTGTCGTCCGCGCGCGCTGCCGGAGACATTGTGATCACAGTCAAAGACACGGGAGTCGGTATTCCACCCGAGAAGCTGCCCGAGATGTTCGAGCTTTTCGCCCAGGGCGATCGCACGTTGGCACGCTCTGAAGGGGGGCTGGGTATCGGTCTGACGATCGTCAAAAAGCTGGTGGAAGCGCACGGCGGGAGCATCACGGCCAAAAGCGAAGGAACGAACAAAGGGAGCGAGTTCACGGTTCGGCTCCCCGCGGCAACGCCCCCCGCCACGGTGAATACGTTGATCAGGGGCCCGGCGCAGCCCACGAGCCGCCCGGCCCGCATCCTCGTCGTCGATGACAACGTGGACCTGGCCAAGGGACTCGCCCGGCTGTTGAAGCTCATCGGCCACGATGTGACGATCGCTCACGACGGTCCCGCCGCCATCGAGACCGCGCGCCGTTGCCACCCTGAGTTCATACTCCTCGACATTGGCCTGCCGGGAATGGACGGCTACGAGGTGGCGTCCCTGCTCAGGCGGGAGCCATCCTGCCACGATACGGTCTTGATTGCGATTTCCGGCTACGGACAGGACGAAGACCGCCGTCATTCGCAACAGGCGGGTTTCGATCACCACTTCGTCAAGCCCATCGACCACGACGCCTTGCTGACGGTCCTTGCGACCGCCAGCGGAAGCCGTTGGGAGTGATCGTAAGTCATTTTTAGCTTCGATCGATCACGGTGAGCGGCGCTTTAGGCGGACGGGCCCAGGCCCTTGACTTGCTCATAGCGATTGACGCGCGTAAAGAAGAGCCCAACCTCGTGAACCTCCCCTACGAGCTTGCCCCACGTCTCCGCGTAACTTTCGACCTGGGGCCGGTAATGTTCGATCAGGCTTGGTATCGATCGTGGTCTCGCGCGGTCCGTCTTGTAATCGACAATCACCCATCCCCGCGGCTCAAGAAACGCCAGGTCGATCACGCCACGCCGCACCGTCGCCAGGCCAGTGCCGGATTCGTTGGCGGGAACCATCATCATGAGCGGCACCTCGGTGAGCACGCGCTGGCTGGCACGGGCTCGCTTCCAGATCGCCGACTGCCCAACGGCATTGACGCCCTCGACTAACGCGATGATGCGCTCATCGTCGCCGTCCCGCTCTCGCGTCAACGAGCGAGCAAGGCTCTCAAGGTTCGCATCGGGCCTGCGCATGGCCGCTTCCAGCAACACGTGCATGTCTTCGCCCCACTCCACGCCATGCTCGCCGGCGAAGGAATCCGCGGGCGCCTCACCATCGGCCGGGGCGATCGGGGCGAGCGATTCTTCATCGACCGAGGCGGCGGCCGGACGCGGGCGGTTCAAGGAAATCTGTTTGAGCGCCTCGGTCGTATAAGTCTTTTCTCGCAAGCCATCCCACCGCAGGTCCACGTCCGCCCTGGCCGCTTCAATTTCCTTGAGGGTGACCTCGACTTGGGCCCGGGCCGGTGGAACTTGCGGGCCGGGATCTTGATGAGACCCTTGATCCGCGAGATCGTCGGCCAACGCGTGCCAAGGGTTATCTTTCACCCGCTGTTCCCGATGCGCGACGATCAGGCATGTGCCGGCGCGCGTGGCGGCCACGTAGAGGAGCCGGTCGGTTTCGGCTTTTTGGAACGCCCGTTCCGTCTCCCCGAGTCGTTTCCAGTCCGATGGGCAGGCCAAAAGACCAGACGACGCATACCCGGTTTCGGGCCTGGGCTCATACACAGCCATGTAACCTCGCGCACTCGCACGGAACGGTCGACATGCAAGTCGATGGGATGCTCGTAGTGCCCGGTGGGATCGCTCAGAAAGACGATGGGCGTTTCAAGGCCCTTGACCTTGTGCAAGTTCATGACGCGAACGACCGGGGCACTGTGCGGGCGCACGGAAATACCGTCGTGCTTTTGGTCCGATTCCGCCAGACCGCTGAGATACTCGAGGCAGGTCGATCAGAGAGAATTGCTCGGTGGCGGCGGAGCGGACCAGCTCAATGACCTTCGCCAAGCTGCCCGCGCGGACGTCGCCACCGGGCGAGGCAATGGCCCGTGCGAACAGTCCCAGGTCCGCCACGATCTTTTCGACGCTCGCCGCCGGCGGCAGCAGATACACCCAGCCGTAGTATCGACTGAGCCGATCAAAGGCGTCTTGGATTGCCGCGCCGTCTTCCGGAGAGAGGCCTCGCTTGGGAACGTGCGCTCGAAACGAGAATTGTCCATTGGACCGCTTGAACGCATACAAAGCTGCGTCGCTGATTCCAAAAAGCTCGCTTCGCAAGGTCGCCACCAGGGCCACCTGGTCATCGGGCCGTACCAGTCAGCGCAGGCACGTGCACAAGAGCGCGAGCTCTTCCGACTCATTGAGCGATGTCCCACCGGTCACTTGATGAGGCACGCCCAGTTCCTGCAGTTCGTGTGCATACCGGCTCAGGTTCTTGGTGTTCCGCGTGACGATCAAGAAGTCACCCGGTTGCGCGGATTCGGGCTCGTCTCGCTCGCGTTGGGATCGGGGAACCGTGCGCTTGCAAGCAATAGCGTGACGGATCGTCCGCGCCACCACGGCGGTTTCATGGCTCAGGATTTCTTGCTTGTTCGCCCCGGAAGCTGTGAACAGGTAGAGACCGGCGAAATCGCCGGTCCTTTCGTCAAGGCGGCCTACCTGAAAGGGAGAATGTGCCGGCGCGATGTCGGTAGCATGTGCGGGAAAACGCTCGGCGAAGGTTTGATTGATCCATTCCACGAGCGGGGCGCGCGTCCGGAAGTTCGCTGAGAGCGAAACGACTCGGCCCCCTGTGGCCTCAATCATTCGCTTCACCTCGCCGTAGGTCACGATGTCGGCGCACCGAAACCGATAGATCGATTGTTTCGGGTCGCCGACCACGAAGAGTGACCCGCTCGCCGGCTTGCAGCGCCGCCAATGGGTCTCGTTTGGGTCGCCGGCGGTTAAAAGCAGCATCACTTCAGCCTGGATCGGATCGGTGTCTTGAAACTCGTCGACCAAGAGATGCGTGAAACGGCCGCGGAAATACCGGCGAATCGCCGGATACTCGCGGAGCATCTTCGCGGCGTTCAACAGCAGGTCTTGGAAATTAAGTCCACCGGCATCGCGGCGGAGCCGATCGTAAACGACGAGCGCGGGCCGAAGGACTTTCACAATCAGGCTGTAACGGGCCGCGCAATGCTTCGACGTAAGGAACGGCATACCCGCGAGCGAACTGATTCCAGGCTTCCAGTTCGGCCAACGCCTGAGGCTTGCCGCCGGGCCAGTTCTTCTGCACCACCGCCGGCTGCGACTTCGAGAATGGCTCGAGGTACTCGATAAAGCTCCGCGGGGCGAGAAAAGTCGGCCTGGCGCACGCGCCGCGGAAATTGCCGATACAGTGGAATCAGCTTATCGTTGCCCGCATCGTCCGGCAGCTCTTTCGCGAGCGACTGCACTCGCTCGACATAGTTTGCGATCGCCGCGACCAGGGGGGCTGGGTTGGGGAGCGCCATCTCATCGGCGGGCCATTCACTCACATCGGGATAGTCGGCGAATCGCTCAAACGTCGACTTGAGCGGCGCGATGTCGATGCCCAGATTTTCTAACTGGGCGACGAGCGGGTCGCCGTCGGCGATCAAGCGGGCGACATGTTCCAACCAGGCGCCCCTTCGCAATTCGGCGTCTTTTTCCTCCTCGAGCTCGACGAACTCAGGGTCGACGCCTGCTTCCACGGGCCGCTCGCGCAACAAACGTGCGCAAAACGAGTGGATCGTCCCGACAAACGCTCGCTCGACGTGAGCCACCGCCTCGGCAAGTCGCCGCTGCTCACTTCCACTCGCTTCCTTCGCGGCCCTTTCAAGCCCGAGTTGAAACCGGCCGCGCAGCTCCGCCGCCGCCTTTCGGGTGAACGTCACCGCCGCCAGTGTGTCGACCGTGCATCGTCCCTCTCTGATCAAGTTGATCATGCGAGCGACCAGGCTGGTCGTTTTGCCTGTCCCGGCGGCTGCTTCGACGAGCATATTCCTTTCCAGCTCGCGTGCGATGAGATCGCGCTCGGCCTGGTCAAGCGCGGCGGAACGTTCCTCACTCGACTCGGGAGCGCGGCTATTCATTCGCTTTGCCATGGCGCAGATTCCGGTAAGGCTCGAGTAGGGCGTTTGACGGCTCGTTCAGCTTGCGACCGCTCGCCGACGCGACTGTTTCCACGTCGCCGCAGATCTGCCGATAGTCACAAAAACCACAGTCCAGGTCGTGCCGCGTGGTTGCCAAGAACGCCCCGTTCGCGGCGATCGTAGCCAGCCGGCCCAAGACTTCGGCCCCTTGTTCGAGCTGGTCGGTCGTGTACTCGATTCGTTCGCCCGCCCCCTTTTCGCTCGGGAAAAAGAAGCCGAATCTCTGAGCGCCGGCGCCGGAAACTCTTTACCGAGAGCTTTGAGCCGATGCTCATGACTAACAGGGACAGGACATGTTGTACGACCCGGCCTTCCCAGAACGGCGTTGGCTTTTGCGAATACTTCCAAGTCCCGCCGGTCTTGTAATCCCAGATCGCAAA
>CAWHKI010000263.1:0-33136 GCA_963829765.1 uncultured Isosphaeraceae bacterium | reverse complement strand
AATCCCAATAAAGCCAAATGTATACGAATGACAAATTATCACTCCCCCGTTGTTTTTTGGTGAGAACTGCACGTACAATTCTATCTTGTTCCCTTTGTCGGTCTCAACCTCGAAGATGTCCAAACCGCCCTTCGTTCCTTTATATTTTAGTGTGTTCCATTTGATCTCCCCTGTGGGATCCGTGTAGCGCGTCGGCTGATTGTGGACATAGCGATAGAGATTCGTATCCCCCGCCGCAAATCCGAGCGGATCTTCGGTGGTCCACCGCCCTGTTGTCGGGTCATAGTATCGCGCCCGGTTGTATTGCAAGCCAGTGACTGCATCGAACTGCTGCCCCGTCCAGAGGTAGCGGTCGCTGGCCGAGGCGTTGGTCTGGGTGAGGATGCTGCCGTAGGCGTCGTAATTGATTTCGTCGATCACCGCGCCGGTGTTGTCGGTCAGCACCCGTACCGAGCCCAGGCTATCGGTCAAGTACCAGGCCGCTGTCCCAGAACCGGCCGAGATTCGGGCGACCGGCGCGTCCATGGCGCCGATGTACAGCCGCCGCGTGACCAGGTTGTTAAACCCATCCAGGTCAGCCCAGATGTTCGTGCCATCATACGCGAAGCGACTGATCTGCAATCCTGACCCATTGTTGACATCCTCTTCGATCCGATTGCCGAAGACGTCGTAGCGGTAGGTGACGGTCTCGAGCGTGGTGCTCCCCTGCGTCTCCACGGCCGACGTCATTTGGTTGCGGTTGTCATAAGTATACGTCCAGGTGAGGCCGGCATCCGGGCCGGCCGAGACCCCGACCTTCTCGATCAGGTTGCCGTCGGCGTCGTAGGTGTAATTCCAGGTTCCGTCGGAGAGGAGCTGGTTGCCCGGGCCGATCACGATGCCGGGGCCGATTTGATTACCGTCGCCGTCGTAGCTGTAGTTGGTCGTCGTCAGTGACGAAGTCTCGCTCAAAAGCTCATCGTCGGCGTCGTAGGTGTAGGTCGTGGTCACCCCAAGGCCGGTTTCGCTGGTCACCAGGCCGCCGAGGTTGTACGTGTACGTGAAATCGGCCACGGTGTTGCCGTTGCCATCCTGATCCAGGATACTTGTTACCTCGCCGTCGTTGTCGTAGGTGTTCGAGGTTGTTCCCACCACCTGGGTCCCGGCCAGGTCGCTGTAGCGGGTCTCGGTCAGGATCTCGCCATCGGCATCGTAGGTCAGGTCGATGCGGAGCGGCGTCTGGCCGGAGCCGCCGAATTGCTCGCTGACTAGCTCGTTGTCGGTGTCGTAAAGGTAGGTCGTCACTCCGCCGAGCGAGTCTTGGACTTCGGTGCGGTTGCCGTCGGCGTCGTACGTGTAGGTCAGCGTCGACCCCGAGCGGCTCCTGGACGCTGATCAGCCGGTTGAGGGCGTCGTAGGTCATCGTGTAGGTGCCGTTGTCGTCGGCCGCCGTCAGCGTGTTTCCATCGGCGTCGTAGGTAAAAGTCTCGGTGTTGACGACCACGTCGCCGGCGTTGTACCAGGTCTGACTCACTAGCCGGCCGTCGCTGTCGTAAAGCGACGTGGTCACGCGCCCCAGCGCGTCAATCGTCTCGGTGACCTCGCCATCGGCATCGTAGAGTGCCGTGCTCATGTGACCAAGCGGGTCGATCGACTCGGTGACCTCACCGTCTGCGTCGTAGAGCGTGGTCGTCACGTTCCCCAAGGGGTCGATCGTCTCGGTCACCTCGCCATCCGCGTCGTAGACCGTCGTCGTGATCCGGCCCAAGGGGTCGATCGACTCGGTCACCTCGCCATCCGCGTCGTAGAGCGCGGTGGTCACGTGACCGAGCGGATCGATCGACTCGGTCACCTCGCCATCCGCATCGTAGATCGCGGTGGTGATGCGGCCCATGGGGTCGATCGACTCGGTCACCTCGCCGTCCGCGTCGTAGAGCGTGGTGGTAATGCGGCCCATGGGATCGATCGTCTCGGTCACCTCGCCGTCCGCGTCGTAGAGCGTGGTGGTGATCCGGCCCATCGGGTCGATCGTCTCGGTCACCTCGCCATCCGCGTCGTACAGCGTCGTCGTCACGTGGCCCAGCGGGTCGATCGTCTCGGTCACTTCGCCATCGGCGTCGTACAACGTCGTCGTCATGAAGCCCAGCGCGTCAATGGTTTCGGTGACCTCGCCGTCCGCATCATAGAGTGTGGTCGTCATGTGACCCAGCGGGTCAATCGTCTCGGTCACCTCGCCATCCGCGTCGTACAAGGTCGTTGTCATGTGACCGAGCGGGTCGATCGACTCGGTCACCTCACCGTCCGCGTCGTACACCGTCGTCGTGATCCGCCCCATGGGGTCGATCGACTCGGTCACTTCGCCATCCAGGTCGTACAGCGTGGTGGTGATGCGGCCCATCGGGTCGATCAACTCGGTCACTTCACCGTCCGCGTCGTAGAGCGTGGTGGTGATGCGGCCCATCGGGTCGATGGACTCGGTGACCTCACCGTCGGCGTCGTAGAGCGTGGTGGTGATGCGGCCCATCGGGTCGATGGACTCGGTGACCTCACCGTCGGCGTCGTAGAGTGTGGTGGTGATCCGGCCCATGGGTCGATGGACTCGGTGACCTCACCGTCCGCGTCGTAGAGTGTGGTGGTGATGCGGCCCATCGGGTCGATCGACTCGGTGACCTCACCGTCCGCATCGTAGAGTGTGGTGGTGATGCGGCCCATCGGGTCGATGGACTCGGTGACCTCACCGTCGGCGTCGTAGAGTGTGGTGGTGACGCGGCCCATCGGGTCGATCGGACTCGGTGACCTCGCCGTCGGCGTCGTAGAGCGTGGTGGTGATGCGGCCCATCGGGTCGATGGACTCGGTCACCTCGCCGTCGGCGTCGTAGAGCGTGGTGGTGATGCGGCCCATCGGGTCGATCGACTCGGTCACCTCGCCGTCCAGGTCGTAGAGCGTGGTCGTGATCCGGCCCATGGGATCGATCGTCTCGGTCACGTCGCCGTCGACGTCGTAGAGCGTGGTGGTGATGCGGCCCATCGGGTCGATCGTCTCAGTTACCTCGCCGTCCAGGTCGTAGAGCGTAGTGGTGATGCGGCCCATGGGATCGATCGACTCGGTCACCTCGCCATCGACGTCGTAGAGCGTGGTGGTGATGCGGCCCATCGGGTCGATCGTCTCAGTCAACTCGCCGTCCGCGTCATAGAGCGTGGTGGTGATGCGCCCCATGGGGTCGATCGTTTCGGTCACCTCGCCCTCAACGTCGTAGAGCGTGGTGGTGATGCGCCCCATGGGATCGATCGTTTCGGTCACCTCGCCATTGGCGTCGTAGAGCGTGGTCGTGATCCGGCCCATCGGGTCGATCTCTTCGACGACCTCCCGCATGCCGTTGTACACAGACGTGGTGACGCGGCCCATCGGGTCCTCGACCGTGATCTGGTTGCCGGCCGCGTCGTACGTGTAGGTTGTGATCCGACCCATAGGATCGATCTGCTCGGTCTCTTCGCGCTGGCTGTTGTACACGAAGGTCGTCGTGCGGCCCAGCGGGTCGGTCTCACTTTGGAGCAGACCATTCGACCAGACCTCGGTCGCTATCCGGCCCGTCGGGTCGATGGTCTCGCTCAGGTCGCCCTCGGAGTTGTAAATGTAGGTCGTGACGCGGCCCATCGGGTCGGTCTGCTGAGTGACCTCATGGAAAGTCGGGTTGTACTGGTATTGGCTGGTGCTGCCGTCGGGGTTGGTGACCTGGGTCAGCTCGCCGTCGCCCGCGCCGTACTGATACGTGTAAGTCGTCACGCGGCCCAGCTCATCGGTATACATGGTCGGTTGGCCGGCGAAGTCGTACTGGTACGTCTGGGTGCCGCCGTCAGGTGTCTGGATCCTGGTCGGCTCGCCCAGCGAATCGAGCGTGTAGGTGGTCACCCGGCCGAGCGGGTCGGTCGATGTCGCGACGTCCTGGTTGGACGAAAGCGCGGGATTGGTTTGCAATCCGTCGACCGACGATGGAACCAGACCCATCGTCTGCCCGGGTCCGTCACTGGCCGACGAGAGGGCACCCTGCGGGTCGTAGGTGTAGGTGGTGGATTGCGTGCCCAGCGAGTCACTGAGCATTTGACCGGCCGAGTCGTAGGTGAAGGTGCGCACGCTGCCGTCGGGCATTGTGACGCTGTTGAGATCGTCAGACGAGTCGTGCGTGATCGTGAGGACGCGCCCGCCTGGCTCATCGATGGCGGCCAGCTCGTTGCCCGAATTGTAGCTAAACGTGGTCGTCCAGCCGCCTGGCATGGTCACGCCCGTCAAATCGCCGGACGAGTTGTAGGTGAAGCTCTCTGATGGCCCGTCCGGTTCGGTGATGCTCGTGAGCTGGCCCGAGCTGTTGAAGTTCCACTGCTCCTCTTGGGGATTGGTGTATGTGAATGTCCCGTTGCCGTTTTTCACCAGCGTGCCGAGGTCGTTGGGCGGGCTGACGAAGGTCGTGCCGCTGCCGGATTCGAAATCACGCGTGCCGCCGTTGCCGTCGACCCAGTAATAGCCACCGTTACCGTCAGGGATCAGTTGGGCAGTTCCGCCGACGCTCCAGCCCCGGCCGATCGGGTCGGTCGATCCAGCGACCACCACCGGCGCGGTCCCCGAGATCGTGCTCTGGACGATGTTGCCCCCCGGCAGCGTTGCCTGGATCGTGACCGTCCAGGGATAAACGCCCGTTGCCGCGACCGGGCTGGCGACCTGTGTGTTGAGCTGGTAGACATCGCCCGGGCTGTGGCCCGCTGTGGAAAACGTCACCGGCGATTGGGTTATCCCGTTCCACGTGAGCTGCACCTGGATCTGGGTTGGCACCGGGCCGCTCGGGGCGCTCGCGTAGATGGTTTCGATGATGGGCCGGACATCGACGGTGTCGGAGTTGTAGGTTAAGGACAGGTTTGTTTGCAAGGCAGCGCTCGAGTCCTCGCCATAACCAGCCGCCCCATTGCAGGTCGCGCACGGTACGCTGGGGTCGAGGGGGATCGAAGCCTGCTGGTCGCCGTTTTGCAAGGCGATATTTCCGGACGCGAAGGACATGTATTGGGTATCTTGTGGGTCGGTGCTCACCGATTGGCCGCCGGCGAGCCAGGGCAGCGTGCCGATCTTGCCGACGGTGGCCTCCGTCCACCAGAGCGAGCCGCCCACCCCACGGTGATCCCATAGGGGCTGGCACTGCTGGTCGGCAGTGCGTATTGGGTAATCATCCCCTGAGTCGTGATCCGGCCCAACTCGCTCGTGCCCGATTCGGTGAACCACAAGTTGCCGTCGGAATTATCGGCGACGATGCCGAAGGGGCGCTGGCCGCAGCACGAGCCCAGCGAATACTCCGTAATCACACCGGCCGTTGTGATCCGGCCGATCTTGCCCGAGCCGTCCTCGGTAAACCACAGATTGCCGTCCGGGCCGGCGGTGATTCCCCAGGGCAATGCCGACGCCGTCGGCACGGCAAACTCGGTGATCGAACCCCCCGGCGTGATTCGCGCAATCCGGTCGCCGGACGACTCGGTCACCCAAAGGTTGCCGTCGGAGCCGGTGGTGATGCTCACCGGCCGGCTGCCGGCGCTGAAAGAATACGTGGTGATGGACCCTCCTGGCGTGATCATGCCAACCGCGCTGGCCCCATATTCCACGAACCAAATGTTGCCGCCGGGACCGACGGTGATCCCCTCGGGATCGGCCCCGGCCGGCAGCGCGTACTGCGTCAGGCCCGAGCCGTTGGTCGCGACCTTGCCGATGTAAGGGGTCGTCCCATTCTCGGTAAACCAAAGCGTTCCGTTGGGCGCCGAGGTGATGCCGTACGGCATACCCGTGACCGCGACCGTCTTGGCGACGGTGCCGGTGGAGGTAAAGGCGACCACCTCCTTCGCGGCGTATTCCGCGACCCAAAGATTGCCATCGGCGCCCGCGGTCGCTCCAATCGGCTCAGAGACCGTCGACGTCGTGGGATACTCGACGATTCCCGAGGTCAGCGACAACAACCATCGCGTCTCGAGACGACCGATTTCCAGGTGGACCTTGGCCCGCTTGGGGCGCGGTCGGTCAGACCGCGAACGGCGCCACCGCGAGAGGGAAGACTTCCAACGCATGGGACACACCTCCATGGAAGATGAATCGCACTGGTGTTTGAGATCATCCGGGCGAGCCGACTTGCGTGAGCCCTCTCGGCTCGAAGCGAGAGTCGTCGACTCGGTTCAAGAACGTCTGGCCCTAGCGAAACGGCGAATCAAGGCGCAGACCGGCCAAGCCGAGCGCGGCGGTGACGCCGAGGATCAGGCTCGATGGCTCAGGGACTGATTCCAGGGCGACGATTCCGTAGTCGGCATAGGGTGAGCCGTCGTTGGTCAGGAAGGCCACATCCAAGGAGAGGACATCGCCGGCATTGGCCGTGAACGTCGCGGAGTAGAGGCGCGAGGCGGAGTAACCATCGACCGTGTCGAAGATGGGCGCGATGCCCGTCGATGCTGTGGGCGACACGTCCATCCAGGCGAAGCCCGGATCTCCCCCACTGGGTGACAAATCGGGCACAGCCCCCGAGGTGCCATAGGACCCGAGCCCCGTGTAACCGGCTGGCAAGGTACCGCCCGGCTGGAATTGAGTGAGTTCCGTCCCATTAAGCTGGATATTGTCGGTGGCGAGGGCGTCGCTGCCGGCACAGTTGATCACGTTAGCTACCTCCCAGACCAGTTGGAAGCTCCCCGTGGTTGGGATGGTAAAGGACGTGGTGACCCAGCCCGTGCTGCCGCCGGCATTGCCGTTGAATCCGAACGGGCCATAGGTGGACCCATCCGGCAGTGGTCCGGCAAAGTTGCCGTCAAAGCCGGTGGAGGCGGGCGAAAGCGTGGCGCCGGGTGAGATCGCCGGGAGATTGGGATTCTGATTGACGGGGTCGTTGGGGTAGCTGTAACCGTAGGAGCCGTCAGCGTTTGGCAGCCCGCCCGTGTAGTCCGTCGACGCGGTGAACAAGGTCGCGATGAGGTCGGCCCGCGCCTCCGCGGCTTGGAGCCACACGACTAACGCAAAAGCGAGAACGCACTGCCTTTTCAGTTGCTGTAGACCCAGGCTGCTCCAAGACATGTCCATGCTCCCTCGCCCGTGAACGTCATCGACCATGAAACCCATCAGCATCGCCCATCTTGATAGGCCTCGCGTGCGGAAGTCAAGCGCGTTCACTTTATTCATCATTGGGAGACCACGGCGAATTGATCGAGGTGAGCGAATCACCCCGGGAATGGGCGAAGGGACCCCGCTCGCCGCCGTCGAGACGACCTCCGACAGGCCAGTTCGTATACGGTCGCGCGGCCAGCCCTGAAAAATAGGTCAAACTGTGTTTTTGTTTTACGGTCTGCCTGACGCGGACCCTCAGCGCACGCGGACCAGCCTGGCGGCGACGGTGACAAAGTCATTCGAGCCCGTCTATGACTCGCCAGGCCGTGGTTGCTCCTGTCAGGCTTCCGTCGGCCAAGCGAAACGACATGTGGCGAGACCTCCTAGCCGAACCCCACCGGGCGGGAAGCGAGGACAAGCGGACCGATCCCCGTAGCTGCGCCATCGGCGATACCAACCCGACGCGCCAGCAAGGAGACGCATTGCGCCGACGCGAGCGACTCGCGGCAACCCTCGCTGGCGCTTCGGGTTAATATGGCTTCGGTGCCGCGCCCCAGGTGGTGTTCGGCGACGAGTGTCCGAAAACGACAGTCATGACCCGGCGCGTTCTGGTGGAGAGGAGATGGACCGACCCTGCCCCCCGGGCGGACAGAGCCTGTCCCCCGGCGTCGGTCCGCATTTGACCCTTCGCAGCAGGTCGCCATGTCCTGTTTCCAGTGTGTCCGAGCACTCCGGACAAAAATTTTGGGCAAATATCTTAAGCGACATTCGAGTCAGGTGTTCCGTTCGGATTTTACCCGCCCAACCGCACCCAGAATTTGACAAAATCTGCACAGCATATATAATATAGAGAACGTGGGGAGGCCATGCGCCGAGCTTCTTGTCGCTGATGTTCGGGCAGCCGTGGGGTTGTCGGAATAATCAGCGACCTTTGAGCGGGGTTGATGCCGGTCACTGGCCGGCTTGAGGCCGGTTGATCCTCGCCCGAAAATGGCGCCCGACACTTTTCTCGCCCTCTAGCGCCAAGAAAGGCGGCTGACATAAGAGCTGTTAAATCAATGGCTTGTGTTTAGGGGCCTTAGCTCCAGTGACCGAAAAATGGCGCTTTTGGCCTTCGAAAAAAGCGCCATTCTCCGCCATTTTTTCCCTGTCGATTCAGGGTGCCGGCCAGCCTGAGCCCCGGGCTGAGAACCGTGAGTGGGGCCAAACGGAGGCACGATGGAATCGAGCCATCGCGCGCGAACCGTCTCTACTCCTGTCAAGTCAACATGGCACCTGAGACGGCCGATGGCGCGATCGTTGTGGGCCCATGACCTAATTCTTGTTTGGCCAAGGAGATCGGCAGTGGGAGCCTCCGAAAAAGCGCCAAAAAGCGCCATTTGATCAGGGCTTCGGCGGCGGCCCGAGGTGGCGTACGGCGAGGAGTGTCAACATTTCGCGCCTGGTCATTCGGCGACCCGTTCCACCTGCCAGTCTTGCAAGTCAACCATCGCGCCGCGGCCGAGAAAGTGCACCATGGCCACGAATTGATCCCGCTTCCCTCGGCGGATCACCTTACCGACCATGCCGGTCAGGGGCCCGGTCGTGATCCGGACGGTGGCACCGACCGGCGGCGTTTCTTCCGTGGTGACCGGCAGGCCCGAACTCAGCATGGTGTGAATTTGGCGGAGGTCGCGTGCCAGTGTTTGCTGATCAACCACCTCAAGTACGTTGACCAGACGATGAGCACGCAAGGCAGCCAGGCGGGCGTTGAGATCCCCCTTCAGGAAGATATAGCTCATGAAAAGCGGAACAACCGATTGGATTTTTCGGCCTTTCGGCGTGCGGGTTTCCCTTAGCACCTGGGGAAGATAGTAGACGGCCCCTTGCATTCTCAGGTCACGTGCCACCGCCTTTTCTTGTCGCGGCTTGGTATGCAGGCACCACCAGACCACCTCTCCATTGGACGAATGGATCGACGGATCATCCCACAAGTTCGGCGGATTGCAATCGGGCTCGGCAGGCAGAATCGGCATCGCGGTACTCGATAACGAAATAGAATGAAGCGGAATCGACCTCGTGGTTTGCTTCGATCGGTCGGGACGTCCGCTCTACGGTAGGAAAAGGCGATGGTGGCGTCAAGCGTTAGAGATAAACGGTGACTGCGAAACAGAATACGTTCGCCCAAGGGCGATTGGAGACACGCGGTGGCCAGCAGCGAAATAGCGGGAAATCTGAGGGGGCCCTCGAACAGCGGAATCCTTGTTCTTAACAAGCCGGATGGCATCAGTTCGCGCAAAATAGTGGACCGGGTCGCCCGCTTGATCCCGCGTTCCAAGGTCGGGCATGCCGGCACGCTCGATCCCTTGGCGACCGGGGTCCTGATTGTGTGCGTCGGCCCGGCCACGCGGTTGGTCGAGAACGTGCAAAGCCTGCCGAAGGCCTATCGCACGCTGATCCGTTTAGGGCGCGAAGCGACACACTCGATGCGGATGGGCGGATCGAGGTTCAGGCGTCACCGAGAATTCCATCGTTGGGCGAAATCGAGCAGGCCGTTCTTCCCCTGTCGGGCATGGTGAGCCAGACGCCGCCGGCGTATTCGGCCAAGAAGATTCAGGGCAAGCGAGCTTACGACTTGGCGCGTGCGGGGCAGACGCTCGAGATGACGCCGCGCACCGTGCGAATCGACCAGATCGCCGTGATCGACTACGCGTGGCCCCATCTCGAGCTCGGGATCGATTGCGGCGGCGGGACCTACATCCGATCGATCGCCCGCGACATTGGTGAAGCGCTCGGTTGCGGAGGGCTTGTCCAGGCATTGAGCCGAACCCGAATCGGCCCGTTCACGCTCGACCAGGCCGTCGATGTGGTGGCGCTCACGGCTGAGTCGATCCTTGACCAGCTCCGCCCCGCGGTGGATGCTGTTCCTCACTTGCCACGGCTGGCCCTTGGTGCCGGTCAAGTCGAGGCGGTGGTCCAGGGGAAACGGCTTGCGACACGAGACCTGCCGGGTGAATGGGACCACGCTTCGGGCCAATTGGCGCTGGTCGATTCCGCGGGGAAGTTGATTGCCCTGGGAGAGCTCGATCTCGCTCACGGCTGGATTCAACCTCGCAAGGTCTTGGTATGAACCTCCGCGGTGAATACCTCGAACCCGGGGCCCGGCTGCCGTGTCCAATCCGAGCAAGGTCACGATGGCTCAAAATAGGCATGCGTAACGATTGTTCGTTGACGCGGATTTAGCGGCGGCGTAAACTTTGGCGATGGCGCGGTGGTCGAGTTTTCAACACGGTCGGTCATGGAAGCGAGGTCATATCACCCTTTGATTGATACAAATCGCATCGAGCGTTCCGGGCGGCAAGAACGAGCCATTCTGGTCGGGGTTAGTCTTCCCCATCGTGACGTGACGCCCGACGACCCCCTGGACGAGCTGCGGGGCCTGGCCAAGACTGCTGGCCTTCTCATTGTCGGCAGCATGCTGCAAAGGCGACAACAGATCGACATCGCGACCTATATCGGCTCAGGCAAGGTTGACGAGCTCAAGGCGGCGGTCGAGGCTCAGGAGGCCGACGTGGTTCTCTTCGACAACGACCTCGGTCCCGCCCAGACTCGCAATCTCGAGAAGAGCCTCGGTGTCAAGGTCGTTGATCGGACTGAGGTCATCCTGGATATCTTCGCGACGCATGCGCAAACGCACGAGGCCCACCTCCAAGTCGAGCTGGCGCAACTGGAATACGCCATGCCACGGCTGAAGCGAATGTGGACCCACCTTTCCCGCTACAAGGGGGGCATCGGAGTGCGCGGGCCTGGCGAAAAGCAGCTCGAGGAAGACCGCCGCTTGGTCGGGCACCGCATCCAGGAGCTCAAAGCGAAGCTCGGCAAGATCCAAGCACGCAAAGAACGAGAGGTCGCCAGCCGAGGCGATATGCCCACGGTGTCACTCGTCGGCTACACCAACGCCGGCAAGAGCACGCTGATGAACGCGCTTACCGCGGCCGGAGTACTGGTCGAAGACAAACTTTTCGCGACACTCGATACGCGCACGCGGTGCTGGAAGTTTAGCGGCGGGGGGAATGTGCTTTTGTCTGATACCGTCGGCTTCATCCGTGACTTGCCCCCCGCGCTGGTGGCGTCGTTCAAGGCGACGCTCGAGGAAGCCCGCCAGGCCGACTTGCTGCTACACGTCGTGGATGCCTCAAGTCCGGAAGCGGAGAGGCAGATCCAGGCTGTCAAAACAGTCCTCGCTGAGCTCGGTCTCGAAAACCATCCCACGCTGTTGGTACTCAACAAAGCCGACAAAGTTCCGGACCGTTCGTATCTCGACGTCCTCAAGGCACACCATAGCGAGTCGGTCGCCGTTAGCGCGGCCCGGCGTCAGGGGCTTGATCTGCTTGAATCCGCGGTTCGCGACGCCCTCGGGGAACGTGCCCTCCAGGCCGAGGTCGAAATCGGGGTCGGTAACGGACGGATTCTGGCGTATCTGGCGCAGCACACCCAGATTCACGACCGGACCTACGACGCCGACCGGGTCCGCCTCCATTGCCATATTCCGAGACGTTGCCTGGAATTTCTCTGTGAAAATGGCGTCGACGTCCGCGCGTAGCGGACCACGGCTCTGGGCGTCTTGAAATGCGGCCCCGGAGGCGTCTCCGAGAAAGTCCCGGAGTTTCGTTTGACGAGAATCCGGGAGAATCGGGCGAAAGATTCCCAAGAGAACCGTTGGATTCCATCGGCTGCGCGGCGATAATGCGATTTCCGACGAGAAATGATTGAGGCAATGGTGGAGACCGGTGGGTGTTCAACAACAAAGGAGAACCAAAAATGCCGCTATTCCGATTTCGCAACCTAGCGATCGCATTGTTGGGTATTTGCTCGACGTCCGTGTTGGCCCTGGGGGCCGAGCCGACGGCGAGCCTGAAAAAAGGAACGCCCGACTTGAAGTCGGCCGGCGCATTGGCTTTTGGTCCTGACGGAATCCTCTTCGTGGGGGATGCCCGCGGAGCGGCCGTTTTCGCGATCGACACGGCCGACCGGGCCCAGGCTTCCGCAAGGCATGCGGTACAGGTCGACGACTTTGTGGGAAAAATCGCGGCCGTGCTAGGGACCGATCCCAAGCAGATCGCGATCAACGACCTGGCAGTCAATCCGGTGTCGAAGAACGTGTATGTATCCATTTCGCGTGGCCGTGGGCCCGACGCCGCGCCGGTGTTGGTGCGTGTTCATTCGGATAGAAAAATTGAAGACATCACGCTCGAAAATGTCTTGTTCGCCAAGACCGAGCTGCCCAATGTTCCCGGGCCCGACAACCGACAGCGGGCCGAGTCGATCACCGACATCGCCTATGCTGATGGCCGCGTGTTCGTCGCCGGGCTTTCCAACGAAGAGTTTTCCTCGCGGTTGATCGCGATTCCGTTCCCGTTCAGCACGGAAGGGTTCGATGCCGCGGCGATCGAGATCTATCACGGGGCGCATGGCCGATTCGAAACGAAGTCGCCGATTCGCACGTTCGTCACCTACCGCATTCAAGACGAGCCCTATATGCTCGCGGCCTACACGTGCACCCCGCTGGTGAAGCTGCCGGTCGCCGACCTCAAAGCGGGCGCCGATGTCAAGGGCACGACCATCGCCGAACTCGGCAATCGTAACCGCCCCCTTGACATGATTGTCTACCAGAAGGATGGCAAGGATTATCTGCTCATGACCAACAGCAGCCGGGGCGTCATGAAGATCCCCACGGAGGGAGCCGGCTCAGCCGAGCGTATCACCCAACCCGTGCGAGGCAACGGTACCAAGGGGATCGGGTACGAGAAGATCACCGCCATCAAAGGGGCGGTCCAGATGGATAAGCTCGACGACAGCCATGCCGTCGTGCTCGCGCAAGAAAATCGCAATGGCACGCTGGACCTAAAAACGATCGAATTGCCGTGATCTTCGATCGATGGTTGCACGTTCTGATCCTTGTGACAGCCGGGGCGAATCTCTCCGTTGCGGGATTGGCCCCGGCCTGTCAGGGTGCACAGCCAACCGCCGCAAAGGCGGCTGGCGGAAACGATGACCGGCCGGCGATCGGCCCTCGCCTCTCATGGCGGGGCAGGCTGGTCGTCCGGCAAGAGCGACCGTTGAGGTCCTGGACGCCGATCCCGCCGATTTACACGGCGCTCGCACGGTCCCAGCTTACGATTGACCACTGGGCCTCATTTTTTGTTGTCCGCGTCGTTCCACTCGCCAAAGGCCCGATATCCGAGCAACTTCCCCTGTGGGGTTCGTACCGGGTGACGGGCGACATCATCCGGTTCGAGCCACGCTTCTCGCTTGAGCCGGGCATGCGCGACCAGGCACAGTTCGACCCGGTCCGGCTCCATGAAGTCGTTCAGACACTCGCTAGGTCGGAAGTCTATGCCGTAAGTCAACCTCGGTCACAGGCGAGACTGATCGCCGAGTATTCGCCCCCCGCGAAACCACGACAAGCCTCTACGCAAGTCGTTAAAATCAATCCGTCGAGCGACTTTTTGCCGGAGAATCTTCTTCATTTTTACATCTTCTTTTCAGCTCCGATGAGCCGTGGGGAAGCGTATCAGCGGATCACGTTGCGCGACACGGCAACGGGGAAGATCGTGGACCGGCCGTTCCTCGAGCTGGATGAAGAGCTCTGGTCTCCCGACGGCACTCGCTTCACGCTGGTTCTCGATCCCGGCCGAATCAAGCGCGGGCTCAGGCCACGCGAGGAAGTCGGGCCAATCCTGACAGGCGGCAAAACCTATTCTTTGGTTATTGATCGTCAATGGAGTGATGCGTCGGGGAATTTGCTCAAATCCGGGTATTGCAAGACTTTTCGAGTCGGACCAGCGGATGAATCGTCGCCAGACCCGAAAACTTGGATTGTCCGTCCGCCCATTCCCGGCTCGCGCGATCCCCTGGTCGTTCAATTTCATGAGCCTTTGGACAGTGCTCTTCTGGAGCGCTTGGTATGGGTAGAAAACGCCGACGCGAAAGTCGTATCGGGAAAGGTCTCGCTGGGCGCGGCGGAGACAACCTGGCGATTCGCGCCGATGAGCCCCTGGCAGGGAGGTCGGTATCGTGTGATCGTTGGAACCGAGTTGGAAGACCTATCGGGGAATAGTGTCGCCCGGCCTTTTGAAGTGGACGCGGCCGGGCCAATCTCAACTCGCGTGACGGCCAAGATGGTCGAGTTACCGTTTCGGACTGGGCCGGACGCGCACTGACGGCTCGCGCGTTGCCAACAGGGCGAGAGTGGCCCAGCCGGTGGTCGAAATTCGCTGGGCATAGCTGACGTTGCCAGGCGGCCTTGTGGTCTCGATCCAGCTTCCATCGGGTTGTTGGGCGGCGATCAAGAACGCCCTTCCGCGCGATCATGGCGAGAACGTCCGCTGACTGGTCGAATTTCACCAGTGCCAAGAGAGCGAGTGCCGTATCAAATGGCTCGGCAGCCGATTTGACCCGTGGCCCCCAGCCGCCGTCTTCACTCTGGCCCAGCGCAGCAGTTCGAGGCTGCGTAAACACCGATCGCTACGAATCGGCGCCGACGGCTTCGCGTTAGCCATTAGGCAGACTGAGGCGTCGGTGATGCTTGAGATTTCCTGACGCGAGAGCCAGCCGTCGGCGCGGTCGATGACGGTGCGAAACCGCGCCGCATCGGCCGAAGACAGAAAGCCCCGTGCCAGCAATGTCGCCAGCGAGCGGCCGTAGCCCGCCGGCGAGCCCGTGGCATCTTCTCCCTCGAGCGGCCAGGACCCGTCGGCGGCCTGATCGAGCGCCAAAACCCCGGCAGGTCGCACCAGGACTGCGCGATCTTTAATCCACCCACTCGTGACCGCGGTGTCCAGGGTCGTCGCGAAAACCACGCGGGCCAGCCGCTTGTCGTTGAATGGCCCTTCACCGCCGTTATGCTCCCAATCCGCCGGCCGGACAAGCCAGCGAGTGGTTTCCGCCAGCGCGTCTGGCGGCACAAGGAAACCAGCTCGTGACGCTTGATAGAGTGCCCGCGCCGCATCTCCGTTATTGTGACAAGAGTAGCAACGGTTCTCACGCGACCAGCGTGCAACCTCATTGCTCAGGAACGCGACGGCCCTGGCTTCCGCCGAAATTGGTCTATGTGGGTCGTCAATGCAGGCCAACATCAGCAGCGAGCACATGAACGGCCCGACGATGGACATGGCACGGGGAACCTTTCGGTTGCGCGACCGCTTATGAGGCCGCGGGCAAGAGCTCCGCGAGTGCGTCCTGGACCTGCTTCATCTTGATCGGCTTGGACAGAACGATCAACTGGTCGTCGGAGGGAAGCTGCTCCCTGAGTGAGCCCTGTCTGAGCCCGAGCAAAACCAATGCGAGTAGCTTGTGGCCCTCGGCATGGGCTGTTTCGTGCATGTCAAGAAAGGCCTCGATCGATTGAGTCCCTTGGCCGTCGGCATCGAAAATCACGGCGTCGACGGGTGACTCGCGGAAACGCTCGGCGGCTGTCTCGGCATCAGAGACCACGAGGGCCCGATAACCGCGACTCGTGAGTGCCTTGCGGAGAGCGTCCTGGATTTCAGACTGTGCTTCGACGCACAGGACGGTCTTGACAATCGCGGCCTTGATCTCCAAGGGCGGGAGCGATTCGGGCGGCTCGGGTACCGTGGCGGGCGATTCGGAACCTGGGCCGGGAGCGAAGATTATATCGGACAAGTCCACATCCTGGTCGGTATCGCGAGTTTTCCGCGGTGTGGCGCCTGGCGACTTAATCGTGGCTTCAAAATGCTCGAGGTCCGCGACCACGTCGTCCATTTTTTGATATCGGGCCTTCAAGTCGATCTTCATCATCTTCTCGATGATCCGGCCGAGTTCCTCTTCAGGAGCGTAGCGATGGTCTTTGATCGGCTTGATCGCTCCGAATGAGCGTTTGAGCATCTTGCGGAGCATGTCCTTGCTTTCTGATTCTTCCATCGGCAATTGACCCGTCACCATCTGGTAGAAGACACAGCCCAGGAAGTAAATATCGGACCGGGGGTCTCCCTTGGGGCTCTTGCAGACGCGTTCGAGTGCCGAGTAATCAACCGTGCGCAGGCTCTTGACGCCCGGCTTGGTGTCATCGCTCTGAATGGTCGCCAGGCCAAAATCCACGAGTTTGGCGACTCCCGAGTTGGATATCAGGATATTGGTCCCTTTGATGTCGCGGTGCGTTACCCCCCGCTCGAGCGAATATTGGAGTCCTCGCGACATTCCCAGCATGAGCGGCACCGCCTGCGCCGTCGGGATTTGGCTGCGTAGCCTCATGAAATCGCGGAGGTTCATTCCCTCGACATACTCCATAGTCATGAAATGGCGATGATCCTGCTGTCCCACGTCGATAATCTGCACGATGTTGGGATGACGTAGGCGAATTCCAGCCTCGGCCTCCTTGTGAAAGCGCTCGACCGCCTCGCTGATCCCCGCGAACCGCTGACGGAGGACCTTGATCGCCAGGGAGGCCCTGGTCGCGGTATGTTCCCCGCGGTAAACCCGAGCGAAAGTCCCCTCCGCCAAGTGGAACAACACCTTGGAATCACTGTAGAAAAACCCGCTGACGTCCCCTTTCTTGAGCCGGTCAATTTGCCAGCTCGTGAGTGCTCCCTTGCGCAACAGCATTCGCAACGTCGTCTCCGGCGACCCATCGCTGGCATCGGTCTTCGCTTCGCGAACCTGCTCGCGAGACCAAACCGAGCATGACCACCTGATCGACCACCGTTTGGGCATCAAGATCGGGCATAGAGATTCGAACCTCGCCGTGGCGGGAGTGGAACTGAAAAGATATCGATCCCGGATGACGCCGCGCGAACCCGATATACCGGCCTGTTTTGTATTCTATGTAATCAGACACATCGTCGCCTACCACGTGCTGGCGCGGAAAGTTGACGAGAAATTTTTTGAGTGTGACACACCTCCTTGGTCAGCGCGATCGCGTAGGTTCTTATCAGTAGCGGTTTCTTTAATAAGCCACTGGTGTGCCGAAGAATCAGCGGAGATATCATGCCGGTCTCTGACGGACACCACAGCCCTTGTCGTGAGGCCGGCAGACTGTCTTGGGAGCCTGAGAAGCATGAGCAAAGAATCTGGCCGAAACCCCCTGAGTGATCCGCTCAATGAACCCGCGGACCAGTCGAGTCGCATGGACCAATCGTCGCGCGACCGAACAAGCCACGCGGGCGGCGAATGCCCGCCAAAAGAGCGGTCGGCGCCGATTCGTCGACCCCACAACAAGCGAACGCGAGTACACCTACGCGGAGGTCGAATTCATGCTTGCGATGAAACAATACAAACAGAAAAGCGGCCGGATGTTTCCCACGTGGAGCGAGGTTTTGGAGGTTCTTCGCGGGCTTGGTTACGAAAAAGTCGGTGATACGGCTCTCGAAAAAGGCAGTGCCGATCGCCGCGGTGGAGCCGGTGTTTTGGCATGCTGACAACGGCCGTCGTTGAATCCGTTTGCCGCTGGCATTGCGACGCCGGGGTTACTGGCCTCGTGCCTGCCGGCGTGCATTCACCGCGGCCATCGTGGCGCCGGCTGGAAACCACGCCGCGAATAATTCTTGCATCGGACCTGTGTAGAGCGCGACTCTCGCCGCGCCCCCGGTGGTTCGGTCGGGCCGTGGCGCGATCGTGTCACAAGAACAGCCAGAGCCCGAGCAGCGAGAGAATAAGACCGCACGCCAGTGACAACCGCCGCTGCCATTTTTGCGAGCTGTTCAGACCGACGGTGTACGACTTAAACTTCCATGCCAGGCAGCCGACAACGACCAGAACGCAGGCCATGCCCGCGCTAAACGCTAGCACCAAGCCGACGCCGTCCCCGACGCGGCCCAGGGCCGCGGCCAGCACGACCAGGCCAACCGCGTCCCAGCACGGAACCAGTCCGCCGGCTATTCCCAGGCCCAGCACCTCGAGGTCGCTCATCCCCTCACTGGAATGTCCAACGGCCTCGTGCTCGTCATAGCCGCCACAGTAGCGCCCGATTCGCCACAGACCAGCCGCGGCGATCACGAACCCGGCGACCCGGGTCAAACCTCTGTTCACCGTTTCCACCTGCGTCGCCTCCGTAAGCCACAGGGCCAGGGCGATGAGCAACACGCTTGCCATATGCGTCGCCGTTGTCGCCAACCCCAGAAGCACCGGCTGATAAAGCCGAGCCCGCGGACCGAGCGCCGCGGCGGTAACCAGGGTCTTGCCGTGGCCCGGCTGGATTGCATGAGCCGCCCCGAGCGCCAAGGCGAGCAGGCCAAGAAAGAGCCACGATCGGTTCAGGGTGTCATCCAGCAACTCCGACAACCGGATCGTACGAAACGGGTGCTTGGCATCCGAAGCGCGCGGCCCGATCGTGGGGTATCATTCTCTTCAATTGCTTGTGATTGACCGAGTCGCTCGTCCCGAAGATTTCCCTCTCCTCGCACACCCAAGTTCGCCTGCTTCGTTCTCGCGAAACGCACCTCGACTTGCCTCGTTCGGCGTTCTTCAGCGTCGCTCAACTGCCAGACGGGCCGAATCGAGATCTGCTCCACGCCCCCCGGTAGTTCGTCGCCAACGACGGTCACACCTTGCCGACCGCGTACGGCCAGCCGGCTGGTCCCTTCGCTTAAAGCATAGTTGCGATCGCGGACCGACAGTTTACCTTGGTTGGGGATAGCCGATTCGAAGTGAAACGTATAACGTGGGTGTTCTTCGACGACGAGATCATAGCTCCGCAGGCTGAGCTCTATCGGTTGACCATCGGTCGCGACGAAAATACCCTTCGCGTCGAGAGGGCCCGTTACTTGGGCATATTGTGTCAGCCACGACGAGCGATCGCCTCCCGGCAACTTGCCCGTCAGCGCGAGCAGATCCTGGGTCAGGGTCAGCTCCGACAGGCTGACCTCGTAGTCGATCGTCAACCGTCCTGGACTAAGGGTTACCTGGATCGACCGATCCACACGCTGATTCGGTATATCGTGAGCGAGCGCAGCGCATGTCGAGAACGCGACTATTACAAGTTCGACCAGTAACCCTGAGAAGCGGCGCCGACGGGAAAAGCACGTGAGAACGGTGCCGAAATCAGTTGTAATATTTCTCAAGTCGCCTTGTGTACCACATAAATCACGACATCCTTGCTGACAGGCTTGGCCAACACGCAAAATGCGTGTTCAGAAAGGGCCCGCCTCATCAAGTTGTCATCTTGGTCTGCCGTGATTAAAATCGCGGGAAACACTCCCTTGATCTGACGCACGATCGCCATTGTCTCAAGCCCGGTCAACCGGGGCAAATGCATATCCATCAGAGCGAGATGCACTTCGTGGTCTGCGCACAAGATCAATCGCTTCTTCACCGCTTTCGGCCATTAGCGTGTGGTATCCCCGCGGCGCGAAGATTTCACGCAGAGTTTCCCGAGCGGCCGGGTCATCGTCGGTGATGAGTATCGAGTATGGCCGGCCCGAGGTCATGGAAGACGCTCACAGTCAACCGAAGCGGTCGTGGATAGAGGGGCTTTACGGCGCGAGTATGCACTCTTTCGCGCCATTAGCAACACGCGTGGACTATCTATCTCAACCCATGGCTCAAACTTTTGACAAGATCTATGGTTACGATTTTTGCGATTCAGAGCGAATGAAACGGTCGCAACGAGAAAATCGGGCATGCATGTACGTCATTATGGCAGTCAGCGTGTCGTCGAGGCGGGGCTTGTCGGGTTCGTGTCAGCGGTGGCGCGGGCGAGCCGACTCAATAGCCCCTTCGATTCGCTCCAGCGTTGATCGGGTTCGAAGGAGGCGACCGCGGCGAGTTCAGGGGGGTTTTCACGGATCTCGTCATAGACATAGCGCTCGATGAGCGCACCGCCGGAATCTCGACCGAGAACCACCGACGGCAGCAGCGAGCGCTCATCGAGATAAACGTCCCACGTCTCTCCAGAGGCCGTCTGTGCGCACAAAATGGTGGCACGTTCGCTCGACACCGGCTGGCTTCTCAGTCCCACGGTAACTGAGTTTGCCCCCGGTCGACCGGGGCTCGGCGGCGCCGCCTTCAGCCTTACGAAGATTTTCGAGAATCGTGTCCAGGCCCGCCTCGGTGATCGCGTGGCGGCTGTTCCTCATCACCAGCGGACTGTCCACGGGGAACTTCATCACGGGGAGCGGTATCGCGGTCGAAGCCATATGAACAAAAATCATCCGCGGGTCGCGGGCACTCGAGTAGATGACCTCACGGCCCTTACTGGGACCGCTCGTCCATTCCAGGCGAACGGCCTTCGGTTGGCGGCGGATCGAGAGCAGAATATCTTCCTGCGGCTGAAGCTGGCCGTTAACCCGCTCGAGCCGAGAGACCCGCATTTGATACGTCTGTAAGGCGTAAAGCTTGGACTCGGCCCGTGTTAGGATATCTTTCCACCCGTCCTGATGGGAAGACTGTTGCCGCTTTGCTACGCCAACGGGCTCGGTCTTACCAAGCCCTGGATGTTTCGCCGGTCCAGATAGGTCAGCGACAAGGCTGTCGGACGGCACTTCATTGTCCGCCTTCCACTGCGTCGAGCCCGTCCCCGTGCTCGCTCCTCGTCCGGCCGACGCCAAGGCAAGCGCCACATCTGGCAGCGGCTCGGGACGCCCTAACGAGACTCGGATCGTCGTGTCGTCGGCGTCCACGGAACTCTCGGCACCATTTTGCTGGCGGCCGTGCGCGGGCGTGGATGCATCGGCGACTTTGTCGCCGCCGCTCGCTGGATCGCCCGCCGCGCCCCGCGACGATTTATCGTTCCGCTTGGCAAGTTCCGCGGCTCGCATCTGGCCTTCCCGCATGCTCATCGCATACAAGTCGTCTTCGGGAGACGGCGAGCCCGCCGGACGTTCCCAGAAGTCAAGCAACGACGGTCGCTCGGTCCCGACCGACCGGAAACCGCTAATACCTGAGCAACCGGCCTGCACAAGAGCCAGGAAGACACCCAAGCACGACGCCATGACTCGCGCCAGCCAACGTGGGCAATCTTTCTCCGTGATCATCGTCACCGCTCCCTTCCATGGAGCCGCTGGTCAAGCCAATCTCCGCTCTCGGGCCAGGCTATGTTTTTGCCCAGACAACCTCATCGTCAAATCTTGTCACAAACGGAATCTGTGGTTGGGGTGTATCACATTTCCGAGAGCGGGACAACGGGAAACTCGCAGTCAAACCACACTCTGAAGGGGGCGAAAGGTGTCGATCACATCCAGGTCGGGTACGAGGTGTGGCTGCTTATACTGTTCGACCGTCCCGCCGCTGCGGACCAGTCGCCGTTTCTGAAAATCAACCCATGATCCGGCGGCGACCCGCAAAATGCGGACGGGCCCTAACCGAAGGCTATCACGCTTGCTGACATACTCGACGTTTTGCAGTCGCAGTTCGTGCTCGACGGCACTCGCGAGCCGCTCGTCGACTGCGGATGCCGGGATATCGTCTTCTTCGATCAAGAGTGAGTAGTAAGGAGGGCTATCCCACGTCGGCGTAAGCAGATAAGATCTCAAATGTACACAAGTCGCGCGCTGGGCGGCCTCGACGGCGGCAATCACTTGGTGTTCGGAAAGCTTTTCCCCGGTCAGACTTGAGTAATGCGCCCCCTTGTTGAGGAACTCGATCAGGGGGGCTTTTCCATAAAATCCCACACAACGGACAAGGTCGTGAATGTTATAACGATACAAGCCCCCGGCCGTCGTGAGCACGATGAAATAATTTCTCCCCTCGATCAGGTCTGTCGATTCCACCGTGTCGGGCTGGGCGAGGTCCCCTTGCTCTTCGGGGATGAATTCGAAGTAGTGATGGCCCACATCGAGAACGCCGGCGGTGGTGCCATCCTCTATCGGAATCGTCATCCTTCCCTCCGAGGCAATCAGCCCCACATCGCGCACGGGCGTCTGGCCGAAGAACTCGGGGTAACCGCGGAGATAAGCCCGCATCGTCCCTCCCGTCCAGTTCGAAAGGAACTGGAGGTTCGGCCAGTAATCTTTCGGGAGCAGTCGGCCGGATTCATTGACGATCCGATCCAGCCGTGCGCGGCGTCTCGGCGGCGGCGGCGAGCTTTGCGGGTTAGCTCCCGCCTGATTTCCGTGGGAATCTCCCAGCGTGCGTCGATCGTGCCATCGGCGAGGTCGCGGATCAAAACCGCTTTCTCGCGATCGCCCAGGCGGGCCATGGCCAGGACCGTGCTGGGATTGGCCGCGATGATCGTCCCCAGGTCGCGGTAGATCGAAAACCGAAGGCCAACATAGTACTTCGACTCGATATCCTTGATCCGCGAGGCGGCCGCGGGCATGCAGTACTTGGTGCGAACTAGCCGGCTTTGCATGTGGGCGGTCAGCCCCGTGATCGCGCCGCAGGGAATGCCCGCCGTCGTGAAACTTTCTTGCCAGTCGCCTCCCACCTGAAGGATCGGCTTGAGGCCGTCGCAGATCATCTCGCGATGCGAGTCGAATGCCAGTATGCCCCAGATGGTCCAACCCGCGCGATAATCGTCGAGCGCCTGCGTCGTGACCGGAATGGTTTTCGGGCGGTTGGTCGTGCCCGAGGTCATCGCGAACATGAGGACTTTCGTGCCCCGACCGAACAGGGCATTCGTGTCGCCTTGGCGCACCCGTTCGATGTACGGCTCGTGGCGATCGTAGCCGCCGATCGGCACGCGCTTACGGAAATCGGCGGGGGTGCGGACCTCGTGCAAGAAATGGTCTCGACCGAACTGGCTGTCGGCGTCCCGCGCCAAGCGGGACAGAAGCAGCTCTCGTTGAACATCGCCGGCAACCCGAGTTTGGTCGAGAAACGTCTGCGCCAATCGCCTCGCTCGCCTGACGACGGGCGCACCAATGATCCGCGTGAGCATTTTGCGCATGGCCAGCCGTCGCCCCGTGTCTCTGTGTCAGCCCGAGATGGGTGCCGCCACTTCCCTCGACAACGAAGAAGTGGCCAGCGAATGAGTGAAATCGTTGATAATCCGCCTGTGCCTCGAGGCAATCTCGCTGGGCGCGGACAACGGGCGACGCGGTGCGTATCGTTCCAGAAAATTCAGGACCTTCGCATCGTAGACGTCCGGGGCCGTTTCACGACAGCGGTTATGCTTAGCCCTTGGCACCAGCCAGAATTCCTTGGGGGCCTTGCCGTGATCGAAGAGACCGCGCGCGATCTCTGGTCCAATGTAGGTGTCGCGCTCGCCGTGAATCATCAGCCACGGCCTGGGCGCCAGCCGCGCAACGGCCGCCTCGACGCCCGGGAAGCAGCAGTTCAGCGACCGCTCTGTCCCTCGTCGGGCCCTCCAGGCCAGAAAACCGAAGAGCCACATGGGTATCAAGCCGCGCAGAAACTCGCTGGGCACGTAGATCTTCGCCCACCGAAGCATGTAACTGACCATCGTTCCTTGAGTCGGAAACGCACCGTCCGTGATGACCCCCCAGACGTCGGGCTCGCCGGCGGCCGCGATCAGGGCCGTCGTTCCGCCCCGGCTTACCCCGAATAGACCAAAACCCGCCGGATCATGATCGTCCCGCGTCCGCAGATAAGCCAGTGCAGCACGCAGATCGTAAATCTCATGCTGGGTCGTCCATTGCAGCGGAATATACTCGGGATCGCGATCGCTGGTTCCATGATTGCGGAAGTCGAAGGTGAATAGGCTATACCCCCGGTCGCGCAACTGATCCAGATAGGGATGAAAGCTCCAACGATCGCTGAGATATTCGTGGCAGTAGACAATAACTCCCACTGGGTCTTGCGTTCGCGACGGCAGATAAGTCCCACGCAGACGAACGCCGTCCTCGGCTGTGAACTCGACCGTTTCTCCCCGGTCAACCGGCTTGATCTTGGGCGGGATGAGGAGCGGCTGGGTTTCAAAAATCCGAGCGATCACCGGCGAGAATCTCACGGTCAAATAAACAATGGCCCCCACCGCCAGCAGCGCGGGAACCAAGAAAGCGATCGCGAAGTAGGTATAAAAACTAGATGGGTCAATCATGGATGCACTCCTGGCCGCGACGCTCCGCCGACTTCCGGACTGCGCCCGAAAACGGTGAATCGGCGACGGCCCGTGGGGGCTCGATTCAGCGACAATGGTGTCTCAATCAAGGAAGCGTCTCAAGATAAGCGTGATGTTCTGACCACCAAAACCAAAGCTGTTTGACAAAACCACATCGACCTTTTTGCGTCTGGCTTCTCCCGGGATGTAATCGAGGTCGCAGTCGGGGTCGGGATTTTCGAGATTGATGGTTGGGGGAAGCATACCATCTCGAATCGTGAGAAGGCAAACAATCGCCTCGACGCTCCCTGCGGCCGCGATCAGGTGGCCCATCATGCTCTTCGTGCTCGAAATCGGTACGGAATAGGCCGCCTCGCCGAATGCTCGCTTGATCGCGAGCGTTTCGATGGAATCGTTGACGGCCGTGCTGGTCCCGTGTGCATTGATGTAGTCAATGTCTTGGGGACCCACGCGTGCGCCTTCCAGGGCCTGTTTCAGACAGGCGATTGCGCCGCGCCCTTCATCGTGGCTGTCGGTGATTCGAAAGGCATCGGCGGTAGAGCCGTATCCGACGATCTCTCCGTGGATAGGAGCGCCGCGGTCCCTCGCATGCTGGAGATCCTCGAGGACGAGCATCCCGGCCCCCTCGCCCAAGATAAAACCGTCTCGATCGCGATCGAACGGGCGGCTGGCCCGCTGGGGCTCGTCGTTACGAGTGGAAAGCGCGGTCAGACGGATAAAACCGGTCAAGCCGAAGGGATGGATCATGCTGTGCGTGCCGCCGGACAGGATTACGTCGGCACTGCCGCGTTGGATCAACTCAAAGGCTTCGCCGATGGCCTGCGAACTGGCGGCGCACGCCGTCAAGCAGTTGGCGTTGATCCCTCGAGCCCCGTACACGCTCGCCAGGTGACCGGACGGGGTTCCAGGCTCTTGCTCGGCCTCACGTACTGGATGCAACTCGAGCGAGCCCAACCGGGTAAACTCGGCCGTATCGACGTGGCCATCATGCGTCGAGCGGTTGAGCAGGCTGACGAACCTGGGAAAGTCTTGCTGCCCCTCGCCTGATCCCAGGTAAACGCCGAAACGCCGCGGGTTCAGCTCGGCCTTGCAGTCCAGGAGACCCGACTCTTTCATCGCCATCGACGCGGCCGCCAGGGCAAACTTGCTATTCCGCGAGTGCTCGGTCCATCGACCAGCATCTTCAATATAAGCCTCGAGGCGGAAATCAGGCACTTCCGCGGCGATTCGGGTCGGAAAAGTGCGGGCGTCGAAGAGCGAGATCGGACCCACGCCGCTTTTGCCGGCCAACAGGGCCGACCAGGTCGATTCAAGGTCACGACCCAGCGGTGTGACCATTCCCATGCCTGTTACCACAACGCGTCGCATACAGCCTTTCCTCGCATCTCGCTCCCGTATAGCCCGTGGGGCCAGAGCCGGCGCGAACTCTGGGCTAGGTTTCACTCTGGGCAGCCCCGAATCACCAGGGCCGCTGCCTGGCCGTTGGGTGTCAGGTTCGTCGTCACGAAGATCGGTTTCTCCGTCGGACGTGGCGACCCGAGAACAACGTCCAGCTTCATTTCCGGGTCGAGTTCTTCGCAGTTGAGAATGGCCGGAATTTTCCCCCGATTCACTCCGATCAAGCTCACCATCATATCGACGGCGCCACAACCGGATGCCAGGTTGCCCACGTACCCCTTCAAGGCGGTGACGGGCACGCCGCGTGAGCCGAAAATCCGCTGGAAGGCACGCGCTTCAGCCAGGTCGGACACTTTGCCAGCCGATCCGTGAGCATTGATATGGCCGACCGAGGAAGGCGCGAATTCGGCATCTTCGAGCGCCGCCGCGATGGCCACTTCCGTGCCGCCGCCGTCGGGATCAAGGCCCCCCCCGGGCATGGCGTCGCAGCCAGAGCCAGCTCCCAGTACCTCGCCCAGGATCGCGCTCCACGATTTTGCGCGTGCGACCATTCTTCAAGGATGACGATCCCAGCTCCCTCACCGGGCACCCAGCCGTCGCGATGCCGATCAAACGGGCGGCAAGCCTGACTCGGATCGCCTTTCCAATGCGACATGGTCTCGAATAAAGCCATCCGGACCAGACTGAGGGGGTGAATTTTGGAATCAGCTCCCCCGGTGATCATCACATCGGCACGTCCGCGTGCAATGATCCGCGCCGCCTCGGCGATCGCCAGGTTCGACGACGCATCCGCCTCGGTGATCGTGTTGCTCGGTCCCTGGCAATCCATCAAAATCGAGATATGGCATGCTAGCATGTTGGGCAGGTATTTCAAGAGCCAGATCGGCTCCATCATCTCGATTGACTCGCGACCCCAAACCTGAAAATCAAACTTATCGCCTGCCGCGCACGCATGTGCGACCGCCGGTGCTAGCTCGTCGAGTTCACTCGAAATCAAGCCCGCCCCCAAATCGATGCCAATTCGGGTCGGGTCCACACCCCGATCTTCCAGGCCGGCATCCACAACGGCCAGTTGCGCGGCCGCCACGGCGAGCTGAATGTCGCGGGCCAAATACTTTTTGGTTTTCCGCAACGCGTTCCAGTACCGGGGAAGGGAGTATTTCTTGAGATCGAAGTCTAAGATCTCCGCGCCGACATCGTTGGGAATCCCCGCGATCCTAAACGCCTCAAGAGGGCGCACCATCCCACGGCCTTCGGAAATCGCAGCCCACGTCGAGGCTGGACCGCGACCCAGAGGTGTCACCAAACCGAGACCGGTTATCGCCACGCGGCGTTCGGAACCAAGCATGAATCACTCGTCGGATAACGGCGTAGCAGGTCGCGAAGATCGCCAAATGCGGGAGCAGTCAATCCAGATGAACCACTTTCCTATTATGACTTCCAACAGCGATCGAGGCGGCATAAACTTGACCCATCAGGCAAATTTTTCCCGAACATCCTGGATATCCGTTCCGGCAAACTCGGAGATTGAGGCCCCCGGGGCCGCGAGCCGCCCTGGTTTCAAGTCACCGTCGGCGCCTCGAGAGGCTGCCCGTTCGGACCGGGCAGCGCTTCCGAGCTGCCATCGGCCTCACGCGCTCTCTGCTGGGCCTTCGCCAGGTCGAGAACGCCCAACAACTGCTGAGTGAACACGAAATTCTTGGGCCCAAAGATTTGGTTTGCGCGTGAGTTATCGAGGTGGGCGAACACGATCTCCACTTCCGCGAGCACTTCGCCATCCAAGAATGCCTTGGCGTCGACCACCGCGCCTTCGCTTCGCAGATCGGTCAGCGTGACTTCATAGATGAGCTGGTCACCCGCGCACGCCACTCCGTAAAATTCCGCGCGGGGAATCTTGGCCAAGACGACTTTTTCGGCGAAACCGCCGGCCTCACCGACCAAGATGCCCCCCGTCTGGGCCAACCCCTCGATGATCAGCGAGGCCGGCATCACGGGATATCCTGGAAAATGATCGTGTAAATGCTCTTCCGCCAAGGTAAGGTTTTTGATCGCCCGGGCGAACTGCCCGCTCCGGAACTCAAGAAACTTATCGATCCAGATCCATCGCATGCCTGCATTACCCGACAAAAGAGCCAAAGGTCTCTCGCAAGCCCCGGACGAGTCGAAGAATGGACATGATGAGACCGAAGCCCCAAAACGCCACACCTTACTCGTTCGGCTGAGCCGTCCCCATCGGAGACAGCCGCACACTCATGTTTGCGAGATCGCAAGCGACGCTCATGCGGCGAGCTTGCTTTGAACATATTGCACGAGCATATCGACCGTGTAAAGGTCGCCAATGCGGTCAACAGCCGGATTATCCGCGAGTTTTGACAGATCGGCAAACGGCAGGCGAGCCTTGAGTTCTCCGACGCCCTTAGGCGTGAGCTTGCCGTCGGTCACCCATTCCGGATCGGCCATGAGATTGTCTGGAAAAAGCTCGCCTCTGGGGATTTTGATCCCGAAATTCCGCTCAAGGCGGAAGACAATGTCCAGAAAATCAATCGACTCGGCACCTAAATCTCCTTGAAGAGTGGCCCCGCGGGTCACGTCTTCCTCGTCCACGCCCAAGGCATCCACCAACGTGGCTTGGACTTTTCCGTAGATCTCATCGTAAGTCGGCATAGTATCCTCGAGAACAAGAACAAGATGGGGTTGCCCCTCCCATCCCAGACCGGAAAAGGGGCGTCCAATGCGCCAACGGTCAAGCCGCGTGTCTTAATCGTCGGCGTAATCGAGCACCAAACTTCAAATGGACGAACGCAGGGAGTCGTCGTCGCGTTGCGGAACCCCGAGAAACACGCGAGGCATGCCATCGGGGCCTAAATTTCAAAGATATCATGGGCAAAAAAGTAAATCGGTGCAACCTCATCGGCCACAAGCGTCGCGTGAGACGATCCGCACCCGAACTAAACAGGCGTCCGCACTTCAGCCAAACCAGGCCGACGAGCGATGGCCCGCGCTCCAACCGATCCTTTGCGCAGGGTTCCGTAAAGATCCCGCAGACCCGCGACGATCGCCACGTCCGTGGGGTGAAGCTCGGGATCTTTTTCTCTTAAGTTGTAACGAGTCAGCGTGAAACGGCCTTTGACCATCTCCTGTCCGTCAATCATTCCGACTCCCTTGAACAGGCAATCCTTGCCCTCGTTGGCGGTCAGCTCCACCCGCAGCTCTAATTGCCGGCCGGGTTCCACAAAGCTGCCATACTTGATCGTCTTCGCCTGCTTCAAAAGAATAATGCTGTGGGTGAAATCTTCCATGTCGCGGATCAGCCAGGCACCGGCCTGAGTCAATGCTTCCAGCATCAGAACCCCCGGCATCACGGGAAAACCCGGAAAATGATCACTCAGATACTCTTCCGCGAGTGACAAGTTCTTCACCGCTCGCAGACAGGGCGCCGGAGCCGTGAATGTGTTGTTTCCCACCAGCCGGCTCCGCCCAGGCTGAACGTCAATAACGCGATCAATCAAGACGAAGCGCATGTAGCTACCTGACTTTGTTCGATGGCTCGTTCAAATTGATGAGTGGCACGTCCAGAAGCAAATCCACCTTTTCAGCATATCGCGGGCTAGGAGTTTAAATTTAGCAGGATACTACCAAGACATTCAAGAGGCACCTAAGAGAGGGGCCGCCTCGCAATTTGTCGTAACTGCTTCCGTGAAAGATACAATCTGCCTTCCCAGCGTCAACCATGCCGAGTCGAGATTTTCCTCACCTGACCAACTCTGGCCAACCGTTTTGTCCGTGGTCCGTTGTCCGGAGGGTCAGCTATCCAGTCCGCAGCAATTGGTTTATATTGTCAAATTGTAAAAGGCGACTTACGCCGGGCTCGCCATGTAGGTTTGTTGGCATGGCAATGGCTTCACTTACCCTCCAAGCTGCCTCTTCGCTTGTAAACAACATTTTTTTTGCTTCGACAGGCCCATGAATAGTGTGTTTATCCAATTCGGCCTGCTTGGGTTCCTCCGGCTCGCGACCTCCACCTTCGTGGCCAGTTGGGTAAGTTCTCCCATGTCGTGGTCCACCGACGGCCAGTGGTTAAGCTACACGGTCGTTGCCGAAGCCGCCCCGGATCGGTTCTCGCCCGGATGGATCTTTCGCGCAGCCAACGACGATTCCGGCTCGCCGGGCGCCCCAGCCCGGTTGAGCGCAGGCACAGGCGATTCGTCAATTTCCTATCGGATCTGGGCCACACAACCCAGTCATCATGCATCAGTGCTGATCGAGGAATCACCCTGGCCGCTCTCGGCCGCGGCCTGGAACCCGCGTGGAAAGTCAATCGCCTTTTGCCGATTCGTGCCGCAGTCAAGCGAGCCCACGCAGCCAATTCAGAAAGGCCGCTATCAAGCCGTCATCCAAGACGGCCTGGATCGAAAACACGTCGTCTGGTCGTCGTCCGAGTTGACGCTCGACGCTGGCGTACGCGCGAGCTTGCCTCAATTGAGCTGCTCATGGAGCCCTGACGGAATCTACCTGGCCATTCCTCGCCCCGGGCGGCTCCCCGCCGTCGAAATCGTCCGCACCGACACCAAGAAGCGGGTGCACGTGATCGAGCATGCCAGCCTACCGTCGTGGTCTCCTGATGGCACGAGGTGTGCCTTCATCCATCACGAGGGCAAATTGGACGGCCTCGCATACGTCGAGCGAGTGGGCCCAAGCTTCAGCGATCCGAGAGTGATCGCTTCGTCCGGGGCGATCTTCGCGGCTCCGCATTGGAGCAGTGATAGTCGCTCGATTTACGCGGTGATGGAGAGGACGGCGACCGGATCGCTCGATCTCGAAATCGTCCGACTGGTTTTGGATCCCAGTGAAACCATTCGACTCATGCCCCTGGCTCCTGACTCCGCGCGGCGGCGAGGGACGATCCGCGGACTCGCGATCGACTTCGATCGCGAGGGGGAACGATGTTTCTTCTCCGTCGATATCCAGGGGAAAGATTGCGACTTGGCCTGGAGCGTTCCGCGCGAACGGGTGACGCACAAGCGGTTTCATCCACTCGATGTCAGCCAGCGAATCAAAGCCCTTGCCGTATCGCCCAATGGCCAGTGGGTTGCCGCGAGATTTGGTTCGGAGGATGGTCTGACTCCCCCGGCCATCTACGACTCGGAAACCGAGCAAACAACTCTTTTGGTCCCCGATGAAGATGCTCGGAACGAATGGCTAATCTTTCTGTCGGGCACGGCCAGGCAAATGTTGAAGACCTCGCTGCCATTGGCGGTCGTCGACGGTCAGACCGCCCGCCGCCCCACTCTCTTGCCACTGCCTGGCGAGCTGCCCCCCATGGAAACGACGATCGGCCGCCTGGCGAGCCTGGCGCGGTTCGGATCCGCCGTGTGCTCACTTCACGCCAGTGCACCGGGAAATGGAGCGCCGCGGCCGACCAGTGCTTTCGATGCCGAATCGCGGCTGTTTTTCCACTATCTCCTTGGCGATTATCAGGTCGCTGCAGCCGCTCTTGAAAGCCTCGAGCCGTTAATCTCTGCGCCTCCGGAGCGACTCGGTCTCCTGAGCGTGAGAGCGCAGCTTTTGTGGCTGCGCGGCCAAAAATCCGAGGCCCGGGGCGTCATCGATTACCTGGTCTCGTGTGAAGGACCGAATCGACTGCTCGTCGAGGACACGCCACGTGGGCCGGTTTTTACCTCCTTCACGAGCCCGCGACAAGCGTGGGCCCGATACCTTTCGGCACGGTTGGTCGACCGTGGCCAGTCCAAAAACCCGACCAACGGGGAGCTGCCCACCAATGTCATCGACCCCCGTCCACAGGATGTTCCCCCCATCCCGGAAATGCCCTTGCTCGAGCGTGGAGCCGTGCTCATTCCCTTCGCCCCCGTGGTTCCCGGCCGGCAGGTTCGTTGACGTTCAAGCGCAATGCGAATCGCTAGGCGATACGAATTGCAAAAAAGTCGGTGCCGACGATGTAAGAAGATCGGCCGAGAATCAGGACCGACAGCTTGTCTTCCTCGTCGATCCAGCAGCGGCTGTCCTCGTCCCAGCGGTGGGCCGGCCGTGGCGGATAAGGAAAGTACGGCTCGCACTCATGTTCCTGGAGTACCTCCGCGTATTCCCGCAGCAAACGGTCGGGCCCGTCGGCCAGCACCCCGCCGCTCGTCGACAGGCAGTTCCCCAAAATCGCCGGGTTGAGGTAGCGTTTCCGAAAGGAACCCATGGCCAGGCGACGGACTGATGCCGCTCATAAAGCTTCCATAGCACGTCTTCGCGCCTTTGGCACGTGCCGCGAAAATTGAGCTGATTGAACGGCTCCTCGTGGTCCCACAGCAGGACATGGTCGTCAGTCAGGGTCCAGTCGGTCAGCTCAAATTCAGCGAGCGAAAAGTCGCGGACGTGACGGGAGCCAACTTCCCAGATCTGGTTGGGGCCCCCATCGAGCCCGGGATCAACCGCCAGCCGCAAGACGAGCGAACGACCCTCTCGTAAGGTGTCCACCCACGTCATCGACCAGCACTCATGATCGTCGTCGGCGCGGACGCGATCGCACAATTGGATGAATTCATCAACAGCGTGCATAGGACCGCTTCCGAATCTTTGATAAGGGATGGATGATTTCTAAGCATGGACGATAGACTCACTTATCCTACCGGACACGAGTCACCCAGAAAAACGCCAGGTGGTACCGCGGTTTTGACCGGAAGAACGATCGCCGCGGTCCGACTGACCGGCCGTTCGAGAAAGTGCCGACCGCGCAGGCACCTCACGGACGGCAAGTATGGTCGACGGGCCACCTGACTGGGATGTGTTGGCGGTCCGGGCCCGCGGTTCCCGATCATGTTCCCGACCATCGGGGCGGGCGTTTGCGCAGAAACGCATCAATTCCCTCCTGGGCATCATGAAAAAGGGCGTTCTCGGTCATGATGGATAACGCCCTTTTATACCCGGCAGGTTCGTCGAGACTTTCGATCTCGTAAAACGCTCGCTTGCCGGTCCGCATGACGAGGGGGCTCATGGCGATGATCGTGTCGGTGAAGCTCTCAATCGCCGCGTCGAGATCGCGACCGGGAACGACTCGATTGACGAGCCCAAGCTCATACGCGCGTTGGGCCGTGATGGGCGCACCGGTGAAGAGCATCTCCAGGGCCGGCTTGGCGGGGATCGCGCGGATGAGAGGTACCATGGGTGTCGTGCAGAAAAGGCCGATCTTGACACCCGGAGTGGCAAACGTCGCCTCTTCGGCCGCGACGGCCAAGTCGCACGCCGCCACGAGCTGGCATCCCGCCGCGGTCGCGACCCCTTGCACCCGGGCGATCACCGGCTGCGGTAAGTTTCTCAGTGCCAGCATGGCCCTCGCGCAGAGCGCGAACAGCGCCCGATAGGCAGCTTCCGTCTGCCCGACCATCTCCGCGAGGTCATGCCCGGAACAAAAGACCGGGCCGCGCGAGGCGAGCACGACAACCCGCGCACTCGAATCGGCCGCGATGTTCGTCAGCGCAAGCTCGAGCTCGGTTAAAAGCTCGAGTGAAAGCGAGTTTCGCTTCTCAGGCCGGTTCAGCGTTAACCGGACGACGCCCCGGGCGCTTTCCACGACCAAGATATCAGACATCGTCTGCCCCATTTCCAGCGAGACGACAGCGAAGCCTTGCCCCCAATATTATTATACGAGTTCAACCGGGCGAAGACACGCTTCTGTCGGTGGTCGC
>CAWHKI010000262.1:0-3762 GCA_963829765.1 uncultured Isosphaeraceae bacterium | reverse complement strand
TTCGATACGATCAACGACTGTAGAGCTTGTGTTTCATTGGGAGGTGAAATCATGGCGGAGCAGCCGCGAGCGGTGGTGCTCCTGAGCGGGGGCCTCGACTCAGCCACCACTTTGGCCCTTGCCCGAGAGGCCGGTTTTGAGTGTAACGCCCTGACGCTGCGCTATGGCCAGCGTCACGCGTTGGAAATCGAAGCGGCCCGACGGGTCGCGCGGGCGCTGGGAGTGGCCCGCCACGTCGAGCTCGAAATCGACCTACGCGCTTTTGGCGGAAGCGTCCTTACCGCGGACGGGCGCGTTCCTAAAGACCGAACCGACCTCGCGATGTCGCAAGGCATCCCCGTGACATACGTGCCCGCCCGCAACACCGTGTTTCTGTCGCTCGCGCTCGCCTGGGCCGAGACGTTGGGGGCGTTCGACATTTGGATCGGCGTTAATTGCGTCGATTACTCAGGTTACCCTGATTGCCGGCCTGAATACCTGCGTACATTCGAGGACCTCGCGAATCTAGCCACCCGCGCGGGAGTCGAATCTGCCGGCCGGTTCCGAATTCATGCGCCGCTGCTCACGCTCAATAAGGAAGCGATCATTCAGCGCGGATGTGAGCTCGGGGTCGATTACGCTCTGACGCACAGTTGCTACGACCCAGACTCTGAGGGCTTGTCGTGCGGGCGATGCGATGCCTGCCAGATCCGCCGCTCCGCGTTCAACCGGCTCGGCCTAGTCGACCCCATTCGCTATGTATCGTCCGCTTAATTTCTGAGGTCACCTCACCAGTACACCCACTCGAAAGGCGGGTCGGCGAGCTCGATTTCCTTTTCATGCAGGTTGATATGATCGCCGCGGCGGATGAAGTCGATCCGGAGTGTCTTGTATTTGACGATCGGCTTGCCGCCGTTGGGAGCGGCAACCACATTGTAGCCATCGGACAGGCCGCGAACGTAAATGCTGAACCGGTCTGACCGAGGGTCCCACTTGTCCCAGGTCGCCACGGCGAAGACGGCATCGTCGACGTTCGGCTTGGTGCTGGGAGGGATCATTCCCATGACATTGACAGCCCCCAGGATCGGGATTGAACCATCCTCGCGAAGTTGGATGTGTGGAATCGCCTTTGGGACGACGTTGTCTTCAAACTTCTCGCCCGCCTCGTTCACCATGATGAACTGAGGAACGAACATGCGCGGCTTGCCGGTGCGGTTCACGACCTTATAGTACAGGTAATAAATCTGGCGACGTCCCACACCGGGAATTTCGACCGTCTTGATGCGGAGCGGCTTGAACGCGAAGTCGAGCACCCAGATCCCCTCTTTATCCCGCGGGAGCAATGATGTGCTCACCATCTGGACATTGAACGCGGGCCGGTCATGAGGGACCGGAATCGTCTGCAAGTCGGGCACGAGCTTGACTTCGGGGATGGGGTCAGGCCCCGCCAGTTTTTCTACGCCTTGGGCCTGCGCCCGAGACAAGGACGGCAGAGCGGCGACGATCGCCATGACTGTCGTCAACACCCAAGGCGTGATCATCGAGGCCGGTTGGGTTTGCGTAATGCACGAACGCCTGAACACGTTATCGTCTCCCCGTGCTTGGGTAAGCTGAGTCACTTCGTCATCGAACGATTCGCTCGAACGAGGCTGGAGATGATGAGCGGTTAACGCATCCCTTGTTTATCTCTAACGTTAGCATTTCGGTCAAGCCGATTTCTCACCAGCGGCCGTGGCCTGAAGCATGGGATCAGTCCTTGAAAAGTCCCTCGGGAGTCGATATAGGATATGTCATGAGGGGAGTCAGTGCCGGCGAATTGCCAGCGACATTCGACGAACGGAGCAAGCTTGTGTCCCACCCTGGTCTTTTGCGACGGCAGCTTGATTTCAAGAGCTGGCGGGAAGCTCTGGCGGACATCGATCAGCTTCGCGGCGCTCGATATGACCGCGCCGGCAACTGGGACCTCTCGCAAATTCTGGAGCACGTGGGCAACGGCTTGAGGATCGCCGTGAGCGGCACATCTCATCGGGTACCCTGGGTGTTCCGCAAATTCTTGGGCCCGATTTTTTTGCGACGCATCTTGCGCGAACGGAGAATGCAGGCGGGCGTTAAAGTGCCCAAGTGGGTGCTCCCTGGGCCCAGTCAGGACGAGTCGGCCGCCGTCGAGCAGTTCCGTTCCACAGTCTCGTCATTTGAGCAAATGACGACGACTCCCTTTCCCCATCCCTTTTTCGGCGCTCTCACGAAACCGCAATGGAATGACCTTTCGCTGATCCATGCCGCCCATCACCTGAGTTTTCTGATTCCCAGAGCCTGAGAGCCCAGGTCGGCGCCGACGTCGAAGGTCTCACTTGTATTCTGACCAGTGACCAGTACTGGGTCTGGGCGTCAGTCCGGGTCGCCACGCCCTTGCCGTCCTGGCCGGCGTAGGTGTCTGGGAACGTGGGCATTTTTCCCCTCATCACGTACACCGGGCCGAACTGGCGCGACAGGTACGTGACCAAGTACGGCCCCTCCCCGCCCCCCTCCATCGCGCCCGCGTATGGGATCTTGGCGCGGACTTCCGGTGTCTTGAAGGCGCCGGCCACCGAGTATCGAAGCGTCCAAAACTTTTCCCACCGGGGCGGATTCCGCGCAGGCGCGGTCTCAGGCTTCAAGGTCGGGTCGTTGTCCTTGGCGTGCACGAGCTGAACCCATTGTTTGGCCGTCATCGGCTTTTGGGTCTCGCCGACAATCGGTTTGGCGAATCGCTTTACCACCTCATGGGCTGTCAGCGTGGTGCCGTCCGCGAGAGCTCCTTCGTAGGTTGGGAATCCGCTTACGGCTGACGACGAACGTGCCGGTCCCCAACCCGCGCCATCTTGGTCCTGGTCCGCCAGGTAGATGCGGATCACCCCTTAGAACCGAGCATACGGAAACCGGCCGCGGAGTATCAGGGAGCTTCCCGCCGGCATGGCGAACCGGCCGATGAAGTATGTCGACCGCATGTCGGGCCACAGGTTGGGATTTTGAATCGGTCTGGGCCGTTCGAGGCCATTCCAGTAGCACCAACCTCGGGGACCTTGGAACAAACCGTCGTGTCCGTAGCGCTCGTCCGTGCGAACGGTGTTCTCAAGCGACCTGTCGCCAAACCGACGGGTGCTTTCCGCCGCGGGCTTCTCGCCGTCATGCTCGCCGATCTTTTGGGCGGCTCGGAGCGTTGGCGTCGCCAGAAGAATGGCGAGGCAACCCAGAATAGTGAACACGCGCGCCACGTTCGCCCGCGGGCATCGCATTCGAGCCCTCCTGTCTTGGAAGAAGGCGAAATCACGAGGATCAATTAATAACGCGAACTCGGCGTGATTTCCACATCCCGATCTTCGATGTCCGAGTCGTCGAAGAGACGAAGCGACGGGAAAGCCACCCGCGTCCCCCTGATCCCCACCACTTCGCCAGCCGTTCCCCAAACTCTCGTTTGGTGCGCCATGGTGCTGCCATGCGTGATGGCTCATGGCCATCCGGCCTGGGTGTCGCGATGGCCCGACCGGCCCTGTTGAGGCGAACGTCGGCGAGCGGTATCGTGAGACGGTAACCATCTACAAATCCTGTAGGAGCCGGCTCTGTCCGGCGACGTTTCTAGCCATGTCTCGGGCCATTGGAAAAAAACGTTACGGGTTCGCCCGCGGTTTCTCGCATTGTATTCTGGACGGGCCAGGCGGCCCGCCGCGGAGGCTCGCATGACTGCATCACAGCCCGACAACGAGTCGATCTTCCACGCCGCTCGAGACATCCCCGAACCGGATC
>CAWHKI010000261.1:0-23009 GCA_963829765.1 uncultured Isosphaeraceae bacterium | reverse complement strand
GACCAGCCGGGTTGGCGACGATCAAACCTCGGCATGTACCGGATTCAGCTCACGGGCAACCAGTATGAGCACAACCGGGAGGTCGGGCTCCATTACCAGATTCATCGCGGGATCGGCGTGCACCATGCGGCCGCGATCCGACGGGGAGAGAAGCTTCGCGTCAACGTCTTTGTCGGCGGTCCGCCCGGCTTGACCGTCGCCGCGGTCATGCCATTGCCCGAGGGGTTGCCCGAATTGGCCTTCGCCGGGGCCCTGGGGGGCCGGCGCATCGCCATGGTCGCGCCCGAAAATTGCCTGCCCATGCCAGCGGAGGCCGATTTCGTGATCTGCGGCTCGATCGATCCTCACGTCCGCAAGCCCGAAGGGCCGTTTGGAGACCACCTGGGCTATTACAGCCTCCAGCACGATTTTCCGGTGCTGCAAGTCGACCGGGTGTATCATCGCGACGGAGCCATCTGGCCGTTCACCTCGGTGGGACGGCCGCCCCAGGAAGACACGACATTCGGTGCCTTGATTCACGAGTTGACCGGTCCGGTGATCCCGAGCGTCATTCCGGGCGTGCACGCGGTACATGCCGTCGACGCCGCGGGTGTTCATCCCCTCCTTCTGGCCATCGCGAGCGAACGGTATGTGCCCTACGCGACCGTGCGAACTCCACAGGAAATCCTCACCGCGGCCAACGCACTGCTGGGTCAGGGGCAGCTCTCACTTGCCAAATACCTGCTGATTATCGCGCGGGAAGATCAGCCTTTACTCGATATCCACGACATTCCAGGCTTCTTCACGCACTTACTTGAGCGAGTCGATTGGCGAACCGACTTGCACTTTCAGACCCGGACGACGATTGATACGCTCGACTACTCGGGGCACGGTTTGAACCAGGGTTCGAAGGTCGTGATCGCGGCGGCCGGCCCGCCGCGCCGGTCGCTGGCCACCGAAGTGCCCAGTGCGTTGCCTTTGTCCACGCCATTCCGCGATCCTCGGGTCGTGTTGCCGGGCATACTGGCGATCAAGGGCCCGCCGTACCAGTCAGGATCAGACGACGTCGCCGCGTGGTGCCGATCGTTCGAGGCCGGCGACGCGATCCGCGGCTTTCCACTGATCGTGATCGTGGATGACAGCGAATTCACCGCCCGAACCGAACGCAACTTCGTGTGGGTCACGTTCACCAGGTCCAACCCGGCCGCCGACATTGAGGGAATCGGAGCGTTCATCGACAAGAAGCACTGGGGATGCAGCGGCTCTCTGGTCATCGACGCGCGGATCAAACCTCATCATGCCCCTCCTCTGGTCGATGATCCCCAGGTGGAACGCAAGGTCGACTCGCTGGCCGCGCCCGGCGGTCCTTTGCACGGGGTGTATTGATCTCTTGGCCTGCCAGGAATCCACGAGATCGATTACCTTCGCGGTGAAGGCTGTCCGACTTTTGGGGCAGGATAAACAGCCTCGGAAGTCCGGCTCGAGCCGAAAAATGTCAGTCCTCGCCGGACAGCACCCGACGGAAACCGAAGATAAGCGGGCTCGCTGTGCTGGCTGCGTCGGCGGCCATACTAACCCGACGCGCGAGCGAGGGGGACGCATGCCGGCGCCGCGAGCGAGGGGTACGCGTGCCGCTGCCGCGAGCGACTCGCGGCTACCCTCGCTGGCGCGTCGGGTTGATATGGCTTCTGCTCGGAAAGCCGGATGCTCTCAATGGAGGAAAGAGCCTGTGTTCGCAGGGCGTGAATCAGTGAAACGGATTTCGAATCCTGAACTCAACGACCGAACGGGCCTCGATTGGCGTGGCTGGATCGCGCTTGCGTGGGTGGTCGGATGGGGGTGGGCCTACGCCACGATGGCTTTTCAAACGCGTGGGCCGCAGGTATTGGCATGGCTGCGAACCTGGACTCTCGGGCACTGAGCACGAACCGGACTTTTTTGCTGCTTCACGCGATTTGACTTATCGATGACGAACTCGTCGAGTATTTTGTCGTCTTCGGTAAAGGCGCGGAAGGTCAGGCGGTTCGTGGCTGTGTCGACGGCGATGATCTGATAGGTGGCGACCCCGCTGTATCCTACCTGAATGTAATCGCGGGAAGCCTGATCGACAAACTTGTCGCCGGAAACGGCGATCACATAGATCGTTCCCTTCGCCGGCGCCGCGACTCGGCGATTTTGGCGGAGAGGGTGCGTTCTTAGATAGGCGTGATCGTGTCCTTGCAAGACGAGGTCGACGTGATGCTTGTCGAACACGGGAACCCAGTGCTCACGCAAGAGAGGTGTGTCGCGCCAGGGGTGCGACGGATACACCGGGTGGTGAAATACTACGACTTTCCATGAGGCCGCGCTGCGAGCGAGCACCGCGTCGAGCCACTCCGCCTGGCGACGCGCCTGGCTTTGATCGCACACGGCCATCGTGCTGTCGAGGACCGCGAAGCACGTGTCGCCGCACTCGAAGTGGTAAACAAGGTCGGGATCAACCCCTTTGGGACCGTTTCGCGGCAGCTCGAAGAACGCTCGATAGAGGCGCGGGCCCATGTCGAGGTATTCGTGATTGCCCACGCACGGCATGAGCGGCACGCGATCGAAGACGCCGTCGGCTCGCAAGAAAAAATGGTCCCAGTTGGTGCGCTCGTTTCCCCGATCAACGAGGTCGCCGGCGAGCAGAATGAAATCGACGTCGGAATGCCGGCGATAAGCAGACTTGAGCAACCGGCCCCAGCTCTCGAGTCCGGTCTGGGCGTCCCCCAGATACATAAACCGGGTGCCCCGAGAGCGGTCGGGGCCTGTCTTGACGGTTCGCCATGACGTCCATCGCTCGGGACGACCATCGCCCAGCGAGTACCGGTAAACCGAGTCGGGCTCCAGTCCATCGACGGCGACGCGGTGTCGACGGATCACGGGATCATTGAGCAAGTTGGCGACTTCGACCAGCGACGAACCACCCGTGACGATCTTGAACGGCGTTTCCGGCGGTTTACCGCCGGCCAGGGGCACGTCTTTGGTACTTTTTGGCAGCCGGGCGATCCGAATGGCAGTGGCGGCGATGTCAGCCGAGGTCCTCCAGGTCCAGACCAGCTCTCTGGCCGGGTCGGGCCCAAACGCGATTGTGACCTGATCGGGAACATCGCTGGCGACAACGTGAGTTTTCCAGACGCGGCCTGTCGCCAGCAGCGTGGAGTGCCGCTCGGCGTGGGCCGGCTGAATCATCACGGCGTTTTCCAGAACCGACGGCAACGCCGCAAACGGCTTATAGGCATCGTGGGCCGCACTCGTGCCCGGCGCGCTGGCACCATCTTCCAGGAGAGAAACCGCTCGGTGTCGAGCTTGACCAGGGATCGTTCGCCATCGGTCTGGCCAGCGCCGCGCGGCCTGACAAAAACGACGTAGTGCGCGACCGGTGTACGGTCCAGACCGTTGACGCCCAGCCCGATCCAGCCTGGTTCAAAGTTTCGGCGGTAAACGCTCCATGACGTATCACAGTTAACGAGCGAGAGGTTCGTTGCCTGGAAGCCCTGATCAGCGATCCAGAACGGGATCGATTTGAACGGGACGGCCACATCCACCGTGACCGGCGATTCGGCGTGGAAACGGAGATACCCGTGCGCAGCGCGGACCGCTCATGACGGTCGAGCAAAGCGAGGATCAGCTCTGCCCGTGATGAAATAACGCTCAGATCGTGTTCGGAATAAGACCGGCTGAGCCGCCGGCCGATCCCCTGCAAGGTGACCCGTGGGTCCGATACCGGAGCACCGTTGGGACGAGTTTCGCAGCCGAAACAGGCACCGGCAATCAAAGCCGGGATGATCCCTAGGCGCTTCCTCGTGACATCCATGACACGAGACCCTCATCGTCGGTATGTAAGGCCGGCCCGACCGGCACACTTACAAAATTACCACGGCCTTCACAGCAAATCGTCGCGCGGAACGCCATGGTCAAGCAGATGCGGTCCCATGACTCGGTCTCAAGGATCAGTTCGACTCGACCGAGGGTCGAGTTACCGCGAGTCGGTTAACCAGGTTAGCGGCGTCAGTCGCCCGTCGCAGATCAGAGTATTTGGCAAGCGGTGCCGAGAATGTGTCGTCGACATACACACCGACGACCGTGTATAGACCGTTCATCTCCCCCGTGTCGGCCTTCGAGAACAGGCCCGAACGTATCAGCGAAGCCAAGTTCTGCTGCCAGAGTTGGGTTTCGACCAGTTTCGCGGTCATGGCGAGCCCCCTAGAGGTTGAAAAAAACAGGCCTTCCTTAGATTAGTTGAGGCATGTTATCCAAAACGTGCCTGGCAGATCAACACCGTCGGTCTCGTGCTAGCTCAGCGATCCCTCAAAAATACAACCGGCCATCGTCAACGACCCGCAGCGGGGCGGATTATCTTCAATCGGCTCCCATTCGTATAGACGAGGTTCCGATGCACATGGTTCAACAAAAACTCGGTCCTTAGAATGGTACATTTCAGCGACCCAGAAACAGTTGGCGAAAAAGGTAGAAACCCAGTGCGATCTCATTCGCAAAAAGACACGCTAGTATGCGGCAAAAATGGGGCCGCAGTCTGAAACCGACAAAATAATTTTCAAAATCAACTCGTCGCCGATCTCATTACACCGTCGTCTAGCCACTTCGCTCCCGGGCTCGCCGCGTCATCACTGATCACAGCCGGCCAGCGTCAACATTGATATCGTAAACCTAAGCTAAAGATAAATCTAGAGTTAAGAAAATACCAAGAAGTGATCCCTGAACCGATCACACTGACTTTCGTCGTCCCCTGGATGTCTCTCGATCGTTTTGGTTCACTGATGTCGTTCCTAATTATCAATGTGGTGATGATTTACGATTCGCAGCCTATCGGTTGTTTTTTAAGCCTTCCCGCTGACGAGACGAGCCAACCTGCTGATATTCCGTGCAGCCAACAACGAAGGCCACTTGGTCATCGGGGATTTTTTGCTCACACGGCATGATCCATACAATCAATCTTGTGTGAGGCGAGGTGCATTGTCAAGGTGCACGCGAAGAATTTTGAGCGTTCGGAACGCAACCCTTTCATTGAGTATGGGCTCGGGTATTCTGAAAGGCCGGGTCAGCGTGAATCCGATTCGGCGTTAGGCGCGACCGAATCCTCCGCCCTCCGCCCTCCGCCCTCCGCCCTCCGTCCTCCGTCCTCCGCCCTCCGTCCTCCGTCTTCCGTCCTCTCTCAGGCGGCGTCGCGAGCGAGGGAGAGGGCCCCATGGACGACAACTTCCTCGCCGAGCGCGGCCGGGACGATGTCGTATCCTCCGCGAAACGGCTCGAAGACGTTTTGGTCGGTGAGGCGACGGATGGGATCGAGCCAGAGTTCGTGCCCGACCAGCGAGACACCGCCACCGATGACAATGCGATGGGGTGCGAGCAACGCGATGGCTTGCGTCAGAGCGAACGCCACGGCGGTTCGGGCTCGATCGAAGATCGCCAGCGAGTCGGGGTCTCCCCCAAGCGCGGCCTCGGCGACCAGGGCCGCGGTGATGGCATCGGGGTTGCCCTGCGTTCTGGCCAAGATTGGCCAGTCACCTTGTCCGTGCTGGATCTTGTGGCGGCCGAGAGCTTGCGCGGCCGACGCGATCGCCCACCCGGAAGCCACTTGCTCCAATTCGACAATCCGGGTTGCCGAGGCCGAGCTGTCGGGTACGCGGAGGTGTCCGATCTCGATCGCCCCTTGACCAAACCCGCGATAGATTTGTCGGTCGATGATCAGGGCCCCACCGATTCCGCTGCCGACATTCATGTAAAGCAGCGGTGAGTGGCCAGCGCCCGCCCCAAAGCGGGATTCCGCCAGCCCGGCGGTATCTGCGTCGTTCTGGAGGACAACCACCGGAACTTTGAGATGCTCTCGAATCCATGCCGCGAGTGGGAAATCATCCCAGCCTTCAATTTGGAAAGACGTTTGCGTACGTCCCCTTGAGACGTCAACGGGCCCGCCGAAGCCGATGCCGACAGCCTTGATATCCGAAGTGGCGAGCTTCGTTTTTCCCAGGAGCGCGGCGAAGGCGGCCAAGATCTGTTCCCGTATGCCCGAGGCGCCTCGGGAGGGCTCGACGCGAAGACGTTCGAGGGCCAGGATGCTTCCTTGCCCCTGGCCGATTCCAAGCTGGAGCTTCGTCCCGCCAATTTCGATCCCGAGCAGCCAGGAGGCATCAGCTTGGGCCGTTTTTACCGACATGGGAGCGGCCGATCCACTAGCGACATTCAGACCCCCGCTCACGTTCTCTTGCTTTCGGAACGTTGAACACGGTAAGAAGGATAGAGCATCACCGATAAATCGTCAACGGCCGGGGCCTCTGGGCGGGTCACTGCGGCACCAGTCGATCTCGTCAATTGCGATCGCACCGGATTCCCTTCAAATCTAAGCAGTTCCGATGACCCGGCAGTAACCTGAAGATTCGGTCGGTGTTGCATTCGATCAACATCAAGGGCGAGCACCATGTCTCAAATCCGTTTAACGCGTCACCGACACCGGAAACCGCCGTCATCGAGCCGGATCACTCGTACGCAGCCAGCGGTCGAGATCCTCGAGCGTCGCCAGCTCTTGTCAGCCAATATGGATATGTGGACGAATCCGAGCGGCGGCTCGTGGGACGTCGCCAGCAACTGGAGTAACGGCGTGCCCGTGTCGACAGACGACGTCGTCATCGATGTCTCGGGCGGGACGCCGACCGTGACTATCAGCGCGAACGTTGAAACCGTGAACAGCATCACGGCCGACGACCCGCTGAGCATCACCGGCGGTGGGTTGACGGTCGCGGCCGACTCAACGATCAGCGGTGGGCTCTCTATGACCGGCGGGTCGCTCGAGGCGACGGGAGCCGGTGTGTCATTGATCGTCGACGGCGCTACGACCATTTCGGGAGCAAGCCTCTACGCCGAGGCTGGGGCGACGCTCAGTTTGCCGAACCTCGCCACCCTCGCCAATACGTCGTACCCGACGCTGGAGGCGACAGGAACGGGGAGCCTGCTCTCGCTACCGTCTCTGACCTCGATCGCGGTGACAGGTGGCAGCACCAACGTCGAGGCCTTCTCGGGCGGCGATCTGGAGATTCCGCTGGTCACCCAAATCACGGGCTCGGTCGATCTTGAGAGCAACAGCGCGACCAGCATCCTCGACGTCGCCGATCTGGCGACCTTCACGGGCGGGACCCTAGATTTTAGCGGCGGTACGCTGAATGTCAGTGGTGGGACGCATCAGTTGCCGGCGCTGACCGATGCCGAATAATACGACATTCCTGATTAGCGGTGGTGTGTCGCTATCTTTGCCGACGATTACCAGTGCCGCTAACGCGAGCTTCGAGGTCAGCGGCGGTTCCTCGCTGACGCTCTCCGGCTTAACCTCGTTCACCAATACGTTGTACCCGACACTGGAGGCGACAGGAACGGGGAGCCTGCTCTCGCTACCGTCTCTGGCCTCGATCGCGGTGACAGGTGGCGGCACCAACGTCGAGGCCTTCTCGGGCGGCGATCTGGAGATTCCGCTGGTCACCCAAATCACGGGCTCGGTCGATCTTGAGAGCAACAGCGCGACCAGCATCCTCGACGTCTCCGATCTGGCGACCTTCACGGGCGGGACCCTCAATTTTAGCGGCGGTACGCTGAATGTCAGCGGTGGGGCGCACCAGTTGCCGGCTCTTACCGATGCCGAAAATACGACATTCCTCATTAGCGGTGGTGTGTCGCTATCTTTGCCGACGATTACCAGTGCCGCTAACGCGAGCTTCGAGGTCAGCGGCGGTTCCTCGCTGACGCTCTCCGGCTTAACCTCGTTCGCCAATACGTTGTACCCGACACTGGAGGCGACAGGAACGGGGAGCGTCCTCTCGCTACCGTCTCTGACCTCGATCGCGGTGACAGGTGGCAGCACCAACGTCGAGGCCCTCTCGGGCGGCGATCTGGAGATTCCGCTGGTCACCCAAATCACGGGCTCGGTCGATCTTGAGAGCAACAGCGCAGTCCAGCATCCTCGACGTCGCCGATCTGGCGACCTTCACGGGCGGGGCCCTCAATTTCAGCGGCGGTACGCTGAATGTCAGCGGTGGGGCCCACCAGTTGCCGGCTCTTACCGATGCCGAAAATACGACATTCTTCATTAGCGGTGGTGTGTCGCTGTCTTTGCCGACGATTACCAGTGCCGCTAACGCGAGCTTCGAGGTCAGCGGCGGTTCCTCGCTGATGCTCGCCGGCTTAACCTCGTTCACCAATACGTTGTACCCGACACTGGAGGCGACAGGAACGGGGAGCCTGCTCTCGCTACCGTCTCTGGCCTCGATCGCGGTGACAGGTGGCGGCACCAACGTCGAGGCCTTCTCGGGCGGCGATCTGGAGATTCCGCTGGTCACCCAAATCACGGGCTCGGTCGATCTTGAGAGCAACAGCGCGACCAGCATCCTCGACGTCTCCGATCTGGCGACATTCACGGGCGGGACCCTAAATTTTAGCGGCGGTACGCTGAATGTCAGCGGTGGGGCGCACCAGTTGCCGGCTCTTACCGATGCCGAAAATACGACATTCCTCATTAGCGGTGGTGTGTCGCTGTCTTTGCCGACGATTACGAGTGCCGCTAACGCGAGCTTTGAGGTCAGCGGCGGTTCCTCGTTGACGCTCTCCGGCTTAACCTCGTTCACCAATACGTTGTTTCCGACACTGGAGGCGACAGGAACGGGGAGCCTGCTCTCGCTACCGTCTCTGACCTCGATCGCGGTGACAAGTGGCAGCACCAACGTCGAGGCCCTCTCCGGAGGCGATCTGAAGATCCCCCTGGTCACTCAGATCAGCGGCACCGTCGACGTCGAAAGCGAAAACGCCGGCAGCACGATGGACCTCACAGATTTGACGACATTCAGCGGCGGCTCGCTCACGGTCAAGGAAGGGGGAACTCTGGACATTCCCGCTTTGGCCACGCTTGTTAATGCGACGCTTGTAACAGATGCAACCGCGACATTCACATTACCGGCGGGCCAGACGGTTTCTTTTCCCAGCGGCAAAACCACTTTTACGGGCGGGACGCTGCTTGATCAGGGCGCGCTTGATGTCCAAGGCACATCCGCCCTCAACTCGGACGGTGGCTTGACGGTTAACGGCCAGGGTGCTTTGTCGCTCTCCTCGGGTTCCACTCTCGATGTCAGTGGCAACCTGCTGGGCAACACGACCAATGCCGCCGGCTTTACCCCTCTGGGCACCGTCGTGCTCGACAGCGCGACCGGCACGACCGACCCGCCGCAGCAATTGGAGGTCATGTCACAAGACCTGGGCAACGTCGCGGCCGGCTTCGACAACAACTTCGCCTATGGCACACTTAAACTGACCGCCGGCACCTACGTCGAGCTCGTGGACGACGCGGCCAATTCGCCAGGCAACGCGCCCGAGGCGCTCTATGTGAACGACTTGATCGTGCCGGCGGGTGCGACCCTGGACCTCGACGGCCTGCATCTTTACGTCAACACGGAGCAAATCAACGGGACGGTTTTCTCGGGCGGCGCGGTCGTCAGCGGCGAAGTCTACGACGACGCCAACGGCGATGGCACGCTCGATGATGGTGAGGTGGGCCTCGCCGGCTGGACGATCAATCTCACCAATACCGCGACCAATTCGGTCTACACCACGACCACCAATGCCAGCGGCCTGTATTCGCTGAGCGGCGTCGCTACGGGCACATATACCCTCTCCGAGGTTCCGCAATCGGGCTTCACCGAGACCCAGCCAGTCTCACCGGGCACGTACACGCTCACGCTCTCCTCCGGCCAGACCGTCACCGGTGAAAACTTCGGCGATGATCCAACCGCGACGATCGGTGGCGAGGTTTTCCTCGACACCAACGGCGACGGCACCCTGGATGACAGCGAGACGGGCTTGGCGGGTTGGACGGTCCAACTGCTCAACAGCACAAGCCAGATCATTGACACCACCACGACCGCCGCGAGCGGCACGTATTCGTTCACGAGTTTGCTGCCGGGTACGTACACGGTGCAGGTTGTCTCGCAGTCTGGATATATCGACTCGTCTCCGGCAAACATGACAATTGCCGATGATAATGGCATGAGCCTGACGGTGAACTTCGGAGAGGTCAAGAGCGTGTCTCTGGCGGTCTCGAAACTCACCACCACGCCTGCGTCGGGCCTGCAATCGGGCACGAGCCTGGTTGTCCAGTGGACCGACACCAATGCCGGCACGGTCCCAGCTTCGGGGTCGTTTACTGACCAGGTCGTGATCACCAACACGACAACCGGCGACGTCGTAGCGACTGGCAACGTACTTTACAATGCGGCGACCCTCGGCAATCTGGCCGCTGGCGCATCCAAAACGCAACAATACACGATCAGCCTTCCCAACGGGGCCGCTGGTGTCGGTCAGATCCAGTTTACCGTCACGGCCGACGATGAGCACATGGTTTCCACGTCGGCATCCGATCCGAACGGTACCAAGGTTCTCACCGAAACGTCGACTCTACCGTTGTATCCCGAACTGGTTCCCAGCAACATCACGGCGGCCTCCTCCACCGACCCGGGTGCGCAGATTTCCGTCGGCTGGACGCTCGCCAACAGCGGCTCGGGCGCCGCCACTGGGCCCTGGTCCGAGCAGGTATTTCTGGCGACCGACGTGTCGGGCGACAATCCGATCCTGGTCGCCGCCCAATCGTATTCGGGCTCGCTGGGGGCGGGCCAGTCGATCGCCCGCTCTATCAACGTGCAGGTCCCCGATTCTCTAGCGCCGGGAACTACTGGTTCGTCGTCACCGAAGACGCGGCCGGCGAGGTCTTCGAAACCGACACCGCCAGCAGCACGGCGATCGCGGCCCATGCCACGAGCCTCGCGGGCGGGCTGGTCCTCACGCTGGCCAGCAGCACCGAAAGCGATGCCGCCGGTGCCGACGCGACCATGGCCACGGTGACTCGCAATACCGACACGACGAGCGCGCTACAAGTCACGATCAGTAACTCCGACCCGCACGACGTCTCGGCTCCCGCGACCGTTACCATTCCGGCCGGCGCCACCTCGATCTCATTCGCGATCGGCACGATCGACAACGACGTCGTCGAGGGGACCCAGACAGCGACTTTGACCGCCAGCGCGACGGGCGAGGCCTCCGGCAGCGCCACGCTCACCGTCACCGACACCAACGTGCCCACGCTGACCGTCGCGTTAAACAGTACGACGATCGACGAATCCGAAACGAATCCGGCGACCACCGGCACGGTCACTTGCAATACCTCGAACCCGAGCGGGCTCACGGTCTCGCTGCTCTCGAGTGATACCAAAAAGCTCACGGTCCCCGCGACCGTGACAATCCCCGCGGGATCGACCTCTGCCACTTTTCCGGTCACGGTTGTTAACGACGGGCAGATCGACGGCGACCAGACGGTCACGATCACGGCCGCCGCCAGCGGCTTTCAGAGCGGTTCCGATAGCGCGACCGTGGTCGACGACACCGCGCCCGCGCTCAGCCTGACGCTCGCCCAGACGACCGTCAGCGAGGCCGCCGGCGCCGATGCGACGACCGGCACGGTCTCGATCGCCAGCCCCACGGTCCAGCCGATCACGATCGTTCTGACCAGCAGCGACACCACGGCCGCGACGGTCCCCGCATCGGTCGTGATCGACGCTGGGCAGGAATCCGCGAGCTTCCCGATCGCGGCCCTGAACAACGGCCTCGATTCAGGCAACCAGACGGCGATGATCACCGCCAGCATCGAGTCGGATGCCGGCGTCGTCCTCACGCAGGGCTCCGCCCAAGCGAGCCTGCTGCTCTTGGACGCCAACGGGCCGGCGTTGTCATTGACCTTTGCCACGCCCACCATGTACGAGGGAACCACCACGACGGCGACCGTCACGCGCAACACCGACACGACTGGTGCCCTGGTTGTCACCCTCTCCAGCAGCGCCCCGACCGAGGCGACCGTCCCGGCCACCGTCACCATTCCGGCCGGGGAAGCCTCGGTCTCGTTCACGGTCGACTCGGTTCAGAGCAACGTTCCGGAGAACCTGGAAGACGTCCAGATCTCCGCGACCGCGACGGGGCTCGGCACCGGCATCGCCACCCTCGCAATTACCGACGTCCAGCAGCCGGACCTGGTCGTCTCCGCCGTCAACGCCCCGACGAGCGGCTACGACGATTCGACGCTGACCGTTTCGTGGACCGTGACCAATACTGGCCAATATTCGGCATCCGGATCGTGGGTCGATCAAATCTACCTCGACCCAGTCAGCGGGCCGCAGTCGACGACGCCGGCCGCCTCGGTGACGTTCACCGGCGTGGTCGATCCAGGCCGGCACTACACGCAAACCGACACGATCGCGTCTCCGTCGACCGTCGGTCCGTACGACGTAGCCGTTGTGACCGACAGCGGTCAGAGCATCCAGGAGCTGAATTACTCGAATAATACCGGCGTAGCGACGCAGACCTACGACGACCAGGCGGCGTACACCGCGACGGTCACGCCGTCCGCGACGGTGGTGCCCCCCGGCACGCCGGTCGTGCTCTCCGGCGTCGCGACCATGGCCAGTAACGGTGCGCCGGCCGCCCAAGTGCCCGTGGCGGTCGAGATCCAGGTCGCCGGCACCACGCGTACGCTGACGGCCACGACCGAAGCGAATGGAAACTACAGCGTCACGTTTCAGCCGCTGCCCAACGAGGGGGGCGATTACTCGGTCACGGCCGCCGACCCGGGCGTTACCAACCCCGCGGTGCAGGCGCAGTTCGAGATCGCCGGCATGACGGCTTCGCCATCCACCGCGAGCGTCACCGTCGTTCCCGACACGCTCTTGAGCGGTATGTTCACGCTCGCGAACCTGAGTCGCCACGCACTCACTGGCCTGACGGCGACATCGACCGGGGGCCCATCGGGGCTCATCGTTTCGTTGTTCCCCCCAACCGAGATCGACGCCGAGGGAACGGCGACGCTCGACTACACCCTTGACGACACGGCCACTCAGGCATTCTCCAGCGTCGTGACGATCAATGTGGCCAGCTCGCAAGGGATTTCGCTGCGGATCCTGCTCGGCGTCACGGCGGCGCCCGATGACCGCGGTTTTGGCCGCCGACCCCGGTTATCTCGATTCCGGCATGGTCGTGGGGGGCCAGACGCTGGTCTCGTTCACGGTCGTCAATAATGGCGGTGCGCCTTCGGACGACCTCCAGGTCACGCTCCCCAATGTATCGTATATGTCGCTCGCGACTCCCGCGACGATCTCCTCCCTGGCCCCCGGCGAATCAGCGACAGTCACAGTCGAGCTGACCCCGCCGGCTAATCTGCCGCTGGAGGAGTACACAGGCACGATTGGAATCGGTGACGGAGCGGGGACTGGGATCAGCGTGCCCTTCACCTTCACGGCCATCACCACGGCCACCGGCACGGTCAGCGTACTCGTCGACGACAACAATACCTTCGAGGAAGCCGGTTCACCGCGCGTGTCTGGTGCCACGGTAACCCTCCTGAACCCGTACGACAACACCGATGTCGTCGCGACCGGCACAACCGACTCGAGCGGCGGCGTCACGTTCGCCAATGTTCCGGCCGGGTCGTACGACTTGCAGGTGACCGCGCCCAATCATTCAAGCTACGACAGTTCGTTCACCGTCGTCCCGGGTATCACCAACAGTGACGAGGTCTTCATCCAGGAACAGTACGTCACGTACACCTGGAACGTGGTACAGACGACGATCCAGGACACGTACCAGATCCAGCTCGATACCACCTTCGCGACCGACGTACCGGCCCCCGTGGTCACGATCACCGCGCCGTCTGCCATCCCCACGCTCGTTCCCGGCCAGTCGGCGACCTTCAACGTCACGCTCACCAACCACGGCTTGATCGCGGCGCAGGACGTCACCCTGAATCTCCCCACGGATATGGAGTACACATTCACGGCACTGTCGACCGATATCGGCGTCATTCCCGCCGAGTCGTCCGTCGTCGTCCCGGTCACGGTGACCGAGCAAGGCGGCGAGGAGCAGGACGCCGAGGTGCAGGGAGCCGGGGTGCAAGCTGCCGTGTCGACCGCCAGCACGCAGAATTGCGTCCAGCCCTTTCAGGCAACAGGGTCCATAACCGACGCGGGAAGCAAGGGCGACGCGGGAAGCAAGAGCTACGGACCGTACGACCCAACAAAGGCCAACTACGACGACCCAACGGCACTTCACAACGAATATCCCCAGACGCTGAATCCCAACGTCGAAGCAACTGACCTCGCGGCGGCTGAGCTGGTCCTTAGTAGTGTGGCGGTCCCCGGCCTTACTGCTTATTATGGGCCTACTGATGCGCGCACTTATGGCCCATTTCCTCAGTAATACCGGGACTCTTGTCGATTTTCCGGTCGGAAGTCAGATATCCAATGCTGTGGAAGCCACGACTGCCTTCCAGGAGGCTAACTACGATGTACAGAACGTGCTTCTTCAAAACGCACTCTTAACCAACTCTCCTCAAAACTACACAAATCTCCAACTCACCTTAGACGAAACTGATCTGCCTATCATGGGGGAGGGCACGGCTTTGGGCTTCGACTTCGGACAAAGACATCTTCAGTCCCTCAAATTGACGGCTGTTGGGCAAGTCGTCAATGGACATGTCACTGGCACGGTGTACTACCAATATGTCGTTGAATATGGATTCGGTCAAAACGACGTGAAGAATACCGGACCCACTTCCGCGAATTGGCTCGTGCGCATGCTCCAACTGGCTGGCTGGGCCGAACCGTTCCCAACCACAATCGAAATTAACATGCCAATCGACTTCAGCATTCCGTTCACCATGACGAACTGTAACCCCTGCGTCCTGCCGATTACTGCCAGCTATGACTATTCGTGCGGGGGCATTGATGTAGTGAACAATGCCTTGGCGAGCCTGAGCGTGCCAGGGGCGAATTGCACCGCGCCCGAGGTCGAGAGCGCTCTTGCCCAAAACTTCGGAGGAACTTCGCCACCGATTCAGGTCGCGTACAATTGCAACCCCGCGATCAATACCGTGCTTCAGAATGTCGCAGGAGCTCTGGGCGCCGTCGCCGATCCCCCGATCGACACGACCGGAGCGGTCACCGGCACGGATGAAGCGGCCAACGCCGCGGGCGCAAGCGGCAATTCGTCGCCGGTGACGTTGATCGAGACCGCGCTGGGCAACCTGGGATTGATCAACGGCCAGAGCGGCAACGACGGCTACGCGACCGCCCAGGCCGACCAGATGGTTGCCACGATCGCGACGTTCGATCAGGCGGAATCCAACCTGGCGGGCATTCTCGCCACGGCATCGGGCGAGGGCGCGAGCCTCGGCATCACGGGCGACATCACGCTCTTGCAGCAACTGGATAGCAGGCTCGAAGCGGTCACGACCGCCGAGAACCTACTCTTTGGCGGCGATGCCAACTGGCTCGACACGAGTCAGTCGGCGACGCTCCAAGAGTGGCTTACGGCCTTCTTCACGGACGTCCAGAGCTCCACGAGCGGTGGCGCGATCAGCACTGCCGAAACGGCACAGCTCCTCGCCACGACCTTGCCCAGCTCGGTCTCGACCAGCGAGGCAATGGAGTTCATCGATCGCTGGAACCGGACCGTGCAATACTGGAGCGAGGGCATCTTCACCGCCGCCGAAGTCCCGGCCGGGCAGAGCACCGACTTCCTCGACGTGAGCGCGATCCAATCCGCCTTCAATGCGGCCGTTGCCGCCGAGCAGGAGAGCGAGGTCGATGGCTACAGCGACGTGGGTGCCGAAGCGCAAGGGCGCTCCAGCAGGTTGAGAGCGACCTCGAGGGTCAAGGCGTCTGCGCGACGGTCACGCTGGAGATGGACCAGACCGCGACCCTCACCCGCTCGGCATTCAGCGGCACGCTGACGATCGCCAACAGCGAAGGCACCGGCGCAATGACCAACGTCGTGATGGACATCGATATCACCGACGCCCAGGGTGAACCCCGCCAATGGCGAGTTCTACGTCTCGAGCCCGAGCTTCAGCGGTGCCTTCAGCGTCGTCAACGGCGTGGCCACGCTGCCAGATTACAGCACGGGAACGATCTCGTTCACGTTCATTCCCGATGATTCCGCCGCGGCAAACGGTCCCACGCAGTACATGATCGGCGGCACCATCGGCTTCACCGATCCTTGCCGGCGGCGCCGTCACGGTTCCGGTCTTTCCAGCGACCGTTACCGTCAATCCGCAGGCGGAATTACAGATCAACTACTTCTTGCAGCAAGACGTCACGCCGAGCGAACCAGCCACGCTCGGCATGCTGGTGACCAACGTCGGCGGCGGCACGGCCATCAACCTCTCGATCGCCACGGCCCAGCCGCAGATCGTCCAGAACCAGAAGGGCTTGCTCGCCACGTTCCAGATCGTCGGGGCTCAGGTCGGCGATGAGGCGGTGACGCCCTCGCTCACCGTTGACTTGGGCAATATCGACCCCGGACAAACGGCCGACGCGAGTTTCGTGCTCGAGTCTTCGCTCGCTGGTGCGTTTGACAACTTCACGGCCACATTCAGCCATTCCGATGCCCTGGGCGGCACCGAGACCAGCCTGATTGACAGCGTGACGACGCACACGTTAGTTCACGCCGGCGATTTCAACTATCCCGACAGTACGGGCGCGACCGACTACCTGGCTGAGGACACACCCAACGCCGACAACCTGCCCGACACCATCTACTTCTCGGACGGAACGACCGCCCCGGTCAACATCGCGACTGACGTGACAGCCACACCGGTCGGCCCCAGCGGCGACTTGACCTACCAGGTCACCGCCAACGTCACCAGCGGCTGGGATTACATTCAACTCCCCGACCCGGCGCGGGATACACTCTCTACAGCGTCGTCCGCTCCGACGGCACCGTCATACCAGTGAGCGACCAGGCCTGGACCACCGACGTCACGATCTCACCGACGGGTAAATCGACGGTCGACGACGTGCTGCACATCCTCGACGACAAAAGCACCGGCTCGTACATGGTCTACTACGAACTCACGACGGCCACACCACCGGCTCTCGTGTCGCCCTCGCCGGTCGCCAGCCCGCAGAGCGGCCCGGTGAGCTCGATCGACGTCACGTTCTCGGAACCGATCGACCCCTCGACCTTCACGTTGCTGAACCTGAGTCTCACGCTCAACGGCGGGCCCAATCTGATCGACTCGTCCGTGACGATCACGCAGGATTCGCCCACGACCTTCACGATCGGCGGCCTGTCGGCCCTCACCGGCGCCGACGGAAACTATACGTTGTCCGTCGACGCCGGCGGCACCACCGACTTCTTCGGCAACGTCGCTTCGGGCTCGCTGTCGACCTCGTGGGCCACCGGGACCGATGTCCCGGTGATCGTGAGCGTCGGGGCGGGTCAGCCGGCGCTCACGGATACGCCCGTGGACTCCGTCGACGTCGTCCTGTCCGAGCCGATCGACCCGGCGTCATTCGTCGACCAGGCGCTCAGCCTGACATTAAACGGCGGCCCGAACCTCATCAACGCCGGCGTTACCGTCACCGAGATCAACCCAACGACCTACGAGATCGGCGGCCTCGACTCACTAACAACGGCCGACGGCGACTACGACCTCACGGTAAACGCCGCCGGACTGACAGACCTATCGGGCAATCCGGGCGTGGGCACAGTCTCGGAAACCTGGACGATGAACACGGAGGGCCCGACCATCGCCTCGCTCGCGACCTATATCCAGTCGCCGCGCGACATCCTTGTCCCCTCGATCGACGTGATCTTCTCGGAGCCCATCGTCCCAAGCTCGTTTACCTATCAAAACATCACGTATTCCAATAACGGTGGGCCGAACCTGATCACGCCCAACATCACGATCACGCAGCTCTCGCCGACCGAGTTCGCGATCTCCAACTTCGATAACGCGATTTCTCCCATCGACGGCACGTACACGTTCACGGTGAGTGCGGCCGGCGTAATGGACCTCAACGGCTTCACGGGGACCGGCAGCGCGTCGGGCACCTGGGTGCTCATGACCTCGGCCCCCGCGGCCCCCACTGACTTGGCGGTCTCTCCCAGCACCGCCAGTTCGCCGGAGCTGAGTGACACCGGCCTGGTAACGCTTACCGGCACACTTCCCGAACCTGGTCTCAGCGTGGACGTGATGGACGGGACTATCAACCTGGGCTACGCGAATGTCACCGGCACCACGTTCTCTCTTGCCCTTGACCTCGCCAATGGTGCGAACCCGCTCAATGTCACGGCCGACGACGGCGCGGGCAACGTCTCGCCGGCCGCGACGCTTAACGTGTTCGTCAACGAAGCCCCGCCGCAAATCTCCTCCCTCGCCGCCGTCGGTCCCAACCCGAGAAATTCCCCAGTGGGCTCGATTGATGTCACCTTATCCAAAGCGATCAATCTCGACACATTCACGACCGCCAACCTCAGCCTTACCGACGACGGCGGGCCTAACCTGATCACAAGTGCCGTCACGATCAGTCTGGTCGCGGGCACGACCGCCACCTACCAGATCGGCGGATTGTCCGGCCTGACGACCGCCCAAGGGACCTACGTGCTGACCGTCAACGCCTCGGGCATCGAAGACGCCGCTGGCAACGTCGGTGCCGGCTCGATGTCGACGTCCTGGTTGATGGATACGACCCCGCCAACCAGTTCGGTAACCGCCCTGCCGGCGCGGACGACCTCGACCAGTTTCACGGTCACGGTGACCGGCTCTGACCCAACGGCCGCCGACGGCGGGGCGGCTTCCGGAGTCGCCTCGATCGCCATCTATGACTCGGTCTACGGTGGGGCGTTCGTGCTCTTCACCACCGTCACGCCGGCCGACCCATCGGCAACGTTCACCGGTCAGGCCGGTCACACATACGGTTTCTATAGCGTTGCTGTCGACAAGGCAGGCAATGTGCAGCCAACCCCAACGGCCGCTCAGGCGACCACGACCGTGATCAATACGCCGACGCCCAACCCGACACCCACGCCGCCGCCGCTGGTCACCGTGAAATCATTGCAGGTGGAAACGATTAAGGTGGGTAAGGGGAAGCACGCGAAGAAAAACACGGTTCTGGTCTTGCGATTCAGCGGAGCCATCAATGCGAGTTCCGCCGATAATGCCAATGCCTACGACCTTGCGGCGGTCGTCAAGGTTAAAGCCAAGGGCAAGGGCAAGCACCGGACGCCGGCGACTACCAAGCTGGGCACGCTTGTGTCGGTCGCCGCGGCTGCTTACGACCCGTCGAACGACAGCGTGACGCTCACGCCTCGGTCCAAGCTCACTTCCTCCAAGCCGGAGGAGCTGATCGTGTTTGGTTCCCGCCTGAGCGATACGTTCGGCCGCGAAATCGATGGCGCTGGCGACGGCCAAGCCGGTAGCGACTACATCGCGACCGTCACCGGAACGCGAGTGACGACGGGGGGTATTCCGTTGGCCCAAACGCAGCGGCAGCCGGCGAGCGTCGCGGTCATCGTCGATCACCTGCTCGCCCGCGGGGAGCTGACTGGGTTCCGGGTTCGGGCGACACCATAAGAGCCCTCACAGCACGACGCGTCCTTCCGCGAGTTAAGGAGATCCCGGAAAACCAGAACGGCCCTTTGTCGACCGCAATCGCGATCAGGACCACGAATGGGGACGTGTCGGCGACGACGATCATGGGGACGCCAACCGGGGGAAGTCTTTCAGGCTGTTAATGTCGTCGTCAATGTCCGGCGTTAGGTTGACAGTCACACTGATAGTCATGTTCGGTGTGCCATGGTGCTGCCATGCGTGATGGCTCTTGCCAATCCGGGCTGGGTGTCGCGAATGGCCCGACCGACCGGCCGAACGTCGGGCGCGGTATCGGAAACAGACCAAGAAGGCCGGGGGCAGACGCCGGCAGCTCGACCTCGACGGCATCGAGCCGGTCCTGGGATTTTGTGACCCACAAAACGCGAAATATGGGACACAAGCGATTTCGCCTCTCACGGATGGGACACGATGCCGTCATAGCGCCATTCGGCCCTTTGCACAGTTGAGCAGTTCGCGGAAAACCAAGACCGCGGAGTGTCGACCGCCAGCAGGCCGTAAAATGCTCAGAATCCCCGCGGTGCGTAATAGGCCAAGCAATCGCGAAGCCGTTTGTTTGGGGATATCGGATCGTGCCACAAAGTCACTCGCCTGAAAAATCGGCCGATTGAAGAGCGAGTCCAGGACCTTCAGCGCATGTTTCGATTGCGTCAGATCGGTGATTTGTCCTTTCATCCGTTCGTAAAGCCCCAGAATCCCACGAACTCGCTCCGTATTGGCGCTGGCCTGCTGGATAACGGCATCGAGGAAAAACTCCACCCAGGCCGTCCAATCGCCGTCCTGGCTGATCGCTCGCAGCCGCGCATAGTAATGCTCGCGGTGAGATTCCAGGTATTCGCTGAGATAAAACATCGGAGTTGCAAGCACTCGTTTCTGATAGAGGAACAGCGGGATCAGCAAACGGCCGATTCTTCCGTTGCCATCCTTGAATGGGTGCAGCAACTCGAACTGCGCGTGCACCACGGCCGCCTGGATCAGAGCGTCTAGGTCGTCGCTTGAGAGATACGCTTCAAAGGCTTCGAGATGATCGAGCAACTGCAGCGGCGACGGCGGCACGAATGTCGCTTGATCGATCGCGCAGCCCTCGGGTCCGAGCCAGTTTTGGGCGACCCGGAACTGGCCCGGCGCCTTATCCGCGCCCCGAACGCTATTCATGAGCACGCTATGCATGGATTTAATGAGCGATAGGGTCAGGGGTCGATCGGCCAGGGCCTCGGTAGCCAGACTCAATGCCTTGCGATAATTGACGATCTCCTGAATATCCGCGACCTTCGTCCCCTCGAATTCCATCCCCGCCTCGTACTCCAGGACTTCATCGACCGTTGCTTGCGTTCCTTCGATCTTCGAGGAGAGCACAGCCTCACGGTTGGTGAGCGGGGAGAGCATTACGCCGGGGTTGATCACGCTTTGCAGCAGCCCGTCATACCGAGCCAGAGCGGCGTTCGCAGGCCCGACTTTGCGAATCAGGCGGGCGTAATCGAGGCACGTCAGCGGAAGAGACTGCGGAACATAAGGCTTCATTCAGGGTCTCGAAATCGATCTCTTTGTGAGGGGGTCACGGGACCAGGTCACGCGCTGGAGTTTCGGCGCATTGAGGCTCATACCGTACCTTGTTGTACCACTCTAACCACCCGTCGGAGGCGCAATGCATCAGTCCTGGCTTGTCGGGCCTGTGAACCAGGTGCGCTTAGCGGGCGCTGGGAAGGAGGTCGTCAACGGCGATCGGAGGGAGTCTCCTACCGCCAATTGTCAGGGGGACTTGCTGGCCGGGACGGTAGTCTTTGCGCGACTTGTAGCCCGTTTTCCCCGGCCGGGTGTACACCTCGATCTGACGGTCGACCAAGTTGACGATCCAGTAAACGGGGACTCCGTTCTTGCCAGAGGCGATGAGTTTCTTGCCTCGATCCTGGCTCAGTGTCCAGCCCGAGACCTCGATCAGCAGTGCCACGTCGGCGGCTGTGGGGATGCGGTGTTGGTAATCAGCGTCGCAGCCACGGACGATGGCAAGGTCCGGCTCCGGCTCGTCGTAGTTGGGAATGCGCACCGGCTCTTCCTTGCGCAAGTCCACCCCGCCGGCAGCCGGACCTCGACCGCCTTGAGGGCTTGCTTCGTCGCGTAGCCATGCTCTGCATTTTTTCCCATCCTGTCCACCATGAAGCCGTCGATCAGCTCGACCCTGCAAGGGTCTTCGATCGCACCCGCCGCAATGATCCGCTCATACTCATCCACGGTAATGCGATGCACCGCCGAGATCGGCAAGGGGGCCTGCATCGTTGGCATCGACGTGAGAGTGGACATGATCCTTTTGCTCCTGACTTTGAGGCCGATTCGCGTACACTCTCCTATGCTACGCTAGGATACGCCTTTTTGACAGGCAAATCAGGATTGAACTGGCGGGCGGTGATGGACGCTATCCTCACGGGTTATGAGCGAGTTCGCCAACAATCTCTTTGAACAGGGTTGGCAAGATATCAACACTCCCAATCGCGATCGGGACCACGAATAAGGACGTGTCGGCGACGACGAGCATGGGCGTGCCAATCCGAGGAAGTCTTTCAGGCTGTTAATGTCGTCGTTAATGTCCGGCGGCAGGTTGACAGTCACACTGATCGTCATGTTTGGCGTGCCATGGTGCTGCCATGCGTGATGGCTCTTGCCAATCCGGCCTGGGTGTCGCGAATGGCCCGACCGGCCCTGTTGAGGCGAACGTCGGCGCGCGGTATCGTGAGAGGGTAGCCAGGGCCCGAATTCTGAACGTCTGTTAATCGACGGAGATGGCGGCTCACATTGTCTGATGTGTAAATTCGTAAGCGTACGTGGCGGGTGGTGGCCGGTTTCCGGTCGCGATCCGGTCTCCGTCGGGGGATACTGAGCGGAATGACCGATATCACGCGGATCTTGGCCGCCATCGAAGAGGGCGACCCGCGCGCCCCGGAGCAACTGCTGCCGCTGGTCTACGACGAACTGCGCCGACTTGCGGCCGAGAAGTTGGCCCACGAACAGCCCGGCCAGACCCTGCAGGCGACCGCGCTGGTGCATGAGGCTTACCTGCGGCTGCTGGGCGGGAATCAGACCCAGGACTGGGACGGCCGCCGGCACTTCTTCGCGGCCGCCGCCGAGGCCATGCGCCGTATCTTGATCGACCGGGCCCGGCACAAACAGACCAAGAAGGCCGGGGTGGGACGCCGCCGGCTCGACCTCGACGGCATCGAGGCGTTCCTGGACGAGGAGAACGGCGACCGCTTGGTCGCGTTGGACGAGGCCCTCCGGCAGCTCGAAACGGAAGACCAGCGCAAGGCCGAGCTGGTCAAGCTCCGGTTCTTCGCCGGCCTCACCGCGGAGCAGGCCGCCGCCGCGCTCGGCGTCTCGACCTCCACGGCCGAGAAGGACTGGGCGTACGCCCGAAGCTGGCTCAGGGTGGCGATCAACCGCATCTCGGGCGACCGGCCCTGACCGACCGGAATAAAAAAAAGAAAACGTTACGGGTGCGCCCCGGTTTCTCGCATTGTATTCTGGACGGGCCACG
>CAWHKI010000260.1:0-70031 GCA_963829765.1 uncultured Isosphaeraceae bacterium | reverse complement strand
CGGCCGCTGGGGCACGTCGGCAGAGCCCTCCCCCGAAAATGGCGCCCGCCATTTTTCTCGCCCTCGCGCACCAAGAATGTCGGCTGACATAAGAGCGGCTGAATCAACGGCTTGTGTTTAGGGGCCTTGGCTCCAGTGATCGAAAAATGGCGCTTTTGGCCTTCGAAAAAGCGCCATTCTCCGCCATTTTTTTCCCTCGCGTACCGCCGCGCCAACCTCGACCAGGCCATCAACCGAATGTCCCTTCGGCAATCAAGTCAACACAGCAACTGAGACGGCAGATGGCGCGATCGTTGTGGGTTCAGGACCTAAACCGTGTTTGGCCAAGGAGATCCGCAACGGGGTCCTCCGAAAAAGCGCGAAAAGCGCCAAAAAGCGCCATTTTGTCGCGGTCCCACCGTGGGGGCGTTCCGAGAGACGGTTCACTGGCCGCATCGCTGCGTCCCGGCGGCACTATTCCTTTAAAATGCCACGTACCAGATAGCCAGAGCAATCGCCCCGTTTGCCCGAACGACCGTCGGTGCGTGAGCAGGCATTGGCGTCGGTCTGGACATTAAGGTAGGCTGGCCAAATGAACCCGGGCCGAGCAACCGAAGTCTCTATTCCAGTCGTAAATGGCTCGTGAGTCGCGGTAAGCGATTGCGGCCACAATTGTCTTCACTGCCTACTCTGTTTTTCCTTACCCGTTTCGGAGAGATGACCGCTGATGGTCCAGATCAAGTTGCCCGATGGTTCCGTGAAAGATTATCCCGAAGGGGTGAGCCCACGCGAGGTGGCCGCTGGCATTGGCAAGCGTCTGGCTGACGCGGCAATCGCGGCGGTCGCGCACGGGAGGATCGTGGACCTGGATCGTCCGCTCGAGGATGGTGAAACGGCCCCGATCGAGATGCGAATCTTGACGCCCCGCGACCGTGAGGCACTGGATGTCTTGCGGCACTCGACCGCCCACATCATGGCCCGGGCTATTATGCGCATTTTTCCTGGCGTGCGGCTCGCCTTTGGACCGACCACGACCACGGGGTTTTACTATGACGTCGAGGTCCCCGGACGAAGTCTCTCCGAGGATGATTTCCCGGCCATCGAAGCCGAGATGGCTCGGTTGGTGAAGGACGCCGAGCCGTTTGAGCGGTTCAGCTTGCCGGCCGCCGATGCGCGCCAATTTGTCGCCGACCTGGGTCAGACGCTCAAAGTCGAGCACATCGACGACGAGTTGCACAAGTACGGCATCCTGAGCTTTTACCGCCAAGGGGAGTTTGTCGACCTCTGCCGGGGGCCGCATATTCCCCATGCCGGCAAGGTCGGGGCGTTCAAACTGTTGTCGATCGCCGGGGCTTACTGGAAAGGCCAGACCGATCGTCAAATGCTACAGCGCGTTTACGGCACCGCGTTCTTTGACAAGAAAGAGCTGGAGGCCCATATCGCTCAGGTCGAAGAGGCCAAGAAACGCGACCATCGCCGGCTGGGTCGCGATCTCAATCTCTTCACGATCTCTCCCTTAGTTGGGCCGGGCCTCATACTGTGGATGCCCAAAGGCGCGGTCGTGCGCGGCATCCTCGAAAGCTTTATCAAGGATGAGCTGGTCAAGCGCGGGTATCAGCCGGTGTATACCCCGCATATCGGCAAGATCGAGCTGTATCAAACCAGTGGGCACTATCCCTATTACAAGGAATCGCAGTTTCCGACGCTCAAGATGCCATCGAACGCCGCGGCGAAGGAGCTGCTCGACGGGTTGATTTCCGGAGGCCTTGACGACACAGCCCAGCGCGTGCTTTTAGGCAAGGCCGGCATTCCCGAGCGCCTGCCCGAGCCGAAGAGCGGGGGAGAGCCAGGCAAAGCGGCCGGGCTTCACGAAGTCGTTTTTCGAGATGAGCACGCCCGAGCGGATCGGCTATCTTGAGCAAACGTGCGATCTCGAGGAGTACCTGCTCAAGCCGATGAATTGCCCGCACCATATTCAGATTTACGCCGCCCAGCCGCGCAGTTATCGCGAGTTGCCGGTGCGGCTGGCGGAGTTTGGCACGGTTTATCGCTATGAGCAGTCTGGCGAGTTATCGGGACTGACCCGGGTCCGTGGCTTCACGCAAGACGATGCCCATCTCTTTTGTACTCACGACCAGGTGCGTCAGGAGTTTCGGACCACGCTGGAGATGACGCAGTTTTTTCTGAATTCCTGCCTCGGGCTTTCGGACTATCGCCTGCGGTTGTCCAAGAGCGATCCCAACGATCCCAAGTATCAAGGGGCTGCGGGAGACATTTGGAGACGCGGCCGAAGAGGATATTCGTTCCGTTCTGGATGAGATGCAGCTTCCCTATGAAGAAGCGGCCGGCGAGGCGGCATTTTATGGGCCCAAGGCCGATTTCATCGTCAAGGACTGTATCGGGCGGCCCTGGCAGCTCGGCACGGTGCAGCTCGATTATGTGCTCCCCGAGCGGTTCGCCCTGGAATACATCGGGCCGGACAACCAGCCGCACCGGCCGGTCATGATCCATCGGGCCCCGCTGGGAAGCATGGAACGGTTCATGGGCATTTTGATCGAGCATTTTGCCGGCGCGTTTCCCCTCTGGCTAGCACCCGAGCAAGTGCGCGTGCTGCCGATTTCCGAAAAGGTCGCCGATTACTCGCGCCAGGTGTTGGACCGGCTCGTGGAGGCGGGCTTCCGGGCGACGCTGGATCTCCGGCCCGAGAAGATCGGGGCCAAGATACGCGATGCTCAGCTCGAAAAGATCCCGGTCATGTTGGTCGTTGGCGTCAAAGAGGCCGAAAACGGAACGGTTTCGTACCGCGACCGAGTTGACGGAGATCAAGGCGCGATGGCGCTGGAAGCGGCGCTGGCGATGCTTGTCGAAGAGAGAGACAGCCGCAAGAGCCGACAGGTCGCGGCGCCTCCGACGGCGCCGACCATTGAGGAAGAGGGCGAGGATCACACCTATTGAGGCTTGCTGATGAATGAGTTTGGTCAAGAGAGCAGAACGCGGGCGGCCGTGCAGCCGGCGTCGGGTCGGGAACAGCCGCGGGCCTGGCACCGACGGACCTGGATGGTTACGATTCCTTTGGCCTTGCTCGTGGCCTACGCCTTCATCCCGGTTCTCGACAACGACTTCCTTCTCATCGACGACGATGAGATCATCGTCGGCAACCCCCATATCCGTGGTCTGGGCATCGCCCAGGTGAAGTGGGCCTGGACCTCGTTGTTCAGCTATTACCAACCGCTGGCGAAGATGCTCTTCGCTGCGCAATACGTCGTCTGGCAACTCAACCCACGAGGGTACCACTTGACCAGCCTGTTCCTCCAGGTTGCCACCGCCCTGGTTCTGTATGTCTTGACGCTGGCTCTGCTCGTCCGATGCCGCGAGGATTCCTGCCTCGAGAGTCCGTGGACGTGCTCCTTGATCGCGGGGCTGGCGACCGCCCTGTTCGCGGTGCATCCGCTGCGCGTTCAGCCCGTGGCCCACGCCACCGTCCAAACGTATCTGCCCTGCGCCATTTTCTCCATGCTGTCGGTTCTCACCTATCTCCGCGCATTTCCCAGGGATTCGTCGCCACGATGGGGCTGGCTGGTGGGCTCGTTCCTCCTGTTCGTGTCGGCCCTGTTATTCCTTCCGGTGCCGGTGGGCCTGCCCGCAGTGCTCTTGATTCTTGACGTCTATCCGCTCCGCCGAATTCCCGACGGGCGCGGGCGATGGTTTGGCGCGTCGACGTGGAGGGCATTGTTGGAAAAGGTCCCGTTTGTGATGGTGAGCGTTCTGTTCATGCGGCTCGCGATCGCGGCCAGGCCGTGGTCACCGATTCCGGTCGACAGTGGCGGCACCTCGGCGGGAATTGCCCGGGCGTGCTACTCGATCTGCATCTATCTCGTCGAGACGTTATTACCGCTGAACCTCGTCGGCATGTACCCGGTGCCCAGAGAGGTGAATTGGCTTGCATTCCCGTACAGTTTGTGCATCCTCACCACGCTGGCGGTCTCTGCCGGCTTATTTCTCCGTGCGCCGGCGCTGGCCCGGACTGTTGGCGGTTTGGCTAAGTTACCTCGTGATCCTGGCGCCGAACTCGGGCATCATGTTGTACAGTGACCAACTTGCCGGAAATCGCTATAGCTACATGCCCATGCTGGGCTTAGCCGCACTGGCGGCGGCCGGTTTTTGCTGGCTCTGGCGCATGTCCTCGCGATGGTATCCGGGTGCCATCGGGTTGGTCTCGATTGGCCTGGGAGCGCTTCTGGGCCTGACCGCGATGACGCGGAACCAGTGCCGGCTCTATCGCGACACGGATACTCTGGCGACCTATTTTTTGACCCACGGGGCAAACTCTAGCGATTTGGCACACTTCTACATGGGCGTCGTCCGCAATAAACAGCGGAGGTACGAGGACGCGGTGGCTCATTACACCGAGTCACTACGGCTCAATCCCGACAACGCCGTCGCCCACATGAACGCGGGGACGATCCTCTCCAACCTCGGGAAATACGCGGAGGCGGAGGCTCATTTCGCTGAGGCCGTAAGGCTCGTTCCCGAGGACTACAACGCACACGACAACTTGGGTAAGGTCCTCTATACCCGGGGAAAGTACGAGGGGGCGGCGGCTCAGTTCACGGAGGCGCTGCGGCTCAATCCCGCCGATGCCGATGCCCACAACACCCTGGGCGTCGTGCTCGACAAACTGGGGAAATCCGACGAAGCGGTGGCTCATTTCACCGAGGCGCTGCGGCTCAATCCTGGCTTCACCAATGTCCGTAACAACCTGGGGACGATCCTCTCCAGCCGCGGGAAGTACGCGGAGGCCGAGGCCCAGTACGCGGAGGCCGCCGGCTCCGTCCCGGGGACGACAAAGCACACAACAACCTGGGCAAGGTCCTCTCTAAACGAGGGAAATACGAGGAGGCGGCGGCTCATTTCACCGAGGCGCTGCGGCTCAATCCCGGCTCCTTCGACGCCCACTACAACCTGGGCCTCGTCTGTTCGCACCTCGGGAATTACGAGGCCGTGAGGGTAAGTTCGCCGAGGCCATACGGCTCCAGCCCGGCGACCCGAGGTCGTACAACGCCATCACGCTGATCATGGCCACGTGTCCAGTAGCGAAGTTCCGCGACGGCAAGGCCGCGGTCGAATTGGCAACCGGCGCCTGCGAGTCGACGCAGTGGAAAAATCCAATTATTGTGGATACGCTCGCCGCCGCGCACGCCGAGGTCGGCGATTTCGACGCGGCGGTAAAGTGGCAGTTGAGGGCGATCGAACTTCTGACGGACGAGCGGCAGAAATCCGACTATCGCTCGCGGCTGGCGCTTTTCCAAGCCAGAAGGCCCTACCATCAGGTAGCTCCGCGGCCCGCGCCGCGTGAAGCTCGCCCTTGATATCAGACGCTAGAGGGGAGCGGTGATTCGGAGGTTTCTGCAATTCAGACGCAAGCCGCCGGGGCATCCCGGGGCGGGGGTTGCGTGGGGCCGGGGTCGCCGTCGCGGGGCGGAGCGTCTTGCATTGGCCTCCGTTTTTTGGCGATTCAGCCGGCGGATTTCACGGCCGCTATGAAGCTGCGCTCGGCCAGAAGGTTCCACAAGCATAGCGCGCCTTCGATTCTGCGCCCAAGCGGCCTGCTCTCATCGGGACGATCGGCTGCGGGGTGGCGGACACCGTCGCCCGCATCGCCCCGCCCACGGCTGACCGCCGCGACAAAACTGCGCTTTTCGCGCTTTTCCGGAGGGCCCCATTGCCGATCTCTTTCGCCAAACACGAATTAGGTCCTCGGCCCACAATAATTGCGGCATCGGCCTTCTCAGTCGCCACATTGACACGGTTGCCGCTCATCCGAATAGACGGGAAAAAAATGGCGGAGAATGGCGCTTTTTCGAAGGCCAAAAGCGCCATTTTTCGGACACTGGGGCCAAGGCCCCTAAACACAACCCATTGATCTGGCCGCTTTTATGTCAGCCGACTTTTTTGGCACTTGAGGGCGAGAAAAATGGCGGGCGCCGTTTTTCGGGCGAGGAGCTTGTCGACGCGACCCAGAGGCCGTGTATGCCATCGCTACGGACCTGACGAACCCCGTCCGACATGGAGATTTCGCTCGCAAAGAGATTTTGAACGAAGGGGTTTGTTGTGCGCGGGTCTCATGACCCCGCACAGGTGCCTGACCGAAGGTCTCCGTCCTTCGGAGAGTACTCCGTGAGCGCAAGTGACTTTTACATAAGAGCTTACGCCTGTCGAAGGAGACCTTCGGTCAGGCACTCCGGCGGGTTCATGAGACCCGCGCCGAACATCAGGGGCCGTCATCAATGGAAACCAGATGAACGCCAAACCTGTGCAAGCCCAACCTTTCACCGCGCCAGGCTCGGTCCATCTCCTCTCCGCCTGGAAGCGCCGGGTCATGACTGTCATGACTGGACGCAATTTCTTCGGGAACTCCGCGCGGAATGCCCCTTCCGCACTGCCCGCCCGATCAACAAACTGCGATGTATGCAATGCGTGTCCTATTTGCCCAATTTGCCAATGCGTGTCCGATTTGCCCTCTGTTTTCGTCTCCGCGTTCTCCGCGTTCTCCGCGGTGAAACCTCTCATCTGCAATGCGTGTCCGATTTGCCCTCTGTTTTCGTCTCCGCGTTCTCCGCATTCTCCGCGGTGAAATCTCTCGGGTTTCGTTGCCGTCCGCTAAACATTTGAACCCAGGTTGCCGCCAATCCCGGCAAAAACGAGCGCGCACACGATACCTCGCCGCCGGCAAAAATGCCGCGAGACACAAGTGCTTATGCACGTTTCACTTCCGCGTGTCGGCCCTACAATCGGAATTTTCGCCGAGCCATAAGTCTATGCCACCATTTATGTTCCGCGTGTCAGCAGGATAATCGGCACGGGATCGTCCCAAATCGCCCATTTTGAGCCTCGCTTGAGCTGGACAGTTCAAGCCAGGTGTACATGCGCCGACCCAGATGTCATAAACCGCTTGTAGGACTCAGCGTTAAGTGCGCCGAACTTTCGGCGCTACGCGTGTGCCAGAGTGTCAAGTTGGAGAATCAACGATTTGGGACGATCCCATCGGCACTACCGGAAAAATTGACGTAAAACATGACTGGAAAACAGGTTATGGCGTGTCAGCAGGTTAACCGGAATATTCAGAAAAAATGACGTAAGTCTTGATTTGTAAACATGTTACAGCGTGTCAGCCCGATCATCGCTACAATCCGTCCAATTGGAAATATGGCTCCCTTTTTAATCGCAGTCGGCAGCGAGTTCCAAATATCGTCGGTGATCGAAATAGATCCCACGCTTCCCCGGCGGAATCGGACGACAATTTCCTGAGGTGTGCCGCTATGTCGAGCGCAGGCGCGTGCGGGCCAACTTAGTTGAGCGAGCCGAGGATTTGCGATGGGGCAGCCTCTCGGCGCGACGGGGGAAGGCGGATGAAGAGCGACCACCGTTGGCTCCGTGGCCCGTCACGCGGCCTCGCGACTGGACCGCGCGCGTGAATCGGCCATTCGGACCGAAGGAGGAGGAGGCGGTATCCCGAAGCATTCAGCGCGGCCAGCCGTTCGATTCGCCCTCGTGGCAGGCGTCGGTAGCCGCCCGGCTCGGGCTGGAGCCGCTGTTCCGTCCTCGGGGGCGTCCACGAAAGGAGCCCTTAAATGATTCCTGACCCCTTCCCCAGCTTTTAATGATTCCTGACCCCTTTTCCCCTTTTCCTCCTTTTCCTTTTCCTGACCCCTTTTCCCTTTCGATCGGGGGTGCGACCGACTCCTTGCATCTGGCGCCGGGAGCATCGTATGGACTGGCGAGCTGATGCGTCCCTGGAGATCTTGCTCATGGAGGTCCAGACCTGTGATATCGTAGGCGGGAGGTCACCACAGGAGTGGTCACCTCGCCAGCGACCTGCGGGCACCGGCGATCAGGCCAGTACTTCCCGGTCCTGGGGCTGTTCGTGTAGAGGTCGGCGAAAGATGCGCGGGTGGGTCAACCTGGCCCGGGCCAGGCGGAACTGGAGCCCCGTTCGCAGGCAGCCTAGTCCATAGACACATGACCGGCGGAAGTTGATCGATGACGCCTCGGCGAAGTATTTCGCCGGGCAGGAGATCTCCCCGATCCGATACCCGTAGAAGATCACCTGGGCGAGCATCTGGTTGTCGAAGACGAAGTCGTCGGAATTCTGTTCTAGCGGAAGCCGCTCGAGGATTTCTGGGAGAAGGCGCGGTAGCCGGTGTGAAACTCGGTCAGCTTCGATCCCATTAACAGGTTCTGGCATATCGTTAATAAACGATTTGATATATATTTATAAATAGGCATTCCGCTAATCCTTGCGTTGCCACTGAGGATGCGGCTGCCGATCACGCAGTCATAGACCCCGTTGGCGATCATCGTGACCATCGCAGGGATCAGCAATGGTGTGTACTGATAATCAGGATGAACCATGACGATGATGTCGGCGCCGAGCCGAAGCCTCGGCGTAGCAAGTCTTCTGGTTCCCGCCGTAGCCGCGATTCTGTGGGTGCACCAGTACCCGCAGCCCGAGCTCGTTGGCGATCTCGACGGTCCGGTCATGGCTGGCGTCATCGACGAGGATTACCTCGTCGATCAGGTCCCGGTCGACCTCCTCGAAGGTCTGAACCAGGGTTTTCTCAGCGTTGTAGGCCGGCATCACGACGGCGATTTTCTTGTTTTTGTACATTTCAGTTCCCTGATGACTCAGGGGATTGAGCGGTCAGAATCAGGGTACCCGCACGTCCGATCGACCTCTCGACCCAGGCGGGGATGCTTGCTATGAGCGAGAGGCCCAGGCCGGCAGGGACCTGGATGGCTCGGTGGAGCGACCATTTTCCCTCGGTCCTGCCTGAGACCACCTTGAAGAATTCATTGCGGTCTTGGAAACCGAGGTTTAAGAGACTCTGCGACCACCCAATCACATCGTACTCGATTTCCCCGTAGGAGACCCCCTGGACGCAGAAACCGGCGGCTTTGAACATCTTCACTAATGATCGCCTCGTGAAATGGTAGAGATGCCTAGGGATATCCAGGTGCAGCCAGGATGCCCCGGTGAAGCGGGCCTGCCAGGAACCGAAGTTGGGCACCGCCGCCAGCACGACGCCGCGTGGCTTGACGTAGGTTCGAAGGCGGGTCAGCACCTCGACGGGATCATCCAGGTGCTCCAGAACGTGCCAGAACGTCACGCAATCAAAAGGGGGGCCGTCGCCCAGTTCATCCATACTGCCGAACACAGGAATCTCATCAGGGAGGGACGTGGGCGGATTCCGCTCGACGCCCCAACAATCCCCACCCCTCCGCGCAAGCCGCGAGGAGGAAACTGCCGTCGCCGCAGCCGAAGTCAAGCAGGTTCCGTCCAGTCCTTGCGCCGACCCGGCTCCGCACCAAGTGCAGCCGCCTTCGCACGCGGATCCAGTTTGTGAAGCCGTGTCGGTTCCCGTAGTAGTTCGCCTGATAGTAGGCGTCCATGTCTGCCGGCATTGAGTGGGTCAGCCCGAGGCCGCAAACAGGGCATTCCTTGATGTCAAACAACTCCCCAGTGAATTCCGCCACGATGCCCGTGAATCGGGCACTCATTGCGACATGGCAGAGTGGGCAGGTACGATCGTTCGGAGGGGACAAGGGGGAGGAATAGGTGAACTGGTTGGACTGAGACTGTGGCATCGGGCTGATCATCCTGGAGCTATGCTGAAGGCCGTGTAGATAGTGACAAGGTGGGATCGGTGGACAACTTGTAGCGTCTTGAGCGAGGGGCTTCCGGCACCCTAGCGGTTTGTAAGGACACGGAATATATTAACTGTCGCATTTGGCCTTTTTGGCACGTGGTTTGGTTGGTAATCTGGGCAGCCTGGAAAAGGATTTTTCAGCTCTTGGCAGGAAGCCGTGATGATTACCAAGTATCCCCGGCCGGTGGAGGAGGCGATGCGTTACACCTTTTCCACTCTGAACGAACGCCAGCGTCGTCTGTTTGCCGCATCGGAGGCCCTCAAACTCGGACATGGCGGCATTGTCTACGTCGCTCAGCTCCTCGATTGTCATCGAAGGACCATTGAGCGCGGCCTGAATGAACTGCGTCATCCTGATTCGCTCTTGCCGCCTCATCGAGCGCGAAAAAAAGGGGTGGCCGCCAAAGCTGTTTGACGCTCTTTCCAGGAATCGACGAGGCCTTTTTGCAAATCGTCGATCCCCACACGGCGGGCGATCCCGACCAAGACGGCGTTCTTTGGACCAATCTTTCGCGCCCAAGATTGCCGAGGAACTTCTGCGGCGGGCTTTCGCGTGAGCGTCACCGTCGTGTCCCAGCTTTTGGAACGGCATCGCTTGGGAAGTCGCAAGGCTTGCAAAACCCTGCCGCTGGGACGCCACGTTCATCGCGATCGGCAGTTCCAGATCATCGCCAATCACCGCACCGCTTTCATGCAAGCTCCCGATCCCATCGTGAGCATGGACACCAAACACAAGGAATTCTTGGGGCTTTTGTTCCGGCAGGGCCGGCTCTACACCCAAAAGGCCAAGAAAGCTCTGGACCACGATTTTCCCAGCGCCGCGTTCGGCGTGATCTATCCGCACGGCTTCTACGACCTCAAACGCAATCTGGGCCATCTGAATCTGGGACTCAGCCACGACACCAGTCGGTTCGCCTGCGACAGTCTCGGCTTCTGGTGGGAAATGCATGGCCGCCCCGCTTATCCCCATGCGCGGCACATGCTTTTGCTGTGCGACGGCGGCGGCAGCAACGCTTCCAATCGCTACGTGTTCAAGTATCATCTGGAAAGTCTTGCGAACCGCATCGGCTTGGAAATCCGTGTGGCCCACTATCCGCCGTATTGTTCGAAGTACAATCCCATCGAACACCGTTTCTTCCCGCACGTGACGCGTGCGTGCCAAGGTCTGCTGCTGACCTCAATTGAGGTAACCAGCCAGGCCATGGCACGGGCGAGCACAAAACAGGGCCTCAAAACGACCGTCCATGTTCTCACCGGTGACTATCCGCTTAAGGAGGGCTACCCCGATGAATACCCCGAGACGATGAAAATCCGGTTCGATGAGGAACTCCCCGTATGGAATTATCGTGCCATTCCGGACAAATGCGACAATTAATAAATTCCGTGCCCTGATGACGTCACATAGCAACCGGAAGGAACCCCCGATGCCGCCCCACATCTTACCCACTCTGGACCGACTTCGGCAAGACCGGTCCGCCCATCTGGAACTGTCGCTCCCGATCGCTGATCGCCAATCCGCGGTGTGAGGACCGTCGATCCGTCCGGGCGATCCCCCCGTTACCTTTGGCTGCTAATACTAAGACGGTGTCCAATTCGCAACTGCGCCAGCGAGCTGACGAAGTGGAAAAACTCAATCATTCCCGATACCCTCGCCGCCGCGCAGGAGGAGGCCGGCGACTTCGACGCGCCCGTCAAGACGCAGTTGAGGGCGATCGAACTGCTCACGGATGAACAGCAGAGGGATGACTATCGCTCGCGGCTGGGGCTCTACCGCGCCAAAAGGCCCTACGGCGAAGCGATCCCCCGGCACGCACCGACTGATGAGGCACGCCCACGACAGCGGTTTTGATTGCATTGCCGTGCTTGGTGATTTGGCAGAGCCGGCCCCGCCCTTGATATCGGCGTACAAGTGTGATGAGATGAGCTGGGTCTTCCGATCGTGCCCCCCAGCATCGAGCGGCGCCATCCCTCGGCCGATCCGCCAGTGCCGATCAATGGATACTTATATGATGAACGAGTTTGGTCAAGTAAGCGGAACGCAGGCGGCCGTGGCTCCGGCGCCGGGCCAGGAACCGGCCTTGGCCTGGGACCGGCTCGCCTGGCTGGTTACGATTCCGTTGGCCGTGCTCGTGACCTACGCCTTCGTCCCGGTTCTCGACAACGATTTCCTTCTTATTGACGACGACGAGATCATCGTCGGCAACCCCCATCTCCGTGGTCTGGGCATCGCCCAGGTGAAGTGGGCCTGGACTTCGTTGTTCAGCTATTACCAACCGCTGGCGAAGATGCTCTTTCAGCGCAATATGTCGTCTGGCAACTCAACCCACGAGGCTACCACCTCACCAGCCTGCTCTGCCACGTTGCGAGCGCCATCGTGCTGTATATCTTGACGGTGGCTTTGCTCGTCCGATGCCGGACCGATTCGTGGCTCGAGAGCCCATGGACGTGCTCCTTGATCGCGGGGTTGGCGACCGCCCTGTTCGCGGTGCACCCGCTGCGCGTTAACCCCGTGGCCCACGCCACGGCCCAAACCTATCTGCCCTGCGCCATCTTCTCCATGCTGGCGGTGCTCGCGTATCTCCGCGCATTTCCGAGGGATTCATCCCCACGATGGGGCTGGCTGGTGGGCTCGTTCCTCCTGTTCGTGGCGGCCCTCTTATTCCTTCCGGGGCCGGTGGGACTGCCCGCGGTGCTCTTGATTCTTGACGTCTATCCGCTCCGCCGAATTCCCGACGGGCGCGGGCGATGGTTTGGCGCGTCGACGTGGAGGGCATTGTTGGAAAAGGTCCCGTTTATGATGGTGAGCGTTCTGTTCATGCGGCTCGCGATCGCGGCCAGGCCGTGGTCACCGATTCCCGTTGAGTATCAGGGTGCCGCGCCAGGCATTGCCCGGGCGTGCTACTCGGTCTGCATCTATCTCGTCGAGACGATATTACCGGTCAACCTCGTCGGCATGTACCCAGTGCCCAGAGAGGTGAATTGGCTTGCATTCCCGTACAGTTTGTGCATCCTCGCCACGCTGGCGGTCTCCGCCGGCTTGTTTCTCCTGCGCCGGTGCTGGCCCGGATTGTTGGCGGTTTGGCTAAGCTACCTCGTGATCCTGCGCCGAACTCGGGCATCCTGTTGTACAGCGACCAGGTTGCCGCTGATCGCTATTGCTACATCTCGACGCTGGGCTCGGCCGCACTGGCGGCGGCTGGTTTTTCCTGGCTCTGGCGCATGTCCTCGCGGTGGTATCCGGGTGCCATCGGGTTGGTCTCGATTGGCCTGGGAGCGCTTCTGGGCCTGACCGCGATGACGCGGAACCAGTGCCGGCTCTTTCGCGACACGGATACTCTGGCGACCTATTTTTTGACTCACGGGGCAAACTCTAGCGATTTGGCACACTTCTACATGGGCGTCGTCCGCAATAAACAGCGGAGGTACGAGGACGCGGTGGCTCATTACACCGAGTCACTACGGCTCAATCCCGACAACGCCGTCGCCCACATGAACGCGGGGACGATCCTCTCCAACCTCGGGAAATACGCGGAGGCGGAGGCTCATTTCGCTGAGGCCGTAAGGCTCGTTCCCGAGGACTACAACGCACACGACAACTTGGGTAAGGTCCTCTATACCCGGGGAAAGTACGAGGAGGCCGCGGCTCAGTTCACGGAGGCGCTGCGGCTCAATCCCGCCGATGCCGATGCCCACAACACCCTGGGCGTCGTGCTCGACAAACTGGGGAAATCCGACGAAGCGGTGGCTCATTTCACCGAGGCGCTGCGGCTCAATCCTGGCTTCACCAATGTCCGTAACAACCTGGGGACGATCCTCTCCAGCCGCGGGAAGTACGCGGAGGCCGAGGCCCAGTACGCGGAGATCGCACGGCTCCGTCCCGGGGACGACAAAGCACGCAACAACCTGGGCAAGGTTCTTTCGAAACGAGGGAAATACGAGGAGGCGGTGGGTCATTTCACTGAGGCGCTGCGGCTCAATCCCGGCTCGGTCGACGCCCACTACAACCTGGGCTTGGTCTTTTCTCGCCTTGAGAATTTCGAGGCCGCGAGGGCTCGGTTCGCCGAGGCCATACGGCTGGAACCCGGCGACCCGAGGTCGTACAACGCCAGCGCGATGCTCATGGCGGCCTGTCCCGAAGCGAAGTTCCGCGACGGCAAGACGGCGGTCCAATTCGCAACCCGTGGTTGCGAGTTGACTAAGTGGAAGAATCCCATCATTCTCGATACGCTCGCCGCCGCGCAGGCGAAGCCGGCGACTTCGACACGGCGGTCAAGTCGCAAAAGAGAGCGATCGAACTTCTCGCGGACGAGCGGCAGAAAGACGACTATCGCTCCCGGCTGGGGCTCTACCAGGCCAAAAAGCCCTATCGTGAGGGACCCCCGCAACACGTCCCGACGGAAGCACCCCCATGATATGGGCCACGATCACGGCCTAACGGGTGATGAAGATTCCCTGCCGTTTTTCGGGCTGTATTCAGCGCGACTTCGCCCCCGACTTGTGGCGTGCCTTCAATCCGTCCCAGAGCGAGCGGCCGTGTTCGCCGAGCTGACGGACCAGTCGGCCGGCTTTCGATTGATTGGCGAATGCGTGGAGCCGCCGGATGAGGGCGGTTCGCTCAGCGCGGAGCAAAAGAGGGGCGAGCGCGGGCACAACGTGTTCGAGCACGCCGAAGGGGGCCTCGCCCAGGCCGACGGCGGCGTAGTCATTGAAACTGGGAGGAAGGACGGCCCGGAGGGAGTCGAACTGGGCACTGACCAGCGACTCTCTCGACGCGTGATCGATGGCAGCACCCTCGGTTAAATGACGTCCATCCCCGAACTTGGGCCGGTCCACGCCGGTCATCACGACCAGGGTCGGAGGCACCTCGCGCTGCGGCCGCTCCCGAAACCACCGCTCCCAGGAATGCGCGAACGCGACATCGGGACTATGGTCGGGCTGGCAGCCGTCGATGACCACAACCAACAAGTCACATTCGGCGGCGGCCGTCACCGAACTTTCCCGCTGGTCGCGATCGCGCCGGCTTTCCGTGACATTCGACCTCGGATAACCTGGCAATTCGATCCACCGGGCCTCCTTGAGCCGATCCATCAGGCTGGGGGCAAGGCCCAAAGGTTCAACACGGGCCTTGATCAGGTTCATCTCGGCCGAAAAGGCTTCCTCGATGAGTGCGATCAATCGCGATTTGCCTGCCCCTTTCGCTCCGGCCACGGCGATGGCGAGCGGTTTCAGCTCCTCGTCGAGATTCGTTGAGTCATCGGCCGCCGGCCGGCGAGTCAGCCGGCGATATTGATGGGCGCCGATGGCGAGCCGACCGCTCAAGAGCTCGATCAGATGCATTCCCAGCCGGTTGACGTATGCCTGATAAAACCAGCGCAGTACGTTTTGCTGCATGGATTTCCATGCCGGCTTGATGATCCATTCCCTCGTGCCCAGCCGTGTCAGTCCCGTGATCGGGTTGAGGAACGGCGAGACGAACGCATACAGGTCGTTGGCCTTGTTGATATACCCGGCCACCTGAAGGGCTCGCCGCCAGTGTGAGAGGGAGATCATATCGCCACCCGGAACCTGGCGGCAAAGGCCCGACAGGTCTTCCGCCGCCAGCTCGAACGCCGTCAAGAGCTCGACTAAGGGGACCTCGTCAAACGGGTGGGCCGCGAGGGGGTGGTAATGCTCGACCAGCCGTTTCATTAACCGCCGGCCGGTGTCAATGTAGACATCGGCACCCAGCAGGACGTCGAATGTCAGCGTCTCACCCTGATCGGCTTCTTCCTGAACGAGTGCCCACGCATCGCGGTCGAGTGGTGAGAAGGTCTGGGGCGAGTCCCAGTCGAGCGGGGGCATGAGCGACCGGGCTGTCTTGGTCCAGCGCGAGGCCAGGACGGAAAAGGCCACCCCCGCAATCACCCAAAGCACCGCCGCGACGGTGCACGCGATCCAGCCGCGTTCCCATAGCCAGAGCATCCCCAGGCCGACGTAAACCAACACCGGACCCACGAGGAGCCCGACCAAGACCCAGGATCGCCACTGCCTCAGTGGGCTGACCACCTCACCCTCCGGTTGACCCAAGACCAGACCAGATAGACCGGGATGCCGGCGAGCACGATCAAAAAGCCCTTTCCGGACGTCAGGGGCTTCAGATAAATGAAGTCGAGCACAAGCAAGATCGCCAGAGTGATGTACGTAATGACCGGCAACGGGTAACCGAGGGTCCGGTACGGCCGGGGCAGTTGCGGGGCCTTCCACCGCAGAGCGACGACGGCTCCGACCATCAAAGTATAGAAAAGTACATCGACGGGAATGACATATTCCAGCAGTTCGTTATAGACGTTGCCGTACTTGACCGCTCCATCCGGCTGGGCGGACATTGTGACCGGCAGCACGAGCAGAGACGCCCAAAAACCCTGTGCGAAGAGCGCGGCCGCCGGGACGTGCCGGCGATTAGTGGTTGCGATGGCCTGGAAGAAGAGCCGATCCTTGGCCATCGCGTAATAAACCCGCGCGCCGGCCAAAACAAGGCCGTTCACGCAGCCAAACGTGGAGATCAAGATCGCGGCCGCCATGATTTTGCCGCCAGGCGCGCCACGACCGCCTCCATGACGGCCGTGCCGACCCGGTCCTGCGGCGCATGCTGGATCTGGGTAAACTCGAGCGTGACGATGTAGGCCAGCGTTGGCAAGTAGGTAAAGGCCGACGACGACAAACACGCCGAGAATAAGTGCACGCGGAAGCGTCCGACCGGGGTCGCGCACCTCGCCCCCTGTGAATGTCACATTATTCCACGCGGACTGAGAAAAAAGTGGCCCAATCATCGCCAGACCGAGCAAGAGCAAAAGGCCCCGGATCCTTCGAGCGGACGATCGTTGACAAGGCCCCGAGGATTCCAACCATTGGCCGTCGAGTCCCACCACCACGACGTCCATGCCGCGCTCTGGAGGTTCCTGCCCCAAACCAGGCCCACTATGATCAGGCCGATCAGCGCAGCCGTTTTGGTGAAAGTGAAGGAATTCTGAATCCATTTGCCAAGTCGGAGCCCGCGAGTGTTGACCAATGTCAGTACCGCGATCAGCGCCAGAGCCACGAGCTGCGCGGACGAGAGGCCGACGGCGTAACCCCCTCCGATTGGCATCGGCGGAATGACATAGTGGTCCGAGGCGATCTCAGGGACGAAAACCGCGAGGAACTTGGCAAAAGCGACGGCCACGGCGGCAATGGTTCCCGTTTGCACGACGAGAAACATCGCCCAACCGAAAAGAAAGCCGAACATCGGGCCGTATGCTTCACGCAAGAACACATACTGACCGCCCGCCCTGGGCATCATGGCGGCGACCTCGGCGGCGCAAAGCGCCCCCGTGATCGTCATCAGCCCCGACAAGCCCCACGCCAATAACAACCAACCCGGCGCACCCACGTACCGCGCCGATTCCGCGGACGTGATGAAGATCCCCGAGCCGATCATCGATCCCACAACGATCATCGCCGCGTCAAGTGTGCCCAGCTCACGCATCAAAGGCGCGGGCTCTGTCTTCATTTTTGTTCCAGGAAAGCTCGAACATCGGCTATCGCCTGGTCAAGCGACTGTCGGCGCCATTCGGTCAATGCCGAGTCGAGCGCAAACGAGCTTGTTGACGAGGAGGGCGGCGGCTTCTTCCGGCGAACCGGCCTCGGCGTGAATCTCGGGAAAATCGCGATGGTGAACGGCTGCGGCCACGGAACTGCCGCTAATGGTCACGACCACTCGCTGCACGTCGGTGTCCATACGTGATGCCTCATCTTAGTGGGGGAAAGGACTCGCACTCTCCTCCCCATTTCAATCCAATGCCTCCCGCCGTACCAGAGCATCTCCGCGGGGACGAACGAATTGCCGAGATCAAATCGAAGCCGAGGAAGGGAAGTGGGAACTCAGAATTACGATCCCGGCAATTCACGGAAGCGAGCCGAGGCTTTCCCTGGATCCATCAACGTAACTGGCTGGCGCTCAGGCCGTCTTGGCCTTCTGACGGGCGGCCACTTCCGCGTCGTGTTTGTCGATCTCGGTCCGAACTTTGGCGACGATCGCGTCGAAGGTCTGCGGATCGTGAATAGCGAGTTCCGAGAGACTCTTGCGGTCTAGACCGATTTTGGCGAGTCGCAGACCGTGGATCAACCGGCTATATCGCATGCCACGCATCTCGGCGGCGGCCGTCAGCCGAATGATGAATAACCTGCGGAAAACGCGTTTCTTCGCTCGTCGGTCCCGAAAGGCGAACATTCCCCGCGCGGAGCAGAGTCTCCTTCGCGGAGCGGAGGAGCCGACGCCGACCCCCGACAAAGCCTTTCACTTTGCGGAACAGCCGCTTTTTACGCTTGTTCCTGGCTGATCCATTTTTGGCACGCATTGAGGGGCTCACTCTCCACGGTACGGAACCGGCACTAATAACAGGGGAAAAAGCAGGGTGGGAACATCGAAACTAAAGGCCTGAACAAAAACCGGACTACGGCGAAGGTCACTGGCCGATGAAAGGACAAATCGGCCACGCGATCACGTCGTCGTTCCGGGAGCGTCGCCGGCGGCAGAGGAAGGCTGGCCCGCCGAGGCGTGCTGCGCCGCGGCCTCGTGCTTCAAGGTGGCGACGTGCACGGGGTTAACATTTTGCTTGTCAAGCATGGCATTGCGGATGCGATGCGCTTCAGCGGCGACTTTTAATGTGGTCGATTTCCGGAGTCGACGCACGCGCTTACCGCTCTTGTGGCTCATTAAGTGGGATGAGCCACACCGTTTGTGCGACACTTTTCCGGTGGCGGAGATCTTGAAGCGTTTCTTCATCCCTTTGTGAGTCTTCAATTTCGGCATGGCAGCGCGATCCTTGTCTCTACAGTCGTATTCCGGTCTTTGATTTCTGGTGCTACGCGGTATTCGTTTTGGGTGCCAGGGCAATCAACGAGCCCAAGTATCCTGGTTCGGCGAAAGATAACAAACCCGCCATTTGTTCACAGGACGGCACCCCGATCAGAGCCCTAGCTTAGCAGAGCCGCGAGGCCCACGTCCAGTCGGCGCGGTTCGCCGGGCGCTGGATCAATGACTGTTGCCAACGTCGCAGTGCTCTTCACCAGAACGCGGGGGCAGATTCAGCGCGGGAAATCGCGGCCCGTCACGCTCGGGGCGCGACGATAGCGGTCATTCTTTTGCCTTCCATCGACGGATTTTTTTCTAATTTCCCAACCTCTTCGAGGGCGCGCAAGACTTCTTCCATGACTTTACGGCCCTCATCGATGTGCGCCAACTCGCGGCCGCGGAACAAAACATTAACAAGGACCTTGTCTTTCGCTTCCAAGAACTCGCGGGCTCGCTTGACCTTGACTTCGATGTCGTGGTCACCGGTCTTGGGCCGCACCCGGATCTCCTTGATGTGAATCTGGTGCTGCTTCTGTTTGGATAGCTTTTTCTTTTGGGTGTACTTGAACTTGCCGAAGTCGATGATTTTACAGACAGGCGGGCGCTCGTTGGCGGCGACCTCGACCAAGTCTAAGCCAGCCTCTCGAGCGGCTTCGAGAGCCTTGCTCGTAGGCATCACACCGAGCATAACACCCTCGGCGTTGATGACCCGCACGGGCGAAATGCGGATCTGTTCGTTCACCCTCATTCCACGTTCGATCGGTCCGATAGCGTCCTCCTGGGGGACAAATAACTGGCCTCGACTCGCCGGAGTCGTGCGCCGGCCGTGAACACAAGTTGACTCAGGGCCGACTCACATCACAACCCCACCAGGCTGCCACGGCAGCAGCACTCGGTCTTTTCGAGCCAAATCTAACCTTTACGATTCCGTCCTCGTGTTGTCAAGATCTCATGTCATCGGTGGAACTGGATCGGATCGGCGGATTTCCCTGGCGCGGAGAAAACTACGTGCGAGTATTGATGACAGGCGGCTACGGTTGTATTGGTTCCTGGGTGATCAAACAGCTTGCCGACGCAGGCCGAGAGGTCTGGGTCTACGACTTGAAGGAAGATACTCATCGCCTGGACCTGATCCTGCAGGCGAACAAGATGGCCTTGGTTCACTTCGTGCCGGGCGATGTCGCTGACTTCGACTCACTCCGATCGGCGGTCGAGCAGGCCCAAGCGACTCACATCCTCCACCTGGCGGGCTTGCAAACCCCCATTTGCAGGGCTCAGCCGCTGCTCGGCGCGAAGGTAAACGTGCTCGGCACCTTGGCGGTTTTTGAGGCGGCGCTCGCCCTCAAGGATCAGGTATGCCGGGTCGTCTACGCCAGTTCGGCCGCGGTGCACGGTCCGCCTGCCGAGGGGTCGGCGGGCCCTGTCGCCGACCAAGTCCGCCTGGCCCCCTTGACGCATTATGGTGCTTTCAAGGTCTGTAATGAGCTTAATGCCAGGGTCTACTGGCTCGATCACGGGATCACCAGCATCGGCCTCCGGCCCTGGACGGTTTATGGCGTCGGTCGCGATTTCGGCATGACCAGCGAGCCCACCAAGGCCATCAAGGCAGTCGCACTGGGCCGGCCTTACCGAATCAGCTATGGTGGCCGACAAGACCTCCAATATGTCGCCGACGTCGCCGCGACCTTCGTGCGGGCCCTGATCCAGCCATTTGAAGGGGCCGAGGCATTTAACCTCCACGGCGCAGTCGAGCCGATCGAGGCATTCGTGGATGCACTGTGCGGCGTGGCGCCAGTTGCGCGTAAGCTCGTGACCCACGGTGACCGGCAACTGCCGATCGCACCTGAGCTTGACGACAGCCGCCTCGTAAACCGACTGGGGCCGATTCCGCGCACTCCTCTCGCGGAGGGCATCGCCGAGACATTTCGCAGGTTCGTTGAATTGCGTGACCAGGGAAGGCTTGATGACGCGGATTGATGAACAAGATCGCCGGACTGGAGCGGATCGACCCAGGCTATTGGACGCCGATCGCAAGGTTGCCGTTGCGGCCGATCCGCACCGATGCCGAGCTATACCGCCTAAGAGTCGGGAGCGCGATGGCGGAGAAGGCTTACTCTCGCTCGTTTTGCTGACAACACCGCGTCACCCCGCCGTCGGAGCCGTATTAACCCGAAGCGTCAGCGAGGGTTGCCGCGAGTCATTCGCGGCGGCGCACGTCCCCTCGCTCGCGCGCACGGGTTGGTATTGCCGCCCGACGGAGGCGCCGTCAAATTAGGCCAGCACCGCGAGGCTCGTTTGGCCTCATTACTTCGGCGCGGCCGCGCTCCCTGGGGCCGCCTTTTGCTGCTCCACGCCGCTCGCGGGCGCAGTCCTGGCGCGGGCGGGAAGAGGTCCTTGGGCATCGGCTTGATGTCGATCTTGGCGCCCTTTCTCTGGGCGGTCACGATCTCCTTCTGGAGGTCAGCGGCGAACTGGTTGAAGATGTAGGGTTTGTTTTGCTCGAAATCGGGCTCTTTGCCTTCTTTGCGATCGGTGACCTGAATGAGGTGAAATCCAAACGGCGTTTCGACGGGGTCGGAAATCATCCCCTTCCTCAATTTGAAGGCGACGTCGGTGAACTCTTCGACCATGCCGCTGTTGAGCGAAAAGTAATCGAGATCACCGCCGGCACCGCCGGTGTTGGCGGGGTCTTCGGAATACTTGTTGGCGGCGGCCGCGAACGTGAGGGTGCCCCCCTCGATCTCTTTCTTGATGCTCGCGAGCTTCTGCCGGGCCTTTTGCTTGTCGGTCTCGCTCGCCGTCGGCTCCACGGAAATTAAAATGTGGCTCGCCCGTACTTGCGTGCCGCGAAACAGATCGCGGTGGTTCGCGACGTATCTCCGCAACTCGGCGTCCGTCGCTTTCGTTCGGATGAACTCCTGCCAGCGAGTCCGCTCTTCGATCGTCTTGCGAACGTCATCCATCGACTTGTTGCTTTGCAACAAGGCAGTCGCCAGGTCTTGGCCTTCGCTCTTGAGCTTTTGCTTGAGCCGCTCCAGTTCCTCATCCACTTTTTCGGCCGGTACGGCGATCCTTTGCCGCGATAGGAACATCAAGAGAAGCTTGGTGTTGACCAGGTTATCAATCCCTTGGCGGTAGGCGGTTTCACGGTCGTCGAAAGAGATCGGGTAGCGGCTGAGAATTTCGATCAACTCGCCCCTTGTCACCTTTTCCGTCTGATTGCCGACGGTGACCGTCGCGACTACTTCTTTAAAGCCGGGGGGACGGCCGCGCGAGCCACCGCCGGTTGGCCGCCAGCCGCGGGCGCCGGTGCCTGAGCTCGCGCAGTCACCACCGTCAAGGTCAAAATCGCGATCGCGGATAAAACAGCGTTAAGGGCAGTCCTTGGCATAGAAGCAATCTCCTTGTCACACAGATGTACCCTGAACGCCCCAAAATGGCAATAACGGTTCTTTGGCCGGTTCAGGCTGCCTGCAGCCACCGGCGAATTCGGCCCAGTTCATCGGTCCATTTCGAGGAAGTGCGCCGCGTGATATAGGCCTCGAACAGAAGGTCTATTGTCTCGGCCATGTGCCGGAGGCTTTCGAGTCGAGCGATCCGCGCCTCATGCGGCGATGCCGGACGGCTCTCGGCTTTGGGCAAGCCCGCGCCTGAAACCGCCAACGACTCGGCTTGCAAGGTCAGCTCGTACTGGGCCCCCTGCCGCACCAGGACCATCCCCGCCTTGCGCGGCAACTTGCCCGCCTGAAGGGCACGGAACGCCTCCGGCAGGCGAATGGGCGAGTCATCGGTGAGCTGGTCGCGGCCCGTCTCACCACGCGGACAATCCAGGGTCAATGTCTTGGTCAACATGACCGTCACCTCCGAGCCGTCGCCAAGCGGGATCGTGTCGCCGTCGTTTTGCAAGGTGTGCCAGATCCAGACCATGAATTCGTTGCCGAGGTAGTCCATCGCCGATGGGCTGTCGTCGGACCAGGCGAAAACGCACTCCGGGCCGCCCGATTCTCTGATAAGGGAGAGCCGTTGCGTATCTGGGTTACCGCCGGGACGTCCTCCCCCGCGATCGGCCAGGCTATCGGCCAGACTGCCCGCCGTGAGCGGCTCGAGTGTCCTGTCGAAGGTCTCCCGAAAGAGGCCTTGAAGACGCTCCAAGACGTTGGTGCTGGTGCTGCCGGCATAGAGAATATTGCTTCGGCCGTCCCACAGAATGGGAACGTGGGAGAGACGCCGGAACCGCCCGTCGGCCGCTTCGGCTTCGGCTCGTCGCCTGGCCGCTTCTTTGGCATCTTGCCTCTGGCCCTTGGTGGCCACGCCGCTGGGATTCAACTGGGCCATTGCATCGATCTCGATTTGCGTGTACGCACGAAGCAGCGCCGCCGGAATCTTATCGGTGTCGATGCGGATGCCCAGGTGGAGGCTGTCATCGACGATGTTTTTAGATGCGTCAATCGTTACGTCGAGAACGTGCTCCCCCCCGCCCAGCCGGTCCCGATGCCGTCAGCGGAGTCGGGTGAGGCATTATGGCCGATCAAACGCCCCCGGGCCTGCTCAATCACTTCATCGCCGAAGGGAACCGGGAGCTCGCCGCCGACTTGATACCGCGTGAACGTGACACGTCCGTTCCAGAAACCCATGTTCGATCTCCCCAGAGTCCTTTCATGCCGCCTGAAAGCGCCGGGGCCTGCGACCCCGCGTCGACCCAATCCGCCTTCCTACTAGATCGGGCGGCTTACAAGCTACTCTTCAGGACGGTTGCCCCTCGCCGGGTCGAGACTCTACCCATCAGCGATGTCCTGCCAATCAGGTAAAATTGACGAACTGGAGCGGGTATTCCGGGCCGTGCTCTTTAAGATGCGCAATCACGGCCTGCAAGTCGTCGAGCTTCTTGCCCGTCACTCGAACCTTATCATCCATGATCTGGGCCTGCACCTTGATCTTGAGTTGTTTGATGTCCTTGACGATTTTCCGGGCGTCATCCCCCTCGATGCCCGTATGCAAAGTCAGTTTTTCGCGCACCGTGTCGTGCGAGGCTTCCTCCAGCTTTCCGCGCCGCAGGGCGTTGACCGGTACCCCGCGCGAGCCATCCTCTCCTTGAGCACCTGGATCACGGTTTCGAGCTGCCCCTTATGACTGGCCAGGATGGTCAGTTCGTTCTCTTTCTTGTCGAACGCGATGGAAGCGTTCGTCCCTTTGAAGTCATAACGCACCGCGATCTCGTGTTGCGCCTGGACGACCGCGTTGTGCATCTCGGCGTGATTGATCTCGCTGACGACGTCGAACGAATGGTTATCGGCCATGGGTAGAAGTCTCCTCGCGAACGGTCTGAACGATTCACACAGGTTTTGACGCGAGCTCTCGGAAAAACGACTCGAGGTCGACGTTACCGCCACTGAGAATGACCCCGATGCGCAATCCTTCCGTCCCGATCCTGCCGGTCAAGAGCGGCGCGACCGCGACGGCGGCCGACGGCTCGATCACGATCTTGATCCGTTCCCAGACGAACCGCATGGCTTCCAGGATCTCGGCCTCGCTCACGGTCACGATCTCGTGTACATGGCGGCAGATCACGGCAAAGTTCCGCTCGCCGACCGAGGTCGTGCGCAGCCCGTCGGCGATCGTTTTCGGATCATCGCAGCGCTGGACCATACCGGCTTCGAGCGAGCGGCGGGCGTCATCGGCGTTGGCCGGCTCAGCCGCGAACACCCGGGCCCGCGGTAACCGCCCCTTGACGGCAATGGCCGTGCCGGCAAGTAACCCGCCCCCGCCGACTGGGCAAATCACCAAGTCCAGGTCCTCGACTTGTTCCAGCAGTTCCCACGCCGCCGTGCCCTGACCGGCGATCACGTGCCAGTCGTTGTAAGGATGGACCAGAGTGAAACCATGGCGCTCGATCTCGGCGGCGACTGTCTCCTCGCGCGAGGCGATTGTCGGCTCGCAGAACACGATCCGGGCACCATAACCTTCCGTCGCCGCTCGCTTTACGGCCGGTGCGGTCCGCGGCATGACGACCGTCACGGGGACCCGCTGAAGACGACCGGCCAGAGCCAGAGCCTGTCCGTGATTGCCCGATGAATGAGTGATCACGCCACGACTGCTCTCGCCATGGCCGAGCTGCAAGATGGCATTCATCGCCCCCCGAAACTTGAACGCGCCGACCTTTTGAAAGTTCTCGCACTTGAGAAACGCCGAGCTGCCGCAACGGTGCATTGAGGGCCTTTGACGTCATGACCGGCGTGCGATGAGACCAAGGGGCCAGCCGCTCGGCAGCGTTCTTGATTTCTTCGATGGTGACGGGGACTTCGGCGGTTTCCACGCTCATTGGCAGGGCCTGCGTCCGGGAGAATGGTTTGACGTTCAAGCAGAGCAATAACCAGGCAAATCGAGATAAGAATTAAGATAATGATTAGGATTAAAATAAGGATCTGAATGAACTTTTTGCCCGCGGCGCCGTTTTGGTATTAGTCCTAATCCTAATCTTAATCGTCATCTTTTGTCGCTTCGGCTTTGTCCGGTTCCACCGTCAGAAGTTCGATCGTGTTTCTCTGCGATTTTACCGCGGCGTCGGAAGTCGCCGACCTCGGCCCGCGTAGCCGCGAGCGTATCGGGAATGATTGGGTTTTTCCACTTGGTCAACTCGCAAGCCCGAGTTGCGAATTGGACCGCCCCCTTACCGTCACGGAACTTTGCTTCGGGGAAGGCTGCCATGATGAGCTCGCTGGCGTTGTACGACCTCGGGTCGCCGGGTTCCAGCCGTATGGCCTCGGCGAAGTGAGCCACTGTCCGCCCACTCCATCTTCGGCCTTACCGGTGAATTTTCTGCTCGTCCGGATGACCTCATTGTCGCGCGGCTGGCCATGCTCATCGAAGGCCAATGCGAACCGGCCATCTGGTCAGCATTCGGAGTCCGCTCTTGGACCACGCAACGGCCCGATCGCGTCGGGCCGCGTCTGGCGCTGCATCTGGTCCACGAAGCGGCTCTGCGCACCACCGGTTTGCGGCACCGCCGTACCGTGAACCGCCCACGGCTCGCCCCGCGCTTGATTTATCCAGTATATATAAGGATCGCGCGTAAACGCCTTCGCATTCGATGAGCACGAGCCTTTCACGCCGAATCTTGCGGGTTCGCGTTCCGTTTCCATCGCTTATAAGTTTCTCCTTCCCAATGGTTTCCAGCGAAAATCGCACGAGGGATGAGTCAGGCAGAAGGGGGCGCTGCCTTGCTTGACTCGCCTTTCCTTGGATAATCAATGGTTTGATTCCTGACAAACCACCCCCAAAGTGAGCACCGTTGTACGATGAAGCCACAGGTTTACTGCCATTCCTGGTTGGTGATCTCGATTCTGGCGATCCATCCACTCTTGGCCACGGTTTCGGTCGCTGGCGATGCACAAAAGCCGAAATCCCGCAGTCCAGCCCGGGACGTTGGGTGGCGACGTGAATCCCTTTATCGGGACCGGGGGAGTGACTTATTTGTGCGGCAACAACTTCCCAGGCGCCACGGTACCGTTCGGCATGGTGCGGCTCAGTCCTGACACAGTGTCGCGGCTGGGTAATCGCGCGTCCAACACATCAGGGTACTACTACCGAGATCAGCGCATCCTGGGGTTCAGCCACACAAGGCTGGCCGGGACCGGCGTCGCCGAGGGCGGGAACTTTCTGGTGATTCCCTGTACCGCCGAGACGGCCAAGTCGTACCGTCGCGGATTCAACTACGCGTTTTCTCACGAGCAGGAGCGCGCGTTTCCGGGTTATTACGGCGTGACATTGCCGAGCCCCGGCATCACCGCCGAACTGACGGCCAGCCGCCGCGTGGGAGTCCATCGCTATACGTTTCCTGAACATCAAGGCCCTCACATTCTGATCCAGGTCACAAGCGCGCTCGGCAAACGAAACTGCAAGGCCGGCGAAGTGCGCATCTTACCGGATGCTCGCGAGATCGAGGGATCTGTGCAAACCTTCGGCACATTTTCGAGTCGCTACGGTGGTCTTAAAACATATTTTATCGCCCGATTCAATCGACCGTTTCATGATTTCGCGACGCGGTCGGGGGAAACCGAAACTCCCGGACAGGCGGTGGCCACCGGTGATGAGCTCGCCGTCAATGTGGGCTTCCAGCCGGACGAGTCTTCTCGTGTCGTGGAACTCAAACTGGCGCTCTCGTACGTGAGCATCGCGAATGTGCGCGCCAACCTCGAACACGAAGCCGGCAAGACGAATTTCGATCAAGTCCTGACCGAGGCGGTGACGCAGTGGGAGGAAAAGCTCGCTCGGATTCAGATTTCCGGCGGGTCGGCTCAGGAGCGGATGATCTTCCGCACGGCGCTTTATCACTCGCTTCAGATGCCGACGGCCTTTCAAGACGTCAATGGGGATTATCTGGGATTCGATCGGCAAACGCATCGAGCCGCCGGGTTTGACTATTACACCGACATGTCTCTGTGGGACACGTTTCGCACGGTGCACCCGTTGTTCAATTTGATCGCGCGTCGTGAACAGCGCGACATGATTGTCTCGCTGATAAAGATGGCGGAGCAGGGGGGGGACCTGCCGCGCTGGCCGGCGGGTGGTGGTTACAGCGGCTCCATGTTCGGCACGCCCGCGGACATCATGATCACGGAGTCCTACTTGAAGGGCATTCGTGATTTCAACGTCGAGTCCGCTTATGGTTTCATGAAAAAAACGGCTTTGGGTCCGGTCCCCGCAGGATCGCGGTTTTCGGGCCGCGACGGCGTTCGGCATTATCTGAAACATCAATACTGCCCCGCCGATCTCATGAAGGAGTCGGTTGCCTGCACCATCGAATACTCTTACGCCGATCAAGCAATCGCCCGGTTGGCGGAAGCGCTCGGTCATCGCGACGAGGCGATCCTGTTTGCGCAACACGGCCATTTCTATCGAAATCTCTGGAACCCGGAGACGCAGTTTTTTCAGCCGCGCGATTCCCGGGGAAAGTTCGTCGCGGAATTCAGACCGGAAATGTTGACCTACGCCGACTTCAGGGGAAAATTCACGCACGCTTATGTCGAGGGGAGCGCCTGGCACTGGCGTTGGGGCGTCCCTTCAGATCCGGGTGAATTGGTTTCGTTGTTCAAGAGTCGCGACTTTTTCGTGCAGGAACTCGACAAGTTTTTCACCCGCTCGCCCGCTGGCGTCGGACGGGCGCCGAATGCCTATTACTGGCAGGGGAACCAACACGACCTGTTTGCCGCTTATCTCTTCAATCATGCGAACCGTCCCGACCTGACGCAGAAGTGGGTCCGGCGGATTCTCGAGACGAAATACGGGGACCGTGAAAACGGCCTGGATGGAAACGACGACGGCGGCACCCTCTCGGCGTGGTACGTGCTCAGTTCATTGGGCCTCTATCCGGCCGCCGGTACCGATCGGTACGAGATGGCCGGGCCCCTTTGGGACCGCGCCGAAATCCAGTTGCAAGACAAGCGGCTGACGATCCTTGCCGACAATGCGGCCCCGAATCATCCGTATATTCAGAAAGTGTGGCTGAACGGCAAGCTGCTCGATCGGTCCTGGATTCAACACGTCGAGATCGCCGGTGGCGGCACGCTCCGATTTGAGATGGGACCGGAACCGGCAACGGGGCGTTGAACGCAGGCTTTCAGCTCTCGTGGTTGCGCTAACCTGACCATTTGCCGGTACTCGCCCTTCATGCCGGCGCCCCGCTGAGCAGACGAGCTGCCGTGCGCACTTGTCCGGCCCCGCCGCCCAGATCGACCACGACGTGTTCGCTCGCGGTCGTTCCCGCTCGGACGCTGCAGGTCGAAATTCCCATTCCGCTCTCTTCGCGTCTATAGTAGTAGAAAGCAACTGGTAAAGGCAGTTGACACCCCGCGTCGATCCAGGCCGGCGCTTCGGGAGCCTGTAACCGGAAAGATCCGATTCGAACGGAGGACGCATGAGCTCGGCGACGACAGAACTTGCCATCCCTTCCCTCGACGAGTTGTACCGGATGACCGCCGTGCCCGATCAGCGGGTGGTGATCAGGGACGTAGACTGGGCGTTTTATGAACGGCTCGTCGATTCGATTCCACCGAGAACCTACATTCACGTTGATTACGATGGGAAGGATCTCGAGATCATGTCGCCCAGTCCAGTCCACGACGATCGCAAGGTATTGCTCCGTCAGGTCGCCGAGTCCGTCGCCCAAGTTCTCCGGATCCCTTACAAAGGATTAGGTCAGACAACCTGGAAGCGAAAAGAACTTGCTCGTGGCCTGGAGTCCGACGAGTGCTACTTCTTCCTGCCCGAAAAGCTGGCAGCCGTTGCCAAAGCAAGGGCCAGGATGTCGATGAACATCGCCGACTATCCGAATCCCGACCTCAGCATCGAGGTTGACATCTCTCCGCCAGAGATCGACCGGCCGGGAATTTATGCCGCCTTGCGCGTTACGGAGCTCTGGCGGTTCGAAGGCGACAGCCAGCGGGTCATCATCGAGCGTCTGGGCGACGACGGTTTCTACCACGCCGTCGACGAGAGCGGGTTCTTGCCGATCCGGGCTGAGGAAGTCCGGCGCTGGGTCGTCGACGAAGACTCGGACGACGAATCGGCCTGGGCCGAGCGCCTTCGCGCCTGGGTCGCGGCGGAGCTGGCGCCGCGACGGGTTCGGTGAATACCTTCACTCCTTTCTGAGCCGAGAATCATCGAGCATGGACTATCTCGAAAGCATCAGTCAGCATCGCATTGCGCCGCCGGCAATCTCCGGCGAGACGAAGGTCGCCGACCTGATCGACGCGACCTTTTCAAGCTACAACGCGGGGCGCTGCGCGAGGTTTGCAAGGTCTTCACGCACAAGCTACTCGAACCCGACTGCACGATCGGCCTGACGCTCTCGGGCGCTCTCACCCCGGCCGGCCTCGGGATGAGCTGCCTGATCCCCTTGATCAAGGCCGGCTTCGTCGACTGGATCGTCTCGACCGGTGCCAACCTTTACCACGACACCCACTATGCTCTAGATCTTCCCCTGCACCAGAGCCGCCCCAACCTCGATGACCTCGCGCTTCGGCGCCATGACGTCATCCGGATTTACGACATCGTCTTCGATTACAAGACGCTGCTGGATACGGACGCATTTTATCGCGAGCTGATCCGCGATCCTTCGTTTGCGCGGCCAATGGGGACTGCCGAGTTTCATTACGAGGTTGGGCGTTATCTCCATGGTCGCGCTGAGAAGTTGGGGCATCCGTCGCCCAGCCTGCTGGCTGCGGCTTTTGAGGCCGACGTGCCGATTTACACATCGAGCCCCGGCGACAGCTCGATCGGCATGAACCTCGCTGCTCTCAGTTTGCAAGGCGGCAAGCTCCAAATCGATACGTTGCGCGACGTGAACGAAACCGCCGCCATCGTGTATGCGGCCAAATGCCAGGGGGGCAAATCAGGCGTACTCATTCTCGGAGGAGGAAGCCCCAAGAACTTTATCCTTCAGACGGAGCCCCAAATCCAGGAGGTCCTTGGCCTTTCCGAGAGCGGGCATGATTATTTCCTGCAGATCACCGACGCCCGGCCCGATACGGGGGGGCTCTCTGGCGCGACCGCCAGTGAGGCGATGACCTGGGGCAAGGTCGACCCGCAAACCCTGCCCGATTCGGTGACGTGCTATACTGACTCGACAATCGCACTGCCTCTGCTGACCGCCTATGCCCTCGCCCGCCACGCGCCGCGGCCGTTGCGAAGACTCTATCATCGACGCACGGACCACTATCAAGCGTTGCGGTCCGCGTACGAAACCCGGCTCCGCGAGCCAAAGGCGGATTCAGCCAAGCGAGCCAAAGCTCAGTAAGCACGGCCATTGGCAGTGCCTTCCGACCGAGCACTCTGAACGTGTCCAATAGCCGCACCACTCGCGTCATCGTCGTCGACCCCGACCAGCCTGATCCGACCGCACTCGAATTGGCGGCCGATATTCTGCGCGAGGGGAGGCTGGTCGCGTTCGCGACCGAGACGGTCTACGGGCTGGGAGCGATCGCCACTCTTCCAGAAGCAGTCTCGCGGATCTTCGCGGCCAAAGAGCGGCCGGCGATTAACCCTGTGATCGTTCACGTTGCGGAAGTCGCGCAGGCCGAGCGCTGCGTCGCCGTATGGCCCGCGACGGCGCAGGCCCTCGCCGAGCGATTCTGGCCTGGTCCGCTCACGCTCGTGCTCAATCGGTCTGCGATCATCCCCGACCAAGTGACGGCCGGCAGCGACACCGTCGGCGTGCGTGCTCCGGCGGGAAAGGTCGTCCACGGCCTGATCGAGCGCTCGGGCCAGCCGATCGCCGCTCCCAGCGCAAACCGGTCGAACCGAATCTCCCCCACATGCGTAAGCATGTGCTGGCCGATCTCGATGGTCGCGTCGACCTGATCCTCGACAGTGGGCCAACAGCGATCGGTCTGGAATCAACGGTCCTCGACCTCACGACGTCGACCCCAAGGTTGCTCCGGCCGGGACCGGTCTCGATCGGGGAGCTCGAAGCTGTGCTCGGGGAGAGCATCATGGCGAACGTCGCCGCTAGCCCCGGCAATCGACTCTCCAGCCCCGGACTGATGCCCGTGCACTACGCGCCGATGACCCCAGCATTTCGTGTCGACCAACCTGGAAGCCTAGAGAGAATAGGTGATCGTGAGGACACGGCGTTAGTCGTGTTTGGTGATCATGAGCGGTTTTCTCATTCCCGTTTTGCCGCGCGCCATCATCTCGAAAGTCCAGTCGAGGCTTCGCGACAACTCTATGACGTACTGCACAAGTGCGACTCAATGGGCATGCGTGCGATCCTCGTGCTCATGCCTCCGGACGAGCCTGAATGGCGAGCGGTTCGCGACCGCTTGCTCCGCGCCACGCGGCCGCTCGGCGACTCCGATTGAAGCCTCAGACGTCGCCGGGGGCGAAGGCGGGGCTCGGAAATTGGGGCGTCATGTCTCGAAGAGCCTTCGCTGTGATTCGAAGGGGGAGAGCTCCGATTCAGGCGGAGGCTCGGGAAGGCCCAGGTGCCGGTAGGCCGCCGTGGTCGCTTGGCGTCCGCGGGGAGAGCGGACGACGAACTCTCTGCGCAACAGGTAAGGCTCAACTTCGTCTTTGAGCGTGTCTACCGATACATTCATGGTGGCGGCGAGCGCTTCGACGCCGGTGGGCCCGCCGCCAAAGACGCGAATTAAGGTCTCGAGGTAGCGGCGATCTTGTTTATCGAGCCCTTCGGTATCTACCTCTTGCATATCGAGCGCGTCGCGTGCGATCGAAAGACTGATATGCCCGTCCGCGCGAGCGAGGGCATAGTCGCGGACCCAGCGCAGGCGTGCGTTGGCGATTCGAGGCGTCCCGCGGCTGCGCGCGGCCAGCTCAACCGCGGCGTCGGCGACGAGCGTCGACCGCAGCTTGGTGGCGTTGATCGTAATAATCTTGGCAAGGTCGTCGGCGTCGTAGAACTCAAGGTGCTCGTGCATACCGAACCGCTCCCGGAGCGGGCCGGAGAGCATGCCGCTACGGGTCGTCGCTCCAATGATCGTGAATTTCTTCAGGGCCAGATTGATGGTGCGCCCCGACATTCCCTCGCCAAGCACGACATCGACGCGGAAGTCTTCCATGACCGGATAGATAAATTCTTCGACGGCGCGGGGAAGTCGATGGATCTCGTCGATAAAAAGGATCGAGCCTTGGGCGGCATTGGTCAAGAAGGGCATGACGTCCATCTTCTTATCGAGGGCCGCGCCGCTTGTGATATTGAGCTCGACTCCAAGCTCGTTATGCAAGACTGTCGCGAAGGTGGTTTTGCCCAGGCCGGGGGGCCCGTCGAACAAGATGTGGGGCAATGGTTCGCCCCGTTTCTTGGCGGCGGCCAGGCTAATCTCGAGGCGTTCGGCGACCGCTCGCTGACCAATAATCTCGCACAGACGCTGCGGCCTGAGCTTTTCGTCGACCGCGTCGGCCGCTGCCATTTTGGCGGCCAAGCCATCTGCCGATCCGGTCCGCCGGCTTGGTTCCGGCTCTCCACTGGAGTTTCCTTTGATCGTCGGCTCTCGCATCGATTCCTCCTTCGACTGGCTGGATTGCTCTTCTCTTCGTGGCCACCTGGTTTCCGACGGTGCCTATCTATTGAGCAAATAGATGGCTTCGATCATATCGGCCACGGACTTGAACTTTTTTTTCCCGGCAAGGACGCGGTCAATCGCCTGGCGGGCGTCGCTTTCGGAATGACCGACCGAGAGGAGGGCGGCGTAGGTGTCGCGAATCACATCGGGCTCGGCGTTATCGGGTGATCCGTTGGCATCACCGTTGCCGCCGGCCGCGGCGGCTTCCGGACCGACGATTAAAGCGAACTTGCCGACCTTACGGCGGAGCTTGGCGACGATTCGCTCGGCAGTCGCTTCGCCGATGCCAGGAAAAGTGGCAAGCAGCTTGACGTCTTGATCCTGGATCGACCGGGCCAATTCGCGTACGGGTCGAACCATCGCCCGCAGCGCCTTGCGCGCGCCAACCCCGTCTACCGAGCAGAAAATGTCGAAAAACTCCCGGTCGATGGCGGAAGTGAAACCGACGAGACGCGGCAGCAGGCGGCTCACCATTGAGCCCCCCTCAATATAGAGGATGGTGTGCAGCGTGAGCGGCTCGCCCAGCTTCGACTGCACCTGCCGTCGCGTGTGCTCGGGGACCAAAACTTCGATCTCGAACGGATCGATCACGAGGGTCAGCGACTCGTCGGCAACCGTCTGCAAGATACCGCGAACTTTCGTGAGCACCGCGGGGACCATCCTTCCTAAAACTCTTTTATGACGATGCTCTGATACTTTGTTCAGACATTTTGACGCAAGACCATTCGTCTTTCAAGTCGATTTGAGAGAGCGCCCTGGCCCATCAGAGTGGCGAATGCGTCGTCTTCTGCGGTGTCCACACGACCGCCAGCAAAAAATTCCGGGCCCTCAACAAGATTTTTTTTGCTCTTTTACATCGAATCGAAAAAGCGTCTTCTCGATTGATGGAACATACACTTCTCCGTGTTTGAAGTGCACGGTGAGCATCACATGCAGGTATCACCTCGAGCGCGTAAATGCTGAAAAAAAAGGGGTAGGCGTCGCATCGCGGCAACGAATCTAATTATAACTCCATCATTAAAATAATCATTCATAATAATCTAGACGACACAATTCCAATTGAGTCACCATGCTAGATTCCGTCCGATACGCAAAAAAAAAGCACGGTTTCTTGCGAAGTTCCTCTTCCCAATGCAAAAAGATTTGGTATCAATTGGCGCAGGGACTGGTTAATTCATGCCGGTCAAACTCAAGCAAGTATGTCTTTCAACAACGAGGTGATACCGATGGCAGTCAAGAAAGAAGCCCCCAAGAAGGCCGCCGCCAAGCCGGCCGCTCCTGCCAAGAAGGCCGCCCCCAAGAAGGCCGCCCCCAAGAAGAAGTGAAGACGACGGCCGCCGTCGCGATCGCGGCGGCGGCCTTTCGATCGCCATGCCACGAGCATCGGCACTCCCGCTAACAAAGTGCAACAGGATGTTCAACAGTCGTTCATGGAGTCGAGCGGAGTCGGGTTTCTCGGCGATACGGCCGAAACACGAGCCAAACCTCCGAGATTCCCGACTTCAAAAAGTTCGATCGAACTGGGCAAGTACGATGGCACGGTCTGCTTCCAGGTCATCGAAGCCCGACAAGAGTTTTCCGCTACCAGGGATTTCGACCTGACGACCTCCCTAGAGATGCCCTTGGCGAATCAAGTGGTTCTCGTTAACATGCCGCCGAGCGATGGGCGCGTCTGCTCAATTCTGAGCCGTTATGCGCCTCCGAGTTCTTGACGAAACGGGGAGCTTGCCTGCTTTACGCTGGTCATTCCATCCTGCTCTATCAGGATGAAAAGCGACCCCATAGTGTCTTGCGCGAAGGACGGGGCAGACGGTCATGGACGACTCGCCACTGTCGAAAACGAGGCGTTTCAGCCTCGCATTGCTCGTTTCGTCGATCGCACTGGCGATCCCGCCTGGCTGTTCGACCTACATTGGCACGACCTCCAAGAGCTTTCTTCAGCAGGCTCGAGAAAACGGCGATCCTAACATTCGCTACGTCGCTTACGCCAAGTTGGGCTCACCGGCGCGTCTACGAAAATGCCTCGCAGAAAGACGAGGCGGTCAGGCTCCTCATTACCAAGATTCAGGAGGGCAAGGAGCCGGTGGCCGTGCGCGCGGTCATCGTTCGCAGCTTGGGCAACCTGGGCGATCACCGTGCGAGAACGGAAGTGATCAAGGCAGTCAACGATGTCGAGAACGCCGTGATCCGCGTCGAAGCCTGCCGTGCTCTCGGCAAGGTCGGCGAGGCGGAGGACGCCACGGTGCTCGCGAGGATCATGACCGTCGACAAGCTCGAAGACTGTCGGATCGCGGCCATCGAAGGGCTTGGCTTGCTCAAGGCCAGCGACACGCGGATCTACGGCATTCTGCTCGATGGCATGGAGAACGATGATCCGGCGATCCGATTCGAGTGCCTGCGGTCGTTACGTGCGATCACCGGCAAAGACTTCGGAATCGATCCGGCCGCCTGGCGGCGCGGTCTCGAGCCGATGCTCCGAGAAATGTCGGCCGCGACGTCGAAGGAGGCTGCCGCCGCGGTTCAGGTGACAGCGCCAACGAAAAATGCATCCCCACGCTGATACGGGGATTGTCAATCGCTCGCTCTTCGAAAGAGTCCTGCCACACTGACCGATGGACACGCATACGCTCCTGACTGATGGACACGCACACGCTCGAGCTGCTTGACTTCGATAAGGTCCGCAGGCTGGTTGCCGCTCGTGCGGCCTGCTCACTGGGCAAAGCCGCAGCGCTGCGCATCGAGACCAGCGTTGATCCCGGCGAGATCCACAATCGCCAGGCGCTTACGACCGAGATGGTGGAAGCCCTCGGCTCGGGCTTGCGACCTCCCTTCAGCGGACTACACGACATTCGCCAACTCGCGCAGCGAGCTCGTAAGGAAAGTGCACTCGAGGCGGAGGAGCTCGCCGAGGCCGTCGAGACACTGCGGGCCATCGGCAACTTGGACGCCTGGCTGGCACGCGTTGGCGACCAGTTCCCGCGATTGGGTGGGCTTCGGCAGGAGGTGGGCGAGTTTTCGGAGCTCGTTGTTGCCATCGAGGGCTGCCTTGACAACCGGGGCAAGGTACTCGATACAGCCAGCCGCCGACTCTCCGTCCTGCGGCGAAATTGGTCGCGCTCAAGACCGAATCCAGGACACGCTGCGGCAGATGCTCGGCGCGGCGGAAATCCGCAGAATTCTTCGCTTCCCAAACTTCTCGATGGTCGGCCACCACTACGTCCTGCCCGTGGCCAAGGACCATCGTAGTGAGGTGCAAGGCTCCGTTTTGCGCACCAGCGCCAGCAACGAAACCGTTTACATCGAGCCCGCCGTTATCAGCGAGCAATCGGCCCAGCTCTCTTTTTGCGTGCGCGTGAGTCGAAGGAAGTGCGCAGAATACTCCGCTGGCTTTCCGCCCAGGTCGGCATGGCGGCCGAGTCGCTCCTGCGTACGCTTGACGCCATGGCGGATTTGGACCTGATCCACGCTCGGGCTCGTTTGAGCATCGAGTATCGCATGTCGGCCCCGCATTTCAACGAAGAGCGCCGCCTCGTACTCCGCGGTGCCCGGCATCCGTTACTGGAAGCGCTTTTTCGTAGCGATCCCACGGTTACCGCCGAACTGCCGCGGCCTGCCGACGACGGCACGGCAGCGGCGGCAAGCACGAATGTCGGACCGCACTTGGAGTCTCCGCCCGCTTTTGCGGGGCTTCCCATCGCCGACGTGCAAGCCAATCCCCCCGAGCCTGTGCCCAAGATCGTGACGCCGATCGACGTGAATCTGGGAGTTCGCTTTCGAATCCTGGTCGTGACCGGCCCGAACACGGGGGGCAAGACGGTCGCGCTTAAGACGGTCGGGGTGCTGGCGATCATGGCCCAGGCCGGCTTGCATGTTCCTGCCGCCGAGGGCTCACAGTTTCCGATCTTTGATGATGTGCTCGCCGACATCGGCGATGAGCAAAGTTTGCAGCAGTCGCTCTCGACCTTCTCTTCTCACGTCGGCCGAATCCGGGAGATTCTGGCCAAGGCCACGCCTCGTTCGCTCGTGTTGCTCGACGAGCTAGGGGCTGGGACCGACCCGACCGACGGCGCGGCGCTCGGTCGCGCGATCCTCGACGAGCTGGATCGCATTGGCTGTAGCGCGATCGTCACCACGCACATCGGCGATTTGAAAACCTACGCTCTTTCGAACCCGGCGGCCGAGAATGCCGCGGTCGAGTTCGACGATGAGACGTTCCGGCCCAAGTACCGGCTATTGATTGGCAACATCGGCGAATCGAATGCCCTCAAGATCGCACGCCACTTGCAGTTCCCAGAGCATGTGGTCGCTCGGGCCGAGGCTTACCTGCGCAAAGCAAGACGGGAGGAACGCCCGACTGGGAGGGTCTTCTGCGTCTCAGGAAAGAAGCCGAGCGAGCCCATGAGGCAGCGATCTCGGCGCAGGCGGAAGCCGAGCGGACGCGTGAAGCCCTGTCAGAGCGTTTGGCGGAGTTGCAAAAGGAGTCACAGCGGGCCGATTCAATCGCCCTCGCCCGCGCTCGTTTGCAGCCGGGTGATCGGGTGGTTGTGCCGCGGCTCGGCTACGATCGACCGGGCCGCGTCGTCAAGCTCGACCCTCGCAAGAAATCAGCCGTCGTGGCGATTGGCCACGTCACGTGGAATGTCGCGATCGACGAGCTAATCCCCCAGACGGTTCGCCCGCCGCCGGAAGATTCGTCGCCCAGTTCACCAGCTTCGCCCAAGAATCCGGCCAAGCGGTGCGGATCCTCCCCGAAGGCAGCGACGACGACGAGCGGTGGCGCCGCCCCGTAGATCGAGAGCGTCATCGCTCGCGACATTAAGAGGAGGACGACGCCTTGAGGAACAGGACGCCGAGCGGGGGAACTCGAATCGAAATGTGGAACGGCCGGCCGGCGTGTTGCTCCCCCACGCCCCATGCGCCCCCAAGGTTCCCCGCGTTCGACCCGCCGTAGATTTCGGAATCGCTGTTGAAAATCTCCCGGTAGTATCCCCCGGCGGGAACGCCGATCCGATAGTTTTCGCGAATGACCGGCGTGAAGTTACAGACGACGACGATCGCGTCGTCCGGATTCTTGGCCCGGCGCAGAAACGCGATCACGCTGTTTTCCCAGTCGTGCAGCTCCAGCCATTCGTACCCTTGCCACTCGAAATCAACCTCATGCAAAGCGGGCTGCGACCGGTAGAGCGCGTTCAAGTCGCAGACGAGACGGAGAATGCCCTGGTGATCGCGCCACTGGAGCAGGTGCCAGTCGAGGCTTTCGTCGTGGCTCCATTCACGCCACTGGGCGATCTCGCTCCCCATGAAGAGTAGCTTTTTCCCGGGGTGACCATACATGTAGCCGTAAAGAAGCCGAAGATTGGCGAATTTCTGCCAGATGTCGCCCGGCATCTTGTCGAGTAACGATCCCTTGCCGTGCACGACTTCGTCGTGCGAGAGCGGGAGAATGAAATTTTCAGTGAAGGCATAGATCATGCTGAAAGTGAGCGCGCCGTGCTCGTACTTGCGATAGACGGGGTCTTTGGAGAGGTAGCGAAGCGTGTCGTTCATCCACCCCATATTCCACTTCAGGCTGAAACCGAGACCTCCCAGATAGGTTGGCCGCGACACGCCAGACCAGCTTGTTGATTCCTCGGCCGAGGTGAGCACGCCGGGATGTTCCGCGTGACAGATCTCGTTGAGCCGCTTGATGAAGTCGATGGCAGCGAGGTTTTCGTTACCGCCGTAAATGTTGGGGACCCATTCGCCGGGCTTGCGTGAATAGTCGAGGTAAAGCATCGAGGCCACGGCGTCGACGCGCAGGCCGTCCAGGTGATAGCGATCGAGCCAGAAGAGCGCATTGCCGAAGAGGAAGTTGCGAACCTCGGGCCGGCCATAATTGAAGATCTTGGTGCCCCAGTCGCGATGCTCGCCGAGCCTGGGATCGGAATGCTCATACAAATGCGTGCCGTCAAAATAGCCCAGACCGTGCGAATCAGTGGGGAAGTGCGGGAACCCAGTCGAGAATCACTCCGTAGCCATGCCGATGCATGGTATCGACGAAGTGGGCGAAGTCGTCCGGTGTGCCGAATCGCGCCGTCGGGGCGAAATAGCCGACCGGCTGGTAACCCCAGCTCCCATCGAACGGGTGTTCGGTGACCGGCATCAATTCGATGTGCGTGAAGTGCGTGTGATCCAGGTGAGCCGCAAGCTGGTCGGCAAGTTCGCGATAATTGAGAAAAGGACTGTGATCGCCGCCTCGTTTCCATGACCCAAGGTGAACCTCGTAGACCGCGATCGGCTTGTCAAGCGCTTGTCGCTCGCGCGAGTCGCGAGCCATTCGTGATCGTTCCAGGGAAACCGACCGACATCCCAGACGACGGAGGCAGTCCTGGGTCGAAGCTCCGCGGCGAAGCCGTAGGGGTCGGACTTGAGGACGAGATAGCCGTCGTGACGGCTCTTGACCTCGTACTTGTAGACCTCCCCTTGGCAGAGATCGGGAATAAAGATCTCCCAGATCCCCGTGTCGCCGCGGTTACCCATGGGGTGCCGTCGGCCATCCCAGTGATTGAAATTGCCGACGACGCTGACTCGCTGCGCGTTAGGGGCCCAGACCGCGAAATGCACTCCGCGAAAGCCCTGATGGGTCTGAATGTGCGCGCCCAGCCGCTCATAATTGCGATAATGAGTCCCTTCGCCGAGCAAATGGAGATCAAAGTCGGTGAGCACCGGCCCAAAAGAATACGAATCCACGAATTCCCACGAGTGCCCCTCGTGATTTTCCACCCGCAGGCGATAGGGGAATCGGCCCTTGCTGCCGGCGAATTGGCAGACAAAAAAACCGGCGGGGTGAATTTGCTCCATCGGAACCCGCCGACCCGGCTCTCCGGGCGTGAGGTCGACGACCCAGGCCGCCCTTGCTTCCGGCAGGAAGGCGCGCACAATCCAAGTATTGGGAGCCGCCACCGCGGAGGGCAGCTCATGAATGCCCAGAACCGCGAACGGGTTCCAATGATTGCCATGGACGATCAGGTCGATCTCCGACTGCGACGTCGTTGTTACCGGACTTGTCAGCACAGGCATTGTTAAAAACTCGTTGTGATATCGTCGCGCGGACCTTCACTTGAACCCAGCGATTGACGAACGTCCTCATACTTAGCGACTGATCGCACTTCTGGCAACCGTGAAGCCACGAAGAGCGGATCGCCCGCGGACTTGTTGCTAATTCAGGTCACCTGGAGCATCCGCTCGAGTGAGATTCTTGCCCAGTGAGCTGTATCGGCGGGAACCTTGACGCGGTTGACCGGAGTTCCTCGGACCAGGTTTTCGAGGCACCATGCGAGATGAGGCAGGTCGATTCGGTACATGGTGGCGCACATGCAAACCATCGGTGAAAGGAAATGAATGGTCTTGTCTGGGTTCTCATGAGCCAGGCGATTGACGAGGTGAAGCTCGGTACCGACGCCCCACGTAGAGCCGGCGGGTGCCGACGCGATGGTCTTGATAATGAACTCGGTCGAGCCCACCACGTCGGCAATCTCGACAACCTGCATCATGCATTCGGGATGAACCAGAATCTTGCCGTCGGGAAACCTGCCACGAAATTGCTTAACGTGTTCGGGCTTGAACATCTGATGCACCGAGCAGTGTCCTTTCCAGAGCAAGACCCGGCTGGCGGCGATCCCGGCCTCGACGTTTCCCCCCAGCGGTTCACGCGGGTCCCAGGCGACCATCCGCTCGAGGGGGATACCCATGGCTCTGGCCGTGTTGCGGCCCAGGTGCTGATCGGGGAAAAACAGGACGCGGTGACGCTCTGTGAATGCCCAATCGAGAACAGCTCGCGCGTTGGAGCTGGTGCAAACGATACCGCCGTGGGCCCGCAAAAAGCCTTGAGCTCCGCGGAAGAATTAATGTAGGTCACCGGGGTGATTGTATTGGTATCGACGACACCGTCCAGGTCTTCCCAGGCGGCCTCGACCGATTCGAGGTCGGCCATGTCGGCCATACTGCAACCGGCCGCTAAATCCGGAAGGTAAACCGCGACGTCCTCGCGAGAAGAACGTCGGCTGTCTCGGCCATGAAGTGAACGCCGCAAAACACGATCGCCCGGCAAGTTTGGCTGTCGGCGGCGAGTTGGCTGAGCTTGAAGCTATCTCCCCGAAGGTCGGCGAAACGGATGACCTCGTCCTGCTGATAGTGATGCCCCAGAATCAGGAGCGAATCGCCCATTTGGTGTTTGACCAAAGCGATCCGCCGCTCCAGCTCTACGTCCGATAGGTCACGGTATGGTTCAAACGACAGCAATGAGGCATCGACTGCGGGCGCAACAAGTGTCTGGGTCATTATCTCGGTGGTGGCAAAAAGCTTGGGTCGCTAACCGGCCGAGCATAGCCCGGGCAAATCCGACAGCGACATTCGAGTGAAGATCCGGTTTCGAGAACTGTCCCGAGATCGGATCTCCACCGTATTATACCCGTGAGTTGGACGGCGCCGAGTATTTTCCCCCGCCATGGACTACCGCCGTTCTGTAAGACTCACCGAGCGTGAAGGCATGGCCGCATGTGGGTGATTTAAGCTCGGGAAGGTTTGGTGGGGCTTCTTCGACCAGGGAGAGGATCTGATGGGTGCCGTCTTGATCGTCGATGACAACGCGGCGGATCGGCGCTATTACGAACGATCCTCGGCCGGGCCGGCTACACGGTCTACGAGGTGAGCAAAGGGCGGGAAGCCGTCGAGAAAGCCAGGCAGTGCCGACCGCACATTATTATTCTGGATGTGAACCTGCCCGACATCAGCGGTTTTTCTGTCTGTCGCGCCATTCGGGCGAGATTGCGAGATCACCGGCGTGCCGGTCTTGATGCTGACGGTCCGGCATGACGACACCGATGTTTTGGCCGGGCTCGAGGCCGGGGCTGATGACTACGTCGCCAAAGACTCCGCTGGCGCCATCGTCCTGGGACGAGTGCGGCGGTTGATTCAATTTCGCCAGATGACCAGCATGGCGATGCTGGATCAGCAACTCATGCAGGTGGGACGTCTTCTGGCAGGAATCGTGCACGAGATTCGTGGGCCCCTTGCGGTGATTCGTGGCATGCCGAGGTTCTCGCATACACCTCTTCGGCTGAAGGCGACAATGATCAATGGATTGATGCGATTCTGCGCAATACCCAGTTGCTCCAGGTCAGGCTCGATCATTTGATGGCGACAGTGCGCAATAGCTCGTCGCATGCGCAAGATATCGAGCTGTTCGCGCTTCTCCACGAATCGGTCCAATTATTTCTGAAGGGGCTGCCGCCTGGAATGCCTAAGATCGACGTTCAAATCGTCAGCGACGACGCGGTTCCTCCTGTTCGGATCGATCCTGGGCGGCTGATGCAGGTGCTGTTCAACCTCCTCGGTAATGCTCGGCAAGCTCTCGCCGGGCTTAACCGCCCCGGCCATATTACACTTCGGGCCGGTACGGTGGAACACGAGGGTAAGCCATGGGTTGTCATCGACGTGATTGATGATGGGCCGGGCGTCCCCGAAGTTTTCCTCGATCGCGTCTTCGAGCCGTTCTTCACGACGCGTGATGACGGCACAGGTTATGGACTTTATCTGGCGGCCGAACTGCTCAAGGAACAATCCGGCCGGATTTCGGTTCGCAACAATGGCCACGGCGGAGCGACATTCACGATCTGGCTTCCGCCCCCGGATCAAACGGCGCAGCGAGAGAACGCCGGTCGCGCCCTGGTTTAGGCACGACCCCAGTCTCGCTTTTCGTCAATCGTCCCCCGTCGTTCGATAATCATTTCCTCGAGGTTAACGAGATCAGTGCCTTAGAGCGTCGCCAAGCTTAAAGAGGTCGCGATCATGCGGGAGTCGGTCGCCCGGGGGAATCGCATGAGTCCGCTCGATCGCTGGACGGCCGGACCGTTCATTATCACGGTGTGGCTGACGGTGGTCGCACTGGCAGTGGCGAAGCTGCGTCGCACCGACGGCATCATCGTCGCTCTAGCGGGTTTGGCGGCTTCGGGATTCACTGTCGCGCTGCTGCACTGGGGGGAGCAGCGTCCGCTGGCGAAATCCGATCAAGAAGGTGACGCAGTGGCTCCGTGACTCAAGGCGGGACCCCACGATAGCGTCACCCACAGACACAAACTCACGGGCCGAGCTGGCCGAGCTGACGCGGGAAATCGCGGCCCTGGCGGCGGCTCTGCGATCACCCCCCCTCATCAGGAATTGGACTGCGGTGCCTCCCCCGACGCGTACCGATCGAGCCCCGCAATCGCCACCGTCGCCGGCATTGCTGACTCGTAGCGGGCTTTTCGACGCGCCGCCCGTGCGCGAACCTTGTGCCGAGCCCGTCACCGACCCAGCGGCTTCGGGTGAGTATTCGACGGCCGACATGGTGAATCGCCTCGAGCCGGTCGGCTTTCATTGGCTCGAGTCGACTACGGCGGAACAGGTTTTCCTGGGATGGACGCTGGAGGAACTGCGAAAGAAATCGTTTCTGGACGCCCTTCATCGCGACGACCGGCGTCGCGCCGAAGCCGCCTTTACCAAGGCGCTAACGCAGGGCGAGGCCCTGGGACTGATCGTTCGCATCCGGCCCGCGCACGGCTCGACCCGAGCGGTTGAGGTCAATGTCGGTGCCCGCTACGGGAGCGACCAGAAAGTGAAATATCTTCGTTGTCATCTCACCGACGTCACGGAAAAGGTCCGCGCGGAGCGAGCGCTCAAGCTTCGAACGCTCGAGCTCACCCGGGTGAACGAGCAGTTGCGTGGGATCAATCGCCAGCTCGAGGCCGTGAAGCAGAGCTTGGCCCATGCCAACGACGCGCTTTCGCAGCGGAATAGCGAGCTCGACGAATTCGTGTACGTCGTCTCTCACGACCTTCAGGAACCGTTGCGCACGCTGATCGCGTTTTCCGACTTTCTCTTAAAGGATTATGGTGACAAGCTCGAAGCCGAGGGAAAGGAGTTTGTGCGTTACTTGGTCGACGCATCCCGCCGGATGCGGGCCATGATTTGTGGAATGCTCAACCTGGCCCGGGCCGGGAAGGTGACCGGCGAGAACACGTGGGTGAATCTCGACGAGATGCTTGCCGTCATCAAGACCGACCTGGGAGAGCTCTTACGAAGCAGGGGGGCCGAAATACGGATCGCCGGCCCGTTGCCGCTGGTCTGGGGCGACCGTGACAGAATTGCCCAGCTACTAGCAAATCTCATCAGTAATGGCATAAAATACAACAAGACTTCGAATCCCTGGGTCGAATTGAGCGCGATTGTCGAGGCCGGTCACGATTTGCCGGGCCTCGAGGTTGACTCGATCCCAAGTGCCGAAGTGACGATTGCCATTCGCGACAACGGAATCGGTATCGAGCCTCAGTTTCACGCGACGATTTTTCAGCTTTTCCGACGGCTCCATACGCGCGAGGAATTCGACGGGACCGGCGCCGGCCTTGCGATTTGCAACAAGATCGTTCAAGCGCACGGCGGCCGAATCTGGGTCGAGAGCACTGCGGGACAGGGTTCGACGTTTTTCGTACGGTTGCGCGGCGGTTCGTCGTCGGCGTCGACGACCCTCTCACTCGCTCCCGCCGCTTCGCCAGCTTCGCATGAGAGTGTGATTTCTCAGGTTCCCGTCGATGAACCCAACGCTCGCTGAGTTTCACATCCTGTTGATCGAAGATAGCCGCGCCGACGCCAAGATCATCGAGCGCGCGCGCTGCGGGAATCCGAATTCGCGCATCGCCTCACCGTCATCCCCGATGGGCGTCTCGCGCTCGATTACCTGTTTGATCTGCGTGATGAGAGAATCTCCGCGGATCATCAACCCGACCTGATCCTCCTCGACCTCAACCTGCCAGGGCTCGACGGATGCCAGGTCCTGTCGCAGATCAAGAAAGATCCGTTCTTGCGGATGATCCCCGTCGTGATCCTCACGACTTCCGATCGTGAAGAAGACGTACTGCAAACCTACTTGGCCGGCGCGAACACGTATATTCCCAAGCCCGCCGAGTATCCCAGCTATTGCGGGCTGGTCGCAACGCTGCGAAATTACTGGGTTGATACCGCTTTGAAAGTGCCGCACCCATTGAGGTGCAAGCTGGCTGCGGAGCTGCCGGTTGGGAGAAACACCGTGTAGTTCTTCAGTTCGCGGAAAACGCAGAACGTACCCGCCACGAGATGCCGCCAGGAACGAACCGTTTCGAGGTCGTCCGCCGGCAGGTGGGCCGGGTTTTCTTCGGCAAAGGACTCGATCAGTTGGAGTCTGGCATTCAAGGCATCACGGACTTTGACCAAGTCTGCCGGGAACAGGGCGGCAAATTCCGCCGGGCTGGCGAGGTTGTGGGGAATCACCTTGAGGTGCTCGTTCACATAGGATTGTGAGCGCCCGGTGCAACCTGAAGACCAGTTCGGCATCTTGGCGTTCGAGCAACATGGGTTTCACCTCTGCCAGTAAGCAACCGTATTGGCGGCGTAGCCAAGCATTTGGCCGATGACCTCGCGCGTGATGCGAGCGCCGCTACTCCGCTTGACCTCAAAGAGGCGATTTGCACGGTTTTTCGCCATTGCTCCGCCAAGGCAGAGTTTTATACGTTGACTCGAACCAATGCTCGTTCCGGGTCGGTCGATCCCACCGACGCGCTGGATTCGGATTCATCGTCACATGATTCTGGTGACGACTGACATGCGTGGTGGCAACGGCTTAGTATGCCAGGTTGCCCCCAAACTGCGGAATGCGGTTTGCCTTCACATCATTCGCCCACTGTTCCAGTTTTCGATATGGCAATGCCCAAAACTTCTTGCAGAGCTCGAAATATTCCAAAACCACCTCAGTTTCCCCCCGTTCGAGCAACTCCTTCGCCAGTAGCATATTTGGACCGAAGGAATTCAGTTGGGGCGAACCGGTGGTCTTGCCGGCCAGAAGCAACCTCGATTTTGCTTCGTCAACATTTCCGTCTGAAAGGACAATCTGGCCAAGAATGAGATTGCCGTGGTGAATTCGATTGCCTCGGTTCCAACCAGCAGTGTCGTCGTCGAGCATCTTCGTTGCAAAAGCCTTTGCGTCGTCTTTCCGACCAGCAGCAAAGGCGGTTTTCGCCAAGCTGACCAAAAGGGCGTTTCTTTCGTCGGCGTTGGATAGCTCATACGCCAGTTTATATTGCTGAAACGCTTTGTCCGCAGCAGCTTTCCACGCCGGCCCCGCTGGAAGCGAGATCAATTCAAGCGAATAGAGCTGACCTAGCGATGCAGACCACTTGGGATCTTTCGCGTTGAGTGTTTGCCCTTTGAGCAAGAGTTCTTCGGAGATTTTGCGATCATGCAACAAGAAGAACGTGGAGGCATTCCTGAGTACGGACAATTTTTCAGGCGACTTTTGGATGACCGTTAGCCAAGCTTGCTTGGCTCGATCGTAGCCCTCTTTTTCAAGTATTTTGTCGATCCCACTGTAAGGTAGGCCGAGCACCTCCGATTCGGGAGCATTCTCAATTAACCACACGACATGACGCTGACGGTTGGATTTGGCATCGGCGTCTTGCCGTCCCTTGATGAAATAGTAGCCGAGGAGCTTTGTTCGCGAATTAAAGTCATTTGGGTTCTTCGCAACCTGCGCTTCGAGCGATACTTTGTCAGCCGGGCCCATCTGGCCGCCAAGTCTCGCTAAGCTGTGAGCATCCTCACCTGAGCACGCGGTCTTTGAGGCGATGAGGCATACGAACAGAACGGAGGAAACAGACACGGCATCGACAATTCCACGGTTCTTCATTTGCATCTTCAACCCAGCGCGGAAAGGTTCGGAAGCAACTCGCTGACGCAACTTGTTTGCCCGCTTTATGTTAAGTGGAGACGACCGGGATCGAACCGGCAACCTCCTGGTTGCAAACCAGGCGCTCTCCCAATTGAGCTACGTCCCCGGAGTTTTTTTCTGACAGAGCCTTGCGTCTCTCGAATGTCCGTCGCTTCCCCTGCCCCTATTTCGACGATTTCCCTTGGTTCGCGGGTTTTCCGCCGCGTTCTCGGACAAGCCGGACATATCCTCCCACGGCCGACGTGTCCTATTCTAACGAGCAACGAGGCCGCTGGGAAGTTCGGGCGACTTCATCAAATCAGCTTGACAGACCGGATATCGCAACGACTCAATCCTGGCCCTTCCAGTATTGATTGATCAGAGTTCGCAAGTGACTCACCTGCGAGGGATTCGCCTTCGCCAGGTTGCGGCTCTCGAGTGAATCCGTTTTGAGGTCGTATAGTTCCACGATCGCCCCAGGCGTGTTTTGAGGAGCAGGCACGATCAGCTTCCAGTATCCCTCGATGGCCCAGCGATAACGTAAACTCGCCGCTGGCCGCTTTAGGTCGACGGCATCGTGCGTGAAGATCTCACCGAAGACGGCCCGCCGGGACTCGACGGCCGCGTCATCGAGTAAGTTGATCCCCGGCATCTCGGACGTCGGTTTCAGGCCTGTAGCGGCCAACACGGTCGGTGCCACGTCGAGCGAGGTTGCCAGCCTGTCCGACATTTTCGGCCGGATTTTGCTGGGCCAACGAATTACAATCGGCGTGCGCAGGCCCCCCTCATAAGGTGATTGCTTCGATTTGGGAGCGTATGCGTTCGCGGTGGGGTGTTGGATCCAGCCGTTGTCGGCCAGGTAGATGACGATCGTATCGTCGGCGATTCCCCGGGCGTCGAGGAAGTCGAGCAATTGGCCGCAGGTTTCGTCGAACCATTCGCACATCGCCCAGTACTTGGCGATCGCGAGAGTCGGGGCCATGGCCCGATACTTTTTGAGCAGCCTCTCCGGCGGGTTATGCGGCTGGTGCGGCAGCATGGGGGCGTACCAGAGGAAGAACGGCTTGCCGTCCTTGCCGGCTGTTTCGATGAAGTTGAAGATGGGCTGCATGGTCTGGCGGCCGATCTTGAGGCCGTCGTCACCGTGGCGGCCGCCTCGTTTGGGATCGCCGTGCGTCATGCCATCGGTGAATCCGCCATGGCGGTAGTCTCCTCCCCACCATTTTCCCGTCTGAAAACTCACATAGCCCTTGCCGGCCAGAAGGCGCGGGAGCGTGGGAACCCGGTCGAAGTTGCTGATCAACTCCTCTCTCAGCCGGCGGACGCTCGCGGACTTTCGCTGAATGCCCCCCGCGATTGGGTCGTTACACGTGATTCGGTGTTGATGGGGATACAGCCCCGTCAGGATTGATGCCAGGCTGGGCGAGCAAAGACTCGAAGGGACATATCCGCGGCGAAAAGTCAGGCCCCCGGCGGCGAGCCGGTCGAGGTGGGGAGTGCGGATCTGCAGATGGCCCATGAATGAATAGTCGGTATACGCCTGGTCGTCACCGATGATCAGCACGACGTTCGGGGTGGGTGCCCCGGCGCGAGCTCCGCCGGTTCCTATGAAGATCGCCGCGGTGATTATCGCCAGCCGCATCATGGTTTTCACTTCCCCAAGACCTGCATGCCAACGCTTGTCACCGCTTGACGCAGAGCATCGGCGAGCGATGCCAAATGCAACCGCCGATAGTCTATTTGCTTCTTTCAATAAACGCCAATCCCGAGACCGACGGACTGCCGAAGGACTGCCTCGCGGTCACTCGTCCTTATTCAGGCGAATGACGCTGTCGACGGCGCGGCGCCAGCGCTGCCGGGCCTGGTCTCGCCAGGCTTGATCGCGAGATGGTGTGAACGTGTCGACGCCTGATTGCAGCAATTCGACGGCGGCCGCGGGGCTGGGCCAGAGGCCGACACCGATACCGGCCAGCAGGGCCGCCCCGAGGGCCGTGGATTCGGTCTGCGGGCTGCGCTGGATCGGCAGATTCAGTAGGTCTGCCTGAAACTGGAGGAACGGATCCGAACGCGCCATTCCGCCATCGACACGAAGATCGGTCAGTGGGGCACCCAGGTCGGCGTGCATGGCCTCGATCAGGTCGGCGACCTGGAACGCGACTCCTTCGAGGGTCGCTCGGGCCAGGTCGGCAACCGACGTTGCCCGTGTGAGGCCGAAGATCGCGCCCCGCGCCGTGGGCTCCCAATAGGGCGCACCAAGGCCGGTCAAGGCCGGCACGAAAATTAACTCGTTGTCTGCAAGGGACGCAAGCGCGAGATTGCTGATTTCATGCGATGCGCCAATCGCATTGAGACCGTCTCGGAACCACTGCACGGCTGCTCCGGCCACGAAAACGCTGCCTTCGATCGCGTATTGGGCTGGTCCTTCCTCCAACGTCGCGGCGAGCGTGGTGATCAGCCCGCGGCGCGATGGAACAATGCGATCGCCAGTGTGAACAAGAAGAAACGCTCCGGTGCCATAAGTGCACTTGGCCTGGCCGGGCGCGAGGCAACCCTGGCCGACGAGTGATGCCTGCTGGTCGCCCGCCACGCCCCGAATCGGCAGGCCGTCCGGTAGGTAATCCAGGCCCTTGGTCACGCCGAAATCGCCCGCGCTGGGGCGAATCTCCGCCAATAGTCGCGAAGGAACCCCGAACAGGTCGCACAGAGCGGGAGACCAGCTTAACGAGTGAAGGTCCATCAGCATCGTACGCGATGCATTGGTCGCGTCGGTAACGAATTGAGTTCCGCCGGTCAAATGCCATATCAACAACGTGTCGACCGTTCCCGCGGCGAGCTCGCCGGTTGCCGGCGCGGTCGCGAGCATGGGGAACATGGTCGAGAATCCAGGCGATCTTGGTGGCGGAGAAGTAAGGGTCGATGACAAGGCCGGACTGCCGGGCGACTTCGGCCTGGTGAGACTTGAGTTGCTCGCAAGTCTCGGCTGTCCGGCGGTCTTGCCAAACCAGGGCCGGCGCGAGCGGTCGGCCGGTGGCTCGTTCCCACACGATTGTGGTTTCCCGTTGATTGGTCAGCCCGATCGCCGCGATCCGATCCGTTTTAATCCCAGCGTCGAGCAACGCGCCGGTGACTTGCGAGCCTACCGAACTGATGAGGGCATCGGGATCGTGTTCCACCCATCCCGACTGAGGATAGGAGGGAAGGACCTCGAGCTGACTCTGACCGACCGGGCAAAGTCGCGAGTCGTAGACGACGGCACGAGTGCTCGTCGTTCCCTGATCAATCACCAAGAGATGCTCTCTCGCCATGCGCCGTTCCTCTATGTTGCTCGCAATTTCCCCGAGATGAGAATTGAGTTACCAAAGTACCACGCGCAACAGCCATTGGGCGAGGGGTTGTTGGATTCTGGTATGGAGCCGGTGCCCCATGGCCGCTCCGAGCGAATTCCCATCGCGTGCAACCCGCGGCTCCCCATAGCGCCAGTAACGGTTCAATGGGGATATGAAACCGCGCGGACACGATCGTCATCGCATGAAACAGCGTGATCAGGGCGGCTGTGACCAAGGTCGGCACGAGCTTCTTGCGTAGAGCGGAAGGCGCCAACAAAAGGCCGATCGCGGCGAAAATGGTCAGTCCAACGTGGGGAATGCGGTAGGCGAGCACCCGCGACTTGGGATTTGTCTCATCGAAGAAGACAAAATAACGGAGTCGGCGCAGACACAGCCGGAGGTAGCGTGCGGGTCAGCTTCCAGGTCGGCCAGCGCTCGCCTGAATAAGATCCTCGATCGTTCCGGCTCTGAGACGGAGCCGAGTAACCGAGTGTCGCCTCTTGTCAGAGCGATATCGTCCAAATATCCAGCCTCGTGACGCGCCTTCCATAGCTTCAAATTCAAACCAACGAGGCTCGAGCCATTTTGATCGTCAGCCAGAATCCGCTCGACCGAGCGCCTTACCACTTTGTCGGTGCCTTGGCTCAGGTGACAATTTCCCTGCCAGAATGCATAGCCGAACGTGCTCTTGATGGCCACTAACTCGCCGTGGATCTTCCAGTTGCGCACAAGCCAGGGAGAAATGCCGGCCGTCGCGACGATCCCAACGACCGCGATCAATTTTAGCGATTGACGCCAATGACTACTCGTAGCCGGCCATCTCTGCCCGATCGCCCAGGCGATACCGGCGGCTGCGAGTGCCAGGATCGGGTCCGTCAAAGCCAGGAGCGCGAATAGCCCCCCGGTGACCGCCGCGTCAGCGGTCCGGCGGCTCAATCCGGTCTGATACGACCAAGCGAGTGTCCAAATCAGTAACGTCGTACTTAAAGTGGCCGCCTGGACATGCGTCGCGGCATAAACCAAGGTGGGATGAACCGCGACGATCAGGCCGGCGGCCCAGGCCATCCACGGCTTTGCGGTGCAATCAAGCGGCCCATGCGTAACACGCCCAGAACAAGAAGTCCGCCGCAGGCGGATTGGGCAAGTTCGAGAATGAGCAAGGATCGCGGAGTGTCCACTCCACCGATGGCAAAAGCCGCCGCGACGATTAACGGGTACACAGGCGCCTGCTGAGAAGTCGGTCCGTCAGCGCCCAGGAATTTGACCGCGAAGCCGCGGCCGGCCAGAAGGTTCGCCGCGATTTCACCGTGTTCGTAAGTGCTGCGCGGAACGAGGTGGCTTTGCAGAATCCAGACGGCCGCGACACGGCTGACGATCGCGAGCACGATCAGCAAAACGTCAAACCGCCGGCTCATCCTGGCCATGCTTTGGGGCTTCCTTTTGCCTTTCTTACCCGTCAATCCTGAGCGTGATTCTTGTCCGGTGCGTTTGTTTGGTCAAGCGAGGGTGGACGAACTAAAATTAAACGCTCGGGTGAAATCGACAACTCGATAAGTAAGCGAGCGGAGTGAACATGAAGCAACTCGCGGACGGCGTCTTCGTGTTCGAGGGTTTCCCGCCCTATGCTATCAATGCCTACCTTTTGGGGGACGTTCTGGTCGACGCGGGCACCCGTTTTGCGGCCAAGCGGCTTTTGCGCCGACTGCGGGGGAGAAAGGTCTCTCTTCACGCAATCACCCACGCGCATCCCGACCATCAGGGTTCGAGCCATGCGATTTGCGAGCGATTGGGGCTGCCACTTTGGTGTGGAGAAGCCGACGCCGACGCGATGGAGCGGCCGGGCGAGATCATGGCACGCATGCCCGGCCATTGGCTTTCGAGCACCATCGGCGCGTTTTGGTTGGGGCCGCCGCATCCGGTGGCGCGGCGGCTCCGCGGGTGACCAGGTCGGGTCGTTCATCGTGATCGAGACGCCAGGCCACACCGCTGGCCATATTTCGTTTTGGCGCGAAGCGGATCGAGTGCTTGTGCTTGGCGATGTCCTGTCACACATCAACATTTACACTGGCTGGGTGACGCTTCGAGAGCCGGAACGGTTCTTCACGCTTGATCCGCCCGAGAATCGCCGTTCCGCCCGGCGCTTGGCTGAGCTAGAACCGAAGCTTATGTGCTTCGGCCATGGTCCGCCGCTTCGAAATACCCGCCGTTTCGTCGACTATGTGCAGCGGCTTCCCGATCCGTAGGCGCCTCCACAGCCGACGTGACCTTCATGTTGGGATTGCCACAAGACATCAGGCGGCTAGAATTCGCCTCGGTGAGAGGCTCAGCCGGAGCCTTGGCCGTCTTTACCGGGAGGAACCAGGCCCGTGAGTCGTCCGGTCACGCGTCGGCTCGGTGGGGCCATCGCTCTGGCAATAGCTGCCGCCGGGGTGCTGACGATCCTGTGCAACTCGGGCGATGAAAAGCATTTACGAATTGTTGTTCCTGGCCATTTGATTCGAGGTGCGTGGCAAGCGCCTGAGGCATTGCGGGCCATCATCGCTCGTGAACAGATCAAGACGATCGTCACGCTGACGGCGATCAATCGAGACGATCCCAAGTATGTCGCGCAGGCGAACGTCGTTTCGGAAACGGGGGTGCGGTGGCTCTTCGTGCCGATGCGGGGCTCGACGGCGACGCTCGAACAGATGGAAAACGCGGCCGACCTGTTGGCTGATCCGAGCAATCAACCCGTGTTTTTCCATTGCGTGGCCGGCCATCATCGTACCAGTTTGGCCCATGCCGCGTACCTTGTCCGACATTGCGGATGGTCGGCCGCCGCCGCCTGGAAAGAAGTGGCTGGCCTTCCGTGGGCGCGGCCAACCGCGACACCCGATCAAAACGACCGGGCGCTCATCGAGGAATTTGCCAAGGCACAGCAGTCTGAGCAAACCGGCGTGCCACCCCATGCCGAACGAGGTTCACGATGACCGATCGCTCTGGTTCGCGGCGGATCTCCCGCCCTTTTCTTAAACTGGCGGCCGCGCTCGTGATCACGGTGCTCGTTTTTTTGTCGTGGAACCAGGTCACTCATAACTTCGGCGAGATCGTCCCGGGCCAAATCTACCGGTCGGGTCAGATGCCGGCATCAGCCCTCGCGCAAGCCATCCGCGAGCGGCGGATCAAGACCGTTCTCAATTTGAGAGGGTCCAATCCGTCGGAACCCTGGTATCGTGACGAGCTTGAGACGACCCTCGAGCAGGGCGCGACGCATATCGACGTCGCCATGTCGTCGTGCCTGTGGATGTCTCGTGCCCAGCTTCGCGCATTGGTCGAAACGCTCGAAAACGCCGACCATCCTCTACTAATCCACTGCGCATGGGGGTCGGAGCGTACCGGCCTTACCTCGGCATTCGCCGAGCTGCTCCGGCCGTGTAGCACTCTGGCCGATGCCCGCTAGTTTTCGATTTGCTACCTTTTCGTGCGCATCAACGACGGTAAAATCATGGCCGAGCACCTGGACGAGTACGAGACCTGGTTGCGGAACAGCGGTGCCAAGCACACGCCGGCCAACTTTCACCGCTGGGTGAACGAAGGGTTCCAACCCGGTCACCCCAGTCGCGAAGATTGGCCGTACGACCCTTATCCCCTGGTCGTAATCAATCGGCCCGGGCCGCTGCCACGATCTCAGCCGCTGGCGACTGGGGCTCACTCGAATCGCCTGCATTAACGAGCATTCCGAAGTTCACGATTCGTTTCCTGTGATCAGGACCAAATTCGCATGGAAGTCAGCCACGATACCAAAGTGCGGGTACGCTATGCCGAAACCGATCGCATGGGGCTCTTGCATCATGCGAACTACTTCATCTACTTCGAGATGGCCCGCACCGAGATGCTGCGCCACCGCGGGATTTCGTATCGCGAAATCGAAGACGCGGGCCATTTCCTGGTGATCGTCGACATCGCCTGCAAATTCAAACGGCCGGCTTATTACGACGACCTATTGACCATTCGCACGACCGTAACAAGGGTCACTCATGTGAAGATCGTGCATCGTTATGAAGTCTTGCGCGATGGGCTCCTGCTCGCCGAGGGCCACTCGACACTGGCCTGCGTGGACCGCGAAGGCAAGCCGCAGGCCCTTCCCGAGACGTTGAGATAACGCAATCATTCTTCGGTCGTATCATCATCGGACAGCCGCGCGACGTTTGTGGGCGATGGCTGGATCGTTTCCGGTGTGGGCGCGGGCAGTGTCCGAGGGGTGGAAACGATCCGGTCGCCGACTTGCAGACCGCGGGTTACTTCGGCGAACTGGGCGTCGCTCAGGCCGAGCTCAATGGCTTGCCAACGCCAAGAGTGGCGCTGGTCTTGGCCAGAACCGCGATCGAGAACCGCGACGTAGGCCTTTTCGCCGACCCAGCGGACCGCCGCGAGTGGAACGCGGGTCACGCCCGGACGAGAATCGACGTGGAACGCGCACTTCGGCGCTCAGGCCGGGACGCAGTTCGTCGAATTCGTTGTCGATCTCGACATTGGCATAATAGACCCGCACATCCGAGGCGTTGAGTGGTGTATTGATCGCCGTAATCTCGCCCACGGTTCCGCGCAGCGGACGGTTGGGGAAGGCGTCGACGGTGACCGCCACTCGTTGCCCCGTGTGAATCATCGACACCTTGGACTCGTTAACCCTCGCCTTGACGCGCATGCGTTTGGGGTCTGGCAAGCTGAAGATCGGCTGATCCTGCCTCAGGGTGACGCCTTCATCGATGGTCGTGGTCGCCATCCCCCACCGGTCGGACTGGTTCACGAAGACAACAATGCCATCGCCGGGGGCACGAACAATACAGTGCTCAATGTTCTTCCTGAGCCGCTTGAGCCGCTGGTCTTCCAGGCTGAAGGAAGCGTCCTGAGTGAGCTTGTCTGACTGAATCGCCCTCACGTTGGCCTCGAGGGCTTTGATGATTTTCGGTCCGGTCTGCTTCACGAGCCGATCGAGCATGCCTTCGGCTTCGGCGAGCGCGATCGTCGCCTGTTCGTACGCGAGCCGATCTCCGTTGACCTGAAGCGAAGTGCGAAAGTTTTTTTTCTGCATGTCCCGCGACCATTGCAGATTTCGCTCCAAACGATCCTTCTCGAGCTGGCAAGTCTGGATATACTGGCGGACCAGTTGCAAATCCTGAGGATAGACGCCGTCACGATATTCTTTGAGAGTGATCTGGGCGACCTCGAGCAGCGAGTTTGCCTGCTCGACATAGGATTTGGCCTGAAGGTAGCGGATTAATTGAGCCTTCTCCTCGTCTTCGTAAGCGGCCCCATCGAGCTTGACGACCACGTCGCCGGCCTTGACGCGACTTCCTTCGGGAAGGATTTCGAGAATGCGGGTAGAGCCGGGCTTTTCTTCCGAGCCGTCCGTCGCACCGCCGCCACGTCGGCCAAAGCGACCGCCTCGGCCTCCTCGGCCGCCACCCCCACCACCACCGCCGCCACCACCCTGCTGGCTCTTTTTCTGAGTCGTTGCGTCCGCGGCCTTGGGCGTGACAGGTCGTAATGGGGTGTGCGCGATCGCCTGATAGGTGAAACTCCGAATGACCGGCCTCGACGAGGTGGTTGAGAAACTGCCAGATGCTCCGCTGCCCGAGCTCGACCCTCCCCCCGCACTCGAGCCGCCACCGGAAGACGTTGAAGATGAACCCGACGACGTCGACCCGCCGGTGCTCGCAGAGGAACTAGAAGACGACCCGCCGCTTGACCCGCTACTCGAGGTGCTGCTGGATTTGGTGCTCGAACCGCCGGTCGACTTCGAAGAAGACGAAGACCCGGCTTTTTTCTTCATCTTGCTTTTGCTCGCGACCGCCCCCTGGCCGCCGCCGCTCCCACCGCCTCCCGCGCCCCCTTGGCCTCCCCCCGCGCCGCCTGAACCCGACGCTTGACCAGCGCCGCCGCCCGCCGCTCCGCTCCCCTTGGCGGTCCCCCCTGGGCCCCGCCCACGGTACCTATCAAAGCCTCCACCTGGCACCGGACCGTCGTGTTATTGGCACTCTCAACCGTCCCGTACTCGACAATGACGATGTCGACGTCGCCTCGGTCGATCTCGACGAAATCCACCGGTACGGTCGATGCCTGCAAGAACATGCCAGGCCGATACCCGCTCTGCCAGGCCCACGCCACGCCGCCGAGGGCCAACAATGCCAAGCCGATTTTCAGATAATCCAAAAAACCGCGGCGCACCCGCGGAATTTCGATCGGCTCAAACGCAATCTTCTCGGTTTCGGCGACCATCATGAGCCTCGCGGATTGGCTGACCGGCCGTGACGTAAGATCACCATCATCATTATCGGCAAAAGCACTGACGGGTCAATCACTTGAAACAAACCATGGTCCCTGAGCGTCCATACCGAGCGGATTTCCCGTATCTTCCATCCTCAATGAGCGACAAATCTCCGGCTCATGGACCTGCGAGGGGAGGAGTTCGCAGCGGTGGGAGCCGGAACGGAAGCTCTCTCAAAGTTCGGTGATGAGCTCTCGCGAGTCGGCGGTATCCGACAGCTTCAGCCGGTCCGCGGCCCCTGTGAGCTGGTAGACGGCACGGCAAAACGCGAATGCCGATCGTGTTCGTTCGCCGTTCGCGAGGGCACCGTCGGTGTCGATCGCGCGTGAAATCACGATCGGGCGAGGCGCAACCAGCGCAGCCACGTGGCCGACATCCCCTACGTCCAGGATGTTCGGTACGATCACACCCATCGGAATGCCGGACCAAGGCCTGGCCTTTTCTGCCACGAAGCTGACGAGCGCGCCATCACAACACACACCCGCCACCCGGTCGTCGAGCGCCGCCGCCAAAAGAGCAGACAGGCCCATCGCGCCTCGGCCACTCAAGACGAAAGGGCGAGACGGCTGCACGCGGCCAGAAAGCGTTAGCCGTTGTTCTCCTCGCGCTTGATCGAGAAAATCGAGCCAGCGAATGATGTCCCAAACCCACTGGCCCAAAAGCGGCCGGCCCACCCAGAGCCCCCATTCCGCGGCGGTATGATCGGGAACGCCGACAATCGGCAGGAGTTTGGGAAGATCCCGACAGCTCGCCGTCATGGTTGCGAAGCCGGCTTCGTGCCACGTCTGTTTGTTTCGATCGACGGCGGCGCGTTCGGCGCCGGTCTCGTTCCCGTCCCCGCTGGTCGCTGCGGAAATGAGCAGAGCCGTTCCTCGAACCCGGCCGGGCGCTTTCTCGAAAGTGCCGTGCAAGCGAATCCCGCATTCACTCGCAATCGAAACGACGACTGCGCTCGCCTTTGCCTGCCCGCTCGTCGCGCAGCGGGGTTCCGGCTGGGAAGCCACCGAGAATTTGATCGCGTAAGGCAATTCGCATCCGCGCCGCGTCCGCCCGCCACTGATCGATGTGGTCGGGGGCCGGGGCGAGTGCCGATAGGCGGGCCTTCCCTTCCCGGAAAGCCCATTCCGGAACCGTGACGATCGTTCGGGGCCGAGAGTTACCGTCCTTGAAACATCGGAGCGCGTCAATTTCTTCCACTTTCATGGTCGGTTCGCGGATCGGGCTTCCGTCTCCACGCCCGTGCAACCACTTTTCAAGCCAGCCATACATCGCTTCTCGCATAGCGACGTTGTAATCGTGGCCCGATTCGATGCTGATCTGGCGGATTTTCGCCTCCTGACGCAGCAAGCGATAGCCGCTCGCGGGCGTACGAAACGCTCTTGGCGGCCTCGCCGACGCTGAACTGAAAGGCATCGCGGGTCGCGCTCACAACCAGGACGGCTCGAGGCGCCACCATGGCCAAAAGGTCGCCGGTCGTCGCGTAGGTGGCGCCACCGACGTTGACCTCGCACACGCAGCACGCGGTGCTCAAATAGGAATCGTAGGTGCCGATGCCGCACACTGGAACAACCGCGGTGAGCCGATCGTCGGTCGCGCCCGCGTAAAGCGTCTGGTTTCCCCCTCCGGAGGCGCCGGTGATGGCGAGTTTGGTCGAGTCGACTTCAGACCGCGAGATCAAGTAGTCGACGGCGCGGCGGTTGTCGTAAACCTGCAAACCCAAAAGGGGCGTGCCCACCGGCCACAACGATGCACCGACCAGCGCTCCGTGATAGGTTCCTGGGCCGGGTTCGATCGCTCGTTCCCCGGCCCCGAATGCATCCACACAAAGAACCACATAACCGAGCTTCGCCAGGCCGATGCACCGGGGCTGGACATGCACATCCATGCGAGCCCAGGCCCAGTGTCCATGAACCGACACGACGCCCGGACAGCGCTCGGCGCGTCGGCTCGGGGCGGTACAGGTTTGCCGTGACCCGAACGCCAGGCCGACTCTGAAACGTCAGTCGTTCGATCGCATAGCCGTCTCGAACAAGAATTCCAAGTACTTCGGGATCCAGAGAACAAGGGACCTCGGGCATTCGGCCGAATGAACGAGAGAGCCCCTTTCTCACCTGAGAAAGGCGATCGTCCCACGCCTTCAAAGTCGCCGGCGGAACAGCCCGCCCGTGCCGGCTGTGAGCCTGATCTTTGATGAACTTCTCGTAAGAGTTCACAGCCGCTTCCTGTTGCGAAGGCGCTCTCATTCGTCGTTCCCCCTCGCCATTGTTTGTCGATCGGATGCAAGCACAAGCCTCGCCCCATCGCGCCGTTAAGAATAAATCCTGTCTTCCGCGCAGCACAAGGCGCAGCCCCTCGGTTCCGCAACTACGGTTCCGCAACTATCTGGAGCCCGGGATGCGCATGTGGTAGCCTGGTCGAAAAGCAGTCGTGGTCCGCGGCGCGGTGCCGGCATCTGATTTGCCGATTCGTACCGTGGGCGAATCACGAAGCGTGAATTTCTCGAAACCCCAACCAAACACACCTTGCGAGGACAACATCATGGCCGAATATACTTTGCCTCCGTTGCCTTATGACTATGGTGCGCTCGAGCCGCACATCGATGCCAAGACCATGGAAATTCACTATACGAAACACCACCAAGCCTACATCACCAACGTCAACAACGCGCTCAAGGACCATCCAAACCTCCAGGGGAAGACGATCGAGGATTTGATCTCTCACCTGGACGCTGTTCCCGAGGCCATCCGGATGGCCGTTCGCAACAACGGTGGCGGGCATGCGAATCACTCGCTCTTCTGGCAGCTCATGAAACCCAATGGCGGGGGCGAGCCGAGCGGGCCGCTGGCAACGGCGATCACGGCTGAGCTGGGTGGTTTCCCCGCGTTCAAAGACGCTTTTGGCAAAGCGGCCCTGACTCGCTTCGGCTCGGGCTGGGCCTGGTTGATCGTCGGCAAAGACGGCAAGCTCGCCGTGACGTCCTCGCCGAACCAGGACAGCCCCATCATGGACGGCCTCACCCCACTGCTCGGTCTTGATGTCTGGGAGCATGCGTACTATCTCAAATATCAAAACAGACGAGCCGACTACATCGGCGCGTGGTGGAACACGCTCAATTGGGACGAAATCGGCCGCCGGTATTCCGCCGCGAAGAAATAGCTGCTTTGTGAGGAACGGCTTCGCGGCGGCTGCCACGATTGATTCAGCAAATGGCAACACTCACGACGGGCTGACGCGTGAGCGGTTCGCTCGCCATGTGGTGCCGCCGTACCCAGGGAGGGCTCCGCCGTTTACCGCACGCAGGCCGGGCTGCGGTGTGCGGGGAAGGCGAGGCTCCGCCCGAGCTGGCATCAGCACTCGGCTCGCACGGAGGCTCGCCCCCCGAGGTTGTCTCAAAGGGGCCCGCCGAGGTATAACAAAGCGCTATTCCCCGGTTTTGCTACGTCCCGGTTTTTTTCACCAACGCGGCTCTACGAGGAGTGAAATAACGTCGCGAAGACGTCACCGCGCAGTTGGCATGCGGCGATCATATGTTGCACTCTTTTAACCTGGCTGACGCCGTCGGGCCGGCTCAACGACGTGTCGGCCCAGGACTCGAAGGATGCAAACACGCCGAAGGTGCTTCCTCGACCGGATTTCAGATTTCCGGGCAAGATCGGTAAGACTTACAAAGATTTCGACCCGCCGCAATTCCCGCAACCGGTCCGTGCACCGAAAGGCACGCAAAACGTCGTACTCATCCTCTCCAGTTTTCGCTAGGCGAGGGAGTCGACGTCGGCATGGACACGGGTTCGGCGGTCGATCAGACCTACAAACTAGAAACGTCGCCGGACAGAGCCGGCTCCTACAGGATTTGTAGGAGGGAGCTCCGTCTCCCGATCCCCGATCTAGCCTTGTGTCGGGTCGTTGAAGAAAAACCGGCGACGCCGCCTTGACAGGGAACAACCCTTGTTTTTGTTTTTCGGTCTGCCTAACGCGGGTCCTGAGCGCACGTGGACAACCGGCGGCGGCATGAATGCCGGACGGTCCCGCTCGCCGTCCAGGGGGCAAGTAGCAGCCTAACTGGAAGACCGGGGAGTGTCGCTCGATCCTCGCCGATCCCAAAACGCCGGGAGGTCGGGAAAACCGCCAGGTCTAGCCCGAATAAACCCGAATTTTAAACCAAACCTGTTCTCTGTGTGCTATATTATTCTTGAAGAGACGATCTGCTCGCTGGTTAGCTGGCATTCCGCAGCGAGAGATCGAGGGGAAGAATCGGTATCCAAATCGGGATTCACGGCCATGTCAACGCACCGACGCCAGACCGCAACCGATCGTCTATGCCGACTGATTCAGATCGCATTGGCCCTCTATCTCTTGCCAGTTCTTCTGGTTGTGTCGATGATGACCGTTCTTGGGATGCTGATTGTCGGATGCGCTCGGTGGTTGATCGGTCCGGACGAGGGTCTCTCATCGAGTCAGCGGCCGGCGAGCTGGCCTCACGCGGCCGACGTTTCAGGCTCACGTGCTTGAATTTCGCCCGAATGCGCACGGACCGTATCGGCGGAGCGCATTTTTTGGCATTTGGGAAGCGGTGTACCGGATTTTAGAGTCGATCAGTAGACCGGAAATCACAAGGTACGCATTTGCCTGCACCTGGGCCGCCTGGCAGATTCCCTCTTCAACGCAACCGCCCCTGAGGTCCGACGCCGCAAAAGCCGTGCGCAAACATTGCTTCTCGTTTTTACAGGCGAGAGCGGGCCAAGGAGCAAAAAAGGTGACATGTTTTGTTCAGTGCGTGGCCCGTCCCTCATCGCTTTTTTTAAATCCAAGGGCTTGTCAACACAAGGCTTGTGACATCTAGAGCTGCCATTCTCATCGCCGCGGCACGGAATATGCTCTCTCAGTGTGGCGCGTTCAAGGGTCGACAAAAAGATTTAGTTTCGAGCGTTTAGAGACCGACTGGGAGATCACCATGCTGGTTCTTAGCAGGAAGCTGGGCGAAAAGATCGTTATCGGCGACAACATCGTTGTTACGGTGGTAAAGATCGACCGCAATCAAATCCGCGTTGGGATAGAAGCCCCCACCGACATTTCGGTCTATCGTGAGGAAATCGCCCCGCAGCGCCTGACACACTGCCAAGAAGCGGACGCTGTAGCTCTGAGCAATTGACGTTCCTGGCGATCCGGAGCGGCCGTCGACCGCGATCGTGGTCAGAGTCGTCGGTACTCGGCACAGGCCGCTCGGATCTCACGGGTAGGGGCGCAGCTCGCCACACGACGTTTCAAATTAAAAATCCGTGATTGTCGAGTTTCCACGGCTCGTTTCACTCCCAGATTTCCTTCCGCCATGGATCATCAGAGTCCCCCCGGTCCTACCGCCGGGACAGATTCGCGTTGTTGCGAATCATCGGCGACTTGGCGGCGTGCGCGGTGAAACACCAGAATCTAGTACTCCTTCCGGCGAGCGACGATAGATAACGAAGAGCTCGGGTCAAGGCGTCTCGAACGCGTTTAGCCGGTGAGGTTGCGAGGCCATCGCGTGAATCTGGCGACGTGGATCGAAACGGCGGCGAAAGGCCGTCTGGGTGGGCCCGTTCGGGCGGGCATGTGGTCGGCCGCGGTCATCGGTACTCACCCGGTGCAAGATAACCAGCGAGTCGTGCTCGAACTGACGGTGGATAACCTCTCTTTAGGGACGCTGCCGGCCTATTGGATCGAGAATAAAGGGGGCAACAGCTTTTGGCACGCGCCTATTCCACCTCAGGCGTTGGGAGTTCGGCTCCATTATCGCGCGATCGTCGAGCGGCCTGATGGCGAGAGTGCCAACAGCCCCTCCCAAGATACCATCGTGCGTCCTAACCTTCCGGACCGTACCGAATCGTTGGATTCTTTATTGAGCGGGGCCGAAGGGCTAGTCGGTAACCGAATGATGACAGTCCGCGTGGATGGGGGCGGGTCGACCTACGACGTTTATTTTCCGACCGTCGGCCTTCACTCGTATGTGCGGCCGCGGGAGGGGGATTTACCCCAGAGCCGTTGCCATTTCCGCGGGATCATCGGCGGCCTCTCGGTCGGCCGCCGGCTTGATTGGTTCACGGAGGCGGCCGCGTGGGAACCTTATCAGCAGTATCAGGGAGCGACTAACCTCCTCACGACGAGGTTGACATCGAAGCATGGGCCGATCCAGGTCGTGATCACTGATTTCGCCGCTCTCGGCGACTGTTTGCCTTTGAACGCCGGCCGGGAACAGTCACCCGGGCAGTACATCAAGCGATTCTTGATCAAGAATGAGTCATCGGAGGTACGCCAGGCGATTTTCGCGGTCTACGTGCAGGCCGAGATCAACGGTGGGGTGGGTGATGTGGGCCTGAGCTGGCACGACATCGATAAGTCGCTCTTGGCGATCAATCGCGGACACGGCCACGCTAACCGCAAGCTGGCGAGGGACGCCACGATCGAGTTCGCGCTGGCGCTGGGGGGCAATGGCGAGGTCGAGTGCGAGCCGACGGGCCCGAACGAGGCGATCCTGTTTCGAGCGGTCGAGCTGCCCGCGGGCGGCAGCGTGACGATTGACATGCTCATCAGCGGAGCGTTCACGGGGTGGAGCGGCGACCGGGGGACGTTCGAGCACTGGCTCCGCCCGGCCCTCAACTGGTTTCGGTCGACAGACCTCGACGTGGTCGAGCACACCACCGCCAAAGAATGGGATCATTTCATCGCGCCGATCCCCGACCTTTACTTTCCCAAGCCCACATACGCGGTTCATCTGAGGCGCTCGGCCCTGGCGGCGGCGCTTCACGCCGACGCTGACCGAGGGGCCATCGCCTCGGGCTTCGATCGCGGGCTGTCGGCCTACTGCTGGCCGCGCGACGCGATCTGGGTCAGCGGCGCCATGGAGCGGATCGGGCATCCCGAGATCGGCCGCGGCGTTTATCAGTGGCTCAACAAGGTGCGTCAGCGGCACCGCCCGTTTCTCTACTGGTTTCAAAAGTACTCTCTGGACGGCGTTCCCGAGTGGGAGACGCCGGCCGTGGACCAGACCGCCCTGATTCCCTGGGGCCTCGAGCGCCATTATCGCCGAACCGGCGACCTCGACTTGGTCGCCGCGGTCTGGCCGATGATCGAGCAGGCCGCGACGGTCTGTGAAGGCGATTCGGGGGGCCACCCCGGTCTCAAGATGCTCGAAGACCTCAACCTGATCAGCTCCGGCGGCGCCGGCGATCAGCTCTTCGGGGCCTTCCTTTACTCCAACGCGTGCGTTGTGTCCGGCCTGCGAGCGGCCTCGCGCCTGGCCTCTCAATTGGGGATGACCGCATCCGCCAGCCGCTGGATCGACCGAGCCGACCGGATCTGGAACGACGGCATTTGCAAGGTAATCGCCACCAGTCAGCCGGGAAGCCCCGGCATGGTTGATCCCGACACGGGCCGTTTCCTCCAAGCCCGGCGGCTGTCGACGCTGAAAGGGCTTTGGACCGACGATCCCGCCCTCTTGGTCGATAGGTGCACTCGTCTTCACATCACAATGTTATCTCTGTCTGTGCCGTATGGCCTTTTGCCGGCGTCCGATCCACGCTTACACCGGGTCGCCGAGGGCATCCTCCGTGCCAATGACGCGCTCAAGGGGGATTCGAATGTCCTGGCGGGCCTTGCCTACGAGCCGACGCAATCGCCCCGCTTGGGCAGCATCAACAACGATCGGCACGAAGTGTCGAGCCTGGCGACGCTTTGGATGGCGCGGTTCCTGATCCAGCTTCGGCGCGAAACGGGCCAGGCCCGGCACTGGTCGCGCGCCCTGTCGATGATCGAGGGGATCTTCGGCCGGCTTTCTCAGCTTGGGCTCTCTTTACGTGTAGCCGGTCGTACCCTGGAATCGGTCCGGCATGTCCCCAACGCGGGCGGGACCGCCTGGCGGCTGCACGCCATGCTGATCGACACCATTCTCGACCTCGCGGGCATCGAATACGACGCGATCGACCACCGCCTGGCCTTGCGGCCGGTACTGCCCGGGCCGTGGCCTCACACAGGCATCAAGCAATCATTCCCCTGCGGCGACGTCTGCTATCGCCTCGAGCGGCCGATCGGCGGCAAGGTGTATCACTTGAACGTCAAGGCTCAACTAAAACATCCCGTCACGCTCGCGGTCGAGCTCACGTGTCCCGACCTGATCGAACTGGGCCCGTGGCAGGCGTCGCCTCCGACGCCCGAACCCGCGCTCGACCCTCATACCAGCCAGATGCGCTGGAATGTCACCTTGCCGTCGAGCACAAGCGAGTGGAATTGGACCTGGGGTTGAAAAAACCTCACGGGCCCAGAGGAGGTGGTTCGCTAAGGAATTGTTCGTAAAGTAGATTCGCGTCATGCATCGAGGTGTCCGAGGGTGCCCAGTAGCCGCGCAGCCGGCCGCGAAAGACGACCCCCTTTTCGAAGTCGTGTCCGAAGAGCCCATACCGGACGGTCAGGGGGGGCGGAACGGGCGGCTCGGGCTCGCTCGATTGGATCCGGATCAGCCGGGCGACATCATCCGGCGGCACCATCTCGATGTAACAAGGATCGTCTTCGAGCCCCGTCGGGTTAAATAAGTGGCATCGTGGCGAGTCGGACACGGCAAGGGTCACCAGGTTGCGTAAATCGCCGGGTGGTTCTCGGCCGTCGTAGCTCAGTGCCGCCGATCGCGAATCCCGCGGCAGCACCCAATAGCCCGCTGCCGGCGGCGGCCCCGGGCCGCCGCGCCGCTGCCACCGGCTTTGTACCATGACTTCCAGGTCGTGCAGCAGGCCCACCGATGTCGCGTTGGCCTGCACTTCAAGATCGATACCCGCCCCCCCCAACGAGGGGCCCCAGGCGGTGCGCACGATCAAGCCGTGCCAGCCCGTCGGCGCATATGTTGCCTGAATTCGCGAGCGATACTCCTCGACGCCGATCAAGCTCGCCGAGGTAAACACCCGGTCTTCGGACCGACCGACAGCCGCGAGCCCGTGCAACGTTAAAAGTTCAATCAAGCGTTGGTCGGTTTCGACCCGAAGTCCCGGCCCAGTCTGATCGATCTCGAGTCTCCAAAGGCGATCACCCCAGCTTAAGGTGTAACCCCCGCCGGCACGTTGCCAGTGTTTCTCAAGCACCTGATTCACTCAAAAATTAACCCCGTCGAACCGTGCTTACACGGATCGACGGGGCCGGAACTGAAAATACCGGTTATGAACGAAGCAGATGCTTCGGCTGGAAGGAGTTGTTCCCTCAGGAACCCTGCAACCAACAGATACAGATTATTCCTCTGATGGGCAAAGTCAAGAGGGGGGTGAATTTTCTTCACTTGGTCGGTCCTGCGTCGACGAATCGTTGCAAATCGGCATCCCGGCATCCCGGGGGCTTAACGTAAAGCTCGATCGGGCCGACCGACTCGCCTTCAGAGAGCTTGAGCGCTACTAATCGGCTCCTTGCGGCGGCGAACTGCGATTCGCGGTGAGACTCACACGCCAGGCCGTAGGTCTTCAGCTCGCGGCTGGGGCCGTAGCTCCAGGTCGCCGCGATCTTGTAAGTTGCCGGTTGGTCACACCCGGGCGCCGAGCAGCCGGGGACATAGGAAAACGGTTTCAATTTGTCCATTGCCATGGTCCTTCTGTGCAAATCGTTCCTCACGCAATAGCGAGATTGCCATCGCGACCGACGAGGCCGCGACCGTGCTCCTGCATGACTTCCGCCACCTCAGAGCGTCCGCCGAGCGTCAAGTAAGAGACGATCACGGTGGCGCTGAGAACGGCAACGCCGGCCTTGGCCGGGTAAGGCAACGACGACGCCGAGACATAACCTTCGACCAGCGCGGCCAGCACAAAGAGCACGACGGCCGCGCCCACCGCCGGCAGAGAATTGGCCGCTTCGCGGCGCAACGAGGAAACGCGTGATTGTCCGCGGGTGTCGACAAGCCCCCACCCCAAACGCAATCCCGCCGCGCCGGACAGGACGATCGCCGTCAGCTCGAACGCGGAATGCGCGGTCACAAACGTGTAGAAATTGACCGCGTACGGCGTGGTCGCCATATGCCCGAAAACAGTCCCTAAAACGATCCCTTCGACGAGAAGCTCGCTTAAGCTCCCCAGGCCAAACACGATGCCCGAGGCAAAGCAACTGAAACCGATCCCCGTATTGTGCGCGATGTAGAATCCGGCCATGGCCGTGTCGTTGCGCTCGAGCCCATCTTTCCGCGGGGCGTCGACCGGCTGAGAATACGCCTGGTCCATTTCCTCGAGGAACGGCTCGCTCACCACGAGCGAGGCAAAATTCTCTCGCCCCGCCGCCAGCGCCGCGGCCATCAAGAACGCCCCCCAGAAAACCAAGGCGGCGACGCACGCGCCGGGTCTGACCGCAAAAAGCGCGGGGCCGTTTGAAACAGGGAGCGGCCCCAATCGCGAAAGTTAAAGCCCGAGGCGCGATAGATCAGGTGATGGGCTCGGCCCACCAAGGCGTGAAGATAGGCGACAGTCTGCCTGGGGAGGTCGTGATCTTCGGCAAGCATCAAATCGGCGCAGGCCGCGCGGTAAAGCTCGCCCAGCCGCAGGACCTGCCGGGCCGTCGGCCGCGACCATCCCTTACCCACCCGCGCGACCAAAAGGTCGAGCTCTTGCCATGCGAATTCGCGCTGCTCTAGCCGCTCGGCGACTCTCATTGGTTTATTCGCCCACGAAAATCTGTTGATAGACGGCGCACAGAACGGTGTCGGCGGGGTACCCGTCGGACAGCCCGAATCGCTGGCGTAGCGGCCTCGCAAGTGATTCGGCCATCAGGGCACGGGCCCAGGGCCAAACCGGTTTCGAGCTTCGACGTAGTCCGAGAGCACACGGGCGAGGTCCGACCCGGCGGAGATCCGGCCCGGCAACAACGGGAGCAGGGCCGACACGGCGGGATCATCGATCCGTGTAACCCCGTGCCGCCAGCGCCGTTCTTCGATCACCACCATCGTACCGGCCGCGAGATCGCCCAGTCGCTGAAACTTCGACGAGAGAATCATGCTTGCCAGGGCCGTCTGATAGAAGAACGGAAAGAAGCCGTCGACGGCCCCGACCAGGTTACGCAAAATCGCCTGCGCACCGGTGATGGGCACGCCTCTGTCTGACATGACGCGAATCTTCATGACGCGCTTACCCAACGTCTGACCGTTAAACGTCCCCTCGCAAAACGCGCCGTAACCCCAGGTCAAGACGAAATAAGAAACCAGTATCGGCCCCAATGCGGCTTTTGATCCCATCGTCACAAATTGCAAGAAAACGAACGTCAGGAAGAGCAAGATGAGCAGCAGGACCTGATCGATCAGGTAGGCCACAAATGCCGGGAAGGGCCCGCCAGCGGATGGGCGATCACGATGCGCTCGGGAGTCACGAGTCGAACAATGCAATCCAGCGGTTCGCGCCGGCTCTCGGCTCGGACACTCGACATTCGCGTCTTCCCTTCAAGTAGCACTGTCCAAACCAACCCCATAGACCGCGAGGTTCATCTCTCAGCACCTCTCGGGCGGCGGGGCCAAAGCAGATCAAGGAAGATATTACCAGGTTGAATCCTGTTCGCGACAGGCGGAATAACGCGGAGGCCAATCATGCGGAACGGGGGAATGCCGGCAGGGGAGATTGATCGCAAGCGTTTACAAGCTGATGAACAATTAACACTTAATGGTAATTCTCGAAAATACGATAATTTTTAGAAATGTCTTATCGGGCGTCAAGGGCATATGCCGTTCAAGGTTTTTTGGGGTCGTTCTTTTCGAGGAAAGTTTCGATGAGGGCGTTTTGCTTGAGCTTTCTGAGGAATGCGTCGTTTTCTTCGTGCATTTTTTTGGCTTCGAGCATGGGTTTGATTTTGTCTTGGACCTCCTCGAACGAGGCGGTCCGGCGGGGCGTCGGTTTTCGACTTTGAGGATGTGGAAGCTGTCGGGCGCCCTCGATCACTCCGCTGATCTGGCCGATCGGCAGGGTGCCAAGCGCGTCATTAATCGGTTTAGAAGCGTAGCTTCCGGGCGTGCCGTGCATCAGCCCCCCTTCTTGCGCGAGCTATTGGGCCCTTCGCTCTCGGTGCGAGCGAGCATCGCGAGATCTTCGCCTCGTCGCAGTTTCTCGATCAAAGCATTCGCTTTCTTTCGCGCTTCGTCGCGGCTTTTGTGTTTGTCGATTTCGACGACGAGCTCGCGCCAGGTGATCTGGGCCGGCCGGTCAAATTCGTGGAGATTAACGTGTTCGGTGTAATACTTGAGCAGGTCGGGCAGCTCGACCTTGAGGCGGTCTTTGAGCTTTTCATGCATGTAACTCTGTGCGAGGAAAACCTGGCGGAATGAAGAGCGCATGGCCTCGAGTGAACGCCCATTCTCGGCCAGCTTTTCCTTGAGCTTGGCTTCGGAATCCACGTTGAACTTGCGTTGCAGGGGCAAAATTTCTTGTTCGGCGAAGATCTTGTCGGCTTCCTGATTGGCGTTTTCGAGCATCTTCTTGTCTTTGATGTGTCGCTTGGCCTCCTGAACCAGCACGCTGCGATCGATCAAGCCAAGCAGGGCCTGGCGGACCAGCATGTTCATGACCTGGCATTTCTCGAGCTCCCGAGGCGCCGTCGAGGCGGCCCTGGCGAGCTCGGGAGACTTGGTGAGCTCGTCCATAAGGGCGGCTCGGAGCTCGTGTTGGGTAATGATTTCGTCGCCGACGCGTGCGACGGGCGCGGCCGGACTTTTTCATCGAGGCTGTCCTCGCGGCGCGGCGACTGGGGTTTCCGCGGAACCCGTGACGATATGAGGATCAAGAGTGCCGCTTATCGTCGACGGCGTGGTTGCCAGCGCCGTGTTCGCCGGCACAATCTGACTTGACGGTGGCGCGTGCTCCAGCGGCAAGTCTACGGCAGCAAGCCCGCCATTGGCGGGCTTGCCGGTGGCCGTCGAGTGCTCGAGATTGATGGGCGGGTCGGCGGGAATTAGCGTCCCGGGCTCGACCGGGCCGCCTCCTGGGGGCTCAGACCGGATTCGAGTCGGTGCCCGGGCCGTCTGGCGGGCACCAAGGCCGCGATGGGTCCACGGCTAGAGGGCGCGGGCCGTTGGAGGCCCCTTTGTGGCCGGTGCTTTGATCGGCGGCAGGTCGGGGATGGCCGGCATGAGGTCGGGGTTGGGGCCCAGCAGGGGATCGCCGTTTCGCTTAGGCCGAAACCGCCGGCTCGGTTGGCCCGGCCAGCGTCGGCGGCATCGAAGACGCCGGCGGGCTGACAGCGGAATCGGCGGGAGGTGCCGCGGCCGATTTCACATCCGTGGGCGATGAGATCGGTGGGACGGCTCCCGGATCGTTGACAATCGGTCCCGACGAGACGGTTCGTGGGTCGGAAGCGGCCCGGCGCCGCCATGGCCGCGGACGGGGCTGCCATGGGCGGCGTCGAGGCGGACATAGCCGTGACCTGGCCCGGCCCGGCGGTGGCCGGGGCCGGGGCTGGGGCTGGCATTGCGCGGGCTGACGCCGGCGAACCGATAGCGCGGGCCTTGGCTGCGACGCGAGGGCCGCGGCCGCCGCGCCGCCTACACCGGCTGAAGCCGGCAAATCCGACGGCGCGGGCGTGGGCTGCGACGCGAGGGCTGTGGCCGCCGCGCCGCGCGCATCGTCCTGAAGCCGGCGAATCCGACGGCGCGGGCCTGGCTGGACCCCGCCAGCGCCGACGGGGCCTGGTTTCGGATCGGCGGCCGTGCCGGCAGATCCGCCAGCGTAGTTGTCGCTAAGGACGAGGTTCTCGCAGGCTGGCTGGGCGGACGCGATGGTCCCGCGGCGACTGTGGTCGCACCGCCGGTGCCCTGGCGCACCGCGGCTGCGGACGACGGTGCCGAGACTGCACCTGGCGATCTCGGCAACACTGGCTTAGCCGCCACCGATACCTGGGTGCGGCCCGACCATTGCGGGTCGTCGGGATTCTTGATCGCCGTCTGGGCGAGGGCTTTGCCGCCCACGCCCTGATTGATCGTGTCATGGATCGAGGGGACAGGCGTGACCGCCACCGGACTAGCAAGACCAACGGCTCCAGGCTAC
>CAWHKI010000259.1:0-14273 GCA_963829765.1 uncultured Isosphaeraceae bacterium | reverse complement strand
GATGGCTCCCATTAAAAAACTTATTGAGTTGGGACTATCCCACGTACCAGGCCGGACACAGCCTGTCCTGTCCGCCATGATCAATACCCATAACGTCATCGTGAATATCCGCCGGGCTTCCATCAGCAAGGGGTTCGGATATGTTCAAATGGAAATCGAGGGCGAGAAGCTGAAGTCAAGAAAGCCCTGGCCTACCTGCAAGACCGCCACATCGACGTCAATCCCATCACTAAAGATATCGTCGAGTAACTCATGTCCGAGCCAATCAAGGGTAAGGATCTTCCGATATCGGTTCCCCGGAATGGCTGGAGCGCTATTCCCGCTAAACCCTTCTTTCCGGCGTGGGGGTTGAAGGCCAGAAAGCTGGGCGGTCGCCACGGTTAGAGTGGTGGGAAAGGCGTGGCCCTGGAAGCTTGCCTGACGGCCCTGGCCTTGAGTGGGATGGGGAATCTTCAAATCCTGCGTGACCCATCCTTTGACTCCCAGGCTTTCGGCCAATACCATCCCCAGACCAAGATCGAAGTTCTCCCTGACTTGAACGCCGCTACTACCTCGGACCTCACTCTGGTGGTTACGGCCCAGACGGATTTAAGGCGCCGGATTAGCCGCCAGTTGCGGTCGCAAATGAAACTCGGGATTTTCGCTTGGCCCGCTGCGAGCGGGTTTGCGCTATGGGTCGGGCTTCATGCTCGGTAAAATGCCCCTGCCTGGAATGTTTCGAGGTGTTGAACCCCAAGGCCTTTACCTTGGTTCCCCCGTCGTGCAAAGACTCTTGGGCCAGGCGGCCGCTTCCGAGGCCCTGCTGTTTTTGTTGAAGGGCGAATCCCCCCTGGCCAACCAGGTTTGGATCAACGCGTTTAACGCCGGAGTATCCATGCATCACGATGTGCATCCTTCTTACAAATGCCCAGAAGTGACCAATGTGTTGAGAAATATGCACATAGTCGTATTGCTCTCTTGACCACGTCATCGTTCGTTGGAACGAGCATGCTGCGGCGCAGGAGGAATCGCGATGCCCGAGAGCACCTTGGGCACTTCGTCTCTGTTGCTTCCCATTCCAACCAGCGCCAACCCATTCAGGATGAGTGGAGAGGCGTTCTCGATGCGAATCTGATGCACCCGCTTGCCCTTTTCTTTCTGGACGGAGCCCTTGACGACCTGAGCGCGAACCAGGCGATTGAGGATTCCCTCGGCCAAAGAATCCGCGAATTTCAACGTGTCGACTTTGCCGTTTTCTTGCACGAGCGGCTGCGAGAACTTGCCAAAAGCGACCCACTTCATGGCCGTCGCATCGCTCCCGGTGACCTGCACCAGTGCCTCTTTGGGAGTTAACCGGATTCGACAGGCGAGCGCGGGCCCTTGGGGATACGCGGATATCCCGGCGGTGGCCAGCACCCCGAGAACCATTTTGCCTTCCAGGGCCTTCGTAAGCTCGGCCGCAATGACTTTGCCGGCAGCTGCCCGTACTGTCCACCTCGAAATAGAGCCGACCTGTCTCGCCATCCGTCGCGTCATCGAGATGGTCCACGAAGTTTTGAGCCAAAACGAGCTCGAAGCGATTGGCCCACGACTGCGACAACTGGGCAATTGTGTTCCAGTCGAGATTGGCCGCGACTCTCCACATCACAAGCTGCGAGAGCGACGTGGGAGCCTTGGCAACGGCTAACCGACGTAGCGCCTTTTGAACACGAGGATTGTCAGTGACTCTCGAGACGTCACCAAGAATATTGAGCTTCTCGCCGGCCTGGGGCAGGATCAAGCCGTCATCGAGGTTCGGTGCGGAAATGCTGACGACTCGGGTCGGCAAGTGACGCGTCTGATTCGGGCCGATCGTCGCAAACGGTAGACCGGTGGGAGGGACGGAACGCATACCGCCACCCATACCTCCCATGCCGCCGCCCATTCCGCCCATCATGCCGCCGCCCATACCCCCCATGCCACCCCCCATCATGCCGATCATCAAGCTTCGCTGGTCCCAACTATCGGGATCGCCACAGAAGTACATGATCATCCGGGCGAGCATCATCATGCCCATTGTGGAGGGCATTGTACCGCCCATCATCCCCCCCCTGCCGCCCATACCTCCACCCATGCCACCGCCGCCCATACCGCCGCCCATGCCACCCATGCCGCCGCCCATACCGCCACCGCCCATGCCGCCGCCCATGCCACCCATGCCGCCGCCCATGCCGCCGCCGCCCATGCCACCAAACTGGCCAGTGGCTCCTTGGGCGATGATTCCGGGGGGAAGCACGACACGAACCTGTCGACGGCTTAAGTTCGTGATTGACAACGTGATCCGGCCGTCTCCTTTTCCTTCCGCGTCGACCGTTACCAGACCGTTCCGAACTGCATCCAAAAGGTCCTGTTCGGGGATATTTTGATCCTTACGTGCCGAAGCCCTCTCTGCCTTGGAACGCGACTTTTCCGCTTTTTTGGAAGCCGGGGCCTGTTTCGCGGCGGACGATTTGGCGGAATCATCGGCCTGGGCTTGGGGCAGCGGAAACAGCCCCAAAATCACTCCCGAAGCCAGCGAAAAGAGTGTATAAGACGAATAACGCATGGAGATCGACCTTTCAGCTTGAAATTCGCAGCGCGTTGCTCGGAAGAGGTAACTCGTTTCCTTCGAGGCCATTACGGAATTTTGGTCCGGCATGACGAGCCCCCCTCCTCCGGCGAACGAGAAGTCGCTCGTGCTCATGCTTGGTGCTAAATCTAATCAACCCACTTCGGTATCGATCGCGGGCATCGTCCTCGATACTCGACACTTCGTCTCAATACCAGATAGTGTAAGAGACGATCCGCGAGCGAGTCTATTCGGATTTTCCCAAATATTAAATGACATCAACGCAAACGAAATAATTAAACTTCGATCGACGGGCCGGTTTTGAAGGGTGGTCGCTCATGGGTTATGTGTCGCATCTTTCTTGCAGCACTTGTGGTGCAAGCTATCCGGCGAAGTCGGTCATGAACCTGTGCCTACACGATGGCCGCCCGCTGCGGGTGAATATCGATCTGCAAAGGCTCAAGGCGGAACATGGGGCTGACGGCTGGTGGCGTCCAACGCGGCTGGACCTCTGGCGGTTCGGCGGGCTTCTGCCGCTTGATGTCGACGATCCCGCGGATCGTCCCCACATCGTCACACTGGGCGAAGGCTGTACACCCTGCTTGCCCTACCCGCATCCGCTGGCGGACCGGCTGGGGTGCCGTCTCGAAGTTAAGGACGAGGGAAAGCCCCACGCCGGCTTCGGCGCCAATCCAACCTTATCCTTCAAGGATCGGGGCATGGCGATGACCGTATCGATGGCGCGATCGCTCAGCCTGAAGCGATTGGCCGTGCCGACTCAGGGGAATGCCGGCGACTCTCTCGCCGAATACGCCGTCGCCGCGGGCATCGAGGCGGTCATCGCCCTCTCACCGGACACCGATCTGCCCGTGCTGGGAAAGGTGGCTGCCTACGCTCAGCTCTATCCGGATCATGTCAAGCTGGATATTGTCCCCGGAACAATCATCGATTGTGGCAAACGCATCCGCGAGCATTACATTCCCCAAGGCTACTTTAGTGTCGCCACGTTTCAGGATCCGGGCTGGCGCACGGAAGGAAAGAAGACGCTGGGGCTCGAGATGGCCGAGCCGGCGGGCGAGCGCTGGCGCGACGGCGCTGGCAACTTCCGGACGTCATCGTCTACCCCACCGGCGGTGGCACCGGAGTTGTCGGCATGGACAAGGCATTCGACGAACTCGAGGAGCTCGGCCTGGTCGGGCCCGACCGGCCGCGGATGGTATGCGTCCAGAGCATGGCCAGCACGCCGATCGTCCGCGCCTTCGACCTAGACGCCCCGGATATCGACCCCAAACCGCCTGGACAGACGATCGCCACGGGATTGAATGTGGCGCAGAACATCGGCCATATCAATGTCTTACGGATCATTCGCGCCAGCGGGGGCTGTGCGGTCGCGGTCTCCGACGACGCCATCCGCGAGACCATTCGCACGGAGTGGCGCGAGCGACGCTTCGCCTGGTCGCCGGAAGGGGCCGCGACGCTCGCCGCACTCCCCGAGCTGGCCGATCGGGGAGTCGTCCGCCCCCATGACCGAGTCGTCCTGGTCAATACCGCGTCCGCCGAGAAATATCTCCCCACGATCCGACCTCTGTTGGATGGCGGCCTCTGACAGCCGGCTCATCGGGCGTCGCGCCCTTGGCTTTCGTCGGGATCGGGCTCGTCTTCGCGTACCGGCGGCGACTTTTCTTGATCGAGATCCACGGGAAGCCGGCCCGAGCGAGCACGGAACCCAGAATATCCTTGCCCCTCCGCGGCCACGGCATCGCTTCGATTCGAGCGATGGTGTTCTCGACCGGATACTCGATGCGCTTCATCTCGATCTTGTTGTCGTCGATGATCGCGAAGGCCGCGCGCGGATCGCCGTCTCGCGGTAGGCCCACGCTTCCAGGATTGAGGACCGCGACACCGTTGACCTGGAGAGAGAACTGAATGTGGCTATGGCCCACGCAGACGACGTCGGCGTCGACGTTCCGCAGCCGCTTGGCCCACATGAGCGGGTCCTTGAGGACGTATTCGTCGAGTGGATCGCGTGGAGTGGCGTGAACCATCAGATAGCGCTTGCCGCCGAGCGTCGCGCGCTGCGTGACCGGCAGTTGCAATAGGTAGCGCCGCTCGTCGTGCCCAAGCGCTGCCCACATCGACGGGCGGGAAACCTGGGTCAGGTACCGGTAACCGGTTGCTCCGTTGACCGGGATCCCCTGCGCCACCCCGTGGTCGTGGTTACCGCGGATGGCGTAGGTCGCGTGGGTCATCGCCCACCGCACGCAAGGCGCCGGGTCGGGCCCGTAGTCGACCAGGTCGCCTAGACACAGGCAAACGTCGAAAGGCTGGGTAATCGCCGCGAGGGCGGCCCAGTTGGCATGAATGTCGGAAACGACCAAAATCCTCATATTTCATCATCGTTGGACATTACGACACTGTCGCCGCCGACGTCACCGTGCCGCCATCGACTGGCTGTGATGTCGGAAACAAGCTCGCCACCGGACAGCGAAACCCCGGTAACACGTCCTCGCCCGTCAATTCGTCGCCGGCTCGCAGCCGATACCCCGAACCGTCGCCGCGGATCACCTGGATCGTCTGAATCTCCGGATAAATGACCCATATCAGCCGGACTCCCGCCCGGAGATAGCCTTCCACTTTTTCCTCCAGCTTATAGACCTCATCGCTAGGCGAGGTCACCTCGACCGCGAGGTCGGGCGGGATGGTGACATAACCCTCGGACCATTGAGACTCGGCGGGGAGCCGACTACGCTGAATGAACGACACGTCCGGGCGACGAACCAGGCTCGGTTTCCACGCGAAACACCGATAGCCGCAAGACGAGTCAAGGACCCAGCCCAGGCCGTTTGGCTTGCAGTGGCCCGCCATGAGGTAATTGACGTTCGACGCCACCTGACCGGCAAGTAGGCTCATGGTTCGCTCCACGGGGACGCCGTCGACCAGCTCGTAATGCTTTCCATCGGGCATTGTGAGCAATTCCTCGGGGGTGACTTCCACCTTGCCACGGGCTTTCGGCGGTGGTGCGGTGATCGTGCTCATGGACGGGCTCCGAGATGGGTTGGTTCATCCAGTCCACTCACTCTACCATAACTGCGGCCCGAAGCGCAGCCGAGCCGTCGCTCGTGCACCCGGTATTCCCCAGCGCAGGGCCGGATTGCGGCGGAAAAGCCGCGCCCTGATCGACGGCCACCCGAGAGCCATAGGGGTCAGTCGGTCAAGACGGCAGCCAGTTGTCACACCAGAGCTGAAACATCAGCAGCGTCCAGAGCGGTTTGCGATGGTCGCAATGGCCCGACTGGTGTTCGCCGATTCGGCGAGCCACCTCTTCGGGGCGAAACAGGCCCTGTCGCAACAATCGCTCGCGGCCCAAGAGCTGCGTCAGAAGCGGCGCCAGCGGTCCTCGCAGCCACGCCGCGACAGGGATGCCAAAGCCTTTTTTGGGGCGAGCCAGGATCGACGCCGGCAGCCTGTCGGCCGCGGCCCGCTTGAGCAGCCGCTTCGGGCAATTTCGTCTGTACTTGAACGACGCGGAAAGGACCTGGACGAAATCAACCAGCTCGGCGTCAAGGAACGGAGCCCGCACTTCCAGTCCACAAGCCATGCTGGCCCGATCGACCTTCGTTAAAATGTCGTCGGGCAGATAAGTGTCTTGATACAAGGCAAGCGATCGGGACAGAGGGTCGGAACATCCGACCAATCGTTCAGAGCGGCGAAGGTGCTCCTGCTCGATTCCGATCGGATCGCCGTCGACCAAGAGCCGGCCGATCTCGCCGCCGGAGAACGAGCCCAGCCAGCGCTGATGTGCCAGCGGCAGCGGTTCGGCAGCCCCACGGAGAAACTGCTTGAGCTTGAAATCGAAGCTGAAATTGCCGTGTTTAACCGGCAACCGGCCCACCGCGGCGCCCGCCGAGGCCTGAGCCGGTCGGGGCAAGCGTCGGAAAAAGCCGGCCGCGCGCTCCGCGGTAAATGTCGGGTATCCAGCCAGAAGCTCGTCGGCACCGTCGCCCCCCAAGACAACCTTCACCTGCTCTCTCGCAAACCGGCTCAACAAGTGAGTCGGCAGGATCGACGCGTCGCCGAACGGCTCATCAAGCCAGGCGGCGACTTCGGGCAAAAGGTCGTATGCCGTCTTGACGGAAAATGTTCGCTCGTGGTGGTCCGTACCCAGGAAGCTGGCGACAGCGCGCGCGTGCCCGCTCTCGTCGAAGCTAGGGTCCTCAAAGCCGATCGAAAAGGTTCGCACGCTCTTTGCTGGCTCTATCTCGCAAAGCGCGGCCGCGACACTCGACGAATCGACGCCTCCGGACAGGAAGACGCCGATCGGCACGTCCGACCGACGGTGCCGCGTCACAGCGTCGCGGAGTTCCGCCCAAAACTGGGCGGCCGTGGCCCCGAAATCACGCGGGGGCTCGAGCCCATGGCCGGGGCGTTCCAGTACCTCGAAACCTGGTATTCACTGCACTCCCAGGTCAACACATGGCCGCTCTTAAGCTTGCGGATCGATCGCCAAATCGAAGCGGGAGCGGGGACATATTCGTAAAAGAGGTAGCGTGCCAAGCTCTCACGATCGAGGGCCCGGCTGATCTCCGGATGTGCCAGAATGGCTTTGGGCTCCGAGCCAAACGCGAGTCCCCCGCCGGGAAGAGAAGCGTAGTAAAGCGGTTTCTGGCCCATGCGGTCCCGCGCGAGCACCAGCCTGCTCCGGCGGCAGTCCCAAATCGCCAGCGCAAACATCCCGTTGAGCCGGCAGACAAACTCCGGGCCCTCCTCTTCATAGAGGTGAACCAAAGTCTCGGTGTCGCACGAGGTCCGATAGCGATGCAGTTTACCTTCCAGCTCCTTCCGCAGTTCCTGTTCGTTATACAATTCACCGTTATAGCTGACCCAGACAGACCCATCCTCGTTCGACATGGGCTGAGAGCCGCCGGCGACGTCGATGATCGACAGCCGCCGGTGGCCAAGTGCCACCTGCCCGTTCACGTAGATCCCATCGCCATCAGGCCCCCGGTGCGTGAGCGTGGCCGTCATGCACTCCACAATCGCGCGATCCGCTTGAAGCCCGGAACGATTCACGAATCCAGCGATCCCGCACATTCTCTTTGTCCGTGGTCCGTAGTCCGTGGTCCGTGGTACGATCGTTAATGGCGAGTCTAACAGAAACACGAGCTGGTTGCATGGTCTCGCGCACCGTATCTTGCCGTCCGCATGAATAACGGCGCCACGCCCCTCTCCACTTTCAGTGAGAGGCTGTGCACGAACGTTCAAGAAATCGAAGCAGCCGGTCCGTGTAAGATCCCCTGGTGCGGCCCGTTCCCTGGACAGCCTAAGCTTCTCGAGCCGGTCGGTAAGCTTATCAACATGTCCGATCACGAGAATCTGCAGATCGTCCATATGCATGACCAGGACGTCGCGGGCCTGGCTGCCCGGTGTGCCATAAGTTCCCGCGGACAGGCCTCTTCGAGCGGATGGACGGCGTCGGGCCGTCCGGCGAGAGCTGATACGTGAGGAAGCTTCGGACGATTTTTTCGGTGTAGACGACCGGGTTGATGGCCATGATTTGATGCCCTCGTCTTTGTGAGTCGATCGATAAATCGAGAATCGGAGCCTTATCGAACTATGCCCCGCAGCTTGAGCTAAACGGCCTTGCGTGATTCGGGGAGGGCGAGGCTCCGTCCGAGCCGGGCAGCGCCGTGGCTCGCCGGGAGGCTCTCCCTCCCAGGATCGTGCAAAGGCGTTTAGGCGTAGACGCCGTCGATCGCACCCCGGGGCGGCTTTGAAGGCAGTTGCCATTCAGGCTCTCCCACATCGGGGTGCGCGGTGAAACTTTCAAATCGATCACGGTTCATGCGTATTTCCTCGTTGAGAGGATCGAGTTCCCCGGCTCTTTGAAACGCCGCGCGGACGGCGTCGGCGGACTCGTTCCGCCGATACTTGGCAATCGCGGTCAGTTCGAAGAGCGCCGCCTGCATGGACGTGTCGCGTTGCGCCAGCGGGAGGGCTCTCTTACAGAGATCAATGGCCTCTTCGCTACGGCCCCTCCGCAATTCATCGCGGGCCAGTTCGAGGTACGCCCACGCGGCTGTCGTTCCTAAAGCCACGGCTTGTCGAAAGTCATCGACGGCGTCCGACCGCCCAAGTTCCTGTTTCAAAAGCCCTCGCGCGGTCAGAAGCGTGGTATTTTGCGGAAATCGTCGAACCGCCTCATCGTAAACCCTGAGCGACTCATCGGCACGACCCAGATGCCCGAGGCAAATGGACTTCGTCCCATAGGCACCCGAGAGTATCTCGTCCAGCGGCTCTTGCTGACCTGGCTGGCCGACGCGGCGGAAGCCTTCATCCACCGCGTTGATCGCCTTCTCATAGTACGAGAAGTCGCCGGTGCGGGACGCATAGATACATACCGCATCCGCGGCACTGAACAGCAACTGAGCCGGTGTTGCCGGATCTCGCATGGAAGAATCGAATCTTCGCAGAACTTCCGGCCAAGCTTCCATCGCCTTCAGGCATTCGAGGCCAAAAAACCCGTACGCCGGGTTTTCTGGGCCCAACCTTCTCGCGTTGTCAAAGAACAGAACGGCCACTTCGGGATGTCCCATCCCTTGCCACGCCCGGCCGCGCAGGTAGTCGACCGTATCACGCGAGTGAAAGCGCGGAGGCCGCCGGAGATACTCCAACAGTTTGTCCCAGTCCCTTGCCTGGAAGGCAACGCTCTGCGCATGAGCCAGTTCCTTTCGCGTCATCGGGGGCCAATCCGACTCGACCAAGGTCTCCCGATCGCGCAAGCTATTGAGGTCCGACGACAGCCCCCATAACCGCTGCCTCTGGCGATCGTCAATCTCGGTCCACAGATCGTTCAGCTCGTCGTCTTCCCGCTCCTGAATGTCCGTTGGCTCGGTGTTCCAGGACTGCGCGGAATGTGCATCCAGAATTCTCTTGAGCCACATCGAGTAGCTGACCGACGGGCTTGTCTTAACGGTCATCGTTGTCCTCCGCACTGATCCAGCGGTCTCGCGTGTCGATAATCGCTTGCTTGTACTCTCCGTAAGGCATGGCTACCGTGGGCTGAATCGTGCCGTGGTCGTCATGATCGGGGACCAGCATCAGCCGCTCCGCCAATTCTCCGCGTTCAAAGACCCCTTCGCCAACGCGGAACAAATGCAAATTCCGCGGTCCGATGGCACCGGGAACTTTGCCCAGGTCGCTGAGCCGCTGGGGAACCATGTTCGGGCTGAAGAGACCTTTCGCGACTCGCCTCCTCAGCCCGGCGATCGACGAAACGACCGACACGCGCCCCCTGCCAGGCTGAGCGTAGCCGGATTCGTCGGGCGCCAGGTCTCGCACTCGCACACCGAGCGTCGTCGCTGATTCTCCGAGCACGGGCCGTGGTGGGTTTCCTTCGTCTTTCATCGTTCTGTAGGCGCGTGGCATCCAAAGCTCCCGTGAATCGCCCCTGAGCCGGCACCGGTCCAGACCGTCGTGGACCGGTGCACGTGCCGCCACATGTCCGTAGGAATTCATGATACCGGATCGGATGTGCGGTTTCAGCGTTCCTCGTCGATCCGACAGATTTTTGCAATCCGCCGCTAACGCGCGATCGCTGTACAATACATTATGTCCTGTTTGAGCCGGTACTTGAAACCTCTCGGCTTCGCGCACTGTTGGTTAACGGCCGCGAACGGATCCCACATATTCGCTCTGTTTGGCCTGGCCACACTGAGGTCAAAATGCACAAGAAGGGTTTTTCAGATGGGCCGCGACCAAGATGAATTTGTCCCCGTCACCGGAGGCATTGGCCTGGCGGACGATCGAGTCCGTCGCGATCTGAACCCGCTGCATGAAATCGGGATCGAATCCGACCTCGATCTTCACATTGTCCGCTTGCTCAGCTTGCACCCGAAACTCAAGGTCAGATTTCCAATTCGGGACTCGGCGGGTCTGCACATTCAGGCCAAGAGAGCGATTCTGAGCGACATGAATGAATTCCTTGGCATCAAGCCACCCCCTCCTCGCCCAAGAAGTTGAGCGGCGTGATCCTCGCTGCCTCGGCGGTGTCTGAATAAAATCGTACCCATTGCCATCGAGAAACAGATTCCCGATAGACCCTTTACAGCAGGGTGCCCGTCTGTGCAAATCGGTGACTCGTCTATTACGAAGTAGTGTCTCGCCCTCCCCGCGGAGACGCCGCAGCTTGCCCCGCGCAGACTAGATCCAACTCCAATCGACAATAACCGACGTGGCCGCCGGTCTTTCCAGATAAGACCGGTAGCGCCGACCGCGCATGATTTCTAACGCGGCGGGAAGAAAATGCCGTCTCGGTCGTTGTCCCAGGTGGCGGGGCTCGATGGATGTGGTTTGCCGACAAGGCGACTCGCCCAGGCGTGCCCTACCCGCCCGCGTCAGCACGAACGGGCGAACTCTGTGGGAGAGGCGTTCATGAAAGAGCAATGAGGAGAACTATTATGAAAAGCAAGCATTGGTCCCGCATCGGTCCCGACGAGCGATCAAGGCCCAGCGGGCCACCGGGGTAATGACGACGGCAAGTCGGTAAACGGGGATCGAACGCAACACGGGAAGCCCATGCGGTGAGGGCGCGTGCGCCTCAACCGGACGCCCGTGAGGGACAGGACGGGCCGCTTGTCCACGGGGTCAGGTACGTGTCAAATCCGGTAAACGATTTCCCATCCACGGGGTCAGGTCCACGTCCACGGGCCGGGTAGACCCGGGTGGTCCCCTCCCAAGCCCCCAGCAGATCCGGATGATGAAAAAAGAGCAGTCATCAGGAAAGAAACGACGACGCAGTTGGTTTCGACCGCTGCCCGCAACGAGGTATGGGGGAAGCTACGACGCGCTCAAACAACGGATTCATGGATGGTCAACTCTCGAGCCCTCCGGCGCAGATGATCGAGGGAATCGCCTCGCCCGGAAAGGCTTCTTTCCAAATCTGGGTAAATCCCGCCTCCAACGAAAGCGCCGCCGCGCAACCGAGAAGGTAGGGCAGGTCCAACGTGGCTCGGTTGGTGCGGAGTAGTGTGGCCGCGTCGGCCAAATCGATCAAGCGGCCGGCCAGAAGTTTGTGCACGTTTCAAGGCATTGAGCACAACGTCACTGGCCACGAGAACGGCTCCGGCGGTTAAACTCTTCGACGAGATGGAGCATAGTCCGATCGTGCTCGAGCATTTGCTCGGCATACCACTCGCGATAAGCAGCTTGCAGGTCGCCATCGGGGCCAATCTTCCTGCGCAGTGAGGCACGCAAGAACTCGTCGCAAGCGTCAAGCCACTCCGCCCAAAGCTCGATTCGACGGCTCATAGGCAGCTCTGGCGGCACAGTGGGCGCTAGCTCGGCCGGCGGAATCAGGCTGTTCGCCATGGGCGTGGGTCCTCGGAAGCCAAACGTTGCGGAGTCTGACCGCTTTCCCAAATGTGAAGGCGGGGCCGACTCTATCCGACTAGAACAAGGTCAGTTTACCTTGAAATCGTGATCGGGAGGTAGGTGCAACCTCCTGGGCACGAGTGAGCGGTTTGGGGCATGGTCCGTTCATCCACAACGAGGACAGGCAACCGGATTACCAATATTAACCAAGCGGCTAGGTGAATTAGCATTATTCCCCTTTGCCCTTTGCTAGTCTCCCCTCAGTTTTTTCGACGCTTCCGCAGAAAGAACTCGGTCATATCGCGCCTGACGGCAGCGCGGAGAACTCCCTCGCCCGCACATCAGGAGTGTCGGCAGGGAGCCCCAAGCGGAGTTTGGCCTTCTTGATCTCGCTCAAGACGAAGCTGGTGCAGCGAGCCAGAACCGTGCGAATCCTGGGCGGCTGGCCCGCGCCAACCGTGAAGGCTATCTTCCAGGTCGTCCAGCTCAACTCGAAAGCCACGTAGAGCTCAGGAGGAGCCGTTGGAGTACAACGAACCGCCTGTGTCGCTGTCATGGTTGGTCTCCAATGTGGTAAGCGTGATTAAATCACAACCTCTCGATTCAGCTTACCTTCAGCGACTCACTCTTGCACGCTTCTGGTCTTGCTACCGCCGCCTTCCCGAGGAAATCCAGCGGCTGGCCGACCGATGCTACGAGCTGCTGTGCAATAACGCGCGCGAACCGTATCAGCCTGATGCACCTAAGTGACGCCGGCCTCCTCGTCTGGCCCGCTGATGCCATCGGCGCCGTCCCGGCCATGCCCCTGGCAGTAACTCGTCCAGTTGGTGGCGAGAAATCCGCAGTCCCGCCCTGGGGTAATAATCCTGATAAAGTTCAAGGAATCGGTCATGTGCTTCGCGGTGATCGAGTCCACTGAACATGCTTGTGTGCGCAGCCAGGTAGAGCATGCCGATAGACGGTGCCCGAGAAAGCCCCTGGTTGCAATGCACCAAGACCCGGCGGCCGTCCCCGAGCGATCTGCGAATGAAGTCCAGCGAACGATCCATGATTTCCCTTGGCACGTAGGCCGGGTCATCCGCATCGATGAGATTGAGAATCAGCCGATCGCCCCGATCAGCGACCAGATACTCGGGGTGGTCCTTTGGTGCCGATCGACCCCGGTATCCGAGAGCCGCTCGGTGGTATGGCTCACGGCAGGCGTGGATGACTCTCCAGCCGCGCTGGAAACGGACCTGTTGCTCGTAGTCCTCCTGGTTACCGACAAACAGTCCTGGATGGATTTCAACCACGGCATGTTTCCTCGATTCGCTACGACGGACGGTCCGACCCGCTCGAGCGCACTAATCTCTTCGACGGACGAACCACTATTCTTTGGCGAAGTTCTCAGGTCTAAACCACTGAAGAGCTTAACGGCCATGAGTCCGCGGGCCGTGCAAAGCGCTGGGTGCACGCGGAAGTAGTTGGGAAAGGCCACTGATGCAAATCGCTATCAACGCAGCGTGTCGAAACCCTGCCGGATGATCGCTGCCATGAGCTGACGCCTCGTTTCGAGGAAAGCGGGGTAATCCATCCGCTCCCATCCGGCGGGCAAGGCATGGGCCTCTTCCATCTTCGCCCAGTCCGTTTTTGAGAATCGCTCGCGTATTACGGGTACATACTCGAAGGGCGGGGAGTCGCTGATGTCGATATTATCGGGCCACTCAAGCAGGGCGTAATTAGCCATCTGATTGATTAGCTTCAGGTCCGTCACCCCGCTTTTCTCGAGGTAGGCCCTCGGGAAAAGATGATGCCGTTCAAGCGCCTTTTTCTTTGTCGATAACGCGGGGTCAATCATTTCCGCGATCTTCTTGGGCGAAAACAAGACTGGGGCTACCAGACGGTTCTGCGCGGCGACATATGCGAACAGTTCCGGATTTCTCGCCGAGGAGCTCTCAAGATTTGCAGGCAGGGTGATGTTCCAGAAGTCGTTGGTCAGTTCGCTGGCGATCACATCGTCGAGCGCCGCCACAAAACCGCGGGCATCATTGACAACCTTGATGCGGTTGAGGTCGCTGTCCATGGCCGACTCAGGAGAGCCAGTGTAACGCCCGGTCAGGCTCGATGCGAAGAACCAACGGCCGATAGCTTTCTGAAGAGAATGCTCCGGTACCTTGTATTGAATTCGTCCGATGAGGTAAAAGGCATAAGAGTACATCAGGGCGCTCTGTGACGAGATCATCTCGGAACTACGAAATCCAGCGCCAACCAGGGCGTTCAGGAATTGGTGCCAATTGGTAAGGTTCAGCACATGGGCCTGGGCTTGCTTCAGGATGCCGAATTGTTCCTCGCAGTGGCC
>CAWHKI010000258.1:0-14482 GCA_963829765.1 uncultured Isosphaeraceae bacterium | reverse complement strand
GCCTTGCCGAGTCATCCGGCAAGTCGAAGTGCGTGGTGTCATTTGCTACTAACCGCGTGGTGGCCGTGCCCGGGGGAGGCGGGAGCATCGCGGTTCGGGAATGAAGCGGGCCCGCAGGTGACGTATGGGTCGTGCCTGGTGAACATTCCGGTCGAGCACCACACCCGCGGTGAAATCGAAGTGCCGAGCCACTGGTGGCAGAGCCGCGACCCGCGAAAGTTCTTCCTGGTCGGGCTCCACAACCCTCGAGGCGGGCGAGGTTTCTCCAGACCCTGGCCGCGGACGACGTCTTGCTCTTCGTCCACGGCTATTACACCACCTTCGAAGACGCCATCCTGCGGACTGCCAGCTTATGCACGACCTCAATTTTCCCGGAAAGGGGGTCTGATGTTTAGCTGGCCATCGCAGGGCTCGTTCGACGGCTACGCGCATGACGAGGTCCAGAATGCGGGTAGCACTGGTGGCTGCGAAGTTCTCAAGCAACTGATACGGCCGGCCGGGCCGTCGGGGAAGACCCGGAAGATTCACGTCATTGCTCATAGCATGGGCAACCGCCTTTTTCTCCAGGCAGGCGGCGCGAGTCGAGCTGGAGCAGAACGGAAACGATGCCCACAGGCCCTTTGGCCACGTGGCGTTGGCGGCTCCGGACGTCGACGCCACCACCTTCATGCACCGTGCCTGGGTGATCCGCCAGAGCGTTTCGACCACGCTGTATTATTGCCAGTCCGACCGCGCGCTCCTGGCATTGCGCACCTTGCACATGGACAAGCCGGTGGGGCTGGGCCCTTTTTTCGCCGAGGGGCTCGACACCATCAATGCCGACCAGGTGAACACATCGATTCTGGGCCACGGTTACTATGCTTCGGCGCACGCGCTTTTGATCGACCTCCAGCTCACGATCTTGTACAACCAGAAACCCGACGGCCGCCGCCCGCCGCTGGGGCACTTCAGCAAGGTTTTGGGATATCCCCACTGGTCGCTGCTGGATTTCCCGACGCTGGGCGTGAGTGTTAGGAGATGAGCGATGCCGCGACCGCCATTATCCGGGCCAAGCTATCTGCTCGTGTGCCTCGTGATAGCAACGCAGGCGGGGGCCCAGCAGGGCAAAGGACCCAAGCCGCAGGCCAAAGGGCCGCCGTCGCAGGTCAAGGCGCAGCCCAAACCGCGAGCCGCTCGCGCAAATAGCCCAGGAATTGACGTCGCTCGGGGCGAGATGCCGCGAGCTGATGGCCGCCGGCCGACATGAAGAGGCGGATGCGGTTGCGGGGCGAATGGAAGCATGCCAGCGGGAAGCACTCGCGCGGATCGGTCTGACGTGGCGAGCCTCGAGTCGCTGCGGAACACGTTTCGGAGTTATCTCGCGAGCACACTGGCGATCCGCGCCGATGCCGCGGAGGATCGGGACGACGTTGATGCCGCCCTGGACGCCCGCCGTGAGATCCTGCAAATCAAATCGCGGTTGCTCGGCGATCAGAACTGGGAGGTTGCCGACGCCCGGCGCGACCTTTCCGAGCTCGAGCGCAAAAGCCGACGCACGCCGGAGGATGCCGCCAGCTCGTCGAGGCTGAGCGGCTGCGCAAGCACGCCCAATATTATGCGGTCAGGGCACGTGGCCGGACGCGCTCTCGTGGCCGAGAAAGCGTCGCCATCCGCGAGCAGCTTCTCGGCAAGGATTCCCCCGGTTACGCATCCAGCCTGAGCAAGCTAGCCGATGCCTGTGCCGGGCTGGGCCAAGCCGATCGGCGCTCGCCCTCTACGGTCAAGTGGTCGAGATCCGGCGGCGCTGCCTGGGTGTGAACCACCCGATCTATGCGAGGGGCCGCACAACCTCGGTGCGGCGCTGTTCAACGAAGGTGACGATGGCCGAGCCCTTGCACTCTACGTCGAGGCATCGGTATCAAGGAACGCTGCTCGGCAAGACCAATTTCATGACCATCGACACCCGGAGCAATCTCGGCGTCCTCTACTTGACCCATGGCGAATACGAAAAGGCTGAGCCGTTGCTCAAGCAATCCCTCGAGATAACCAAAGCCGTCTACGGTGCTTCCAGCCTGGAGTGCGCGTGCTCGACAATCTGGCCGCGCTCGAGTCTGCCCGGGGTGACGACGTCCGGGCCGAGCGCTCTATCGCGAGTTCTGGCGATCCGCAAGAAGTTGCTGGGAGTCAAGAATCCGTCGTACGCGGCAGTCTTGAACGACCTGGGTGCGCTTAACTATTCGCGAGCGGATTACGCGAAGGCCGAGCCCTTCTTCGTGGAAGGCACGATATCTTCAAGGCGGCGCTCGGAGAGAACCACCCGTCCCACGCGCAGCCTGCACAACCTCGCCGCGCTTTCCAGGCGCGGGGCGAGCTCGCCCGCGCCCTACCGCTGTATCGCCAGGCGCTCGCCATCCGGATGAAGACGCTGGGCCCAGCGCACCCGCTCTGTCGCAGACGCATGAGGAGCTCGCGATCCTCTATGCCGGCAGGCGCTAGGCGAGGCGATCGACGACGAGGATCGGGCACGGCGGGCCTTTCGCGCGCACATTCAGCACGTCTTGCCGTCGCTATCGGAACGCGAGCAACTCGTTTTCCTGGCCGAGGTCGATCGCTCATCGCTCTGGACCGCCTACTCGCTCGGCCTGTTGTGTCGTGATGAGCCCGCGCGGTGCGCAAGTCGACTGACTGGATCTTAAACGGAAAGGGTGTGGCCCAGCAGATCCTGGCAGAACGGGCTCTCTTGGCGCGGCAAAGTCGCGACTCGGGCCTGGTTCAAATGGTCCGGCAGCTCGAGGCCGTCCGTTCACGACTTGCGCAGGCGATACTTTCGACGAGCGAGGTCGTGCCTGCGGCAACAGGCGGCCAGGCGACGCTCGTCGAATCCCTGAGCCTGCAGGAGCAAGAGCTAGCCGCGCGGGTGAGCCAGTCTCGCGGCATCACGCTGCCGGACAACCCGGGATCACCGCCCTTGACGTGCAGCGTGCGCTGCCACGGGACAGTGTGCTGGTGGAGATCGCCGTTTCCGCATATTCGACTTCCGTCACGGCAATGAAGCGAACTGGTGGCGGCCGCCGCGATATGGGGCGTGGGTTGTTCCGCCTGCAGGCATGGGCGATGTGCGAATCATCGATCTAGGCCCGGCCGAAGAGATCGAACGAGCGGTGTCTGAATACCGGAAGGCAATGCGCGGCTCCGTCGAATCGATCACGCGCAAGGGCGAGCCCGAAGCCGAGGCCGAGATTCAAAAGCTGCTGGCCGAGCTGGCGCGATGGTTGTGCGCCCAATCGAGCCGCTCCTGGCAGGGTTTCCGAGCTGGCAGATCAGCCCCGATGCTACGCTGTGGCTCTTACCCTGGGGGCGCTGCCTCTTGAGGGTGGGGCGTACGCGCTGAGAAACACACGATCAACTATCTGGTCAGCGGCAGAGACCTGGTGTCATCCCTGGCGCCAGGCGGCCTGACGGACCGGGGCTAGTGGTGGCCATCCCGATTTCGACCTGGCGTCCGCCGGGCCGGCGCCTGCCATAGCCGACGGAGGATCGGGGGACCGTGGTGGCGGCGTGCGGGCGTCGGCCAGCGCGATCTCCACGAGTTGGCCGCGTTTGCCCGGCACGGCGGAGGAGGCCGAGGCGATTCTTCCCAGCCTGACGCGTTTTCTCAAAGCCAAGCCTGAGCTGCTCACCGGCGCTGGCGGTCGAGGCGACCGTGAAGCGAGCGCAGCGGCCACGCGTACTCTTGCTTTCCACGCACGGTTTCTTCCTGCCCGATCAGCGGTTCCAGGCTTCCGCGAAACGGCTGGATGGCGACGTCTCTAGCCGAAGTCACGCGCGATGGAAATTCCGCTGCTGCGCTGCGGGCTCGTCCTGGCCGGCGCGAACCAGCGCCTTCTGACCTCGACGACGAACGGGGATGACGGAATCCTCACGGGACTTGAGGTCGTGGGCATCGATCTCCGCGGTACCGAGCTGGTTGTCTTGAGCGCGTGCGAGACCGGGCTGGGCGACATTCACCAGGGCGAGGGGGTTTCCGGCCTCCGTCAAGCCTTTCAGCTTGCCGGAGCGGACGCGGTGATCGCATCGCTCTGGCAGATTCCTGATGAGGAGACCGTCGACTTGATGGGCAGACACTGGGACGAGCTTGCCGCAGGGCGAAACGTCTGCGATGCGCTGCATGCCGCACAGCGAGCCGTGATCAAGGCCCGCCGCGAAGCGGGACGCGCCGCACATCCATTCTACTGGGCTGCGTTCACGCTGACCGCGCCATTGCGGTCGAAGGCGGCCGCGGCGAAACAGTGATCAAGTCTGCGAGATATCGCTGGTGAAGATAATTCCGACAAGCCCGTTTGTGTCTGGTGACCCGTCGGCTGGTGCGAGAAATGAGTCGATTCCCGCTGGGCTTTCCGGCCCGGTGTCGCGGCCGAGGAAACGCGCTGACCGGATTGCAGTTGCCGTCGAGGTAAAAGTATTGGGTGATCTGATCCCAGGTGACGTTGAGGATTCCCGGAGCGTTGGTGTTGTTCCAGCCCCAGGGATTCATCAGCGTGAATGTCTGGTTCGAGGCATTGTAACCGATCACCGCATAGGAGTGACTGTACACGATCCCAATTGAGTTCGTCGTTCCCGAGCCGCTCGTGTTTGAGAACGACCCGAGGACGAGCAGCGTTCCCGCGGAGACGGCGCTGGCGAAACTGCCCGCGCTCTCATTGGGGAGCCGGAGCTTTCCGGAAAGCCCGTGATGACCGGGAGGGCCGTTGATGCATTGCCGGAGCTCAGTGATGCATAGGCATCAGACTGCGGCCGACCGTTCCATCCCGATGCGCAGAGCTGGGCGTAAGCTTTTTCGAGTAGCGGGGCCCAGAGCACGTTGCTCGAGTTACTGATCGATTGGAAACCGCCCGCGTACACAAAATCGCCATTCTCGGCCGGCAACTCATTGTTGACCGTGAGGTATGTCGTGACACCGTCATTGTAGAAGCGAACCGTCCAGACATGAACCTGAACCCCGTTTTCCAGCGCTGTGCCGTCGTCGGTGAACATGCTTTGAATGACGGAGGGGTCCATGGCGGCCGTTTCCGCGAAGGCGGCCAGCAGCCAGCAGTCGCCTTCAGTTCCCTGGGCCACGTCTTTGTAACTGGGACCGCCGCTGCCGAAGAGCTTGCCGGCGGCGGGCACGAAGCTAATCGACGAATTCGAGTCAGGCGCCGGGAGGTCCTCGCCCAGGAACCATTTGTCAACCAGGTCTTCCAACTGAGTCGGCGAACTGCCCACCGCGAGATTGCCGAGCGCCACCCCCAGGTATTGAGCGTTCGCCGGATCGCCATCGACAACCTTGTAAGTCAGGCTTTGCACCGAACGTGACATGTCCACAAAAGCGGCCCCGGCGGGCGTGGCCAAGGCCCGTAGCGATTGGAGGGCCGCACCCGTGAGCGGTCCCTCCGATTCCGCTTCGGCGAAGATGTCTAACATATCATTGTAGGTGAGAGAGCCGTCTCGAGTCAAATCCGCTTGCGCCAGGTCTTGAAGGTCGGGATCGCTCATATTCTGGCTGAACCAATCGTTCATAACAGATCTCGCGCCGACGACAATGGGACCACTGGTGCCATTGATCGCTGCGCAGGCAGCCGTGATCGCCACCGTGTCGGTGGTGTTTAAAGCGGCGTTCACCGTGGCTATGCCACTTGTAAACACCGGCGACGACAGAAGAACGATTGGCTGGCCGTCGCTGCTGGTGAGCGTCACGCCGCCGCTCCAGCCGGCGGCGGTATTCCCGAATACGTCCTTGGCCGTGATCGTGACGGCGAAGCCGATGCCGACTGTCGCCGTGGCGGGCGCGCTGACGACGAATGAAGCTGCCGCCGCCGGGCTGTTGGTGATGGTGCCGCTGGTGCCGGTCGTTGAACCCGAAGTCGCCGTGAGTGCCAACGTGTCCGCGGTGTCAAGCGAGACGGTCGCGGTGGCCTTTCCCTCATCGAACACGAGTGGCGAGAGCAGATTCACGGCCTGGCCGTCCGTGCTGGAAAGCGTCACCTTACCGCCAAAGCTCGTTATCGTCTTGCCAGACTGATTCTCGGCGGACACGCTCACGGTAAAACCGATGCCGGCCGTCGCGGTGAAGGGCACGCTGACAAGAAACCATGTCGTCGGGGCCGGGTTGACGATAATCGAGCCGCTGGCTTCCTGGATCGGTCCCGAGACAGCCGTGAGCGTTACCGTATCGACCGTGTCGAGGGCGACACTCGCCACGGCCGTGCCATTCGTGAAGACCAGTGGCGACAGCAGATTCACTGTCTGGCCGTCGCTGCTTTTGAGCACTGCACTGCCGTCGTAGCTGGTCGCCGTATTGCCGAAAGAATCTTTAGCGGTCACTGTCACGACGAAACCGGCGCCGGCCACCGCCGTGCTCGGCACGCTCACGGTGAACGTCGACGCGGCGGCCGGGCTGACCGTGATCTTATTGCTTGTGCCTTCTACGGTCCCCCACGAAGCCACGACCGTCAACGTGCTAGCCACCGTGAGATCGATCGTCGCGTCCGCGGTGCCTTCGTTGAAGACCAAAGGCGACTTGGATTGCAAGGGCTCGCCGTCGCTGCTGGTCAGCGTGACGTCGCCGTCGAAGCCGGTCACCGTGTCGCCGACCGCATCCTCGGCCGTGAGCATTACCGGAAAGCTAACGCCAGCCGTGGTTGAGGCCGGCACACTGACAACAAACTTGGAAACAGATGCCGGATTGTTGATGATGGTGTTGCTCACGCCATAGACGTTTCCCGCGGCGGCCGTGAGTGTTAAGGTGTCTGCCCTGGTGAGCCCGACAGTCACCACGGCCGTGCCGTCTTTGAATACGGGGGACGCCGCCAGATCGATGCTCTGGCCATCGCTGGTGGTCAGTGCCACGCTTCCATCGTAGTTGGTTACGGTGTTGCCAAAGGCATCCTTGGCCGTGACCGTGACCGGGAACTCGACGCCCGTTGTGCTGGTCCTTGGCACGCTGACCACGAAGTTGGAGACCATCGCCGGGCCATTGGTGAAAAGGCCACTGGTCCCCCGGATCGTGCCCGAGATAGCGGTGAGCGAGACCACGTCCGCCGTGTCAAGGCTCACCCATACATCAGCGGTGCCCTGAACAAACATGGGATGGCTCGGTCACCTGGACGGTCTGACCGTCACTGCTGACGAACGTCAGGCCGCCGCTGTAGCCTGCCACTTTATCGCCCGCCGCATCTTCGGCCGTCACGCTCACGAGAAAGGGGCGCCCGTTATGACCGCCGCCGCCGTGGTCACACTCAACCGTGACACTTGGCCTGGCGCCGACGTCGGTGCCTGCGCAGCGCCAGCGTGGGGCTGACGGTCATCGAGAACCATCGAAGATTGCCTTTTCCACCATGACCCGGTTTCATCACTTGAATGGCGAATCGATACGTCCCGCTGGCCATGGCCTCGCCGGCCAATACGCCGAACTTGCTCAGCGAAAGGCCTACCGGCAGCTCGCCCGATGCTAACCGGTATCGATCGTGCGTACCGCCAATGGTGGCGCTCATTGCCACGTCACATTCCTGTCCCATGCCGAGGTTCGGCAGTTGGGCGGGAAGGATCGCCAGCTTCGACGGCGTGATTCGAGATTCCAGCAGCTCCACGCCGAAACTGGCACGGTGACGGCGGCCTGGCGCGGCGGTTGCTGATCTTTTGTCGCCGCTGTTTCCCAGCCAGTGCGTTTTTTTCCTCGTGCACGAGATGCGGAACATCAACGGTCTCCGGCTCTGATCGTCGTTGCGAATCAATGGTGCGGATATCGAGTCGACGCGGTGACGGAAATCGCCGTTGGGTGTTAATCTCGCAAATTCGCTCAGGAGCGAGGGCGACACCGTTGCTGGGGTTCTCGTCATGCGGCTGAATCACTGAAGAACTATCAGAACACGGTCCCACCTCAAACAAAAGTCACCAGTGCCCTTTTGTCAAAAATTTCAACAAAAAATTTAGGATGCGCATGAAGCACTGTTGCGTTGGCGCCATTCATGCAGTGGCGAGATCGTGTTCGGTTTCACTCGGTGAATTTGAGGGGGCGATTCGACTAAATGGGAAGACGTGCGCACAGCACCCATCATTGGTCGAGATCGTCTGGAACCTCTTCGCGAAGCGCCGCGTGGCTTGCGATCAAACCTGGCATAGCCCGGCTAGGTCGCGGATGGCGGCCTGGGCGATCGGCGTCGGGCACGACCAGACCAGGAAAAAGAGGGCCTGTCGCGCCCATCTCTGAGCAGGCTCGGTCCGGAGGAAACCGGTCCCGCGTCGCGCGGTGAGGTAGGCCTGAGTCGAGCGTAGAACCAGCGAGTTCGCCTGCGTCCGGATCTGCCCGGGGGCGACGGCATCGGGCTCGCCTCGCGCCTGGGCGATTAATTGGGCCCAGTAGGTCCGCCAGTTGTCGCAAAGGAGTTCCAGCGGCTCGGCCAGGTCGGTCCGCTCCGGCGACAACTCGACTAAGGCCAGCAGGGCCGCTCGCGCCTGGCCGAGTGCCAGTGCCGATGTCTCGAGCCCGGCGGTCCCGACCGCCCCTGGGTTCGACAGAATGTCGGTCGCGGGCCCCGCGAGCAAGTCGGAACCTTCCACAAGGGTCTGGTTGAGCACGACCTCGGTGGTGCACGACGCCTGGAGTGCCGCCAGGGAAAAGGGAGGGCGAACATCGACACCCGGTCGATCGGCGGGCAACGCGATCAGCATCTGCCGTCCGTCGTCGAGGACCGCGCCCGTGACAAGCACATCCGCTCGCTCGGCGGCGGTGACCCAAGGGATCGTTCCATCGAGGCGATACGATCCTCGCGTGACCTCGACAGCCTTCACGGGCTGTGCCCCCAGGCGGCGAGAGGTTGTTAAATGCGAAATTCCAACGGTCGTAAACGCCCGTCCGCCGCCAATGGCAGCCAACCAACCGTGGGCGATGTCACTTTCGGGGGCGGCCAATAGCCGGCGGACACCCGCGTCGTGTTGGGACAGGATAAAAACCGCGGTGAGGCTCCCTCCCGCGAGTTGGGCGTATCGTTGAACCAAGAGCGGACGGGGGCAGGCGGCACCGCCGAATTCCGCCGAGAGCGACCAGCGCATGCGCGCCTTCCCGCGCGAGCAAGCCCCAAAGCTCCGTTGGCCAGCTCAGACGATCATCAGCGGGGCCGTCGGCCTCGGCAAGTTCGGCGGCCAGATGATCCAGCCGTTCGCCCTCCGAATCATGCTCAGACCAGGCGAGCTTTTCCTTCAACTCGTGACTCATCGACCCCCTCGAACCCGACAGCCTCGCTCGCGCGGAAGCGACGAGGCGGGTAGCGACGGTAAGGTGTTGGTTTCAAGCGAGGTCGGCCTCGCAGAGGACGTCGAAACCCATGTTGTGCAGCGTCACGCTCGCTTGTTCGACATTGTCGACATGCATGGCCACGACCGCGCGGTTACGAGGGTGCACCAGCAAGGGATAGGCGTAGTGGATATTGATCTCGGCCTGCAAAAGCGCCATGCACAGGTCGGAAAGAGACTGCGGGCCGGCGGGAAGCTCGACCACCAGCAGTTCGTTCTCGGCAAAGGCGTGCTTGTTGAGAACCAGGATTTCGCGCCCTTGCTCGGAGTGGTTCAAGATCAAGCGTAAGATCGAGCAATCGGCCGAGTCGGAAATCGTCAGGCCGACGATCTTCACCCGGGAACCCTGGAATGAACGATAGACGTCGAGTAACTGGCCCACCCGGTTTTCCAGGAAAACCGAATATTGGGTGACGGTCGGCCAGCTTCGACCGTGGAGCGTTTCTAGTTCAACCGCACTGCCGCCTTCTTCGTCGCCAAAACTCATGAGGGCCCTCGCGATGCTCGGACAATCCATGCGACATCTTGCGTTCTCCCGATTTAAGTTTAATTTTTCCAACACGCTTTGGTCAATGGGCGAGCCGGTCCCGCGACTGCTGTGCAAGTCGTCCGATTCGAATCATCGGAACTCAAACCGAACTTCGCCGGCTTCGAGCTTGAGGTGAGCATCGAAGGCTTTGCCCGCCTTTGATCGAAAGCCCTTGAGTAGAGGGCTCCGGCCGCTTTTGAGCAACGCTTGGACCGTGCGAGCTCCAATCGCTTTGCCGGCGATCGTCTTCCAGATGGCGAATTTGCACTCGCGACGCCAGCCGCTGCAGCGGTAAGACCTCGGCTGCTCAATGACCTCTGAGCCGCATAACGGGCAGGGACCAAGCGGCACGTGGCCGGGCCCGTCCAACTGCTCGCCCTGACTCGCGGCCTGCTCCGGCGAGTCGTTGCTGGCGCCGGCCCGGCGTTCCTGTGTCGCCGAGTCGTTCAGGCGGCGCACACGCTTGCCGCGGCGAGGGGCGTTATCGGGATCGGAGCTTCTTGGCTGCCCTGGCGCTCTCCTTGTGGGCTTTTTCGACCTCGCCATTCTTGGCTGGCTGGCGGTCGGGACCGGGATTTCAGTCAGGCCGCCACTGTCCGTGAGATGAAGAATGATCTGAGCGTTGCCGTCAAGCCTGAGCGGACCGACGAACCGGCACTGGAGCAATTCGCGGACCTGGTCCAACGTGAGCGGGTGGTTGCGGTATTCGCTCCAGAGCACGAAGGTGCATCCGTCTCGCCAACCGGAACAGCCGTATCCCCGCTTGCCGGTGATCACGGGACGGCCGCAACGCGGGCAGTCGCCCAGGCGTGAGGGGTCGACCGCCGCCAGGTGGCTGGGGCCCACCACGTCGCGCGTGTACCGCACGATCTCCGCCATGAACTGCGCGGCACCCAATCGTCCGCGCTCGACCTGGCGAAGCTTCGCCTCCCAATCACCGGTGAGCTCGGGGCTCTTGAGGCTTTGGCTCCGCACGATCGCCACGAGATAACGCCCCAGGTCGGTCGCCGCCAATGACTTCTTGTCGCGGGTAATGTAGCCGCGAGCGAGCAGGGTCTCGATGATCGACGCTCGCGTGGCCGGGGTCCCCAGGCCCCTTTCTTTGAGCGCTTCCTTGAGTTGCTCTTCGGCCACCATCTTGCCGGCGGTCTCCATCGCCCCCAGCAAGCTGCCCTCGGTATACGGCTTGGGCGGGGTCGTTTCGCCACGACGGACAAAGGGATCGTGCGGCCCACTCTCGTGGGGGCGGAACTCGGGCAACTCCTGGTCTTCATCCTTCTTTTCACCGTCCCTGCGGGGATAAAGAATCGTCCATCCCGGGTCGACCATGCGCACGCCCTTCGCCCGGAACGGCACAAGATCGGCGGTGCCGTTCACGGTCGTCACTTCCTTGACGCAGGTGGGGTAGAAGATGGCGATCAACCGGGTGACGACGGCGTCAAAAACTTTTCGTGCCGCCGGATTCAGCTCGCCCGGGCGCTTCCCCGTGGGAATGATCGCATGGTGATCCCCCACCTTCGCGTTGTTGACGACCCGTCCGGTAAAGGCCAGGGCCTGCAAATTCAGCTTGCCGATCTCGGCTGGCCGTTCCGGTTTCAGGTCTGCCAGGATGCCAGGGACCTGACTCTTCAAGTCGTCGCCCAGATACCGCGAGTCGGTGCGCGGATAGCTGATCAGCTTACTTTCATACAGCGACTGGGCCGCCTTCAGCGTGGCGTCGGCCGACATCCCGTGCCGGGAATTCATGTCGCGCTGAAGCGCGGTCAGGTCGTGCAATTGGGGCGGCGGAATTCGTTCCGGCTTTCGTTCGACGCCAATAATTGTGAACGGCTGACCCAACACGCGCTGGAGCATCCCTTGCGCGTTCGGCTCCTTGGTGAAGCGATCGCCGGTGAATTTGAATGTGACCGCGCGGTAAGAGGTCAGAAGCTCCCAGAACGGCTCCGGCTTGAACGTGCGGATCTCGTCGTCGCGCCGGACGATCATGGCCAGGACGGGTGTCTGCACGCGGCCGACGCTCCAGAGGATCCCGCCGGCGTTGTGACTGACGGTGTAAAATCGTGTGGCGTTGAGGCCGACGACCCAATCCGCCTCGCTACGACAGCGGGCCGCGGCGTAAAGCGCATCGTAATCAGAAAGGGGCCGCAGCCGGCGGAACGCGTCGCGAATGGCCGACTCGGTGAGCGAGCTGAGCCAGAGTCGACGCGCCGGTTTCCGCGTGCAATCGACCAGCTCCTGGATGTATCGAAAGATCAGCTCCCCCTCGCGGCCGGCATCGGTGGCGCAGATCAGCTCGGCCGCCGACCGCATCAGCCGCCGGACGACGGCGAGCTGCTTGCGCGATCGAGGCTCATTGATCGGTTTGAGCCCAAATCGCTCGGGGACGATCGGCAGGGTGGCCAGCGACCACTTCTTCAGCGCGGGATCATAGTCCTCCGGCTCCTTCAGCGTGGCGAGATGCCCCAGGGCCCAGGTGACCTGATAGCCTTTACCTTCGAAGTAACCCTCGCGGCGCGACGAGGCGCCGAGGAATGTCGCGAGCTCGCGCGCGACCGACGGTTTTTCGGCGATCACCACTTTCATAGACTTCCCGCCTCGCACTTCGCCCGACTTCCGCGGCTCGATCCTCGGCAATCAACGCCCCCCCTGACATCGACGGCGAGCCCCGGGGCCCACGCTATTTGTTCTATTCGACTGTACCCTTAAACTCGTCTGCCGAGAGGCCGCGATTCAGACGTAAGCCGGCGGAGCATCCCGGGGCGGGGGTTGCCTGGGGCCAGGGTCGCCATCACGGGGCGGAGCGTCCTGCATTGGCCCCCGTGTTTTGGCCATTCAGCCGGCCGATTTCACGGCCCTTGATGAAGCCGCAGTCCACCAGCAAGTTCCACAAGCATAGTGCGCCTTCGATTCCACGCTCAAGGGGCCTACTCCAGTCGGGACGATCGGCCGCGGGGTGGCGGACACCGTCGCCCGCATCGCCCCGCCCACGGCTGACCGCCGCGACAAAATGGTGCCGTTTGGCGCTTTTTGGCGCTTTTTCGGAGGGCCCCGTTGCCGATCTCTTCCGCCAACCACGATTTAGGTCCTGGGCCCGCAACGATCGCGCCATCGGCCGTCTCAGGCGCCACATTGACTTGGTCGCCGCTCATCTGAGTAGGCAGGGGAAAAAAATGGCGGAGAATGGCGCTTTTTCGAAGGCCAAAAGCGCCATTTTTCGGTCACTGGAGCCATGGCCCCTAAACATAAGCCGTTGATTCATCCGATCTTATGTCAGCCGACTTTTTTGGCGCCAGGGGCGAGAAAAATGGCGGGCGCCATTTTTGGGCAAGGAGCCTGCCGACGCGACCCAGAGGCCGTATATGCCAGCGCCACGGGTCTGACGAGCCGCGTCCCAAATCGAGATGCCGCTCGCTAAGAGATTTTGAACGGAAGATAACGAGGGTTCCCGCCTTCCTGGGTTCCTTATGGAAACCCCGCTTCAAATTCAAGTGAGAAACGCGGGGAGGCCGGAACGGGTCAAATGCGGACCGACCGAGGAGACAGGCTCCGTCCGTTCAAACCTGCACAATCCTAAAATTCGTCGTGCGAACGGCCGGTGGAGCGCGCGCACCACGCGCAGACCCCAAAACTGCGTCACGTGCGTCACGGCCTTACAGGGATTGGACTTACGTGTGACGCAGTTTTTTTAAGCGCGCACGCTTTTGGCGTATCCCTAACGGCTGCATGGTTTTAAGTGTGACGCACCACCTGGGCGCAAATTGCGCTCTTCACGGTGAAAAGACGCTTTACGCGGCTTCGCTCGAATGTACTGGGTAAACCGTTCATGCGGAGCATGAAGGAAATGCTGCGGATCTCATTCGAGCGACCGACGCATTGCGCCGGTTTAGGAGGACGCATCGAGTCTCTTACGAACGTCAGGCTAGATCGGGGATCGGGAGACGGAGCTCCCTCCTACAGCTCCTGTAGGAGCCGGCTCTGTCCGGCGATGCTTTTAGCCCTATGGCGGCTCATTGTGGAAAATGGGTAGGGGCTGGACAGTAATCTTAATCCGGGAGATAATTCGCGTCTGGCAGGTCCGGCGAATCGAGGCTTCAAGCTTTCCGCCTTCGGAGAACGTTGCACCGTCCTCGTTTTCTTTCTCAAGGCGTGTAAGAACGGACAGGGGAATCGGGCTGTCCTCGTTTTGCCCTTCGATGGCCAGTGCGGGTTCATTTCGCTTCGTTCGCAACTCTGGTCCGGGAGGCACCGTTGAACCATGCAGCGAACACGTCGAGGATTTACCCTGATTGAGCTGATGGTCGTGATCGTCATCATTGGCGTGCTGATCGCGCTGCTCTTGCCCGCGGTCCAGGCGGCGCGCGAGTCGGCGCGGCGGGGCCAGTGCCTTAACAATCTGAAACAACTGGGGGTCGCTCTTGCCAATTACGAGTCAGCGCATGGGACGTACCCCCTCGGCGGCGTCTACAATACCAGTGTTCCCCCATGCCAGATCCCCTCCATCGCTGGCGGGTGCCAGATGACGCCGTGGTGTGTTCTGATGCTACCGTTTCTCGAGGAGTCGGCTCTCGGTAACGCCTACAACTACTCAACCGGCGCCGTGGGGATGGCGGGAGGCCAGTTCCTTTCCGGCCTCTTTGCCAACAG
>CAWHKI010000257.1:0-8099 GCA_963829765.1 uncultured Isosphaeraceae bacterium | reverse complement strand
GTTTCCTCAACTACGGGTCCGCAAGGCAGCCCAATAAGTATCTGATGGAACCGTCTCTTGATGGTCGACGTTGGGATGGAGGATCTCATGAACGACACGGTAGATGGCCCGGATGCCCATGATGATCGCCCATGCCATGCCGCGGCCGAGTGTGAAGGGAAGCAGGGCAAGTCGGCCGCCGGCAAGGCGGGCCTCGTAACAGCATACGGATTGATCGTGCGCGGGCCAGCGGCAGCTCGTGGAGCGGGAAGCTGCGGAACGGCGCGCCGGACGTTTTGCTGCCGGTCGCGGCGCACCAGATCTGCGACTTGAGAGCCGAATCGGGCGCGGATTTCGGAGTCGCGCTCGGGTTCATCGGCCAGGAAGTCAACCGCCGTGAACTCGACTGTCTCGAGAAATGCCACGGCTTCGCGGCGAGTGGATTGTCGCAAGGGGAGGATACGTTCGCTGGGGTGAGACAACAGCGATTGTCCGGAAGCCAGGCCGTCTCGAGCCTCGGTCTCGGAAGACGCCAGCGGGGGCAGCCAGATCTCATCCGGGTCGATCCTCAGCCGGCCCGCCGACCAGGTCTGGAAGGTGCGCCGAACCACGTCGGGCGAACAGGCCAGGCGATCGAGCGGAACTGCGTGGCGGTTGTAGTCGAGGATCAGGAGGGCCGTCTCCTGCACCAGCAGCCGCGTGATGTAGTTGAACCAGAGGTAAGCGCCGCCGAAGAGACTGCCGGATCGGCTTAGATCGAGCCGGTCGAACGTTCGGCTCTCCAGCAAAAAATGTCCCAGATGGCTCGCTCAGGTTGCCGAGCGCGAGGTTGCCCAACAGTTGTACGGAAGCCTTGGTATCGCTGCGGTGCAGAGGGGAACCGTCGAGATAATCTTGGTACAACAAACGAACGTTGCGCAGGAAGGCCAGCTCGCGATTTTCGAACAGGGCCCATCCGCGTGGCTGGCCATCACCATTGCGATCAACTGGCTCGGTGCGTTGATCGTCGGAGGCGCGAGGAGCATCTCGGGGTCGATGACCCGTTCGGCGAGGAACCCGGCATCATCGTCACGCCGGCGGGACTTGAGGTTCTTGGTGTGCGTCGCGAATTGAGCCTCGACGACGCGTTCGCAAAAATCGGCGGACTGGTTGGCAATCTTGCGGAACCATGCTCCCAGGGTCCAGACGACCAGACAGATGCCTCCAAGGATGATCACCGGCCAACCCATCAAGGTCTGTAGTCGGTCGACCGCAAACCTGAGCGGTCTCAGAAAAGACAAGGCATTAACAATGACGAACAAGAAGAAGAACGCCGAGCCGAGCAAGAGCAACCGCCTGGCGGGGGTTCGAGCGGCGTTGACGAGAGCGGCGCCCAGACGGTCGAGGAAGACCGGCGGCGAGAGTGTTCCGTGCAAGTCGGCGAAGAAGTAGACGACGTCGAGGCCGCGCTGAATCAGATGGCCCAGATAGTTGGCTGCGAAGGCCACGGCTTCGGCCGGGCTCTTCTCGCGATAGGCGACCAGGTTGCGGATGACCGGCAGTCGCCTGATCAAAGGGAGGTCGAGCAGCCGGAAGTAGCGGTCGACGGCGTGAACGAATGCTGGGCCGGCGCGGTCGATGAGCCGTTCCGGCGTCATCTGGATCAACCGTTCGACGACCTTCTCAACGGGAATCTCACGACCGTGATTCTCAGCGACGGCTTCGTCCGTTTCCGTAGCGGGGAGGGCCTCGATCCGACATTGCAGGTCTTGTATGACGCGAGCGGCGAGCCGCCGCCGCTGATCGCGGTCGAGCCTCGCCTCGACGGCTCCTCTGGCTTGTTCGAGCTCGCTCCGCAGCGTCATCAGTCGATGGCGATCGCGCGACTCGGATTTCTGCGTGTGCAATGGCTCGAACAAGATGATGTTGCGATTGAGCAGGCCCGCCATGCGACGAACCAGGCGATCGCTCAGCCGCAACAAGATGAGAGGAATGCGCATCAGTCTGAGAATCGGCAGGGCCACTCGGACGAACCGAAGGGGAGACGCGCCCTAAACGGATCAATCGCCGCAAGGGCCCGGGTTGGTCGCCCGCGGCGAGGGAGGCGTTCTCCAGTTGTTCCAGGGCAATCTGATGAAAGACAAAGCCAAACGGCAGCGAAGCGACCAGGTCGATCAAGAAGTGGCGCGCCAAGTAGGTCAATCTGTTGGGAGCGAGCTAGCTTGAGAACAAACTCGAAGAGGAACACCGAGCAAATGCCCAGATCCGTCCAGGCAAAGAACTGATGCTGCCAGATCGACAGTCCGGACGAGGACGTTCGCTCAAGCACGACCTGGGCCGTGATCAAGCTGAAGAGCACCAAAATCAACACGAGGACCGTATTTTCCAGGATCGCGACGAACCGGCGGCCGAACAGCGTTTGCATCCGCAGCGCCAGCAGTTTCTCCTGCCATGCGGCTCGCACCCGTCGCGACAGGCGGTCGGCCCGCCGCGTCTGGCGGCGTAAGCGATCGACGGCCTGGTGGTCGTGCTCGACCGGTGCGTCGGACGGCTCTAGAGCGGCTCTTTCGCGAGGCTCGGTCAGCACGGAAGCCGGGCCGTCTCAAACGTACGCGCGACCGTGTTCCTTGGAATCCGCGACCAGCGCCGGCATGATTTCGCCATCGTTTCGAGATCGTCTCGCAGCAGTGTGAGCCGCTTGACGGCGTGGCGTAGCGGCATGTCTTCAAGAAAGGCGATCGTCTCATTGACCTCATCGACGGCCGTCTGAACGATCGCTTCGCAGGCTTCCGCTCGGTTACCCGGCTCAAGCGCGCTCAGCCGATCAACGGCCTCGTCGGCCAAATCGCTCCGAAATTGCTCGAGGGGGGCGAGCCACGCGAGCCGCCTTGTCCTTGGGCGGCCGGAAACGCGTGGCAGCGTAAGCCATATCGGAACCTGGCTCCGACCGGCGATCGTCCTCTCTTTTTCGCGGCCGTGGATCGAGCGCCAGTGTATAGACCTGGGCCTGGAGCCGCGAAAGATGGAACCGCTCGGACCAAAGCCCATCGGCACTCCAGCCGACGGCCGACCGTTCCAGTTCGCGCTCGATGCGCCGCTCCAAGAGAATCGCCTGCATGCGTTCGCAGGCCGCACTGAGCGCGAGGTCTCGCGGATCGGGATCTCGGCCAGATGCCGTACCCAACCAGGTTCGGAGTCGCTCTAGCTCAACGTCAAGCCAGGCGCTTACGTGATGCGGCGCCTCGCCGTCGAGCCGTGCCACGAGCGTGCCCAGCCACTCGATGTCGGTCCTTAGGCCCTCGATCGCCAGGGCCTGGTGCAGTGGTGCGAGCCGGGGGCCCGTGAGGGTGGTTCGGACGGCGATCCGTGCCTCGGACAATCCGCCCCCTGGCTCGCGCCGCCACGAGTTGGTGAGACGGCGTGTTTGGCTCTAGTTTCACCATCCCCTTGTCGGCCAGTCGTTGCAGATTGGTCAGCCAACGCACGACCGCGCACCGGCTCGATTCGATCGACTCATCCCGCCCAAGGCCGTCGAGCTGTCTGAGGCGCATCCCCTCGTCGATCGCGCTCAGCCATCCTGTCAAGTTCCCAAGATCGGAACTCTGGCGAGCTTCACACATCCGCCGCGCTTGCTCGCACCAGTGAGATACCTGAGCGCTTACGTTGTCCAAAGCGCCTTTGTTCCTTTCCAGGATCATCGCGGCAGGTGCTTGCGGAAGAAACGCAGCCAGTTGCCGTGAAAGACATCGTCGATCGCATCGGAACTGTAGCCGCGCGTCGCCAAGATCGCGTCGAGCTTTTGCAAGTCAGAGATACGATCGAGCCCGGTCGGCGTCTGCTCGGTGCCGAATCCGCCGTCCAAGTCACTGCCGATGGCCACGTGCCGGGCGTTACCGGCGACCTGGCAAATGTGGTCCACGTGGTCGGCCACGGCCTCGAGCCCGACAATCGACCGCGAACTCTCGCCTCGAACCCAGCCGGGGACGAGCATCCAGGCGTCGAGGACCGCGCCGATGACGGCCCCTCGGTCAATCAGGCGCTTGATCTGGTCGTCGCTAAACTGCCGCTGGTTGGGAACCAGTGCCCGGCAGTTGTTGTGGCTGGCCAGCACGGGCCCGCCGAAGAGATCGAGCCGCCTGCGAGAAGCTCGTATCCGAGAGATGAGTCGCGTCGAGAATCATGCCCAGCTTCTCGAATTCCTTGAGCAACTCGATGCCATCGGCGGTGAGTGGGCCGTCGTCGCCGGTTCCAACCGCGTACCGGCTCCTGCCATAGTGAGCCAGGTTCACGGAGCGGAGGCCCCGCTCCCACCATGTCTGGGCGTGACCGACGTCGACGATGGGGTCTGCCCCCTCCATGGCCAGAATGTATCCGATCGGAGCGCGCGAGTCGCCGGCGGCCCACTGACTCCAATGCGCATCCAACTCGCTTGCCGTGCGAATCATGCGCAGCAAGCCCCGGCGCTCGAGCAGCTCATAGTAGGCGAGCTGGCCCCGCGCCGTCGCCGAGGCGATCTCTTGATTGGCGAAATCGAGGCCCAGTCGGCCGGGCCCGAAGTGAACGCGTGAGCCGGAGCGGCGCGAGCCAGAAGCGTCGCCTGGCAGAGTATGACGCCGCCCCGCCGCATGTCTGGAAGAGCAACGGTGGCACGGCCGCGCGGGATGGTCGTCCAGTACCTGTTCGAGGCGGTTCAGCACATCAAGCTCGAGCGTGATGTCACGGCCCCAGGAAAGAGCGTTCCATGACAGGTCGAGGTGTCCGTCGAAAATTCTTCTCATTGCGGGAATATCTTCCTTAGATCACAGGTTTGAGAGCAACGCTGCCGAAGATTAGTCTGGCCTGGCTGCGATTGGCCGGCCGCCCTGTTATGATATACACCATTCATAAGAATCGTCACAACCTTGGGAACCATGCCGCAAGCCTGGGACGGGCGCCTCGACGCGGGGCTGTTGGAAAAGAAGACGATGGAGAAACTCTGGTGCCCAGCTCGACCGAAATGAGTCAAGATCCCGCGCGTGCGCGCACCTGGCTACACGCCTGGGCGGACAAACTCGGCCTGGGGCGGCGCGAGTTGCGTGCCTGGGCGATGTACGACTGGGCAAACTCGGCGATGGCCTGCACGATCATCACCGCGGTTTTCCCAGTTTATTATGGGAAGGTGGCCTGCGCCGGTATGCCGCCAGAACGGGCCACCCAGTGGTTCAGCCTCTGGACCACCGTTGCCATGGTCTTGATCGCCGCGCTCTCGCCTCTCATGGGGACGATCGCCGACTTCAATGGCCAGAAAAAGCGGATGCTCGGCGGCTTCCTGGTGCTGGGGGTGGCGTCGGTAGCCGCGATGTTCTTCATCTACAAGGGTGATTACGTCCTCGCATCAGCGTTATTTGTTTTGGCGAATATCGGGGCCAATGGCAGCTATGTCTTTTACGACGCACTGTTGCCGCACATCGCGCGCGACGACGAGGTTCACACGGTATCGACGGCGGGTTACGCGCTCGGTTACATCGGTGGCGGCACGCTGCTGGCACTCAACCTGGCGTGGATCCAAAAGCCCGAGTGGTTCGGCTTTCCGTCGGGAGAGCATTTGACCATGGCGCAGGCGACGCTGCCCGCGCGGCTGAGTTTTCTCTCGGTCGCCGTGTGGTGGCTGGTCTTCTCGATCCCGCTGTTTCGCCACGTATCGGAGCCGGCGGCCGTCGGCGAGGGCCGGACGACTGGCCTGCCGGTTCGGGCCGCGATGCGTCGCCTGATTGAGACCGGCCGTTCACTGCGGTTGTACCGACAAGCATTTATCATGCTCCTGGCGTTCCTCATTTACAACGATGGCATCGGGACGATCATGCGGATGGCCACCCGCTATGGCGACGAGATCGGCATCGACCAAGGAATTTTGATCGGCGCGATCGTTTTGGTTCAGTTTGTCGGCATCCCCTGCGCGTTCCTCTTCGGCGCACTCGCCGGGCGGATCGGCGCGAAATCGTCGATCGCGCTGGGACTTGTGGGATACGTCATCATTTGCATTTTCGGCTACTTTATGCGCACAGGAACTCATTTCCTGGTGCTCGCAACCATGGTCGGGTTGGTGCAGGGAGGAACCCAGGCACTCAGCCGTTCGCTGTTCGCCAGCTTGATCCCGCGAGACAAGTCAGGGGAGTTTTTCGGGTTTTTCGGCGTCGCCGAGAAATTCGCGGGCATCTTCGGGCCGGCCACTTTCGGTCTGGTCAACCTCGTGAGTGGGTCGAGCCGGCATTCGATCCTTTCTGTCATCGCCTTCTTTATCGCGGGCGGAGTGTTGCTTGCCCAGGTCGACGTTGCCGAGGGTCAGCGCCTGGTGAGGGCCGACGAGGCCCGGGCTTTCGCCGAGGAAAGCCGAGTTTAGGCCGACGCCTCGGATCGCGCTCGCTGCGAGCGATGGAGCAATTGCTTGCGCCAGTGCATCACGCTGATGGTCCACGAAACGCCCAGATAATAAAGCGGATACAGAAGCGTGACCATCGCCAGTTGCGCCGTCGACTCGCTCAGGCGTGACTCGGCGCCTCGGGGCAGTTTCCAGATCAGCCAAAAGATGAGGGGAGCCCAGAGCGCACCCGCGATCATCGTCACCCGGTTTAGCAACCCCGGCTGGGACGGATAGAGATGCCGGATCGGCACGAAAGTCAGCAGAGCCAGTACGATCACGATCGCCAGCGAAGCCCATTCGTTCATTGGCAGCGCGTAAAGGTAGAGCGCGACCAAGTTCCAAAGCGACGGGAACCCCAAGAAATAGCCGTCGTCAGTCTTGGCCTGGACCTGGCAAAAGCCGTAGACGCTGGCCAAAAGCGGCAGCAGAAGCCAGGCTTCCTGTCCCGGGGGAAGGATGCTCGCTCGCCACATCAAGAGCAGCGGCAGAAAGGTGTAATTCAAGAAGTCGACAATGTCGTCCAGCCGCCGGCCATCGAAGCCGGGTACGACTTCCTTGATGCGGACCTTGTGCGCGAGTGTGCCATCGGTCGAGTCGACGATCGTAGCGGCGGCCATCAGCAGGAACGACCAGCGAAACGCGTCGGCGCCCCCGTGATCCGCCTCTGGCGTCGCGAGCAAGACAACGATCGCAGCGGCTGCCACCAAGCCGAGCGGCGGTGTAGCCGTGGACGCACCAGCCGAGGAATTTTTCAAACGTCGTGGGGGGCCGAAGTCCACGCGGTTGTGGCTTCTTTCGCCTTTGTCGGACCTGGCGCATGACCATGGCCGCCGACCGTCTCATCCGCTGGATTCCTGATTCGTTGGATCTCATGACGCCGCGGCTCCCTATTCACCGGGTGCGAGTTGTCCGATCCATCGGGGGTCGACCGGTCGATTGTCGGTCGCGCTCGATTGACATTGGATTCCATCACCCACAGCGTGTTCCAAAAGGATGCCCGTCCGCTTCCGCTGAAAGAGCAAGTAATAGATCGTGCCGGCAATGATCAGTCCCAAAGTCGCAAGCAGCGCCGCGAAGCGGCTCCCGTCACCGGAACCATGGATCTCGGCGCGAGGCCACCCGATGTTGATGACGACGAAGAGCCCCCAAACGACCGCGATCGCGTTGACAGGCATCCCCCACGCCCCCAGCGAAAAACCAGGGATCGGCGGATGACGGTGATCGCCTTGCGACGCTTGCCGGGCGGTTGAATCACCACGCGAAGCCGCGAGACCGCGATTGCCGCGACGTAGTCGCGCTACCAAGAGAGGCACGGTCACGAACAAATAGGCTAGGTTGGCCCAGACGACGGCGACCGAGCAGAGGGTCTCGATCACCTTGGGCAAATTGATATTCACGAAAAGTATCGCCGCCGCCAATACACCGACGACGAGAGAGGGAACGATCGGGTAGTTCCAATGGCCTGCAGACAGGAAATCGCAACACAGCACAGAAACTGTGCAACTGTGCTCGACCATCCAATGCAGCGATCCGCTTGATGGATTCCGAGGTGAACCCCATTTGGTGAGACTACCGCCATGCACGAAAGCCTCCCCATCGGGGAGGCTTCGCAGATCGAATTGCCACTTGTCAGCTACGGGAGCGCAGCGCATCTAGCGCCTCAGGCAGCCGCTCTTCAATGAGCTTCGCGCGCTCGGCGGCGATCCCTAAGATACGCGGGAGCAGGGGTCGTCATCATGCG
>CAWHKI010000256.1:0-7117 GCA_963829765.1 uncultured Isosphaeraceae bacterium | reverse complement strand
CGGGAGCGGGCGGCCGCCCCGGATCAACCGCCGGTGCCGGAGCAGCCGCCGGTGCCAGAGCAACCGCCCGCTCCACAGCCGCCACCCGTTCCAGAGCAGGCGGCCGTACCGGAGCAACCGCCCGCGCCACAGCCTCCGCCGGTTCCAGAGCCGACGCCAGTCCCTCCGCCTGCCGCCGTGATCGCGGAGCCGCCACCCGCCCCACCTCCACCCAGACCCCGACCGGAGCGTGCGCCGCATCCGCCTCGTCCGACCCACCCCAATTCGCCAGTGCGCGCTCCCCCTTCACGCACTCAGGTCGCCGGAAAGACAACCGAGCCGTCCGCGTCGGCATCCGCGGCATCTGACACTTCAACGGCCCAGGCTGCTCCGACCCAATCGAAGATGCAGGCCGGTGCGGATCCGGCCTGGCTTGCCGACGTAGCCGCATGGCTGCTGGCTCACCGCTCCTATCCGGAGATGGCGCGCGAACTCGGGCGGCAAGGTACCGTCGTGATGCAGATCACGGTCGATCCTCAAGGGCACGTGGAGGACGTCAACCTGGTGCGCGGCAGCGGAACAGATTTGCTTGACCACGCCGCGGAGGCGCTGGTGCGGAGCGCGCACCTGCCACCCTTTCCGAACAGGCCTGCCCCATCATCACGATGAGGCAGGCCATCTTATTTTGGGTTCCCAGGCGAAAATCGTGACCGCGCTCATCCGCGTCGGCGACGCCTGCGTCGAACAGATTTGCTGCGGTGAACAACTGGCCGCGAGCGTGGCGCTGCCTGGTTTTACCATCGCCCTGCCGGACCGTTGGCCCGAGATCGAAGAAGATGAACCGGAGCTCACCTCAGGTTCACGAACAGCGCGATTCTGCCGCTGGCCGTGTTCGCGACCCGGCTTTGACCCCCGGCGGAATTGGCCTCGGCTGCGCCGTCACAGGTAGGATCCGGTACGGACGTCAGTGGTCCGTTACCAGTCACACGGCTCACGCGGTCGACGCGCTTGGGGCGGCGAACGTACCCAAGGCGCACCTCAAAACGCGACGAACGAACCGGCGGCCGCCTCGCCTCGAAACACGCCGAACGAAGCCATTGGCATTCGATCGTTTCCCTCGTCATGCCTTGACGGATCGTTGAACTGGGTTATAAACTCGGGGGTTAGATACGATTCAAGGAACTTTCCTCCACACGGCGCGGGACTCGGGCGACTCGGGCAGGACGACCCGGCGTGTGGCGGTTGGGCGCGCCGAGGATGAGCAGCGCGACAGAAGCGAGACTCCCGTCTGAAGTGGAGCAGCTCGGTCGGGAACGGCGGGGCCTGGCGTTGGCGGTCGCCGATGTCGGCTGGTTCAATAACGAGAACCTGTTCCGCGAGATCGACGGCGACTCGGTCTCGGTCTTGCTCTTGAAGTGCTTTGACTACGTCAACGGCTACCGGCGCGGGCTCTACCCGTGGTCGAACGCCTGCCGGCTGAAGCAGTGCGGCGATGTCACCTGGGAGCGGCAGCACGTTCTGCCGAGCGGGTGGATGAAGCGCTTTCCCCGGCTGGGGATGCGCCCATCGCACGGACGGTGCGCGGGTGGTGGAACATGCAGCCCAGCAGTTGGCGGCGGGGACTGGTGATGTCGTACCCGCATTACCTCTACCTTTGCAACCAGCTTCGAACCGACGTGTCGGTCTATTACAACATCGACGATTATGCTTTGTACTGGCCCCGCCGCGCCGACGAAATTCGTGCAATCGAGCACGCGATCGTTCGCGCGGCTGACGTGACGATCTGCGTTTCTCGGCTGCGGGCCGAGAAGCTGCGGGGGCAACTACCGGAGCTGGCCCCGCGCATCCATTATCTGCCCCATCGCGCGCCGACGCCGTTTCTGGCCCGGCAGCCCCTGGCGCGCCCGGCCGAGGCCCCGGCCGATCTCGCAAGCATCCCTCGGCCGTATCTCGGTTATATTGGATCGCTGGAGGATCGCGTCGACTGGGAGCTCATGGACCGCGTCAGCCAGACCTTCCCGAGGCGTCGATCGTTGTCGTGGGTCGCGTGCGTGAGCCGGTCGCCGAGCCGTGGTGGGCCGCCTGGCGCAGGTTCTTGGGCCGCCCCAACGTCCATGCCCTGGGATGGCGTCCGCAGGCGGCCCTGTCCGGCTATTACCAGGCCTTCGACGTCACGCTCATCCCGTACTTGATCGATCACTCTTTCAACCAGGCGTGCAACCCGACCAAGATCATGGACGCGATGGGCTCGGGGCGTCCCATCGTGGCGACGGCGATCCCCGAATGCCGCCTGCACGCCGAACGGTTTCACGTCGTGGAAAACGGCCACGAGTTCATCGAGGCGATACGGGGAATACTTGCGCAAGGGTCCGACGACGGCCGCGCCGGCTTGCGGCATGCCTACGCTCTGGCCAACACATGCAAGAAAGTTGGTGAGCGAATCCTCGAGCTGATCGAGCAGAGTCAAAGTTCGACCGCCGCCGCCGCCGGATCGCACGGGCCGCTGGTCCGGCACGCCGTGGGCGACGGACCTTGCTTCCTGACCTGACGCGCGACGGGACGGGAAAACCTCATCGGTGATTCAGCATGGCCTGGACGAGCAGCTCGTTGGCGGCGTTCCACCGGTATCTTTCGGCGATCGCTCGACCAAGGGCAACGCGGCGCGCCCTTTCTTCCGGCCGGTCGAGCAAGCCGCGCACTGCGGCCGTGATTGCGTCTTCGTCCGTCGGGTCGAAGTACCATCCGGCCGCGCCGCCGATCTCCGGCAGGGCGGTCGAATCGGCCAGCGCGACGGGAAGGCCCTGGGCCATCGCCTCGACAGCCGGGATGCCGAAACCCTCGCAGAATGAGGGAAAAACGAGTGCCGTTGCCTCGGCGTATATCGCGCAAGCAGAGTCCGGGGGATAGCCGGGCATGCAGAAGAGCGCGCGGGGCAGGCAGCCGCGGTTGCCTCGCGCAGCATACGTGCCTGTTCCTCGGCGCCCGCACCGAGCAGCACCACCGCCAGATCACCGGCCGTCACTTCGCTGAGGCGCGCCATCGCCCGGATCAGCCCGTCCAGGTTCTTGCGCGGCTGAAAAGCGGCCACCGAAAGGAGATACGGAACCTGCGCAGGCAGCCCCAGGTTCGCCGAGCTTGCGCTCGTTCGTGATCAGCCGCCGGCTCGAAGAAGTAATCATCGGCGGCGTTGGGAACGTAAGCCACGCGTCCGCGGCAGGCGGGAAAGGCGTTCAGAAGCTGCTCGGTGTTGAAATGCGACACCGACAAGATCAGGTCGGCCGTGTCGAAGATCCGCCGCAGGACCAGGCGTTTCCGGGGTGGGTCGTATTGTAATGCCTGCAGGACATCGTGGCTGGTGACGGCTCGCCGCGCATTGCGCGTTGGAACGAAGAACTCGGCCGGGCAATACACCCAGTCGAGGGGGCCGGCCCACCACTCGATCGGCGGCCACGGCTTCAGCCGCCACCACCGGAGGATGTCGCGGGTACGCAACGGCAGTTCTTGCGCTTGGCCCTCAAGTGTTTTCCAGTACGCGAGCCCATCAGGGTGCCGCATCCGTCCCGTGATCACCGAGAGCTTGACGCTGGGAGCCCGGGCCAACCGCTCGAGCTGCGACACGGCGTGGCGCGTTACCCCGGTGGGGCGATGACAGCAGTCCATATCGTAGAACCAGCCGACCCGCATGGGAACCGTCGCCCGTTCTCCCGGCTCCGGTCGAAGCACGGACCGCGGTCCCCGCTCGGCTTCGGCGGTAACTCCCGAGCTGATTTTCGGGTGGGGTTGCGGCATCCATTCTCCCCGCGGATTCACGGCCCGTCAACGTCGGCCCGCACGAGGTTTCACTCCGTCTGGACTCGCGCGATTCTGAGCTGCATGGAAACCAACGAACTCGGCCGCATGGTGTTATCGGACTGGATCGTAGGAAACCGAGGAACGCGTGTCAAGTCCGAGAGCACGGGCGGCTCGGGGGCGGCCCTTGAATCCCGGTCGACCGAGGTGAACAATGCTAATCGATTGGCACCGGTACGGCGGCAAGATGTCAAAGAGCATCTCCGCGGCCCATGACAGGCATCCATGTCATAAAAGAATCCAACTCGCAACGGACCTGTCACGAGTTTTTGCGAGCTGAGCTGAACGCTGAATGAACTGGCCTCCATTGACGAGCGAGACTCAATCTGATTGTAAGGCCGCGGCATCAATTCAATCTCGGGGCTCTGCGGTATTGTGTTGAGAGTACAGGCGGGCATCCACTCCGTCTCAGCTCGCCCAATTTCGAGCTTCGCGTCAAACGGAGCATACTGCGGATCGTAGGGAGCCCGCGATCGGGTGTCAATTCCGGCAGGTGCTTAGACTGAGAGCGAACCTTGAATCGCAATTCGCTGGCGTCAACAATAAACAACGACACCGATTCCCCTATTCGTCTTGAGGAGCCCTTCCGTGGTTAACCGCCGCCGTCTTCACATCGGTTTGGTCCTCGCGGCTTTAGTCGCGACGTCCACTCTTAACGCCATGGCGCAAGGCGTGCCCAATCCGGTCCCTAATCCGAAGGTCGCCCTGAGATCCCGTGTGCCCGTGTTGATACGGGTCGTCGGCACTGTTTCGCGTCCGCTAGATTTGCCCAGTGACGAACTCGCCAAGATGCCTCGCCAGAGCGTACGAGCCAAAGCTCACGATGGGGTCAATTCACAGTTCGAAGGGATCCCGCTCGTCGAAATCCTGGCGAAGGCAGGCGTTCCCACCGGCAAAGACCTCGCGGGCCAGCGATGGCTGACTACGTGGTCGCCGAAGCCGCCGACGGCTATCGCGCCGTCTTCGCGGTGGCGGAGCTGGATTCCGCGTTCACTGATCGCGTCATCCTTCTGGCCGACCGCCGTGACGGTAAGCCACTTGCGGCCAGGGATGGGCCATTTCAGTTGATCGTCCCGGGCGAGAAAAAACACGCGCGTTGGGTCCGCCAGGTAATCAGGCTCAAGGTCGGTCGAGGGTAGGCGGAGATGGGCGGGTGCTTCGACCCGTTTTCATTCGATATGCTCGACGCTCCAATCTTTGCTTTTGATCAAGAACTCGGCAATCACCAATCGGTGGCAATCCGCCACCCGTTTCTCGGCACACATGAGACAAAACGGTTCGGGCAGGTCGCCAAGCCTCGCGACCAGCAAGTCACCAGCCCGCTCAATAAGTGCGCGGTACGAAGGGCGCCAGTCTTCGAGGTCGCGGAACACATTGCCGAGTTCAAGAATCGATGCATAAGCGATCCCGCAATCGGCGAGCAGTCTTCCGATCCCCTTGTCGGCCGATCGCGCCTTGACATAGGCGCCGATACTGGCCCGATCGGGATGAATCCGCACGTCGGCCACCGACCGAATCCCATGAAGGACCAAGAGGCTGCCAAACTCGGCCGCGTGCGGCCGCCGTATCCGATGGTGTAGAACTTCATCAAGTGCCCGATCCTGCCAAAAGTTGTTGGTTGAGACTCGCTCGAGAGCATACCGTAACGGCAATGATCTTGGATGCGCGTAACGGAGTTCCAGATTCCGAATCGGGATATCCCTCGGTACCACGGAAAAGGGTATTCTTGCTTTCATGCCTGAGCTCCCGGACATCACCATTTATATCGAAGCACTCGAGCGCCGCCTGATCGGCGAGCGTCTGGAGAGCGTACGCATTCAAAGCCCATTCCTGTTGCGAACGTTCGAGCCACCTTTGAATTCGGTCAACGGCAAGGCGGTCAAAGAGGTCCGGCGGCTGGGAAAACGAATCGTTCTGGGGTTCGACGACGACCTCTGGCTCGTTTTGCATTTGATGATCGCCGGTCGACTTCACTGGAAAGAGCCCGGCGCCAAGCTCGCAACGAAGGCGGCCCTGGCGGTCTTCACTTTCTCGAGCGGAACATTGCTGCTCACCGAAGCCGGCAGCAAGCATCGGGCGTCTCTCCATCTGGTTCGCGGTGAAGCGAGTCTGCGAGGACACGATCCCGGTGGCCTCGAACCGATTGCATCGACACTTGAAGAGTTTCACGAGATATTGTTTCAGCAGAATCACACGCTCAAGCGGGCGCTCGCCGATCCGCGTCTCTTCAGCGGAATCGGCAACGCTTACTCCGATGAGATCTTGCATCGCGCCCGGCTCTCACCGCTGGCTCTATCGCAAAAGTTAAACCCGGAAGAGGTGGCGAGGCTTCACGCGGCTACGCGTACTGTCCTCGTGGAATGGGTTGATCGACTTCGGGCCGAGACGGGTGACGGCTGGCCGGAGAAGGTCACCGCTTTCCGTCCCGGCATGGCCGTTCACGGCCGCTTTGGCGAGCCCTGCCCGGTTTGCGCCTCGCCCATACAGCGCATCCGTTACGCCGACAACGAGACCAACTATTGCCCCGGCTGTCAGACGAATGGCCGCATCCTGGCCGACCGCTCCTTGTCGCGTTTGCTCAAAGACGATTGGCCCCGCCACCTCGACGATCTCTAGACGGTCTGGCTGTGCCCGAGGTTTGTCATGCTTATTCATTGAAATGGCACTTTTTGGCCCAAAACGACATGGTTTCGGGGGGCGCCCTCTTCGAACGCCAATTTGAGAAAAAAGTTAAGACACTTCGACAAAGGGGCAGGTACACTCGCGGCCGCGGCATGCAAAAACGGGTCGCGGCGAGTGGATTGAGGGCGCAAAAAAATAGATAAGGCTTTTCTCATCGCGAAGCCGATGAGAAAAGCCTATTGGACGAGGCGATTCGTCGCGGGATGGGGGGAGCGCGGGCGCGCCAATGGCGATCGTTCGGCGGGAGCTGACCGTTCGATCAGCATCGGCCCGCGAAATTGACCGAAAATTCACTTCCGGTGCGCCACCGGTATCGTGACCGCGTTCTTTGAGGCTTGAAAACACGGTACAACCGTTTCGTTATCGGCGTTTCAGGTTACTTTCCCGTCGGACTTACGGCCCCCCCAACCGGGGATATTCGCCGAGCAGCCGCGTCCGGCAACTGCCACAGTGGGGACATCGTGGTAACTCCGCGTCATGGCCCAGCACCTCGTTGGGGGCTTGATCGGTCAGTTCCATGAGTTGGCTCAAGACCTCGGAGAGGCGTGTGAGTTTCAGTGGCCTGGCGGGGTCGGCCGGTGTCGCCAGCATTAACAGCACCCAGGCA
>CAWHKI010000255.1:0-32777 GCA_963829765.1 uncultured Isosphaeraceae bacterium | reverse complement strand
TGCCGCACCTTGCCGCTCTTCAGTTGTTTCATTTGAGCAATCGCCGAGCGCGTCCGCGGAAACAAGTAGCACTGGTAGCGGGCGTCCTTTTTCAACAGGATGTCCCCTCGGGTTATCTTACGGGAAATCCACGACGGATCGATCCCAATTAACTCGGCCATCTCGCGGACCGTGTAGCCCGGTGGCCGTTCGCCGCGGCGTAGCCGCTCCAAACCCATCAGAATCTGATGACGACGACGTATTTTCGCCACGATCACGGCGGTGAACGCCGCGCCGCGGCAAGGACTCACACCGTCTCGGTTCAAGCGTCGGCAATCCTGACATCGTTTTCCCCCACCTCGACCATCGCACGAATGCGTGCCACAACCATCTGCTCGCGTTCCGTGTTGCGGAGCGAGAATATCGGCACGCCGATCGATCGCTCTGTGACAGCGCCCCCACGCCACGCGATCTTGATTTGAATCACGCCACTCGTGTCGCGATTGACATTGACGCCCGCCACCAGCGTCCGAAGCAGGTCCTTCCTCGCGTCGACTGGAAGCCGTTCCCACAGCTCGGGCAAGCGCCGACCAGCGTCCGCGAACGCCGCTCGCAACTCCGGAGGGATGGCGACCGGTTGCGGACTTCGACCCTTCAGCTCGGCCAGACGGGCCTTGGATTGCTCCAGCTCCTCCAAAGCGGCCTCCCATTTCTTCTCGAGCGTGGATGCGATCAGCCGATTCTCCGGATCGACGCTGTCGTATTGTCGTTCGGCACGCTTGGCAGCGTATTCCAGCCGCTGGGTCTCTTGCTCAAGGTGATGCTCCAACTCGCGTTGGTGCTCCGCTTGCGTAGCGTTCACACTTTCCAGTGCGTCAATCTGAGCCGGTTGGAGCACGCCAAAGAATTCTTGCACCACTGCGTCGTCGATCGGCCGCCCCGTGAGGTAGTAGCAATTCTGCTTCGCATACGTCGATTGCGCGGCGCTGCAGATATATTGAAAGCGGTTATCTTTGTACGCGACGCGCATGGAGCGACCACAGCGACCGCAGCGCACCAGACCAGTCAGGAGCGCCGCGCCGCAGCGAATCGCTTGCTTTCGCGTCAGCCGTTCCGCCATCTTCTGCCGGTTCTCCTCGATCGTGTTCAGAATCCGCTCGTATTCTTCCCACGTAATGTACGCCGGGTAGACGTCCTTGACCAAGACCTGCCATCGCTCTCGCGGCTGGCGGATCCTCCCCGTCGCCGGTCGGCCAGGGATCTGTCGTGCGGGGTCCACGATGCGCCGGCCATAGGCGAACGCGCCGGCGTATGCAGGGTTCTTGAGGAGCGACAGCAGCGCATGCGAGTTAGGCTCCTTCCAGAGCACCGATCCGGCATAGAGGCCCGAGGTCTGCCGACGGGGGAGCTTGAACCCATTCTTCGCCAGATAGCGAAGTACCTTTTGGCGCTGCCCAGTTCCTGGAATTTGGCGAAGACCAACCGGATGCGATCTCGGATGCTTTGATCCGAATCAAATTGCACGGTGTCATCCACATCGCGGACGAGCCCACTCGGGAGGTGTTGCACCAGCTCGCCCCTCCCTGCCTTTGAGAGCCGTCCCGCATCGAGCCTCAAACGGATGCTATGAAGTTCTGCTTCTGATAAAGTTCCTTTCAAACCAAGAAGTAATCTATCGTTGAAATCCCGTGGATTGTAGATGCCGTCGGCATCGGCAATGAGCGTGTCGAACAACGCGCATAACTCCAGCAGCCGGTGCCAATCCGCGCAGTTGCGCGAAAGTCGAGAGACCTCAGTGCCGATAATGATCCCGACCTTGCGGAGGCTGACATCCGCGACCAGCCGCTGAAAGCCCTCGCGTCCTGCCGCGTGCTTGCCGGATTGGCCCTGGTCGTCGTCGATAAGCACGATCTGGTCCTTGCGCCACCCCAGTTCAAACAGGCGGTTGCGGAGTGATCGCTGATTGATGGCGCTTTCGCAATTCTTCAGAACCTGCTTGGGGCTGGATTGACGCAGGTAAACCACACCTTGGCGTTGCTTGTGACTTGGTTGAATCTTGGTCGATCCGTTCATTTTCCACGACCTCCGTGAGGACCCTGACGATCGCCGCGGTGACGGCTGTTCGTTCGTCTTGGGCCAGGAGCGTCCACACACGCTGGCTTGGGACGGGTCGCATGGCTGTGTCTCCTTCCACGCACAGCTTGGAAGGCGGCGACCAGTTCTTCAATGGCGGTGGCCGTCAGAATGGTAGGCTGAGGGCGAGGTTCGGCTGAAAGGTTGGTGCAAACGACTGGGATATAGGCGATTTGGCCCGGCAGAATCTCAACCTGGCAATGGCGCACACGGCCTGGTAGAACGGCGATCCCAGAGAGCGTGAGAGTTCGGCCACAGAGGGGATGACAGGGATCGGTGACTGTGACTTGGCCCTCGCATTCTTGCGTCACTAGAGGGGTATTACGTTGGGCGAGTCTTTCCCGTTCCTGTGGGCCCAATCAGAACGGCACAGCCGTGCTGCTCGATGAAGTCGCAGTCGAACAAGCGCACGATCGCGGCCTTGGGAATTCGCTTGGGGAACGTGAAGTCGTATTCCGCCAGGGTCTTCTGCTTGGGAAGCCGCGCTTTACGTAGCCGCCGCTCGAGAGCTCGTTGCTCACGGGCGGCCAGTTCCAGCCCGATCAGGGTCGCCAGAACCTCCAGGAAGGAGCTCCCTTTGCGAGCCGCATCATCCAGCACTTCGCGGTAGGATTTGGCGATCTCGGGGAGCTTCAGCTCAGCCAGGTCACGGTCGATCCGTGCCTGGAGATTATCATCACGTCGTGCCATCTTAGTCCTCGTCGGTGGTGTTACAGAAACGGTCGTAAACAGCCGGATCGGCCGGCTCCAGCTCGATGTCATCGATCAGCTCGCGGCGCTGCGGAGTCGGCAGAGTGGGCGTCGGAAGCTGGCGGCGCCGGCGTTCCGCCAGCAGAAGGTTCTCGACGTAGGCGGCGTCGTAGGCCGCACATTCCAGAGCCTTGGCGATTGCCGAAAGCACCTCGGTCGAACCGTAGACTCGCGCCAGACCTAGCAACCGACGCAGGTGGACACCAGTCTTCACCGGCCGGCGTTTCAAGCCAAGGTGGAACTCGCGTGCCTCGGGGCCCAAGGCATCAAACGCCTGTTCCAGCGCTGGCGGCACCGCGCCGCGGTGCCGCCAGACGGGGTCAACCCTGGCGGCACCGCGCCGCGGTGCCGCCAGACGGGGTCAACCCTGGCGGCACCGCGCCGCGGTGCCGCCAGACGGGGTCAACCCTTGTTTTTTGGCGGCACCGCGCCGCGGTGCCGCCAGACGGGGTCAACCCTTGTTTTTTGTTTTTATTCGGTCTGCGTGAAGCCGATCCTCAGCGCACGTGGACCAGCCCGGCGGCGGCATGAACGCCGGAAGGTCCCGCTCGCCGCCGCCCAGGGGGCAAGGAGCAGTCTAACCGCATGTCACCCCGTGCGCCGAGGACATGCACCAGCACCGCCGCGTCGGCGACAACGGCGACAAGGGCGGCAACAGGACCCAGGTCCACTTCTTCGACCGAGGCGCGAAAATGCATGCCCTTCGGGATTCCGGCACGATCGCGCGGGTCAGCACCAAGGAGGATTTCTGGTCGGCTGATCTCGGCCAATGGATTGCCCCAGAGCCGCCAAGACGCGATGAAGGGGGACGGTCGAGGGTTGGGTGACCGAGAAGCCTGCTCGACGTCAGGCAAGCATCGTCTTCCGTCTGGTGTGACTCGTCTCGCCAGGGCCTTTCACTTTTTGAAGATACCGAGTTTGGCGAAGAGCTTTTCGACTTGGGAACCGTTACGACGGGTTATCTCGGCGATATTCGTCGCGCCTGTGAGTCGAAGGAAGCCGATCGCCGCGTTTCGGATGGCGGCCATTACTTGGGGACCGGAACCCTTTCGGACCCGGCTTGCATCCTCCCCGAACGTGACGTCACGCACGTAATGGCAACGATTCTCGATCGACCAGTGGCCTCGTGCCCATTGGAGCAACTGACTTGAGCCCGCGAGCTTCCTAGCAGCGCTGGTGACGAAGTAGCGGGTCTCACTTGAGACCTTTCCGTTCTGCTCCACTACGCTCTCAACCTTTCCGACTTGGGCGACACCGGGCCAATCCAGATAGTTATTCAACGCAGTCGTCGCCGTCAGCGTGCGACGTTCAACACGGCCGTGCCCCTTGTCGAGAGTCGTCGTTGTGTCCTGCTCGTTTTCCCAGATTTTTTGCTGGCGAGGGGGAAAAAGCCCCTTCTACTGAAGGGGCGAATGCTGCCTTGATGTCCTGGAGAAGCGTCGGTTGATTCTCTTTCACGAACCAAAAGTAGTGACCGTGTGCATCAATGACCTGCTGGGAAAGATCACGTTGGCAGAACATGGCGTCGCCGGTGATCAATCGTCCCTTCAAAACCATTCCTTCGAGCAATCGAAGGGCTGTCTTATGCTCATTGGTCTTGTGCTCGCCGCCGTTAGGAACGGCTGTCTGGGCCAGCGTTAGCCCCGATTCATGGGCTAACAAAGAGAGCAGGTGCACAGCCTTTTCTAAACCGTCAAAGCTGCCACGAACCGACTTACCGTCGAGGGCGAGAGCCTGAGGCGGGGAGAGCTCATCCACAATTGGTCGGCCCAGTAGCGTTTCAGCCCATCGGGTCAGTGCCTGCTCAAAGGCGTTCAAGTTCAAAGCCATCAGAACCTTGCGGATGCCGCCTATCTTCGGGGGTTTGCGCGTGAAGCCAAGCAGGTGCATCAGCGCAATTTCGTGGTCCTGCCCCCATTGTGCGATCGCCGCGTAACTCTTTGCCCCGCACATGACAGCGCAACACACTAACGCAAGAACGGCCGACAGGGGATGCCGCCGGCCGTGCCGACTGCGAGGATCGGGAACGTCGGCAAGAAAGGAAAGAAGACTCCCGACAGTGTGTGCGTCCATGCGATGCCTCCTTGCAGCAAATCCTCGTAAAACAGGGCCTCCATTCCCCCAGAATCTTTCCTTATCCGCCTAGAATGAATCTGTCAACAGCCCTGCCCGAAACGGCACGGGCTTTGACAGCCGTTGCCACCTGCGTGCGAACGTTTAGCTCACCGTCATCTTGCGAATCAGTTTTTTGTCCAGCTTGCCGACACTGGTCTTGGGCAGCGCAGGCACGAAGTGGATGTCTTCGGGCTTGGGTAACTGCCACAAGGCAAACTTAGTGCCGATCACATCGATGATCTCCTGGGCTTCGATCGGCTTCTTCAGCTCGGGCCGCGTGACCACAAAGACGACCGGTACTTCGTCGCGTACGTCACAAACCTTAGCGACGACAGCCGCTTCGACGACGCCTGGATGGGCCAGCACCAAGTTTTCCATGTCCACGCTCGAAATCCACTCGCCTTTGCGCTTGATCAGGTCTTTCTTGCGGTCGGTGATCTGCACGTAGCCATGGTGGTCGATCATGGCGATATCACCGGTTCGGAACCAGCCGTCTGGGGTGAAAGCCCCGTCGCCGCCAGGATTTTTGTAGTAGCTCTTGGCGATCCATGGTCCGCGCACGACCAGTTCACCGGCGTGCTCTCCATCCCAGGGAAGGTCCTTGCCGTGATCGTCGAGGATGCGGACCTCGACGCCGACCACCGGGACTCCCTGCTTGAGACGAACGGCCATCTTTTGCTCGTCGGTCCAGCCCTCCATGACGGACTTGAGGCGTGAGACAGTGCCGATCGGCGAGGTCTCCGTCATTCCCCAGGCGTGCAGGATCGAGAGGCCGAGTTCCTTTTCAAAGGCGTCCACCAGTGTCGGCGACGCGGCGGCACCACCGACTAAGATCGCCTTGAGGCTGGAAAAATCGTACGTCCGGCTCTTTTCTTCTTTGAGGTATTGATAGAGCAGCGTCCAGATTGTCGGAACTCCGGCCGCGGCCGTGACCCGCTCCGACTCAATCAGCTCGGCGATGGGCTTGCCGATCATCATTGGTCCCGGTAAGACTTGCTTGGCCCCCGCCAAGGTGCTCGAGTAGGGCAGCCCCCAGGCATTCACGTGGAACATAGGCACGATCGGCAGTACGACCTCTTTTTCGCACATTGCCCCGCCGTCGACAGCACATCCGGCCAGGGCGTGTAAAAATGTCGAGCGGTGACTGTAGAGGACCCCCTTAGGCTCGCCGGTGGTCCCCGACGTGTAGCAGAGCCCGGCGGCCATGTTCTCATCGAGCGTGGGAAATTCGGCATGCTCCGATGCGCCCGCCAGCAGCTCTTCGTAATCAAGCGCTGGCCGCGGCAAGGCCGGTGGCTCGCCCCCCTTTTCGTCCATGAGGATGTACTTATCGACGCTCGTTAGCTCGCGCTGAAGGTCAGCGAGAATCCCCCCCAGCGATTTGTCGAGGAAGATCAGGCGGTCCTCCGCGTGATTGATGATGTACACCAGTTGTTCGCGGGCCAGCCGAAAATTGATCGTGTGCAGCACGGCCCCCACGGCTGGCACCGCGAAGTAAAGCTCCAGGTGCTTCTGATGGTTCCAGGCGCAGGTAGCGACGCGATCACCGGGCTTCACGCCCAAGTCGCGCAGGACGTTCATCAGGCGATGAACCCGCTTCTCGACCTCTCCGTAGTTGGAGCGCACGATCGTTCCATCACCGCGGCGGCTGACAATCTCTTTTTCTGGGAAGAACTGCCCCGCCCGACGAAGAATACTCGGGATTACCAGCGGCCAGTCCATCATCAGTCCGTTCATTGTTTACCTCGTTCCCCTAAACGCTCGGCCGGTCGATTGATGACACGCGAAAGTTCGATAATAACAAGGTCCCCCCACGGATTTCATCAGGCTGCTGTCCGAATCTTCGTTGTTCGGTGAAGTCGGTCAATCGATCGAGGCCGGCACCAAGCACGCCGACGAGCGACACGTGGAGTTGACGGAAGACGTGCGGCTTTTATTGGACTGGGGGCTGATCCAACGTTTAACTCGTTTCGTTCGCACTCACCGAATCGCTCGAACCCGGTGGATCGTCGTGAGCGTGAAAATCACGACTGGGAACGAACCGCTTGATCAACGTCACTTCATTGCCGGCATCATTGTATCGCATTTCATCGACCATTCCCTGACAGATCAAGAGGCCAAAGCCCCCGGTACGCAGGCCAAGCTTGTCGCGCACATCCATGTGTGAGAACGGGTCGCCGGCAACCGCGGCGTGGGGCAGGGCGGATCGGTCGAAGCCTGGTCCCTGGTCACGAACTACGATCTCCACGCGATCATCGAAAATGAGATACGTGATGCCGACTAAGCGCTCCGACTGGTGCGAGTTGCCCCATTCGATCGCGTTATGGGCCATTTCCATGACCGCCTGGCGGAGCTGGACCACCTGATCGTGCGACAGCGGCGTCGCCTGGCACACCAGCATGAGGAATTCGTTGAGCTCTTTCAGGAAGTTGATCTCGCTGTTGAGCTCGACATGAATTTCCCCCTGAAGCGCCCGAATTTCTATGCTCTGCCGCCAATTCCGGGCGGCCGTGATCGCTTCAAAGAGATCATCCACGCCGTAAGGCTTGGTCACATACGCGTTGGCCCCCACCCGAAAACCATGCACTTGATGGTGCACATCGTTGAGGGCGGTCAGCATGACGACGGGGATCGTCATGGTGACTCGGTCCGTACGCAATCGCCGACAGACATCAAAGCCGTTGATGTCGGGCAACATCAAATCAAGAAGCACCACATCGGGGACCCGCTCGCGCACCAACCGCAGGCCAGTCTCACCATCCTCGGCGATGATCGGCTCGTATTCGCGCAGTCGGAGAATCCTGGCAACCAGTTCCGCCTGCTCAGGATGATCCTCCACGATCAGGGCCGTTTCCATCGTTTTATCCCTGCGCTCGTTCAATCGGTCAGCTCCGAGATGCAGAGTTTGAGGATTTTAATCATCAACCGGGCATAAAATCTCTCTCGTCAACCGTTCATTTTACCCAGACCTACTATACTTAAACTAAATGGCACTTCTTGGATGTGGAGTCAACCCCTGATGTACGTTCTTGATTTTCTCCGCAGCCGTGGCGTTTGGTTTGAGGCCCTGCTGCACCGGCCTGCCTCGTCGTCGACCAAGCGGGCGGAAAGTGTTCACGTGCCGGGTCACAAGGTTGCGAAGGCCGTGCTCGTGAAGGTGGGAGACTCTTTCGTGTTGGCTGTATTGGCATCCACATCGCGGATCGACCTGGTTCGGTTGAGTGAGTTGGTGGGAGCGACGACCGCGCAGGTCCGGCTTGCCACACGGGATGAGGTGTTCGAGCTCTTCGCCAATTGTGAGCCCGGAGTCGTCCCGCCGTTTGGGCGGCTGTATGGGCTCAAGACACTGGTCGATTCGGGGTTGGCCGAGTCGCCCGAGATCATCGTCGTCGCCAATACCCGCCACGAAGGCCTGCGCATGTTTTTCCACGATTTCCAGACGCTCGAAGAGCCCGTCCGGGCCGGTTTTTCTCTCCCGTTCGAGCCCGAGATCCGCCGGCAAAAGCCCGCCTGCCACCATAAAAACCGCCGGGCCGGGTAGGTAGGCGGGGCATGACTTGGCCTCACGCCCGCGGGGATCCGTGGGCGGTCGGGGTCGGTCGTTATTTCGCCAGCTTCTTGAGTAACGCATTGGCGTCCTCGCGGTGAGCGAACGCCCCTTTCGTGCTGGTGGCCTCTTGAAGAATCCTGCGTGCAGCGTCGTTCTGGCCCTTGTCGGCCATGAGTCGGGCGAGGAAGTAGGCGATATCCGCAGTGGTCCGGCCGCCGGTGACTGCGGCGTGGAGCTTTTTCTCGGCCTGGTCCAGCCGGCCGGCGCGGTAGAGCCCCCACCCGAGCGTGGCGGCGACTTCGGGCGAACGGGGAAACTGCAGGACATTGATGTCGGCGAGTTGCAGGCCGCGCGACTGCTTGGCCGCATCGTCCTGTTCAATTAAGGCGAGCGCCAGCAGGTTGGCGACGAACGAATCCGCCGGCGCGTCGCGGTGCAATGGCTCGAGGGCCGCTTCGGCGGCGGCCAGTTCCCTCGAGTGCCAGGAGACGAGCGCCCGGATCTTTTTTGCCTCATGCGAGGATGGGTCGAGTTTTAAGGCCTCGTCCACCTCGGCGCGTGCACGGGCGGTCTGGCCCCGCTCGACGAGCCATGCTCCATGGGCGAGCCAAACGCGAGGGTTTTTCGGATCGTGCTTTCGCGCATAATCGAACCACTCTTCGGCCTTGGTGAAATCGCCTTTCTGGCTGTTGAGGAGCGCCATCGAGATCGCGGCGGGCTCGAGCGTCGGCTCATCCTTGGTGGCCTGGGTCAAGGTGGCGAATGCGTCTTCTTTCTTGCCGAGCTGAAAGAGCGCTCGACCGAGCCGCTGGCGAACGCGACCGTTCTTGGGATCGAGCTTGAGCCAGGCGTTCAATTGTTCCTGGGTTGTCTTCCAATCCGCGCGCCCCTCGGCCACCGAGGCTAATCCGGCAAAAACCTCGCGGCGTAGCAGCTTGGTTTTCTCAGCATTGGCCCGACCGGAATTGAGAAGTGAGAGCACGTGATCGAAATTGAGCCGGGCATCGCTAAACCTGCCGTCCCCCAGCGCGATTCCGCCCAGGTTCAGATAAACCTCGGGATTATCGGGTAACTCGACCACGGCCTGCTCGAGTGCCTGGCGGCCGGGCACGGCTTGATTGATGCCAAATAACAACCTTGCCAAGATCAACCGGGAAGGCGGCCATTCGGGATGCTTGGCGGCCTGCTCCTTGATCAGGGCAAGCACCTCGTCGATTTTTCCGTCACGAGCCTTGGCCGCGGCGGGCTCGAGATCTTTTTCGGCGTGATTGAGCGTATTGGCGCCGGGCTGAGCGGCAGCTCGCGACCATGTTGCCATGATCGACAAGCCCATAACGGCCGCCGCTCCCAGCCACATCGCGGAGAGCCGCCCATAAAGGCATGATTGCATAAGGTTGGTCCTGGCGTGAATATCCTGGCGATGAGGCCGAACTGACGGCCTCAGGTTGATTATAACATCGCCGGCCTAGCCGTTGGGAAGACCGACGGTATTCGGAAACAGCCGGTCGAAGTGACGACCCTTAATCGCCGCGGGGTTTCGACTTGGTCGCCGTACCTTGGGCTGTCTATTGAATAAGCTGGTCAAGCTTCTGATCGATCTTGTCAAACCGGACGTCTTGGTGTCTGAACTTCTCATGGCACTGAAAACGAGGATACCGATGGTGGCGAAATCGCAGTTCCGCGAGCCGTTCGGATTGATGCTTGAAATGCCCAATGAATCAGCGTAAAGAGCAGTTGCTCGGCCGCCGACCATCAGGAGATCACAAGCTCAGCGGGTTCCGGCAAGGGAACCGAAGTTGCGGCGAGTGAGAAAGGATCGTAGCGGCCAGCCACTGAGGTCGGCACTCCCGCAAGCGGGATTCGGTTGCCAAAGGCAAATGTTCTGACGCCGGGACGAACACCTTTACCCGGTACTTGAACCCGACTTTAACCGCCACGGCAATATCTATTCTTCGCATCCAGGCCCGACTGTCAAGCCACTCGTTGATTTTTTTCCGCGAATTCGCTTTGGGTCTGGAGAGGTGGATCTTTTTCCCGTTTTCGTATTGGGTTTCGGACCAGGAGCGCAATACTAGGGGAGGGCGTCATCGATCAAGTCGCCTTCTCGACCAAGTTCTGGCTGTCTGCGGCTGCTTCCTAAATAGGCGTACAAGCGATTCTGATCGGGCGTCCATAAATTCGCGTAGTACTGATAGAAAAATCGCCAACGGTCTACGCCATGATGACTCAGCAGCTTGGCCACCTCCAGTCCGCCAGTTGGTGGTCATTGGGTCGGTTCCAGTGCCGGGGTCATCAGGAAGGGCAAGGACCCGCTCGACGGCCTGGCGGGGATCGATCAGGGCAAGGGCCGATAAGGCGCCGGTGATCGCGAGGTCGGCGACGCCTCTCCGAATCGAGTGGGATCCGGATGCTCGCGAGGCTCCCCGGTTCGAGCAGACGGGCAGCCAATTGGCGATCGTATCGGGCAACCATCATCGCCAGCTTAGCCCTGTTCCAAGCGACTCCCACCTCGCTGGGATCGGATCGATCGCCGGTTGCCGGCCTCAAGGCGAGCGTGCGACCCAGGTAGTCGGCCAATCGCTCGGGTTCGACCTGCTCGACGATGGGGAGCAAGCCCGCTGCCACCGTGAGAGGATCGAAGGCCGGAGCGGTTGGCCCCCCGCGGCAACAAGCTCGTCCAGCCCGTGTAGGCGTCTTCGATCAGGCGAGCCGCTCCAGGCCTTGTCCATGGCGGCGATCGCCTGAGCCATCAACCCCAGAGTATAGGGCCTGTAAGCCGGGGCGTCGGGCGAAATCCGCGAATCCGCGATGCGCCGGGCTGTGCCAGGTCTTTGGCGCACATCTTGAAGCAGACCGCGGCGATCGTCCGGACCGTCAGCACCCCGGAGCGACAACCTGCCGAGCACTCGCTCCGCATCAGCCGGCGATTGGGCGGCAAGGCTATAGGCGACGGCGCCAATGTGACGATCGAGAACTTGGGTCGCTCTCCGCGATCGCTCTTGCGAGCGAGGCGGTCAAGATCGTCGAGGATCGCCCAGTGCAGCCGGCAAGTCGATGCGAGCAAGAACTGGAGCAATTTGTCCGAGTGCGTAAGGAGGTCTGGCGGGCGTTCTTGGTGGTTTCTTTGATCAGGCCCTCCGCTTCTTGCAACACTTCCGTCACCTGGTCGACCTCGCCGAGTCCATCCACCGATCGGCGACGACAATTCGCAGAAACGGCGGCGCGTTCGGCGCTGGCCGACATTAGCGTCGCCTGGGCCAGCCATGCCTTGTCGCGAACCGCATCGAGGTCGCGCCGTACCTCGCAGATGACCGCGTAACCGATAGCCCGAAGGTGGCGTCGCTGCCCGCCTCGATCAATGCCGTTGCCTCGTCCAGGCTGTCGCGCCAGGCGCCCTCACGAGCGCGAGCCTGATCAGTACTCAGATAGTTAGGCATCGTTGAACTTGACGGTCCCCAGCCATTCCTGCACCGCTGACGGGTCGACATCGATCGCATCGCGCAAGAAGCGGAACTTGTCGTGGTCGTTTCCCTTCGCCAGCACCTTGTCAGCGATGGGCTGCATCAATCGTCTGGCAAGTGCCTTCTCTTCCTCGACCGGCCGGGCCGAGGCGAGGGTTTGGTATGTCTCTTGTCGGCGGTTCCGCCTCAATTTCGTCAGCACGACCTTGATCGGTTTCTGGTCGTCATCAACGGGCTGGACGTTGGAACCGAAAGCCTTCCTTCTCGGCGAACAGCATCGCCTGGCCCTTCCAGAACGCCGGTAAGTCTGAAAGCGGCCGTCTTCCGCCGGAAATCGCCTGGGTCGGCATCGGGCCATCGCCGGACTGCCGGATCAATGCATCTGACACTGGCCTGTCCTGCCGGTCGACGACGTGCCCTTCGATCGTCCGCACCCGGCGCAGTACGATGGGCGGCAGCTCATCGGACTCTCCGTTCAGTTTTACCGTGCCCGAATAAGCCCGCGAGCCTTCCCGGCCAAGAGCCCGAGCGTCAGCATTCGCCGCCGAGCGGGAGACGCCGCGGGGAACGGTAGCGCCCCCTGGGGATCAGTGCGGATGCTCCGAAATAGGTCGCCGAACAAGATTGGCTCGACGAGCTGTCTCCCGTCCGTTCTTCCGGTCACACTTTTGCCACAGTTTGATTGACGCGCCGGCAACCGGGTTGCCCGCGGAATCGACGACCTGGCCGCGAACCGGCACAGTATTCCGGGGGCGATTGTCAGGACGACGGGTTTTGTCTGTGCCGTCTCGGCCCGGATCTGTCAGATCCGCGGCCGTACTGGCAAAGCCGTCCCGGGCACTGAGTTTCAATTCCGCGATCGGGTCGACCCCGTGAAGCACGAATTGGCCACGGCGGTCGGTGCGTGACACCAGCGGAGTCGACCGGTCCCCACTCAAATTCCCAGGCGGCTTCCACCTGGATACCCGGGACGGGCTCGCCCCGCTCGTTGATCACGAATCCATTGAGATCCACCCGCACGTGGCAGTTCTACGGGTGGCACCACCAGCTCGTTGCTCCCGGCCGGGGGCATTCTGCTGGTTCCCGAAGTCCATTTCACCCGGCTACATAGTAGGGCCGGGAATTCGGAGCGGCCATCGCAGGGCCTGGAGCGCGTCCCGGCGAATCCAGCCGGACCATGTTCCATCGGCGCCGGTGACGGCATGGCGGTCGCCGCCCAACAGCCCGTATCAGAAGTATCTTCACCCCGGCGATCGGCCGCTTCGTCTCCCGCTCGCGGTATTGCCCGCTCACCTTGATGGTCGGTCGCAGCGCGATTGTCACTTCGGTCGCCCGGCCCGCATTGACCAGCAGCCTCGGCGGCGCTTCGCCGCGCGAATCGGGTGCCATTTTCTCGATCGAACACCAGCATGCAGCGTGAGCGGCCCAGCGGCGATCTCTGGGATCTCGAACCTCCCGTGAGCATCGCAGCTCACCTCCGCCAGGCCCCCGTGCCCCGAGCCCGCGTAACCGCCGACCTGCGTTGTCGCCTTGACCTTCACGCCCTCGATCGGCTCCTTCCCAGGTGCCACAAGGCGACCGACGACACTTCCGACAGGGGCAAGCTTCACCGCTAATGGTCCGATTCGTGTCTTCCCCTGAATTCTGGAATCTGGAACTCCGGGGCCTGGAATTGTTATTGTCTGAACACCAAAGCCGGGTGCTTGCACATCGACCTCATCCGGCATGAGGCCCGAGACGAAAGCTCGCCCTTTGGCATCGGTTGTCCACCGCGAGCGCGCAAGTCCCAGCACATTCGGGCAGCGGAACGATCGTTCGCCCGGCCTGGGATGATCCTGGCATGGCGACTGTGTGCTGGACGGGTCGATGACCAGGATCCCGCGTACGCACCTGGCGAGGCCAGTTCCAGGCGAACGGGCGGATCGTCGGTCAGCACGATTCGCGGCAGCAGCCGCGATGCAACGCGCCGGTCGTCCCCGTTGGATGCGGTCCAGATGGCCAGCAACGGCGGTACGCGCCGTGCGACGACTTCCGGTGGCAGCTCGAGTGTGAATCGGCCCGCGGCGTCGCTGCGGCCGTGAACGAGGACGGGAGTCGCCCCCTCGCTGGGCCTGGTCCGGCTCGACCAGATCAGCTCCATGCCGAATCGCCGGTCCTCGTCGGAACCGAGCACGGTCGACAAGCCAAACATCAGCCCCGCTCACCGGCTCGCCGGATGATCGACCACGATGCCGGTGATCGGAACGGGCTTCGGATCGGCTCGAAGCTGGTCGCGCCGACGGCGCGAGATACGACAAAATCACGGCCATCAAGGTGTTCATTACGAGTCCCACTTCTTTGCCGCACCGTTTTTTGCGTCGGGCGTGAAGTTACACCAACCGAGGAGTGTAGCAAGCGGTGCCGTCAACGGACACTGGCCCGTACCCGCGAGTCAACGCTCATCGCATACGGAAAAGTTGCGACAAAGACGCGAGATCGGGACAATAAATCTGGAAATTAGGAAAAGACCTGAGTGCTCCGGCGCTGGAGGAGCTTCATAATCATGTCGTGCGGTGGTTAAGGTGGCGAGAGATCGGTTTGGCCGCGGGATTATGGCTGATCGTGCTCGCGACACAGGTGCTCGCTGACCCGCGACGAGACGGCCAGGCACGCCAAACCACGGGCCGCGACTCGCTCGGGATGAAAGCCGGCGGCCAGGAGTCGCTCGCACTCGGCGGCCTCAAGGCCGGTCAGACCTACACGCTCTTGGTCACCCTTGAGAGCGGCCGACTCGGGCCCGATGACCTGCTCACGGTCGAGCTATCAGGGGCCGGAAAAGACAGGTTCGTCAAGGAACTGCACGCGGGCGACCCGACTTCTACGTCCCCTATCGGCCCGGACAGGACGGCCAAGCCAATCTGGCGCTCACGAGAAAGAAGAGTACCGGCAATTCGTCCTTACCCGTCCGAGTCGAGTGGCGACAACTGGCGCTCGCCGAGCCCGATCGCGCGGCGATCGAGGCCGAGCCCAACGATTCATGGCGGCAGGCCAACGAGCTGCAGCTCGGGCGCGACGTCTACGGCACGGCCGATGACGTCGACTACCTCGAAAACCTCAACGAAGGCAAATCCGGGCTCGACTGGTTCCGATTCGATGTCACCGACGAAAAGCCGATCCTGGTTTACTTCCAGCTCGATCTGCTCGACCGCGACGTCTCGGCCAATCTGAGGGTCTACACGGTCGACCCCAAGAGCGGCCGGCCCGAGCCGTATCAGCACTGGCAAGGACCCGATGGAGATCGTCCACGACCGCGAGCGCGAGCGGTACTCCAAGCACATCAGCCGCACGTTCACTCGCGGGACCTACTACCTTGAGGTCAACGCCAACCATCCCGACTACATTCTGCGCACCCGGGTGCTTCCCGTGCCCCCTTACGATGAGCCGTCGCACGCGGTCGAGGCCGGGATGCACTACATCATGAACGTCGGCGACGCCTGGTTCGCGCAGGTTCCCCGCGAAGGAAATATCTACGTCCGCGCCGCCAACATGCACGACACGGCCACCCGCTGCACGGCCTGCCATCCGTCGAGCTTCTCGACCGAGGCCAACCTGGTCGCCCACAGCAACGGCTATCCGATCCGCTCCAAATCCAACTTTCAGTACGTGATCGATCGGCTTTATAACTCGATCACGCCGCTGTATGGCGACGATGGCTTGTACTGGCAGCGGTTCATCTCGATTCCACTTCAGGCGCAGGGAAAGCAAGGAGGCATCCTCCTCGACTTCGAGCGCGAAGTTTCGGGCCAGGAGACACGAAGACGGTCGAGCGGTTTGGGCCGTTCTTGCAGCGTGCCTGGGAGTCTCGGCAAGACCTGCCGCCCGACGAGCTCAACGGCGTCATCCCGCTCGACAGCAAGTTTGGCTTCGCCTGGCGCGATTGGCGGGTCCTCTCGGAGCTGGCCGGCCGCACCAAGCGAGACGACTTCGCCAAATCGGCGGCCAACATCGCGGCGATCCTGGGCGACTGGGCCGCCGACCGCCAACGTCGAGACCCTCCAGGATCGGATCCACCGTCTTTACGCCTGGTGGTTGATCGACAAGAACAAGCACGCAAACAAGATCAAGCGCGAAACCGGCGCACTTCTTTCCCTTCAAAACGCCGATGGCGGCTGGCACGAGGTCGACACGGGCCCCGGCGAAAGCGCGGTCTATACGACGGGGCAGCTTGTCTGGACGCTTGCTCCGGATCGGCCTGCCCCGCGACCATCCGGCCCTCGCCAAGGCGTTGCGCTACTTGCTGGCCCAGCAGCAAGACTTCGGCGGCTGGTTCCAGACCACCACGCATGAGAACTTCCGCACGCCGATGCGCGAGACGCGTTATGCGGTGATGGCGCTGGCCGAGGCGTTTCCTCGGCCCGAAGCACCTCGTCGTGGATGGGCCAACCGCGACGACGGGCCCGCGCGGTTGCCGCGCACTGATTCGTTGGTCCACACCCTCGACGATCTCGAAAACCTCTGGGACGTCCCCGAGCCGGATCGGGCTCGATTCGCGCAGGCGATCCGCCGTTGCTCGATCACGCCGAGCCGATGGTCCGAGCATCGGCCGCGGCCTGCCTCGGCCGTCTGGGACAGGCCGAGTCGGCCGCGCCCCTGGTCGGCCGGCTTGACGATCCGTCCAAGATCGTCTGGCGCGCGGCGGCCTGGGCCCTGCGGCGCCTGGGGAACCAGGGTCTCGGCACCGACGCGATCGCGGCGGCGCTCGAGGACCCCAACCCGCGGGTCCGCCGCGGGGCCGCCCGGATCTTCGCCTATCAATTCCAGGGCATGGATACCCGGCGTCGACGTGCCCGAGTCGCTGATCGAGCTCACGCGCGACCCCGATTTGTGGACGCGGCTCCAGGCGCTAAGGACCTTGCGCCAGTGGTTTTACCGCACCAAAGACACGGCGCTTGCCCGGCGAATCGTCGACACCTACCTCGCGCGGATGGCCGAGCCCGACGCCCCGGTCGTCCGCAAAAACCTGAGCGAGGGCCTGTACATCATGCTCGACGAAAACCTGGGCGGCGGCGTCAGCCTTCAAAAGAATATCGAATCGCTCCCCGCGGCACTGCGCCCGCGCATCATGGATGCGCGGCGGGCATTTGAGCGTGACGTGCTCATCACTCCCGTGCTCGCCGCGCTCGAACGGGGCAACGACCTCCAGCGAGTGGCGGTGCTCGAGGCGTTTGACGGATCATTTTTCAAGGGCCGGTCGTTCGCTCGCCAGCCCGAGGGCATGATCGACGTCGGCAACGACCGCGAGTTCGGCTTCCTTTATCAACCGGACTTGAGGCACGCTCGAAACGGCCTTCGGCCGGCTCTCTTCGCCGAGCTGCCCGCCAAGGCCCAGCGCCAGGCACTCCAGCTCGCGAGCTTCTTCAAGCTGCCTGGCCGGACTCGACAGCTCCTTGATCCAGACGGCCGCTGTTGCGCAGGCTCTTGTCTGATCCCAGCCCGAAGTCCGCGAGGCGGCGAGTGCCATCGTCGCCGACGATGAGTTCAACCCCGACGGCGCCGAGGATGACCCCGCGTGCATCGCGCTCGTGCGTTCGGCCCTCGAAGGGAGCGAACGAGAGCCGCCAAGCCGTCTTGAAGTTGATCGGTCGTAACCGCCGGCTGGGCACGCCGCCCGGAGATCGTGGCGGCGGTGCGCGGGCTCTTGAAGCGCGATGAGGCCGCGCCCAGCTTACTCCCGTTGCTCCGCTGGCCGGTCGTTCATGATGCCGAAGTGCTGGCCATCGTCCTCCACGGCTGGCCACGGCTGAACTCAGCCCGAGCGATTGCAGGCGGTCGAGGCATTATTGGGACGGCCCGCCCTGGTTGACGTCGCGGAACCTCGCGAGCAGGTGATGGAAGTCTTGCGCCGCGCGGTCACCGACCCCTCGGCCGCGGTGCGCGACCGAACGCTGCGCGGCATCAACAGCCTGCCCGCGCTATGGTCGGGCAAGAGCTCGACCAAGCTGCTCTTGTCGGCCCTGGCCGACGACGAACCCGCCCTGCGGCGACGGGGCCTGACACTGGCCTCGACCAAGGCCGGGTTCTGGACCCGACCCGACACGCAAGAGTACCTCAAGCGCCTGTTGGTCGATCCCGACCCCCAGGTGCGTCTGCTGGCTCTCTCGACCGTGGAACAGCACGGGCTGATCCGCAACGAGCCGTCCCTGGCCCGCCGCGTCAAGGCCCTGGCAGCCGACCCGGCCTTGAAATCGCGGGCCCTGGGCTTGTTGGCCACGAACGATTTCGATCCCGCGACAATCGACGGCCGATGTTCCTCTGAGCCGTCCCCGGCTCCTGAGCTTCTCGACCTTCAGACGCAAGGTTAACCCGATCTTTTATCAAGCCGGTGAAGACAAGCACGCCTGCGCGAATTGCCACGCCAACCACACGATCCTTGCGGATCGCCGAGGCCGATGCCTCGCGCGAATTCAGCGGCGAGCAGCTCATGATCAATTACAATTCCGCGCACTCAAGGTCGTGAACCTGGGCGAGCCCGAGGCCAGCCTGATCTTGCGCAAACCCAGAAGTCCGCAAGGCCAGGGAGGCGCGGACTCGTCAAGCCCGACGGGCCTGTCGCACGTCGGCGGTCCGCGATGGGAAAGCACCGAGCACCCCGCCTATCGGGCCATTCTCGACTGGGTCCGCGAAGCGTCTAGGTCGGCATCCGCCCAGGCCGCGGCCGAGAAACTTTCCGCCGATAGCTACGCCCCGAACTTACGAGCCCGCCCAGGCCGGAGATGGCGATTTGAGCACGATCTGGCACACCGAGTTTGTCGGCGCGATGCCCGGTTATCCCCACGAGCTGGTCGTTGACCTCGGGTGCCCCGCGGCGTGTCGAGGGACTTCTCTACGTCCCTCGCCAAGACAGCCCCAACGGCCGCGTTAAAGACTTTGAGGTCCGGGTCTCCGACGACGGCAAGTCGTGGAGTGCGCCCCTGGCCCAAGGGACGATGGACCAACGATCCCTCGTTCAAGCATGTCGCCCTTCCCGGCGCGTTCGCCCGCTATGTCGAGCTTCGCGGCTTGAGCGAGGTCGAAGGCCGGCCGATCATGAGCGCGGCCGAGTTGTCTGTTGACACGTCGACGACCAAGTGATTTCCGATCTGTTGGTCCCACTCAAATCGGCCGCTCGCGTGGCATAACTATCCGACAAGTCCCATTCCGCCAGCACCGCATCCAGCGCGGCCGGCGATTGTCACAGGATTGCAGGCAGGATATTCTGGTGCGTGTGTAAGACCGTCCATACCTGGAACCAAGAGAAGACACACATGATCTGTCGTAGCGAGCTAAAGCGGATTCAGAAGCACAGTGATTACCCGTCGATTTCGTTGTTGGCACCGACTCACCGAACGGCCCCCGCGAATAAGCGAGATCGAATCGTCGTCAAGAACCTCGCGGCCGATGGCCTGAACCGCCTTTACGGCGAGTTCAAAAAGTCGCGAAGTTGCGCCCTGGTTCAAAACCTGAACAAACTGATCGAACAGGTCGACTGGGAGCACTTAGACGAGGGTCTCGCGCTATTTGCTGGGAAGGACATCGCGACGGCGATTCAGCTTCCGTTCCGAGTGAAGGCACGGTTTGTGATTGACGCCACGTTCGCGACCCGCGATCTCGTTTTCAGCCTCAATCGGGCGCCTCGATATCGCGTTCTCGTTCTGACCGAGAAACCGGTCCGGCTTTTTGAGGCCAGCACGAACATTCTCACCGAGGTGTCACATAAGCCGTTTCCGATGACGCACAAAGGGGCGGGCGGTGCCTCCAAGCTTCCGGGGGGGCAAGGGATCAATCGGTCGGCCGTGAGAGACGAGTCACATCGGCAGTTCTTCCGCAAAGTCGACGACGCACTCGCGGCGATTCAGAAACAAGACCCTCTACCAGTCGTCGTCGTTGGCGTCGACCGATTCCTCGCGTTTTACCAAGAAGTTACGAAAGACGCCGACGCGATCGTGGGACTCGTGGCTGGCAGCCACGACGACCCCAACCCGAGTGCCCTCGGCAAGCTTGTTTGGCCCGTATTCAAGGCAGGAGCGACCCTGCGGCGAACGCGGGCACTCGTTCGTCTCAACGAAGCCGTGAGCCTAAACCGTCACGCGTCCGGCATCGATCAGGTGTGGCGGGCCGCCCGCGACAATCGCTGCCAAACACTTCTCGTTGAGACTGGATTCGAGTATCCAGCCGATTTGGCGCCGGACGGCATTCGCCTTCTCCCATACACGCGTCGCGGTCCCGCGGCACTCGATGACGCTGTCGATGAACTGATCGAAATGGTCATCGCCGGCGGTGGCGAGGTGTTTTTCTATGAGCCGGGCGTGCTCGACCTTCACCAGCGAATCGCGGCCGTGTTGCGCTACTAATCAATAATTCGGGCCCTCTGGGCCCGGCCTCTTATCTTGTGCGGGCGCGGCGACCAGGTGCTCTGGGGGCTCAATGGCCGCAGTCGCGGCCATGAGGGCAAATCCCGCCAGGAGAGCGACCGAAAGCTTCAACCGATCATGCGAGTGGAATTGGAGTTCAGGCAAGAGGTCCGAAAGAGCGATGCACAAGAACGTACCGGCCGAAAACGCCAGGGCGCCTGCTGTCCATGCGGACGCCGCGGGGGAACCAAGCCCTCCCATCCCCAACGTGAATAAAACCACTCCAGCGGGAATCATGAGCCCGAAGCCGAAATTCACCAGAAGGGCCGACCAACGCGATGATCCGCCACGGACCATGAGTGACGTGATCGTGAGCGCATCGGCCGGTTTGTGCACCAATGTCGCGATGAAGACCCCCAGGCCAGCGCTTCCCAGGCCGGTCCGCATCTTATAATCGGCGGCGACGGCGCTTGCTAGCGCGACACCGCCGACGAGCGAATGGATCATCAAACCAAAAGCGGCCGATCCCCATGGCAAAGCGCTTCCGGCCGGCGATGTCGCCGCGCCGCGGGCTGCGGTCGAGCCCGTACAAATTGTCGTCGGATCGTGGGGCGTGTGCGTCATGCCGTGGGCGTCAGAAGAGGCGACGGGATCGTGGGTGTGCGGCTCATGCGGGTGCGGCTCATGCTGGTGAAATGAGAAAAAGCGTTCGAGGAAGAACAGGGCCAGAAGGCCAAAGGACACCCAAGGGATCGTTGCGATCGATCCCACCCGCACGGCTTCGGGCATCATGTGAAAGAACGCGGCACCCAACATCGTGCCGGCCGAAAAGCTCAGGTACATTTGCAGTCGCGTGTGGGTGACGATCGTTGCCAGCGGCAGAAGACCCCCCAGCATGCTTACGATCAGAATAGCCAGGCAGAACTGCGCTGAGCGTAATCGCCATTCTCGTTTGCCCTCGAAGTGCGGGAATCTAGGCCGCCCATGATGTTTGTTGAACTTAAAGCGACGATATCCGACGCAAGGAGATGAGACCGCATCCAAGTGTCGCAGCCGACTCTTGTAGCACAAGCACCTTTAACGAAATAATAAAAGAGCACAACGCCAGGGCGTCCCGTCGGAGGCTGGAAAACGATTCACGAATCCCACGGCAGAGGGCTGACCCGAACAGGCGCACGGATCAAGGTGTTCCAATGTCCAAACTGAACGAAGCAGAGATTCTTGAGCGCCTACCCAGGGCCAAAAACTGGGAACGACATGGCGACATGCTGGTGAGAACCTGGCAATTCCCGTCGTTCCGCCGTGCGCTCGAGTTTACCAACAACGTGGCGGCGCTGATCGAAAAAACAGAACATTACCCCGACCTCATCTTGAACTACCGCAACGTCCGGATCGAGATGTCGACCCATGACGTCGGCGGCCTGACCGAGCGGGACTTTTCGCTCATCGCCGAAATCAACGAGATCCCGACCGATCGCTGAGAGACGACCCCCGTCTCCAGCCAGTAGCGGCAAACACAGCCTCTGGGCCGGTTCCGGGCCAGGCCCCCGCTGGTCGCACGAGGGGGCCGGCGGTCTCTTTGATGCGGAGCCAGAGGACTTGCCAGCGATCGATCAAGCGTCCGCTTCCGGACGTTTTGGCCCGGACTGCCCCGGCGCCAGCGCCGGTATTTGGTTTTCGGGAGGTTATAGACGCCCGCCGCGGGCTGCCAGCGTTCGTCTTCTTGCAAAAGCGCCAGCCGCTCCGCTCGAGACAAGACACTGCGAGCCCGAGCCAAGCCGCTCGCCTTTTTCAAACTCTTATCCAGCGACATCGTACCCTCGAAAACGAACGAGGGAGGGCCTCGCACCCTCCCAGACTGAAGGAGAAATTCTATCTTTCATGATATTACTCGCACGCCGGCCGGGAAGCAAGGACGGACGAGGAATGAGGGCGGAGGACGGAGGAATGAGGGCGGAGGACGGAGGAATGAGGACGGAGGACGGAAGACGGAGGACGGAGGACGGAGAATTTACAACCGAGGAACGAAGAATGAGCGCCGATGAAGAGAAACTTGACCTTCGGATGCGCACGAAGGAATTCGCGCTGCGGATTATCCGGCTGTATGCCGCCTTGCCCAAAACAACCGAGGCCCAAGTCATTGGCAAGCAAGTACTTCGGTCTGGGACTTCCGTTGGGGCCCATTATCGTGAGGCATATCGCAGCCGGTCAAATGCCGAGTATATCGCCAAGGTTAACGGCGGCCTCCAAGAGTTAGAGGAAACGTGCTACTGGCTCGAGCTCCTGGGCGACGCGGCGATCGTCAAGAGCGATCGTTTAGCCCAGCTTCGCAAAGAGGCTGAAGAATTGACCGCCATCTTCGCCACCTGTTCCAGATCCGCAAGGCGCAACTCCAAAGGCAGACCCTAATAGAAGATCCAATCCTCCATCCTCCGTCCTCATTCCTCCGTCCTCCGTCCTCCGTCCTCATTCTTCATTCCTGGTTCCTCGCGAAGACGACAAACGCCGCCACGCCCGCGACGAGCGAGGCAATCCCGTAAATCAGGGCTGGCGTATCCGACGTAAAGAAAATGAACAGCCAGCCGGTCAGTGCGACCAAGGCCGGCAAGGGGAATAAGGGCATCCGATAGGTCAGCGCGGGGGACCTGTTCTGGGCTCTGATGTAAAAAACAGTCGCAATCTGACCAACAAATTGGATCAAGATTCGCGATGTCATCAGTGCCTTGATGACGGATTCCAGGTCCGCCAGGCATGCGACCGTCGCCAGCCCACCCATCAAAAGCAACGCCCGATGGGGGAAGTTTGCCGTCTGGTGCGTGGCCGCGAACACTTTGAAAAAGTGACCGGCCCGAGCGGCCGCATAGGGAACTCGGCTGTATCCCAAGAGCCCCGCGTACACCGACGCGAGCGCCGTCCAGATAATCATGGCCGTCGCCACCCCTGCCGCCCAGCGGCCGTGCGTTCGCAACATCAGGTCGCTGGCAATGTGCGGAGATTTCACCACCTCGCGCCAGGGGATGACTCCCAGGATGCCAACGTTCATGACCAGGTAGAGGATCGCGACCACGATCACCGAGATGAGAACCGACCTCGGGATCGTCCGAGACGGATCGGCGACCTCATCACCCAGGTTGCAAACCTGGTAATAACCGAACAGGTCGTACATGGCGATCGTGAGAGCCCTCCCAGCGCGACGAAAGTAAATCCCCCGCTCCCCCAGGTCATTTTCGGAAAGTCGAAGGCTCGGGCCGCGTCGAAATTCGTGAGTGCCGTCACGACGACCCAGCCGACGGTGAGCAGCATTCCCGCCCAGAGTACGACCATCAGCCGCCCGGCCGCGGCAATTCGCCGATACGCGAGCGCCGTCACCATGATCATGACCCCCATCGCGGCCAGTTGACCCCAGGCGACGTTCCCCTGGAGCAACGGATGCACGGCCCGCCAATGCCACGCGGGACTCGCGAGCCCGGGATAAAAGTAGCCGAGATATTTTGCCAGTCCAATCGCTCCGCTGGTTACCTCGAGCGGAACGCTAAACATGAACTGCCAGACGAAAACAAACTTGAGGAGACGGCCGGCTCGCGAGTTACCGTACACGACATCATAGAAATGATAGGTCCCGCCCGAGCCAGGAAACGCCGCCGCCAGCTCGCTCCAAACCATTCCGTCGCACACGGCCACGGCCGCCCCCACGAACCAGCCGATCATCGACTGAGGCCCATGCATCGAAGCGACCAGCAGCGGGATCGTGATGAACGGTCCGATCCCAACCATCAGCGACATGTTCACGCTAACGGCTTGGAGCAACGTCAGTCGACGCTCTAGCATCGCGGGCCTTTTCAGCAAGAGTAGGCGGTAGGTAGTCGGCAGTGAGAACTGACGTCGCCACGGCAGCGGAGGCGTCGCCGTGGCCATCTTTCTTACACTGCCTACCGCCTACTGCCTACTGCCTACTGCCCCCTCACACCCGCGTCATGACGAGCGTGGCGTTCTGCCCGCCGAAACCGAAGCTGTTGGAAACAGCCGTTTCCAGAGGCATCTCGCGCGACGTGTTAGGGACGTAGTCGAGGTCGCAATCGGGATCGGGCGTGGCGAGATTGATGGTCGGAGGAATGACGCCTCGCTGGAGCGATATGGCCGTCGCCGCCGCTTCGACGGCCCCCGAGGCGCCGATTAAGTGGCCAATCATCGATTTCTGGCTGCTCATCGGAATCGAACCCGCTCTGTGGCCGAAGACGCGCTTGACCGCGACGGTCTCCATCAGGTCATTTAACTTGGTGCTCGTACCATGGGCGTTGATGTAGCTGACTTCCGAAGGGTCAATTTTTGCCTCGCGCAGGGCGGCGGTCATCGACAAGGCGGCCCCTTTTCCCTCGGGCTCCGGGCGGGTGATACCGAACGCGTCAAACGACGAGCCGTAGCCGGTGATCTCGGCATACATATTAGCACCTCTGCGCCGAGCGCGACGATAGCTTTCGAGGACGAGGACGGCCGCCCCTTCGCCGAGCACAAACCCATCGCGTTCGGCATCGAACGGCCGCGAAACCTCGGTTGGCGGCCGGACTGAGGCACTGACGGCTTTCATGGCGGAATAAGCGACGAAAAGCTGAGGATCGAGCCGGCTGTCGCAGCCCCCGGCCAACACCACGTCGGCATCGCCACGGGCGATCAGCCGGAAGGCATCGCCGACCGCCTGGGTCCCGGCCGCGCAGGCCGTCACGATTGTATTGTTCGGCCCCATCGCATGCTGGAGGATCGAGATATGCGCGGCCGCCATGTTGGGTAGGTGCTGAAGCAGCCAGAGCGGGAAGATCGACTCGGCCCGAGCCCGGCTGAACCGCCCCATGTCGAACGTGCCGTCGGGGCCCACTCCGGACATGATGGGCCCAACCAGTTCGCCCACATCCACCGGTGTAATCCCCGCGCCCATGCAAACCCCAAATCGCGCGGGGTCGAGCCGGTCGGTCTCGATGCCGGCGTCCTCCACCGCCATCGCGGCTGCTCCCACCGCGAACCTTACCGCCCGGCTCATCAGCTTCAAGCTCTTCCTGTGCTCACCCAGGTAAGGAAGAACGTCAAAGTTCTTCACCTCGCCGGCGATCTTGATATTTAAGCCCGCCGTATCAAAGCTTTCGACATAATTGACGCCCGAACGCCCCTCGAAAATGGCCTCGCTGAATTCGCGGCGACCAATTCCGTTGGGCGCAACCACCCCGATTCCGGTCACGACCACGCGGTGCATTTTGTCCCCCACGCTCATTCGTTGCGGTAGCTCAAGTGATGCGGTGTGGGCATTCCCAGTCTTCGGTCCTGTCCATCCCTGCTCCGACCAGTTAGACTATTGCGCCTCAGGCTCAACAGCTAACCATCGATAGGGGCTACCCCTCGATGATAACCTACCACGCGGAACTGCTTTTCGCAAACCGTTTGCGAAGTCTAGGATAATTGAATAAACAAGGAAGATTCAGAAGCTCCGTCCAGCGAGGCAGATACGATAAGATGTGGACAACATTTGACAGCCCATTGACAACCTTCGGAACAAGGGAAGGTGTATAGCCATGCCGTTAGCACTCGCGGAGCGTTCGGGATTGATCGCTCCCTCCGCCACACTGGCGATGGGGGCCGAGGCGAAGCGTTTGAAAACGAGAGGGATTGAGGTCTTCGACTTCGCGCTCGGTGAACCTGACTTTGATACACCGGCGAATATTCAGGAGGCGGCCTTCAAGGCGATCCGGTCTGGTCAGACGCACTACACGCCGGCAGCGGGAACTCCCGAGCTTCGTCAAGCTTTGGCGTTGCTCTACACTCGCCAGCACGGGCTGCCAACCGATTCCGCTCAAGTGATCATCTCCAATGGGGCCAAGCAATCGATCCATAACGCCTTGATGGCGGTGTGTGGGCCAGGCGACGAGGTGATCATTCCGGCTCCTTTCTGGGTGAGTTATGCCGACCTGGTCAAGCTCACCGGCGCGACACCCGTGATCGTCGACACGACCGAGTCAGCGTCGTTCAAGCTCACTCCGGAACAATTGCTGAGTGCCGTCACGCCGCGCACCAAGCTGCTCATGATTAACAGTCCCTCCAATCCCACGGGCGTTGTCTACCATCGTTCCGAGCTCGAGGCCCTAGGCGACGCCGTGCTCCAAACCGACATCGGTGTTCTCTCGGACGAGATTTACGAACAACTGACTTACGGCGCCGTCCAGCCGACGTGCTTCGCGGCACTCCGGCCCGCCTTGGCGGATCGAACGATCACCATCTCAGGTGTGAGCAAAACCTATGCCATGACCGGCTGGAGAATCGGCTGGGCGGTTGCACCTTTGCCGGTGGCGAAGTTCATGGGTGATTTACAGAGCCAGGAGACGAGCAACCCCTGTTCGGTCAGCCAGTGGGCCGCCCTGGAAGCGATCACTGGCCCGCAGGAATCCGTCGCGGCCATGAAAGCCCAGTTTGAGAAACGACGACAATTCGTCTTGAGCCGAATCGCCGAGTTGCCCGATGTCACCTGCCTGCCGCCGGGCGGTGCCTTCTACGCGTTCATGAACATCTCGGCCCACTTGGGACGCACACTCGGGGGCAAACGGATCAACGATTCGACTGCCTTCTGCATGACCGCCCTGAGCGAAGCCCGCGTCGCATTAGTGATGGGCTCCGCATTCGGCGCCGAGGGCTATGCCCGGATGTCGTTTGCCACGGACTTGCAAACGCTCGAGGCGGGTTCGACGCACTTGCTCAGTTTTTGCGCGGCTGAAAAGCCGGCAGCACCTGTAACGAGCCCAGCTCGATGTGAATCGGCACGCACAGAATCGAGCCAAAACTGACGAATCACGAAACGGCGAAGACGAAGCACAGTCAGCTTGACCGGCGGCCGCGTGCGGACCGTCGCGAGGGACCCTTCGGCGAGTTTCGCATTGACCGCGAACCTCCGCGCAGCATAGGATCTCAAAGAGGTGGTGTGGAATATTACCGAGCGGCGTTCAGGACACGGTAATGTGTATCTTGGCGGCGAACCTTCGACTGAGCCTTATTTTAAGCCTCGGCCTTATCGGCCGGGCGAGGTGGGCCTCTTAGGGTTCGTCGACTCCACACCGGAATCAATCCAACGAAGCCCTGAGACCCGCCCACCAGGTGGATCTCGGGGCTTTTTGTTTTTCGAGCCTCGGGTTTCCATCGAGCGGCACGTGGGACATTGTGATCGAACAGGGTGATCCGTGAAACTCGAACCGTCAGGCCGAACCGAGGAAAGAGCCGAAACATGAGCACGTCCCAGCCCGAAAATGCCACCGTTCCGCCATCGTCGTCCGAGGCCAATCGGGTCCGGATCTTTGACACGACATTGCGCGACGGCGAGCAGTCGCCCGGCGCGAGCATGAACATGGTCGAGAAGCTCGAACTGGCGCGGGCGCTCGCCGCGTTGGGGGTCGACGTGATCGAGGCGGGGTTTCCCATTGCTTCGATCGGCGATTTCGAAGCAGTCCGCGCCATTGCCGCCGAGGTCACCGGCTCGTCGGTCTGCGGACTGGCACGATGCAACGAACGCGATATCGCCCGCGCCTGGGAGGCAATCCAGTTTGCACAGAAACCCCGAATTCACGTCTTCCTGGCGACGTCCGCCATCCATCGCGAACACAAGCTGCGGATGAGCAAGGCCGAGATCATCGAAAAGACGATCGAAAGCGTGCGACGTGCCAAAAGCTACTGCGCGGACATCGAGTTCAGCCCCGAGGACGCGGCGCGGACCGAGGTCGACTTTCTGTGCGAAGTCGTCGCGGCGGCCATCGACGCCGGCGCGACCACAGTCAACATTCCTGATACGGTCGGCTATGCCACGCCGCTTCAATACGCCGCCGTCATCCGCACCCTCAAGGAACGCGTGGCGAATATTGAGCAGGCGATTATCAGCACTCACTGCCACGACGACCTGGGGTTGGCGGTCGCCAACAGCCTGGCCGGCTGCGAGGCGGGGCGCGTCAGGTTGAGTGCACGATTAACGGCATCGGCGAACGCGCCGGCAACGCCTCGCTCGAAGAGGTCGTCATGGCCTTGAAGACCCGCTTTGACTATTACGGCCTGACGACCGGTATCAAGACTGAACGACTGTACCCGGTCAGTCGCATGCTCTCGACGATCACGGGCCTGACCGTTCAGCGCAACAAGGCCATTGTCGGCCGCAATGCATTCGCCCACGAAGCCGGCATTCACCAGGACGGGATGCTCAAGGATCGCTCGACCTATGAGATCATGCGGCCGGAAGACGTTGGCGTGCCTCGCACCGACCTGGTTTTGGGCAAGCATTCCGGCCGCCATGCGTTGCGCGAGCGCGTCGACGAAATGGGCTACACCCTGACCGAGGAACAAATCGAGACCCTCTTTCATGACTTCAAGGCGCTGGCCGACAAGAAGAAGGAAGTCTACGACGAAGACCTGACCGTGCTCATTGAAAAATACCTGGAAAACGTGCCGGTGCACTGGCAGTTGGTCAGCCTGCACACCACCGCGGGGATCTCCGTCTTGCCAACGGCCACGGTTGGCATTCGCCGTCCTGATGGAGAGATCATTCAAGACGCCGCCACCGGCGACGGCCCGGTCGACGCGATCTTCAAGGCCGTCGAACGGGTCACGGGCGTTCGCGCCAACCTGAAAGAGTTTGTGGTTCGGAGCGTGACCCAAGGGAAAGACGCGCAAGGCGAGGTGACGCTGGACCTGGAAGTCGAGAGCGGCGACCGCGCGTTCCGCGGCCGCGCCGCCTCGACCGACATCATCGAGGCGTCCGCCCAGGCCTATATCAACGCAGTCAACGCCATCGCCACTCACAAAGATCGTGGTCATGCCCGCGAGGTCGTCGGCCGGCCGGGCGCGGGGGCGTGAGGATCACATGGCCCATTCGCCCGGGCGATCAGGGCAGGCCCGCGGCCGCCGCCGCGTCGATCATCCAGGTCACGCGACCTGCGGCCGACTGAAGAAGCGACGCGGGTAGCTCGGCCGTCATCGGTCCGGTGAGGGCGCGGGCAACGGCCTCGGCCTTGTGCTCGCCGGTCGCCAGGATCACGATCGATCTCGCCGCCAGGATCGAGGCGATGCCCATGGTCAATGCCCGCGGAATCACACCGTCAATCCCGCCGAACTCCTTGGCCGCGTCGGCACGGGTGATCGGATGCAGCTTGACCAGCCGAGTCGGTAGCCGCAGTGCTTCGGCCACAGTCAATGCGCTCGGTTCATTGAAACCAATGTGCCCGTTGCGTCCGATGCCGAGCAGTTGGAGGTCCAGCCCGCCGTCGGCCTCGATCCACCGGTCAAACTCGGCCGCATGGGCCGCCGTGAAGGCTTCGGGGACCGTGCCATCCAGCACGTGCGGCGTGATCCGGTGGGATGTCGACGTGACTGAATAAATGGCGGTGCATATAGGCCCGGTAGCTTCGAGAATCAAGCGGGCTGATCGGATAATACTCATCGAGGTTGTAGGTCGTCACGTCGCGAAACGAGAGCGAACCCTCGCGGTGCCACTCAACCAGTTGGGCATAGACCTTCTCGGGCGTCGAACCGGTCGCCAAGCCGAGGACCGCGCGGCCGCGGCTCGATTGCCCGGTGAGGATCGCGGTCCTCAGGCGGTCGGCCGCCGCGCGACTGGCCAAAGCGGCATCAGTAAAGACAGAGACTTCCATCCCAGAGTAATGACGGACCGGCACTGACATCAGGGCGGCAATCCTCGACGACTTTGTCAGACTCGGGCGACGGCCGGGGCCTTGGTCGGGGCCCCCCCATTGGTGCTCGGCGCGGCCGCGAGCGGCTCGGTGTCTTCGGCGCGAGATCCCCGCTCAAGATGCCCAGGGCGATCTGAATCGGGTCGGAGGGAAAGCCCTTTGCCTTGCGGGCGTCATAACTTTCGATCTGGAAGAGCTCGACCCCGACGAACCGGTCCTCGGTTCGATGCCCGTGGCCAGCCAGAATGTGCCCCTCGGCCCACTCGCGCACCAGCGGGGCATAGGCTCGGCCAAGATGCGAGCAATATTGAGTGTAATCGGTCAAGCGGACCTGCGAGGCATGACAATGAATCGCCCATTCCTTGGTTCGTTCGGCCTCGGCGTCGTAAGGAAAGTAGGCATTGGGCTGGGCCAAAGGCCCCCACGGGGTCCAACCGGTAAGCACCAAGCATTCGGTCAAATTCGCACCCACCAGACCGATCGCGGCCAAGGCACGCGTGACGCGGTGCGCCACGTGCGCGTCGTTGCAGGGGGGAACAATCACGGCTCCGGGCTTGCGATTTTGGAACCAGACGACAACCTTTTCGATATCGGCGTCCGTCGGCTCGTAGCCTGGCATGCGGTACCCTTCCAGGTCCCAGCAAACGCCTTCGGCTCCCAAGACATTGCTCTCGAGGCGAAACTCGCTCTCGCGAACGGTGATCCTTTTTTGGTTGTTGAGCCAGGGTGCAGCCACATGACGCTCGCCGGCGTAGACGAGCACTTCGATCACGGGCAGACCGCGCCGCACCGCGTATTCATGCAGCAAGCAGGCCGCCGTGATCGCTCCGTCATCCGCATGAGGACAAAGGATCACTAAAGGACGGGTCGGCCCCAGGGCGGAGCGCAACCGATCGTTGAGGTCGCTCAGTTGGCCATGGGAACCGCATCCGCGGACGGTATCAAGAAGTTGATCAAAGACCGGCGGCCGATGCTTGAAACTCGTCACTGACGATGGTTCGCTCATGGATGCCTCGTAAAGGGCGAACCAAGGAAAGACGCTTACTTTGGTTCACCGGGAATCCATCATCCTTAACACCCTTGACACTATTGTGCGGTCCAACTTCGTACGCGTCAACCTGCGAGCCTGACTTATTCCCGTCCGTGGGGTCGCGTGCTCAGCTTCTTCGTCCGGCGGATCGATCTGAGTCGTCTGGTCGCGGACCTTCGGGTTGACAACAGGCCCCAGCCGCCGGGCCTAGCTAGATACCAGGCTCCTCGAACAAACGGGCACGAAACCCCGCCCATTCGCTCTTGCTCGCCGGCTGGTTAAAATGTTGTGCCGTGAATTCCGTCAGAAGTTTGTCGACCAGGTCGAAGTGTTCCGACAGGGTGCGCACAACCGCCAGCGCGAGTGCCTCCGCGGCGCGGGGATTTTCCGCCCGAAGCGCCTCGTGAGCCGGATGATAAAGCGAGAGCATCCAGACCTCCGATTTGGCCTGAACGCTGACCGTCGGCGGTTCCGGCCGAAAGAATGACGTCGTTCCAAACACCGCGGGCGCGGTCAGTTGGGTGATCACGTCGCGGCGGCCACTTCCTAAGTTGCGAACGATTTCCGCGGTTCCCTCGATCAAAAATGTCAGGTGATCGTTGGGTTGTCCCTGCTCGAGCAGCGTGGCACCGGTCGGAGCTCGCGCCTCCACGAGCGCGCCGACAAATCGCCCTTTTGATTTTAGAATCGACTTCCGCAAGCCAATGTGCCGTCATGAATCGTTTTGTCGCTTCGTCATCAATCATCGGCTAGCCTCTTGAAAAACCCGCCCTATCGTGCACGCATAGCGACGCATGGGCGTCGCGCGTCATGGCCCATTCGAGTCGGGGGCCGCACCGAAAGAAGGGACCAGCTTCACTTGCTGATTCTCATTGTTCACATTGTGCCTGATGTGGCAATGATAAAGTTTTTTCTGAAAAAAGGAATCGCGCCGACACGGTCTTCGGGCTCAGGGATGAAAGGACCGGATGCAGGCGAACGGCCTGCCGATGGAAACTTGTAGCTTCTCGAATCGGGAGCGATTCGGTCTCCACGGATGGCGGAGACGACCAAAGCTGAGGCGGGAGGAAACGCCGTGAGACGGTCATCGTTGCTTGCTCTGATGGTTCTTGGCGTGATGGGATTCTCCGGCTGCGCGGGCATGTCGCGGCGGGCGGATTGGCCATCGCTGGCACCGGCCAATGGCGACGAAGCCGATGCGCCTCGTCGACCTCGATTCGCATGGTGGGCTCGGCCGCAAGCCGAAGCCCCGACGACCACCGGCTCGACCACCGAAGTTGCCGAAGTGAGTAAACCGGCGCCACTGGCCGCCAGCGAGAAGGTTCCGGCGGATATTTGGCCGGAACCGCAGTCGGCTTGGCTCGTACGTCACTTTCCGCACCTGAGCCGACTGCGGTTCCGGCCAAATATCCGCCGGAACCTTCTCGCTGGCGGCCAGTAGCAACGGTTTACTCACTTCGGCAACTTCGGTGGTCGAGCCGGTGGTCGTCGGGGCTTCGGCTTGCGGCCGAGCCCGCGATGCGAATCGAGGTCAACAAGGCGCATCGGCTTCGTCGCCCCCCCTTTGGGCGATGGCCAACCCGCCCGCCGCGACATGCCCGCGCAGGCCGGAGAATCCCATCACGCCAAGAACCATCAGAGCAAGCAACGATGACCGTCTCACGGCGTTTCCTCCCGCCTCAGCTTTGG